>BJUT01000037.1 GCA_007988745.1 Pseudoalteromonas atlantica
CTCTTTTGTTATCACTTCATCGCTGAGTGCGGGGCGTATTATGCTGATATGACCCAAATCCGTCAACACCTTTTTTGCAAAAAAACACTTAACAGGGTTTGTTTGCAGGAAAATTAAGCTAAGAGGCTAAATTTTAATAAATTTGCTGTTTTTTTAACTGTAAATCAACTGTCAAAGTACACTAAGTAATAACAACTTAAAACCGTTAATATAAAAACTGCTGAGTATTTATGCAGTCGCTTTGTGATCAAGTTGTATTAAAACCGAGTTTATTGAGTATTTTAGCTATTGAATGAAGTTATGATACTTAATAACCAGGTTATGCAATCATTTTAAGTCGCCATAACGTGCGCTAGGTGCGTTAAAAATTACATATTAATCACCGCGTGGGGGTAGTTGGTAGGGTAATTTGCTTACTACTGATGCGTATTTCTTACGTTAAATAAAGTATTTAGCTTAGCTCGTTAGTATCATACCAATCCGTAATAATACTTATATCATTTTGTGGGACTAAACGTGTCGCTATCTGTGTTAAAAAATTCTCATTCAGAACAACTAAATAGCGAATTTTCCTAGCTATCATCTGGTTTTTCCATCAACAAAATAGATCGCTTAATTATGCTAATTGCTATAAAAAGCCAAAAGTAATTAAGGCCATTTGTCTTTTGGATAAAACTTATTTAGATAAAGGCATAAAAAAACCCGCATTAAGCGGGCTTTTATAAACAGATTGTTTAGGCGTAATTATACGTTGAACAAGAAGTTCATTACATCGCCATCTTTAACAATGTACTCTTTACCTTCTTGACGCATTTTACCGGCTTCTTTAGCGCCACCTTCGCCATTAAAGGCAATGTAGTCGTCATAAGCAATGGTTTGTGCGCGAATAAAGCCACGTTCAAAGTCGGTGTGAATTTTACCAGCCGCTTGCGGCGCAGTTGCACCTACTGGAATAGTCCACGCGCGTACTTCTTTTACACCTGCAGTGAAGTAGGTTTGTAAATGTAATAGCTCGTAACCACCGCGAATAACACGGTTTAGGCCTGGTTCTTCTAAACCTAGGTCTGCCATAAATTCAAGCTTGTCTTCTTCATCTAGTTCAGAAAGCTCAGATTCGATTGCAGCACACACCGGAATTACTACAGCATCTTCAGACTCTGCAATAGCACGTACACGGTCAAGGTGTGGGTTATTTTCAAAGCCATCTTCAGCTACGTTAGCAATGTACATAGTAGGCTTAATAGTTAAGAAGTTAATTGAGCTAATTGCTGCTTTTTCTTCTTTAGTAAGCTCTAAAGAGCGAAGTGTTAACCCTTCGTCTAAGTGTACTTTTACTTTTTCAAGTACTGCATTTTGCTCTTTAGCGTCTTTATCGCCGCCTTTCGCTTTTTTAGCGTTACGGAAAATTGCTTTATCAGCGCTGTCCATATCGGCAAGTACTAATTCGGTATTGATAACGTCAATATCGTCAGCAGGGTCAATAGTACCTGCAACGTGAATTACGTTTTCGTCTTCAAAACAGCGAACTACATGGCCAATTGCATCCGTTTCACGAATGTTTGCTAAAAATTGGTTTCCTAAACCTTCACCTTTTGATGCGCCTTTTACTAAACCAGCAATATCAACAAATTCCATACTGGTAGGTAGAATACGTTGAGGATTTACAATTTTTGCTAGCTCGTCTAAGCGAGGATCGGGTACCGGTACTACACCTGTGTTAGGTTCGATGGTACAAAAAGGAAAGTTAGCGGCTTCAATACCCGCTTTAGTTAGTGCATTAAAAAGCGTTGATTTACCAACATTAGGCAAGCCAACGATGCCACATTTAAAACCCATAGTAAGATACCTTGTTAAGATTCGTTTAAACGATTATGGTTTAAAAGAATGTAGTCTGTTTTGTGCTTTTAACACACCATCTTTTGCAAGTATTTCCATACAACGAACTGCTTCATCAACCGCTGCATCCATTTTTTCTTGGTCTTCTTTGGCTGCTTTTCCAAGCACCCAACCGGTAACCATTTCACGATGCCCTGGATGACCGATACCTATGCGTAAACGCATAAAATCTTTTTGGTTTGCCATTTTTGCAATAATGTCTTTTAAGCCATTATGACCGCCATGACCGCCACCTTTTTTAAGTTTGGCAACGCCTGGGTCTAAATCCATTTCGTCATGGGCAACAAGTATGTTTTCCACGGGGATTTTGAAAAAATTGGCTAAACTACCGACCGCTTTACCACTTAAGTTCATGTAGGTGGTGGGGATCAATAATTTGAATTCTTGGCCTTGGATGATCACTTTGCCAGTTAGGCCGTGATATTTAGGATCGTGTTTGAGCGTGCAGTTGTAGCGTGCTGCGAGTTCTTCAATGAACCAAGCACCTGCATTGTGGCGTGTGTTTGCGTATTCGGGGCCTGGATTAGCCAGGCCCACAAGCATTTGAATAGAATTCAAGGTGCAAGACCTTAAATATTATTCAGCAGCGTCTGAAGCTTCTTCTTCAGTAGGAGCTGCTTTGTTAGCTTTGATTGTAACTACTGACAGGTCGTGGCCTTCGCCTTTACCTAGTTCAACAGACTGAACACCTGAAGGAAGTTCAAGGTCAGAAATGTGAACTGAATCACCAACTACTAAATTAGAAACGTTAACTTCAACGAATTCTGGAAGTGCTTTAGGAAGACAAGAAATCTCAACTTCAGTTAACTGGTGAACAACAGTTGCACCAGCTTTAGTAACTGCTTCTTCACCGATGAAGTGAAGAGGAACTTTAGTTACTAATTTGTGAGTTGCATCTACACGTTGGAAATCAAGGTGAGTGATTTTTGGCTTGAATGGGTGACGTTGAATATCTTTTAAGATAGCTTCAACAGACTCGCCGCCAACATTTAGCGTAAGAATGTGCGTGTAAAAACCTTCGCTTTCTTGTGCTTTGATCATGTCTTTATGAGCAAGAGTAAGCGATACCGCTTCTTTATCTGCACCGTAAAGGATAGCAGGTACTTTGTCTTCGCGACGTAGGCGGCGGCTCGCACCAGTACCAGTTTCTACGCGAAGTTCAGCGTTGTAAGTATAAGTTTCGTTAGACATAATGTCTCCAATAATTAAAAGTGTTAGGGCCTTTGCGACCAAGGTCCCTACCCAAAAGGCGCGCTATCATAACACCACCCCCCGATAAAATAAACAACACATACAAAAAAAGCGCCAAAAGGCGCTTATATGTTCCAACGAATGTGTGACTTTAGTGTTCAAACATCGCAGAAATAGATTCTTCATTGCTGATGCGACGAATTGTTTCGGCTAACATGTCAGCAAGAGTCAGTACTTTTACTTTATCAAGCGCTTTTAATTCATCAGATAACGGAATTGAGTCAGTTACAATTACTTCATCAATTACTGAGTTACGAATGTTCTCTGCAGCTTTGCCAGATAAAATAGGGTGCGTTGCATAGGCAAATACGCGTTTAGCACCGTGTTCTTTAAGTGCTTCTGCGGCTTTACATAAAGTACCACCGGTATCAATCATATCATCTACGATAATACAGTCGCGGCCTTCAACATCACCAATAATATGCATTACTTGAGAAACGTTAGCTTGAGGGCGACGTTTATCAATAATAGCAAGGTCTGTGTCGTGAAGTAGTTTTGCAATAGCACGGGCACGTACTACACCACCAATATCTGGTGATACTACAACAACGTCTTCAAACTCACGCTCTTCCATATCTTCAAGTAATACAGGGCTACCAAATACGTTATCTACTGGTACGTCAAAGAAACCTTGTATTTGCTCAGCGTGTAAATCAACCGTAAGAACGCGGTCAACACCTACACTTGATAAGAAATCGGCAACAACTTTAGCGGTAATTGGAACGCGCGCAGAACGTACTCGACGGTCTTGACGTGCATAACCAAAATAAGGAATGACGGCAGTAATACGACCTGCTGATGCACGACGTAGAGCATCAACCATAACGATAAGTTCCATTAGGTTATCGTTAGTAGGGGCACAGGTTGATTGCAAGATAAAAACATCCGAGCCACGAACATTTTCATTTATTTGAACACTGATCTCACCGTCGCTAAAACGGCCAACAACAGCATCGCCTAATTCAATATACAAACGTTTTGCAACTTTTTGAGCTAACTCAGGTGTTGCGTTACCAGCGAAGAGCTTCATGTCAGGCACGGTAGGGTTCCTCAGGCACTGAATTTTTGGACTAACGGGTAAATAGGTAAAACCCACTACGCGTTAACTTATGATTACTTGTACGTTACTTCATTGATCGAATATGGCGGCAAGCTCCGTATGAGCAGGTGAGACATTTGCGCTAGAAGCAACAAAACCCTGCCAAGTATGGGGGAGGTTATCAAGTACATCTTGTGCTTGAACTTGGCTAGCAAATTCGACAAAACAACATGAACCTGTTCCGGTCATCTTCGACGGGGCGTATTTTAGCAACCACTGCAGGGTTTTTTCAACCTCGGGGCAGAGCTTTTTAACTAAAGGCTCACAATCGTTGGTTAATTTATGGGTTCGCCAATCACCTGAAATTTTTGGTGTATCGCGTTTTAAATCTGGGTGAGTGAATATTTTAGCGGTACTGACATGCTGATTAGGGTGCACAACGCAATACCATTTTTGTTCAAGCTCTACGTCAACCAATTGTTCGCCAATACCGTGTGCTATGGCGCTTTTACCACGAATAAATACCGGCACGTCGGCGCCTAATTGCAAGCCTAAGTTTGCTAATTCATCAATATTTAGTTGTGTATTCCACATTTTATTAAGTGCAAGTAACGTGGTGGCTGCATCAGATGAACCGCCTCCCACGCCGCCACCCATAGGTAAACGTTTAGTGAGATTTATTTTTACACCTGATGAAATGCCACAGTGATTTTTAAGCAATAACGCGGCTTTATAGATGAGATTATCGCAATCTGCTATGCCTTTCGTATCACCCGTTATTAAAATAGTGGGCGCTTCGTTAACTGAAAAGTCGAGTGTGTCGCCAAAATTTAAAAAGGTAAATAAGGTTTCTAGTTCGTGATAACCGTCATCACGGCGCGCATTGATGTGTAAAAATAAGTTAAGTTTTGCCGGTGCAATGACCGAAAAAGCTGTTTTAGTATTCATACTTAATTAAATTGCCAATTGTAGAGTTGAATTTTGATTTTAATTTGCTGATGTTTTAGCGTGACATTGCCAGGAACCCAAAAGCCACCTTGCTGTTTATAGTTTGAATACGTTATTTGCCACTTTTTATTGCTGTTATCGTACCAAATAACTTGTTGTGCACGGCCAAGTTCGTCTACTTTTAATGTTTGCGACGTTAACGTGCCTTTTAACCAGTTATCGGCGTTATCAACTGGCAGGTCAAAACCGGTTAAGCGTTTTAATAATAACGCGGCGTTAGTGTCTGTGTATGTTTTATCGTCGTAATCAAGTACCGCACCTGTGCGGGTTTGTTTAAGCGACAATATACGAGTACCAATAAACGTAGTGAGCACTAAGTTGTTTTGTTTTTCGTCTTGTTGCCAATTTAAGTTTGCAGATTGGCGCTCATCAGGGCTTATAAACGCTAATTTACCTTGTGCTTGCCAGGTTTTTTGCGCTGCTAAGCGTGGTTTCCAATCATCGTAAAGCGTTGTTTTTGTATCAATTTGGTGGGCGCAGCCCGCTAAAAACAAAAAAAGAGTGAATAAAATTAAATAATGTCTAATCAAATGTTGTTCCTTACTTTCCATATTCCGCTGATTTTTGGTAAAATTGCCGCCTTTAAAGTAGGGCGCAGCAATATTTGGCAAATATGACCATCATAGCACTTGGTATAAATCACAAAACCGCATCCGTAGAATTACGTGAAAAAGTGGCTTTTTCGCCTGAGCAAATGTCTGAGGCGCTCCAGCAATTAAGCGGTCATGCCGACTTTAACGAAGCCGTTATTGTATCTACCTGTAACCGTACCGAAATCTATTGTAGCCTTGAGCAGTCAAATTCCCAAGCACTGCTAGCCTGGCTTGCCAGTTTCCATGGATTGGATGAACACGAACTGAGCAAAAATATATATTGCCACCAAGGTGATGCAGCCATTAATCATTTAATGCGTGTTGCGTGCGGCTTAGATTCGTTGGTATTGGGCGAGCCGCAAATTTTAGGGCAAATTAAGCAAGCTTATCATAGCGCCAAAACACACGATGCTGTAGGCGTTAAGTTTGATAGGTTGTTTCAAAAAACCTTTTCGGTAGCTAAGCAGGTCCGTACCGACACTGATATTGGTGCCAGTGCTGTGTCGGTGGCGTTTGCAGCGGTTAATTTAGCAAAACATATTTATGGCAAGCTTGATAAAACCAATGTGTTATTAATTGGTGCCGGCGAAACAATAGAGCTTGTAGCTAAACATTTATATCAAAATGAGCCGCAACAAATTACGGTTGCCAATAGAACCATTGAGCGTGCACGCGGTTTAGCGCAGGAAGTGTCGGCCGATGTGATTGCGCTGGCACAACTACCTGAGCGTTTACACAAAGCCGATATTGTTATTAGCTCAACCGCCAGTACGTTACCAATAATAGGTAAAGGGGTGGTCGAGCAAGCATTAAAACAGCGCCGCCATAAACCTATGCTGTTTATTGATATTGCCGTACCGCGCGATATAGAAAGCCAAGTAGGCGAGCTTGACGCAGCCTATTTATATTCCGTTGATGACTTACAAGCCATTGTAAGCGAGAATATGGCCGCGCGTGAACAGGCGGCAGAACAAGCACAATTAATAATAAGCGAGCGCGTAAAAGAATTTGAAATGTGGGTTCGCTCTCTCGATTCGGTTGATTTAATTCGCCACTACCGAAACGACGTACAAACCATTAAGTCAGAACTTGTTGAGCGGGCGGTTAGCCAGCTAAATACAGGTAAAGACGCAGAAAAAATTATATTAGAGTTGGCCAATAAATTAACCAACCGCTTAATGCACGCGCCTACCCGTGCAATTCAAGATGCGGCTAAAAAAGGTGAAGTGGCACAACTAACTCAGTTGAAAAAAATGTTAGGTATTGATCAGGAATAACAGTTAAATGAAAGAGTCTGTATATCGTAAATTAGAAACCTTAGTAGAGCGCTACGAAGAAGTACAAGCGCTACTGAGCGATCCGTCGGTCATTAGTGATCAAAACCGCTTTCGTGCTCTTTCAAAAGAATACTCTGAGCTTGAAGAAATTGTAAAAACATTTTTAGCATACCAACAAGCGCAAGACGATGTAGCGACTGCTGAAGAAATGTTAAAAGATTCAGACCCAGATATGCGTGAAATGGCGCAAGAAGAATATAAAGAAGCTAAAGCGCAAATTTTATCATTAGAAGATGAGCTACAAGTGCTTATGCTTCCTAAAGATCCTAAAGATAACAACAATGTATTTTTAGAAGTACGTGCGGGTACGGGTGGTGACGAAGCGGCTATTTTTGCAGGCGATTTATTTAGAATGTACAGCCGTTACGCCGAAACACAAAAATGGAAAGTTGAAGTAGTGAGCACCAACGAAGGTGAACACGGCGGCTACAAAGAAGTTATCGCAAATATTAGCGGTGAAGGTGTGTACGGTAAGCTTAAGTTTGAATCGGGCGCTCACCGTGTTCAACGTGTACCAGAGACTGAGTCGCAAGGGCGTGTACATACCTCTGCCTGTACGGTCGCAGTAATGGCCGAAATTCCAGAAGCTGAAGCCATTGAAATAAACACCGCCGATATAAAAGTAGATACCTTCAGAGCCTCGGGCGCCGGTGGTCAGCACGTAAATAAAACCGACTCTGCAATTCGTATTACTCATATTCCAACGGGTGTTGTGGTTGAGTGTCAGGATGAGCGTTCGCAACATAAAAACCGTGCTAAAGCGATGTCGGTACTTGCCGCGCGTTTACAGCAAGCCGAAGATGAAAAACGTCATGCGGCTGAGGCCTCTGAGCGTCGTAACTTAGTGGGCAGCGGCGATCGCTCTGAGCGTATTCGTACTTACAACTACCCGCAAGGGCGTATTACCGATCACCGTATTAATTTAACGCTTTATCGCTTAAACGAAGTGGTAACTGGTGATTTAGGCGCAATTATCGATCCATTAATGCAAGAGCATCAGGCTGATTTACTTGCCGCAATGGGCGATGAGTAATTGTGAGCCACACGCTTGAGCAGGCAATAGCGGTTGGTGCAACTAAACTTGCACCAACTAGCGACAGCGCTAAATTAGACGCACAAGTACTGCTATTACATATTCTTCAAAAACCCCGCAGTTACTTATTTACCTGGCCAGATAACCTACTTAGCAGCGACGAACAGCGCCAATATGATGAATTTTGTGAACGGCGTTTAAGTGGTGAACCCGTAGCGCATATTATTGGCCAGCGCGAATTTTGGAGCTTAGCGCTCGAGGTGAATGCTACAACGCTTATTCCTAGGCCTGATACTGAAACACTCGTTGAGCAAGCTTTAGCACTTACCGTGCCTGAGCAAGCAAAAGTGCTTGATTTAGGCACTGGCACCGGCGCTATTGCACTTGCACTTGGCAGTGAAATGCCAACATGGCAAATTACAGCAGTCGACAAAGTAGCAGATGCGGTGGCCTTAGCGACTCGTAATCAGCAGCGTTTAGCCATTAATAATGTGCAAGTTAAGCAAAGTAACTGGTTTAGCGCACTGAAAAATGAGCAGTTTAATTTAATTGTGACCAACCCACCGTACATTGAACACGACGATAAACATTTAAAAGAAGGGGATGTGCGCTTTGAGCCTCTTTCTGCGTTAGTGGCCGATGAGGCAGGAATGGCTGATATAAAACAAATAATTACACAATCACGTGACTATTTGCTCCCTAGTGGCTATCTTTTAATAGAACATGGTTTTGAACAGGGTGAAGCTGTTCGGCATTTGTTTAAGCAAATGGCGTATATAAATATTAAAACAGTAAAAGACTTGGGAAATAACGATCGTGTAACGCTCGCACAGTGGCCTTAATTTGATAATAAACAGCCATGATTGTGTGTTCTATAAATGCATTAAGGAACCTTTAATATGATGGGTGATTTTTTATTTTCAGATGAGCCAGATGAGTTAGAAAGTGAAGTAGAGCTTGGCACTTGGAAAGTATTAATCGTTGATGACGAACCTGAAGTTCATGCTGTTACAAAGCTTGCGTTGAGTGATTTTGAATTTCAGAACAAACGTTTAGAATTTTTAAGCGCATACTCGGGCGCTGAAGCAAAAGAATTAATAAATGCGCACCCAGATGCCGCTATTGTACTGCTAGATGTGGTAATGGAAACAGATGACGCTGGGTTACAGGTTGCTAAATTTATTCGCGAAGAAGCTAATAATAATCATATTCGCATTATTTTAAGAACCGGTCAGCCTGGGCAGGCGCCTGAGCGCCAAGTCATTATTAATTACGATATTAACGACTATAAATCGAAAACAGAGCTGACAGCGCAAAAGCTGTTTACTGTGATTATGTCGAGCTTACGCTCGTATCGCGATATTATTTCTATAGAGCAATCTCGCGAAGGGCTTGAAAAAATTATTGTTGCCTCGCGCGATATATTTGCCACACGTTCAATAGAGCAGTTTATTGAAGGGGTGATGCAGCAACTTACCTCGTTATTAGGCATTGCTGATCAAGCGGTGTATGCCACTACGTTAGTGGCGCAAAATACGCAAGAAAATAGTAACGATAAGCTAATTGTGCGCTCTGGTACCGGTGAGTTTGAGCAAAGCGAGGGTAAAGAGTTAGATGCGGTGCTGCAAAACGAGCAACTAGAGGCGTGTCATCAAGCACTTAAAGATAAAAGCATAATTTATAAAGATAACTATTTATTTGCTTATTGTAGCAGCGAGTACAATCACAATTCGATGTTATTTATATCGGGGATCCCTAAAAATATAACCGATACGCAACGTAATTTAATTGAGATTTTTTCGCAAAATGTACAACTAGCATTTGAGAACGTGCAACGACAACAACGTTAATCGTTACTATAAATTTAAAAAGCACATAGCCTTGCGACTATGTGCTTTTTAGTTTGTGAGGCATAATAGCCAAAGCAGTGCGTAGGGCTTGGTATTATACCAAGCAGCAATAATACTTAATCATTTTGAGGGGGCTAAACGTGTTGCTATCAGCGTTAAAAAATTCTCATTTAGAACAACTAAATAGCAAATTTTTTGCCTAGCTATCAACACGTTTTTCCATCCTCAAAATAGATCACTTAATTAAGCGGATTGGTATTAAACGCACTTAACTAAATTTAACAAAACAAAAAGTACTGAGGCTTATGGATTATTTAGCAGTAAAACACTCACACATGGCAATTGCTATGCTAAGCGTTATCTTATTTTACATCCGCTCTTTTTCGCGTATGGGCAGTGGCAAGCTTGCCAAAAATAAACTGGTTTTTATTGGCAGTCACAGCATTGACACTTTATTACTTATTTCTGCAATAACATTGGTGTTCATGGCAAAAATAAACCCCTTTGAGCAACTATGGTTATTAGAAAAAATAGTGCTTGTAGTGATTTATATTGCGATAGGTATTATTAGTGCTAAACAAACTAATACGCTGCCAAAGATTATGTATGTGGTAGTTAACACGATTGTGATTTTAGCGATAGGGTATTTGGCAACGGCAAAATCGCCGCTACTTTTATAATACCTACTTTGTTGCAAGTTAAGTGTCGGTGCGTGTATATACTTTTTAAACACGCACGATACTTAAAGGCAAGGGGCTTATACGTAAGGAACTTAAACCCCCAAGGAACTTAGGTAACAGATAACGCAGTTAATACACCTCTGCACGCTTTATAGCCTTCACCATTTTTCAGCCAGGCTGGCCTACTCCTTTTACTATAAAGCACACCTCTGGGGTATAATTACGGGTGGGAGCTTCGCTGTATTGGTAACTATCCGTAAAATTAGGTAAACTACGTCTTCGTTTTTTAATAAATGTTGTAGTATTGATGACCACCCTCGGGTATGACGAACACGACGAATCTTATTTAGATGATGCATATGATGAATTTACTCCACCGCCACTTTATCGGTGTATTAATGCAGAGTCGAAATGGGACCCTCAAATAGATTTAGCACCAACTTTTTCTGTATTAACTGACTTTGAGCAGCAGATCACTGCTATGTGCGCAAAGCAAAAAGACCCACACGATAGATTAGAAGCCCTTCTTGATATTTTTTATAGCAAATGGCTATTTAGCGCCTCTGGGCTAAAAGTGCCAGAGCATAAAATAAATAGCTTAAGCTATACACTCACTATGCGCAGCGGCTCTATAACCACATTAGGTATTTTATTGAGCCATTTGCTTGAGCAAGCGCAATTAGATGCCAGTGTGTGTATTAACCAGGGCGATATTAGCGTGCATGTCGCAATAAGTGATGAAGAAGGCTACATTATTGAGCCTAGCAGTGGGCAACAGAGCTGGTACATCATTCCTGAAAATGCGGATGAAGAAAATGGCCAAGAGCAAGAGCCACTTGAGCTTATTTATAACGATGAAGTTTATAAATTGTTTTTAGCGCAGCAAAAATGGTCGTTTATTAGCGAAAATAAATTTGGCCACGCGCTGGTATGTGTTGAGTTGCTAATGGAGCTATTAGGCGATGATCCGTACGAGAGACGCGACAGAGGTTACTTACTCAATCAGTTAGATTGTCCTAAAATGGCACGCGATGATTTACAGTTTTTTATTGATGAGTGCCCGGACGATCCGGCAATTGAAATTATTCAGCATCAACTAGAAGAACTTGAAGATAATAATAAAACACACCATTAAGAATAGGAACAAATATGGCTGATACTCACACTGCATTAATTACTAATGATGCTGTTGTACTGGGTTTGCTTGCTGTAATTTTAGGGTTCATTTTTAAAACCTCTAGCAGCGAAAACCCCAAACTAAAAGCATTTTATAAATATGTACCAGCATTATTGCTGTGTTACTTTTTACCTTCTTTACTCAATACGTTTGGCATTGTAGATGGACATAGTTCAAATGTTTACTATGTTGCTTCGCGCTATTTGCTACCAGCATGTTTAATCTTACTTACTATTAGTATTGATTTAAAAGCGATTATTAATTTAGGCCCCAAAGCGCTAATTATGTTTTTAGTGGGCACGCTGGGTATTGTGATTGGTGGGCCTTTATCTATTTTAGTGGTTAGTGTATTTAGCCCTGATTTAGTAGGCGGCCACGGCCCAGATGCTGTTTGGCGTGGTATGACAACGGTTGCCGGCAGCTGGATTGGCGGCGGCGCTAACCAAGCTTCAATGAAAGAAATGTTTGAAGTGGGCGGCGATATATTCTCGGTTATGGTGACCGTTGATGTAATTGTGGCGAATATTTGGATGGCTGTTTTATTACTCATGGCTGCAAACCATAAAAAAATTGATGCCGCAACAGGGGCTGATACAACCGCCATAGAAGATTTAAAAAACCGTGTTGAGCAATACCATGCAGAGCATGCCCGCATGCCGACACTCAATGATTACATGACCATTATTGCCATAGCATTTGGTATAACGGGGCTTGCTCATTTTTGTGCCGACTTTTTAGGGCCGTTTTTTGCAAACAATTATGCGTGGGCTAAAGAGTACAGCCTAAACAGTAAATTCTTTTGGCTAATTGTTATTTCAACCACGATTGGTATTAGTTTATCATTTACTAAAGTAAGGCAAATAGAAGCGTTTGGCGCATCAAAAGTTGCTTCAAGCTTTTTATATATTTTAGTGGCATCAATTGGCTTACATATGAACGTTACCGCTATATTTAGTAACCCTGGGTTATTTTTAATTGGGGCTATTTGGATGCTAACACACGCAAGTTTAATGCTGATTGTAGCCAAAGTAATAAAAGCCCCGTTATTTTATATGGCGGTGGGCTCGCAAGCTAACGTTGGCGGCGCTGCGTCGGCGCCTGTGGTGGCTTCTGCGTTTCACCCTTCGCTTGCGCCAGTGGGCGTTTTATTAGCTGTACTAGGGTATGGTGTAGGTACATATATGGCCTACATTTGTGGATTAATGATGCAAGCAGTTGCACCTTAAGGAATTTAAATGAACAACCAAGTAATTAATATTAATAATATTGAGCTGGCAAACGACAAACCATTTGTATTATTTGGTGGTATGAATGTTTTAGAGTCGCGCGATTTAGCAATGCGCATTGCAGAGCACTATGTAGAAGTAACGTCTAAATTAAATATTCCTTATGTATTTAAAGCCTCGTTTGATAAAGCGAATCGCTCATCAATAAATTCTTACCGCGGCCCAGGTATGGAAGAAGGCTTAAAAATATTTGAAGAGATTAAAAATACCTTTAATATTCCGCTTATAACCGATGTGCACGAACCACACCAAGCAGCGCCTGTTGCTGAAGTGGTTGATGTAATTCAGTTACCTGCATTTTTAGCACGCCAAACCGATTTAGTGGTAGCTATGGCTAAAACGGGTGCCATTATTAATGTGAAAAAACCACAGTTTTTAGCGCCGCACGAAATGCGTCATATCATTACTAAATTTAATGAAGCAGGTAATGATAATGTTGCACTGTGTGAGCGCGGCTCAAGCTTTGGCTACAACAACTTAGTTGTTGATATGCTAGGTATGGATGACATGAAAGCCATGGCACCGGTTATTTTTGATGCCACCCATGCACTACAGCGCCCAGGCGGGCGAGCTGACTCTGCTGATGGACGCCGTGCACAAGCTGCCGAGCTTGCTCGCAGCGGCATGGCACTGGGCATTGCGGGCCTATTTATTGAAGCGCACCCTAACCCTAATGAAGCAAAGTGTGATGGCCCATGTGCATTAGCACTTAGCAAGCTTGAAGGGTATTTATCGCAAATGAAAGCAGTAGATGACTTAATTAAAAGCTTTGCACCACTTGATACAAGCGCAAGCGATTTATAATTTAACACCTATTTAGGTAATGTTTAAAAAGCGACTTAGGTCGCTTTTTTTATTCCATTAATATACACACACAACGATGCTGTATATAATCTTACGCATAAGAAAAACTAATTCTAAGCTTGGTTACTATGTCAAGACGAGTCCCCCCATTAAACGCACTTAAAGCTTTTGAAGCCGCGGCACGCCATTTAAGCTTTACTAAAGCAGCAGAAGAGCTGTATGTAACGCAAGCGGCAGTGAGCCATCAAATTAAAACCCTTGAAGAGCATTTAGGCTTAAAATTGTTTTTACGTAAAAATCGCTCGTTATTATTAACCGAAGAAGGCCAAGGCTATTTTTTAGATATTAAAGAGATTTTTACCCAGCTGATAGATGCCACCGAAAAGCTACTTGCTCGCGGTGCAAAAGGCTCACTTACCGTAAGTTTGACCCCGAGTTTTGCAATTCAGTGGTTGGTACCTCGATTAAGTTTATTTAACGAACTCCACCCCGAAATAGATGTGCGTATAAAAGCGCAAGACCAAGACGAAAACTCGTTAACCGATGATGTAGATATTGCCATTTACTACGGCCGAGGGCACTGGAGTGGGGTTCAAACTTACAAATTGCACACCGAGTATTTAGTGCCTTTATGTAGCCCACTGTTATTAAGCGGGCATAAACCGCTTAATCAACCGAGTGACTTAGCTCAGCACACTTTGTTGCACGATACCACGCGCCGTAACTGGAAAACCTGGATGAAAACGGCGGGTGTACGTAATGTACAAGTGAATCAAGGCCCTATATTTAGCCACTCATCAATGGTGCTCCAAGCCGCGGTGCACGGCCAAGGCGTAGCAATAGGCAATAGTGTGCTTGCTAAACCCGATATTGACGCGGGCCGTTTAGTGATCCCATTTAGCCACAGCTTAGAGAGTAAAAACGCGTATTACTTAGTGATTAGAGAGTCGCAAACAGAGCTGGGTAAAATAGTCTCGTTTAAAGATTGGATGCTGAGCTTAGTTGAACAAGAACAAGAGTATTAATAATGATTGAATGGTTTAAAAGCGCAACGCAGCCGGCTATTGCACAGTTTATATTTGCGCATGGTGCCGGAGCTGGATCAGATTCTGATTTTATGCAGCATATGGCTAAACTCATTAGTGCGCAGGGTATTGATGTAGGTTTATTTGATTTTGAATACATGCAAATTGCTAAACAAGCACAAAAACGTAGACCGCCAGAGCGAGCCCCTAAACTGTTAGCTTATTACGAGCAAGTACTAACAAATGCGCAACCTAATTTACCGTTATTTATTGGCGGCAAGTCGATGGGCGGGCGTATGGCGTCTATGCTTGCCTGTAGCTCTACACAACCGATTGTAGGTGTATTAGCGTTTGGCTATCCGTTTCATCCGCCCGGTAAGCTAGATAAGCTACGCACCGATCATTTTGCAGACATACCTTGCCCGTTTTTAGTCTTACAAGGCGAGCGAGATACCTTTGGCACCCGTGAAGAGCTTAAAACACTTTCTATGCCAAAACAGCCAAGTTATGTGTGGCTTAGCGATGGCGATCATTCACTCAAACCACGCAAAAAAAGTGGTGTGAGCGAGCTGCAAAATCGTGAAACTGCAGCGCTTGAAGCAAGTAAGTTTATAGCCAATAGAGTGGAGCAATTATGATTAAATTATTTTTACTCACAGGCAGCTTTTTTTGCATGCTGTCGGTTATGTTAGGGGCGTTTGCAGCGCATGGCTTAAAAAGCCGTTTAACTGAGTATTCACTCGGGGTATTTAAAACCGCAGCTGAGTATCAAATGGTGCATGGTTTAGCGCTTATAGCCGTGGCGATTCTTATTAAGTGGGGTATTAATTTAACCGTGGCGGGAGGTTTTTTTATTGCCGGTACACTGCTTTTTAGTGGCAGTTTATATTTACTAGCCCTAAGCGGCATGAAGTGGTTAGGCCCAATAACCCCATTAGGTGGGTTATGTTTTATAATTGGTTGGGTTGTTATTTTAGTGCAAGTTGCACGATTTAAGTTTTAAAGAGTTTAAGGGTTAATATGTCTAGTGTTGTGATTTATTGTCGTAGTGGTTTTGAAAACGATGCGGCTGCTGAAATAACGTTTCATGCTGCCGAGCAAGGTTTTGCCGGCTATGTAAAAGCCAAACCAAATACCGGCTACGTGATTTATGAATGTTTTGAAGCGCAACACAGCGACGAAATAATCAAAAAGGTCGACTTTAAAAATATGGTATTTGCGCGCCAGTGGTTTGCTGGCACGTTAATCGAAAATATGCCGGTAGAAGATAGGGTCACTGCATTAAAAGAAGCCGCAAAGGATTTTCCTTTGTGTAGTGAGTTGCGCGTAGAAACCCCCGATACTAACGAAGGCAAAGAGCTGCTTACCTTTTGTAAAAAAATATCAACGCCGTTAAAAAAAGCACTCGAAAAACAAAACACGGTATTACGTGAGCCAAAGGCAAACCGCCCGGTAATGCATGTACTATTTTTAGCAAACAATGCCGCATATGTAGGGTATTCGTATAGTTATAATAATTCGCCGTTTTTTATGGGCATTTTACGTTTACGTATGCCCAGTGACGGACCGAGCCGCTCAACGTTAAAACTTGACGAAGCCTTTAATGTTTTTATCCCTGAAAAAGAGCGAGAAGCGCGAGTACAACCAGGCATGCGAGGGGTTGATTTAGGCGCTTGCCCAGGCGGTTGGACCTATCAATTAGTACGCAGAGGCATGTTTGTTAGCGCAATAGATAATGGCCCAATGAACGATAGTTTGATGGAAACAGGCCAAGTTAAACACTTTAGAGCCGATGGTTTTAAATACCGCCCAGAAAAAAGAAATATTAACTGGTTAGTGTGCGATATGGTGGAAAAACCAACCAAAGTGACTAATCTAATGATTGACTGGGCAGTAAACGCATACGCCAAAGAGCTGATATTTAATTTAAAGCTGCCTATGAAAAAACGCTTTGATAGTGTTTATGAATGCCTAACGATGATCAAAGAAGAGCTTACTAAGTACGGTATAACCTATGAGTTGCAAGCTAAGCATTTGTATCATGATCGTGAGGAAATCACCGTTCATTTAAACGTTGTTAAGGTGCCCCAAAATTTGTATAGCTAAATCATAGAGGCATAAAAGTGGTATTAAATAATGTTTATAAATGGCTAGGATTACTTTTTTTATCACTTTTAATAGCCGGTTGCGGCGGCGGTGGCAGCGATAGTGACGCCACCGATAGTGGCTCAACTGGCAATACCGCCCCTACTGTGAGTGTTGATGTAAGCAGCAGCGTTATTGTTGCTAACCAAACCTTTACTATTACGGCTCAGGCAAGCGATAGTGACGGGCAGGTGTCTAGTTATCAATGGAAGCAGCTGTCGGGGCCTGAATTTACCTTTACTGCCAATGGCAACATACTCACAGCAACGGCCCCCAGTGTAGAGAGCGACACTGATTTTAGTTTTTCGGTGCTAGTAACCGATAATGACGGCGCAACTACAGAGCAAGTGTTTTCTGGTACTATCACGGTTCAAAACACCCCTCCCACAGTTAATATTACAGGCCCAAGCAGTGCACTGGCTAATACCCAAGTGAGTTTAATTGCTAATGCACAAGACATAGATGGCACAATTAGCACCATAGTGTGGGTACAATCTGCTGGCTCCTCCATCGAATTTAGCCAAACTGAAGGTGAATTAAGCTTTACCGCCCCAAATGTAAGTGAAAGTGAAACGCTTGGTTTTAGTGTTACTGTAACCGACAATGCTGGGGGCACTGTACAAAGCAGTGCGACGGTACTTATTACGCAATTAAATAGCGCACCTAGTGTTACCTTAGCTGGGCCTGACGAGGCAATGCAAAATGAGTCAGTGACAATAACAGCTACAGCGCAGGACAGCGATGGCATCATTAGCGAGCTAAGCTGGCAGCAAACAAACGGCCCCGTGGTCGAATTTACGCAAACCGACTCCAGCATTACGTTTAATGCTCCAACGGTTGCTCAAAATACCAATATTACCTTTTTAGCCACCGTTAGAGATAACGACGATGCAACTAATAGCGCCCAAAAAACGGTGATTGTGGTGCCGCCTAACAATCCGCCTGTGGCAGACGATGTAACCGTTGAGGTGCAATATAATTTAAGTGCTGAATTTAATTTGACGGTAAATGATGCCGATGGCGATACGGTACAAATTACTTTTCCAAATGACCTAGAAGGGGCGCAGGTGAGTGTTATTGATGCCCAAGCGCTGCGTTTTAGCTATACACCGCCTGTAAATAGTATTTCTGCAAAAAGCTACACACTGACTGCTAGTGATGGTGAAGACAGCACCAACTTTTTACTTAATACGACAATTATTGATACCAGCGCTGCAACGGTGACAGAAATAACGCCTAATGGGGCAGAAGAACCGGTATTGGTTGACACCCCCATTAGCATTACGTTTTCAGATGTGATGCTGAGCAGTTCGTTAACCGTAAATAGTAGCGCGGGGAGCTGTGAAGGCAGTGTTCAGGTATCAAGTGATGATTTTGCAAGCTGCGTTGCACTTAATGTAGAGAGCGTATCTGGTGCGCCTGATGAGACGAGTGACTATTTTAAAAACGTTAACTTAAGCGCTGATTTTTCAGAAAACACGCTTTACAAAGTGCGTGTAAATGATCAATTAGTTAATTTTTCTGGTACTGCTGCGACAGCAGGCCAAGTGAGTGAATTTACCACCTCAACCCAAGATTTAAAAATAACCGAACTCATATCGGTGCAATTTACTAATGATACGCCCTGGGTAGAGATTTATAACGGCACTGGAGAGGCTGTTAATTTACAAAACTATTCATTAAAAACGCGCGCAATTAATATGCTTGATAGCTCAGTGAGCGCAGAACAAGTATTTACATTACCCAACAAAGTATTAGAAAACGGCAGTTATATTTTACTGCAAAGTCGTTTTGGTGATGAGTTTTTAGCAAGTGCGGCACTTAATAACCCTAAAATTGTGCTGGTGGGTAACCAAAGCGATGCGCTACGCCCATACTGGTATATAAATGGCTTTGCAGAGTTATTAGATAGCGCCGCCACACAAACAATCGACTTTGTTAAATTTGGTAATTCTACCCAGCAACCGGTTAGTACCACTCAATGGCAAGGCGATAACGCACCACAAATGCAGGCCGAACAAGGGTCAAGCTTAAAACGTGCGCTTAATGCAACAGATACTAATCAAGCAAGTGATTGGGTTTACTCTGTGTTTAATACGCCGGCAGGTCAAAATGATATTAGCTGTGATACCGATACAGATTTAGATGGGATCCCTGATTGCAGTGAGCAAGAAGGCGCAACGTTTGGCGGGCTGCCTTTATATGAATGGGGCGCACGGGTAAATCAAAAAGATATATTTATAGAAATTGATTATATGGACAGTACCGATATAGGTATTACGCCACAGCGTACAGCATTAGAAAAAGTAGTGAGCGTATTTGCAAGTAACGGTTACACAGTGCATTTTGATGTAGGCGATTTGTTTGACCAAAGCACGGGTATTTCCACCGCTAACTTTGATTTAGGAGGCGGTACAACCGTACCGTTTAACAGCTACACGCCCTTTGAATATGACCAAGGTACCGCTAATTTATTTGCCTATAAAATGGAATATGCCGATACAACGCGCCGCCCAATTTTTCATTATTTATTAATGGCAAACAGTGGTAACGAAGATGGCAGCATTAGTGGCTCAGGTATTGCTGAAATAAATGGTAATGACCTAATGCTGACTATGGGCGGATGGGGATTATCGGTTGATGATCAAACATCACAAAATGTGACGAACAATTACCAAGCGTCTACTATTTTTCATGAGTTGGGGCATAATTTAGGGCTTTATCATGGCGGCGACGAAGAAGTGAACTTTAAGCCAAATCATTTAAGCTCTATGAATTATCTATATCAATTAACGGGGCTTGCAAGCATAGGTAATAACGAAGGTGATCGTTATTACGACCGGTTTTATACCAACAACATTAACTGCGACCTTGTGCCAAATACCAACAATCAAACAGGATCAACGGATGATTTTATCATTGATTATTCAAACGGCAGCGCTGCAAATATAAATGAAAGTGCTATTGATGAAAGCGCAGGATTAAATAGGCCTGGCTCTGAGGCGGTCGATTATAATTGTAATGCAATTTTAGGCGATACATTAACTAACTTTGATGCAAACCAAGACTCGCAAATTACTGTATTAACGGATACCGATGAGTGGAGCATGATTAACTTACAGTTTTACTCACAAAGTGCAGGTAACCGATTTGGTGTGGCAAATACAATGAGCCATAAGCTGTATCAACAGCAGCGTGCTCAAGCTGTTTCTACTTCATTGCCTAGCTATATAAAAGAAGCAGCGCCAAGCGAGGCTATAATTAACCTAATTAAAGCAATTAAAGAGCGCTAAATGAGCTACCGATTTATAAAAGCTGCACTTTTACAAGGAGCTATTATTTTTTTAGTTGCTGCCTGTAGCCAAGGCGCTATTAATAAAGCCAGTAGTAGCCATAGTAGTGAATGGTTACTAACTGATGCGCTTTATTATAATAACAAGCCAGTAAATTGGCAGCAAAGGCGTGTAAACGGGTGCAGCACGTGTTTAATACAAAACGACTCTGTACTACAGCCCGAGGGCATAACGCGTTTTAATACGCTTTATAGAGATGGGGCGTGGATTGCTGTACAGGAGCAAAGCAGTTTAAATGTTATAAGGTTAAAACTGCCTTTGCACACCCCCTATTTGTATGTTGAGCAATTAGCAAACGGTGAACTTAAACTGTTTAATCAGCAACACACTTATAAAACTAAAATAGGCGAAGTCATTAACATTACTTTTAAAAAGCAGTTATTCTCGATAGTGATCACAGCGTTTACTTTACAAGATGAAAAAAATGCAGCACTGCCAAGGCGCGCAAGACTAAACTACACTGCACTTAAGTTGAGATAGATAAAATAAAAGCACCAAAAGGTGCTTTTATTATTTGCCGCAGTGTTATTTAGCCCGCTCGGTATTTAGAGCGGTAATTATCTACCCACAAACGAGTAGCGCCACACACAGCAACGGGCATAACAATTAGGTTAATAAATGGGATTGCAGTGAGCAGCATAACAGCAAAGCCAAAACCATAAGATAAACCTTGTTTAGACTTTAAATCGTCTTTCATTTGTTTAAAGCCTACTTTATGGTTATCGAAGGCAAAATCTTTGTATTGCACAGCATACATCCAACATGTAAATAAAACCCATAACACTTGTCCAATAACGGGTAAAATCCACAGCAAAATAAAAAAGCCAATAGCGCGGGGTAAGTAATAGCAAAGCTTTGTCCACTCTCTGCCTACCATGCGTGGAATGTCTTTTACTAAATCAGCAAAACCGTCGTCATTTATTTTTTGTCCCGTTAAATAAAGCTCTACTTTTTCGCTGAGTAGTCCGTTAAAAGGGGCCGCAATAAAGTTAGTTATTACCGTAAATAGCATGCTGTAGCTAAATAGCACCACAAGCACGGCAATGGGCCACATTAACCATTCAAGCCAGCTTAGCCACTCAGGTAACATGTTGTTTATATAATTAAAGCTGTCGCTTAACCAACCAAATAAAAAGAATAATGAACTACCAAACAATAAAATATTAAGTAAAAGTGGAATAAGCACAAAGCGCTTAAGGCCTTTTTGGCTAATTAATTTAAAGCCTGAAAAAAAATATTCCATACCTTGTATGATCTGCACAGTAACCTCAAAAAAGACTCATATCTGCATGCAGTATAATTAGACTGATAATTTTGAACAGCCTTTTTAAGTAACAAAGTGTTAAACCTGCAAAATTTTTAAAAAGTTTTAGAGTGTGTTGGCTGGATTGTTTTTGTTATGGATGTTTATTTTTTGTTGCAAAATAATGTAGGCTTAACGCATACTAAAGTTGTTTTTTACCTATTTTATTAAAAAACAATTTCCATAATCGTAATAATAAAACTCGCGCTGTAAGTTTATTAACTATACTCATTTTAAATATATGAACTAAGAGCAGGAATTTGTTGATGCACTGCACTTTTTTAAAGTGCGTAGCAACATAAAAGTACCTAGATGCATGGTGAAGTATGAATACTGCAAAACTAAAACAATTGTTATCTCACCAGCAGGATATATTATCTAAAATCGCGTTAGGCATTGCCTTAGACGATGTTTTACAAGATATTTGTTTAGCTATAGAGCAAGTTATTGAAGACAGCTCTGCAAGATGCTCAATACTGTCTTTAACAGGTAATCAGTTATTTCATCGTGCTGCCCCAAATATTGACGATGAATATTTAAAGGCCATTAATGGTGTGTTTATAGGCCCTAATGTAGGGTCTTGTGGCACCGCAGCCTATAAAAATGAGCGAGTTATTGCGCAAAATATTGACCTTTCGCCCTTGTGGGAAGATTACAAAGATTTAGCGCACAGGTACGGTTTATATTCTTGTTGGTCAACCCCGGTTATTTCAACCACCAATGAAATATTAGGCACTTTTGCTATTTACCACGGCACCCCTAAAGCACCTACACAGCAAGATTTAGAACTCATTGACTATTTTGTACACTTTTCTAGCATAGCACTAGAAAAAAACGCAGAGTCGCTCAAAGCTAGGCAGCTAGTGGCAGATCTGCAAAAAAGTAATGAAAAATTTAAAGCATTTACGCAAGTGATGCCCGATCTTATTTTGATTTTGAACGAAGAGGGCGTCTATACCGATATTTACGGTACCTCGAGTGACTTATTACTTGAATCGCCCACCGATTTAATTGGTCAAAATGTGCAAGACTTGTTCCCAGAAAAAGATGCCGACATGATCATGGGGATTATTAAAAAAACCATTCGCACCAATGAAATGCAAATATTTGAGTACGATTTAGCCGTGCCCAAAGGCCACATAACCTTTGAAGGAAGAGCGGCTGCACTTACTAACTACCAGCCAGAAAAACCAGAACTTAAGCACGTAGTGTGGATGGCAAGAGATGTAACCCTTCGCAAAAAAGCCGAGCAAGAAGTTCAACGGCTTGCGTTTTTTGATCCACTAACAGGGCTCCCTAATAGACGAATGCTCAGCGACAGCCTAGCAAAGTGTGTGGAGCGTATTAAACGCACCAAAAAAACGGGCGCATTGCTGTTTTTAGATGTTGATAACTTTAAAAGAATAAACGATTCATTAGGCCACGGCGCCGGAGATCAAGTATTAATAGAATTAGCAAAACGCTTAGGTGGCGTAATACGATCATCTGATACTTTAGCTAGAGTGGGCGGTGATGAATTTATTATTTTACTCGAATACATTGGCGAGCATAATCACCAAGCCTGTATTGAATCTGAAATAGTCGCTAAAAAAGTACAAGGCGTGTTTAATGATAAGTTTGCAATAGGGGAGCTGGCATTTCAAGTTAGCTGCAGTATAGGTATTTGCTTAATTAACGAAGAGCACACAGCCACCGATAACATATTAAAATTTGCAGATACAGCTATGTACCGCTCTAAGGCAAAAGGTGGCAATAGCTGCAGCTTTTATGACCCTAAACTGCAAACTTTACTCGAAAACCAAGCCGAATTAGAAACGGATATTGTAAGAGCAATCGCTAATAACGAATTTTGTGCGTATTTTCAGCCGCAAATTAGTATGCAAGGAAAGGTAGTAGGTGCAGAAGCCCTGATAAGGTGGATACACCCTAATAAAGGGGTTATTGCGCCTAATCAGTTTATTCCTATTGCAGAGCAATATGGGCTGATTCAAAAACTGCAAAACATAGTGCTTCGCAATATATGCAGCCTTATTAATCAACTTAATGAAAAAAACATGATAGATGAGCACTTTAGCGTATCTATAAATATTAGTCATATACAGTTTAATTCTGCGCAGCTTACCCGTGAGCTCTGCTCTACAATTAAAGAGTTCAACATAAAACCGCAGCATATTAAACTTGAGATCACCGAAACCATGCTATCGGGCGATATTGACAGCACAATAAAGCAAATGACGGAGCTACAAGAACAAGGTTTTGTGTTTTCTATTGACGACTTTGGTACAGGGTATTCCTGTTTAGCTCATTTAAATGCTTTCCCCGTACAGGAAATAAAAATTGATAAAAGCTTTATCGATAAGATTTTAGATAAAGGCAAAGGCTTTAATATTGTTAATACGATTATAAGCCTAGGCAAAAGTTTAGACATTACCGTTGTTGCTGAAGGTGTAGAGCAAGAGGCGCAATTTGAGTTACTAAACTTGCTCAATGCAGATTGCATACAAGGCTATTTAGTCGCAAAACCTATGAATGCCAGTAATTATATTAAGTGGCATGCCCATCAATTAAAAAAGCAAAGCCTAAGTGCTTAGCAGGCTGTGCGTCGTTTTTGTAAATTAAGCTAACGTTTTAATAAAGCTATTTTTACCTTATTAAAACATTTTGTTTAAACAACACTAGGAACACGCGTATTAAGTATATATTATGAAGTCACTATAACGATTCAAAATAATAAAATGGACGACAAGAGATGCAGTTAGTCGAATTAACCCCTAAGGATCCTGATGTAGTTAATGTGTTTGCAGATATAGATAGACTGATAAACTCCTTATACCCCGTGGCTACAGCCCAATCTCTCAAATTAGAAGAATTAAGCAAAGACAACGTTTATGCAATTGGTTTAAAAAACGAAGATGGCATTATTGCCTGTGGCGCTATTGTTAAGCAAAATGACGGCGCGCTATATGGCGAAATAAGGCGTTTATACGTAAAACCAAGTTACCGTGGTAGAGGTTTTTCAAGACGCATAATGCAAAACCTACTGCATTACGCCGGCGAAACAAAAATTCCACTTATCCGATTAGAAACAGGCCCAAAGCAAACCGAATCAATTAGTTTATATGAAGATTTAGGTTTTGCGCGCTGTGCAAGCTTTGGCTCGTATCAAGATAACCCACAAAGTGTATTTATGGAGCTTGCCCTGAGCCCTGAGCCAGAATAAATAAGCTATTTACTCCTGTGTGCCTATAGCTGACTCTGTAGGCGCAAAAAATACTTCACTGTTTTTCACTGCTATCTTCGTATAAAATTCGCCACGTATATTTAATACCTGTGCACAGTAATACTTAATGATTTTAAGAGGCAAAACCTGGCTATAAACAAGCTTTTTTGCTTCAAAATAAATTACTTGATTAAGCAAACGGGTATAAACCTTTATTTAGCACTTCATAAGTGAGAATTTTATCTTTTTTAAAAGTAGCCCAAAACCAATGAGCGATTTAACAGTAGTAACCCACAGTGGTAATTTCCATGCCGATGACGTGTTTAGTATTGCGGTACTTAAGCATGTATTGCCTGCCTTTAACTTGGTACGAACCCGCGATAAAGCAGTAATAGAAAGTGCCGATATTGTTGTTGATGTAGGTGGCGAATACAACCCTGACACAGGACGCTTTGATCACCACCAACGCGGCGGCGCAGGCGAGCGCGAAAATGGCACGCCATACTCGTCATTTGGCTTAATTTGGAAAAAGTATGGTTTAGCGCTGTGTGATAATAACCAAGCGGTGGCTGATAGAGTTGACGCTGGTTTAGTCTCTACAATTGATGCCATAGATTGTGGCTACGTTAAAGGTGTGGTTGAGGGCATAACGCTTAGCCAAACGCTTTCTATGTTTAATCCAACATGGGAAGAGGAAGGCAACTTTGATGAATGCTTTGATGAAGCCGTTGAGTTTGCAGCGCGTCTATTAACCCGTTTTATTGCCTCAGCAAAAGGAAGCATTAACGCCAAAGATATTGTTGCAAAAGCAATAAAAGAGGCAAAAGATCCCCGCGTGATTATTTTAGAAAAATACACACCATGGAAAAAAACAGTACACCATTTATCAAGCGACGCTTTATTTATGGTTTACCCTTCGCAAAACGGCCAATGGATTATTCAAACTGTACCAGTAGAGCCCGGCTCGTTTGAAGACAGAAAGTCACTGCCTAAAGCGTGGGCTGGTTTATCTGATGAAGAGTTCCAAGCTGAAACAGGCTTAGACGACGCTGTATTTTGCCACAATGGTTTATTTATAGCCGGTACTAAATCGTTCGAAAGTACAATGAAGCTGGCCGACGTGGCCCTAGCTGAGTAATCTGTTTTACTTAAATATGGGTAAAAATTTCTTACCCAGAATTCGCACTATTTTAGCTAAGTAACTAGTTTGCAGTTACTTAGCTTTATTATGCTCTCGTTATTTAAATCACATCAGGTTTTATGTTTGAAGTAAAAACTATCGCGCTATTTATTATTACCGCACTGGCAGAAATTATTGGCTGTTACTTACCTTATCTTTGGCTTAAAGAAGATAAATCCATATTCCTTTTAATACCTGCAGCAATCAGTTTAGCACTATTCGCGTGGTTGCTAACGTTACACCCCGCAGCCGCTGGACGTGTGTATGCCGCGTATGGCGGTGTGTACATATGCGTGGCTTTACTGTGGTTATGGGCTGTTGATGGCGTAAAGCTTACAATGTGGGATGTAGTGGGCGGGGCGGTTGCCTTACTGGGCATGGCTATTATTATTTTTGCACCTAAAAGCGCTTAAAAAGTACGCCATATTAAAGGTAAAAAACGCCTTACATGCCACTGTTAACGCATATATCGCGCAATTAAATTGCCAACTACTTTTTTATAAGTAAGCGTTAAAGCTGGATTATCTATTAAGCTTGTTTGTACAACATGCCCAGTATATAAGCCATAAAACTCATACGCAAAAATGCTCGGCTCTTTGTCTTGGCAAAAGTAGCCTTGTGCTTGGCAGTTAACTGCAAGTTTAGTGAGGTAGTTAATCATTTTTAAGTGTTGGTCTTGCATAAACTTTCTTACCAAACAGTTGGGGCTTGCTTTAAACTCTACCGACGCTTTAATGAGCGGGCAACTTGCCTGCTTACCAGGCGATACCGTATCTAAAAAATTGAGCCACTCAAGCCAGCGTTGCTGAAAATTATTTAAATGAATTAACGCATCTTCATCAACAGATATATCAACAACCTGTTTTCTAAACTCTTCTTCGGTGTAGGCCAAAATAGCCACTTGCATATCTTCTTTATTGGCAAAGTGTGAGATCACCCCAGTACGCGACATGTTAGTCACTGCCGCTATTTTTCCTATCGACAAGCTATATAAACCATGTGCAGCCGCATAGGCCATTCCTTTGTGCAAAATATTGCGTTTAGTGCTCTCACTTTTTTTCATCGTTAATCCATAAAGCGTGTTATTTGGTCGTACACGTATTGGCTTTTTAAAATGCGCACGTGCCCCAGCTCTTGTGTGGCCACAAGTGCTGCGGGTGTGTTCTCAGTTAATAATTTTATTGCCTCAAAGCTTGCCACTGAGTCATTTTTATCATGAATAAACAGCATGTTTTCGTTAATTTTATTTTTAGAATGGTCAGGGTGAAGGTTTTGCCAGCTAATACCATATTTATCCGACACCTTATTAAGCATATTTTCTAGCATGAGCTCAGAAATACCCACTTGCCTGACCTTAGCAAACATGGCTTCAAATATTTGTGCAGGGGCAGAGATCATCACAATTTTTTTATTCTCTAAATAATGAGGCGCTAAGTTTAACAAAGCAACACCGCCCATAGAGTGTGTAACGACTCTATTAATTGTAATATTTTGCCCATTAAAGTACTCAAAAGCCGCTGTTAGCCCCTGCATATACCCGTATAAGTGCGAGGTATTGCCGTGCGAATAGCCATGGCCTATGTGATCAATTGAGTAAACATTAAAGCCTTTTTCAAGCAATTCATCTATTAAAGCAGTAAACCGATTAGTGCTATCGGCCCAGCCATGAGATAAAAATACCGTTTTAGTGTTTTCGGCTTGGCTAAAATAGTACAGGTTTACAGCGCCAAGCTCGGTAGTAAGTTTAATATTAATTGGCTGTATACATGTTCTAAATTCGTATTGGCGTCGGCTATGCGGATTACAAAATACCTTCATGGCAAGGCGGGCACTGAGTTTAGGAAATGTTTTGGTCAAACCAAAAGTGGCAGCCTTTGTTATTTTAGAAAATTTAGGTGGCTTGTTTTGATTAAAATAAATTTGTTTCATGTTTATACCAAATAAGTACAGTTGTTCTATTTTATCTTAAAAAAGAACAGCTGTACTTATTTTTTTAGCCGCATAACCAGCTTGCTTTACTAAAGGCGGTTAGCTGTAAAAGCTAAGGTGTAGGGGTTTTTTCTCTCAACACTAAAAATCACTCGTTACGAGTAAAAATACTTGTTGGACTTAAAAGTCTATTTTTCTTTTAATGCGCGCAACTAGCCGAACCGGCATTCATTAAATACAAGAGAAAGATAAATGAAAGAGACAACATCACTAGAACAAGCTCGCACGAGTTACAATGTTCGTCATTGGAGCCAAGGTTTTTTTGGTATTAATGATCAAGGTGATGTGTATGTTGCGCCAAAGGCTCACGCCCCAGATCAAACTATTGCACTTACAGATATTGCAAAACAACTTCAAGAAAAAGGCTTAAGCTTACCGGCTTTAGTGCGCTTTCCACAAATTTTACATCATCGTGTGCACAGTTTATGTGGCGCGTTTAATACCGCGATTGAAAACTATGGTTACCCAAAAGATTACCTATTAGTTTACCCAATTAAAGTAAACCAACAACGCGAAGTGGTTGAAGAAATAGTAGCAAGCCAAGCCGAATTAGAAAAAAAACAATTAGGCCTTGAGGCGGGCAGCAAACCAGAGCTATTAACTGTTTTGGCAATGGCAGAAAAAACCAGTGCAGTAATTGTATGTAATGGCTACAAAGACAAAGAGTATGTGCGCTTAGCACTGATTGGCGAAAAGCTAGGCCACAAAGTTTACATAGTGCTTGAAAAACTCTCTGAGCTCGACATGGTACTTAGCCAAGCAAAAGCGCTAAATGTTAAACCACGTATTGGTATTCGCGTTCGTTTAGCATCGCAAGGCAAAGGTAAGTGGCAAGCAAGTGGCGGTGAAAAATCTAAATTTGGTTTATCAGCGTCGCAAGTACTGCATGTAGTGAATCGTTTAAAAGAGGCTGGCCAACTTGATTTAATGCAACTTGTGCATTTTCACTTAGGCTCGCAAATGGCAAACATTCGTGATGTGCGTTTAGGTGTGAGCGAAGCCGCGCGTTTTTACTGTGAACTACGCAAATTAGGTGCAAGCATTGAGTGCTTAGATGTAGGGGGCGGTTTAGCTATTGATTACGATGGTACCCGCAGCCAATCGCATAACTCAATGAACTACAGCTTAGCTGAGTATGCAAATAATATTGTGTACACCATAGGTGATACATGTAAGCAATACGCGCAGCCCATGCCGACGATTATTTCTGAGTCGGGACGTGCACTAACGGCGCACCATGCAGTACTTATATCAAACGTGATAGGCACTGAAAGCTACGTACCAGAACAGCTAAAAGCGCCAGCAGCAGATGCACCGCTTTTATTAAATAATATGTGGGCATCTTTTGTGCAGTTAACCGATTTAACGGATGACCGCGCACTGATTGAAATTTACCACGACAGCCAAGGGGATTTAGCAGAGGCGCATAACCAGTTTGCACTTGGGCTTTTAGATTTAACGCAGCGTGCGTGGGCAGAGCAAGTTAACTTACGTATTTGTTATGAGCTTAACAAACACATGGATAACAAAAACCGTTTCCATCGCCCGATTATTGACGAGTTGAACGCACGTTTAGCCGATAAGTTTTTTGTAAACTTTTCGCTTTTTCAATCGCTTCCTGATGCGTGGGGGATTGATCAAGTGTTTCCGGTATTGCCATTAAGTGGCTTAACCGAAGCTCCAAAAAAACGCGCTGTATTACTTGATATAACCTGTGATTCAGACGGCGCACTTGAGCACTATGTTGATGGCCAAGGCATTGAAAGCACATTACCCGTGCCTGAGTACAGTGCTGATAAACCTTACTTAATGGGCTTTTTCTTAGTGGGTGCGTACCAAGAAATTTTAGGTGATATGCACAATTTATTTGGCGATACGCACAGCGCTATTATCAATATGGATGAGCAAGGCGTTGCCAGTATTAGTGAGATAAACCAAGGCGATACCGTAGCCGATATGATGCGCTATGTACATTTAGATGTTGAGAGTTTTCAACACTCGTACGCGCAGTTAGTGTCTGCAAAAATAGATAAAAATGAACAGCAAAGCGTTTTAGACGAGTTGCAAAGCGGCCTTAATGGCTACACTTATTTAGAAGAGTTATAAGCAATGTCTAGCTTGTTTGGTCATGTTGACCACTCATTGTATTCAAACGGGATGACGTTTTTACGTCGTCCTATGGTGCAAAACATTAATGCCATTGATGCAGATGTCGTTGTACTAGGCTTACCCTTTGATTTAGCAACATCGGGCCGCCCCGGTGCACGCTTAGGGCCCGATGCCATTCGCCGTGCGTCGGTACATTTAGCCTGGGAAGACACTAAATACCCGTGGACATTTCCTTTGTTTGAGCGTTTAACGGTTGCTGATGCGGGGGACTTTACTTATCCGGTAGGCGATCCTGAGTATTTTACGGCACAGCTAGAAATGGCTGCAGAACAAATACTTCGCCAAGGGGCAACGCTGTTAGGCCTTGGTGGCGATCACTTTGTAACGCTTCCGCTATTGCGCGCGCATGCAAAGATACATGGCAAAATGGCACTGGTTCATTTTGATGCGCACACTGATACATACAGCAATGGCTCGCGCTTTGATCACGGCACTATGTTTTATCATGCACCCATGGAAGGGCTGATTGATGTAGAGCACAGTATCCAAATTGGTATTCGCACCGACTTTGACCAATCAAAGCATGAGTTTGCAGTGATTGATGCAATGCAAGCTAATGATTTGCACGCTAATGAAATAGCAGCGCAAATACGTGAGCGAGTAGGCGACTTACCCGTTTACTTAACGTTTGATATAGATTGTTTAGACCCAGCATTTGCGCCAGGTACAGGCACACCTGTATGCGGTGGTTTAACATCAGATAAAGTGCTTAAAATACTGCGCGCACTAAAAGGCATAAATATGGTGGGTATGGATGTGGTAGAAGTATCACCTTCGTACGACCAAAGTGAGCTTACCGCGATTGCTGCAGCAACAATTGCCAGTGAATTATTGCACCTGTGGACACATAAAAATAAGTATTAACGCTATAAGTTAAGCACTACAAAAAAGGTATGCGCAGGCATACCTTTTTTATTTTAAAGATACCGATTATTTAGTAATTTCTTTTAACCAAATAAAACTTAACCCAATAAGCGGCAGGTTAGTGGTTACTGGGTTAAATGCTTCAATGAGTAATGGTGGCTGCATTACTACAACCGCTAACAAAAGCCCTACAAGCGCTAAAATATTTAAAATAACGATGTGCTTATTTTTATAAAACACTAATAAGCACACTCCAAATATAATTTCGCCAATACCCGCAGAACGTGTAATTAAGTCAGACACTTCTGCTGAAAAACCCGCACTACCAGTCATTAGTTTTTCAAGCGGGGCAATATGATAAAGCTTTGGAAAAAAGCCGTGGTATATCCAACTCAGCCCCACAATATAGCGAGCAATTTGTATATAACCGGGGTTATTTCCTCGCATTGTCTATTCGCTCTTGTGCACTTGGGTGGCTAGATAAATATTCGAGTAAATTATTTACCTTTTCAAGGTGTTCGTTTTCGCTGGTGTGCGCACCTTGTAATGCTTCAATGGCGTCGGCAAAGTCGTTGCTTGAATACCCTAAATGTTCAAGTTGAATGAGCGCATAGTTATCTGCCTCGCGCTCCATATCACGAGAAAACCCTTGCTGTGCAAAAGATGCCCCCGTACCAAGTACCACTTCTGCTATGCCTTCTAAATCACCAAATATAACCGCAAGTACAATGGTACTGGCTGCCGATTGCGCGGTCATGCGTACGCTATGCTGGTGGACTACGTGGCCAATTTCGTGAAGTAATACGGCTTTTAGTGCGTTGGGTTTATCGGCTAATAAATTTGCTAACTCATCGGTTACGACAATACGCCCGTGGGGCATTGCAAACGCATTCGCTCCAAAGGCCTCTGATTTATAAAACGATAACCTATAAACCGATGGCTCAAGCGAGAGCGCATTAAGCATGGTATTAAAATGTTGTTGTACTTTAGTTTGTTGCTCATTAGGCAGCTCACTGTCATCAAGCGCGAGCTTTTCAATTAGGGTAAAGCTTTGTTCACCCATTTGCTCTACTACACTGCGCGGCAGGGTATCAACACTATAAACAGCAATAGCGGGCACAACTTTATAAAGCATTAGCCACATAAAAAGCGGTGTAAAAATAATGGCCGCGATAATAGCCCATTTACTTTTTTCAAGGCGCTCTAGTAGGTCATGCTTATTTGCTTTAAAAGGCCAGCGATAATTTACATCAGTAGGAATAAAGCGGCTGCCATCATTAAAATTTAGTTCATCAGCAAGCCCAGCTAGACCAGAAGTGAGTGTTATATCGCTTATTGCATGGCTTGAAATAAGCTGGTCATCGTAGCTAATCTCAACACAGGTGTCGCTAATGTTAGCGACACCTTGCTGGTAATTGCTTGATGCTTTGGGGAAGTAATGTCCCTGTACGTGCATAATAAGCTCTTAGGTTAGCGATAGGTCAATATCAAATACATTGGCTGCTTCTTCAGCAAACGATGACTGCTCTTGTTGCGCGGTATCCACTAAATTTAGCGCACTAGGGTAAATATTAACGGTTGTAACCTCGGCAAGCATTCTCGATGTACGCACTTTGGTCCACGGGTAGGCAAGCCCTAAAGAAAACACAATGGCCAGCATATTGGTTAATAGTAATATGGCAAAAGGAATAGGCTTAAGCTCTGATTTAAATGATGCTACGTCTTCAAATTGACTGTTATCAAAAATATGGTTACGAATAGCCGCAGCCCACACAGCGGTTACTATCGCAATCATAAATACGTAAGCAATCATTAATCCACCAAACATAATGCCCATTTTGGCTGGATCTTGTGCAGCTTGTTGGTTTTCTACATTCATTAAATCAAGCCCAAATAAGCCTAATACAGCCATAAATATCACCATAGTGATAGAGCTCACCACAAAGCAAATAAGGGCGGTTAAGTAGTAGGTTTCACCTTTAAGGTTTACGGTTAATGGCGTGTCACCGTAGCTAATATTGCTATGTATGTACGTGTCGATACGTTTTAAAACATACGGCATTAATAAATAAAGGGTAAAAATACTGGCAATAGGTAAAAGAATAAAGTTAATGAAGGCTTCGCCGTAATCGCCTTTAAATGCAAAGCGTACATTTCGATGACGGGTCATACGCATATTAAAGCGCAGGCCTTGGTTAATAATCCACGGCATTAAAAAAATAAAAGCAACCGCAAATAGTAAGCCTACAAGAGGAAAAAAGCTGCTACCAAAGGAGTAAATTAAAAATACAATAACCGCTAAAATACGGCCTTTTAAAATTTGCATCGGGGTGGCTAAGTAGTCAAAGCTGTGTCCGTCAATGCGGGTGTGGCCATAAAAATATCGCATTGTGCGTACTTTTGCCCAAGCCGAGTAAATACCTAAAGTAAGTACGCTCAGTAAAATATTGACTATCCAAATACCAAAAAACTCACCGCCTTTACCGCTAAACTGTACTTTACCGCTAAAAATAGGGGCAGCAGGTTCATTTACTGCAGGGGTGGTTTCTGGGGGAGTAGGGTGTATTGATTCCATTAAAATTATATCCATGTTGTTTTTTTGTTAATTTACCTAAATTTGGTGCAAAGCTCAATCTTTAAAAGCCTTACAGCCTATAATGGCGCTGCTTTTAATATATGTGGTGCTGCACTTTAAATCATCTCTGGTATACTAGGGCGATAATTTTATGGGGCTGTTATGATTTCAAAAAACCAACTCAAGCTTATTCGCCAACTTGGCCAAAAAAAGTACCGAAAGCAATATAATCAATACCTTGTACAAGGTGAAAAAAACGTACTTGAGTTGTTAAACGGCCCATTAAAGGCGGTTGATATATTTGCAACACAGGCGTTTATAAATACTCACCAAAACCAGTTTCCACATGTAGATTTTACGCCAGCAGAAGAAGAGTCGCTGACTAAAGTCAGTACCTTAGTGAGTAATAACGCGGCCATTGCAGTGGTTGATATGCCAAAGGCTGATTTACCTAATAATACCGGCTTAATATTGGCGCTTGATGGGGTTTCTGATCCGGGGAATTTAGGCACTATTATCAGAGTTGCTGATTGGTATGGCATTAAACATATAGTAACAAGTACCGACAGCGCCGATGCTTACAACCCTAAAACAATTAGCGCTACCATGGGTTCGTTTGTCAGAGTATCGGTAAGCCAAGTAGAGCTACCTGAATACTTACAAACATTAAATATGCCTATTTATGGGGCATTTTTAGATGGGCAAAGCGTACATACAACGGACCTTAGCGCAAAGGGTGTATTGCTTATGGGCAGTGAGTCGCATGGCATACGCGAGCAGTGTGCAAAATTAGTAAGCGACAAAATAACCATACCGGCTTTTGGTGAGGCAGAGTCACTTAATGTAGCAATGGCCACAGGTATTATTTTAGATAACTTTAAACGCCAAGCTTAACTTTTTAACTGTTTATGAGTTAAATTGTTTGTAAGTAATAACAATAATAATCGGTAATAACAATAAGATGCGCTTAAGCACTATTAAATTAGCGGGCTTTAAATCGTTTGTAGAGCCCACTAAAATTCCATTCCCTGATCAAATGACGTGTGTTGTTGGGCCTAACGGCTGCGGCAAATCAAACGTAATTGACGCTGTGCGATGGGTGCTTGGTGAAAGCTCAGCTAAAAACTTACGTGGCGATGCCATGACCGATGTTATTTTTAATGGCTCAACTAATCGTAAACCTATCTCGCAAGCCTCAGTAGAGCTTATTTTTGATAATACCCAAGGTGATTTACCTAATACATTTGCCCACAGAAACCAAATAGCGATTAAGCGTTTAGTAACACGCGATGGCCAATCGCTGTACTTTTTAAATGGGAGCAAATGTCGTAAGCGCGATATTACCGATATATTTTTAGGCACCGGGCTTGGCCCGCGTAGTTACGCAATTATAGAGCAAGGGATGATCTCGCGTTTAATCGAGAGCAAACCTCAAGAGCTGCGCGTATTTTTAGAAGAAGCCGCGGGCGTGTCTAAATACAAAGAACGCCGCCGCGAAACGCAAACCCGAATTAAAAGTACCCGCGAAAACCTTGAGCGTTTACTTGATGTGCGCAAAGAGTTACAAGCGCAACTAGATAAACTGGCTGTGCAGTCGGTTGATGCGAAAAAATACCGAGATTTAAAAGCGCAAGAGCGTACCTTAAAAGGCCAAGTGGCTGTATTAAAATGGCAAAAGCTGCATCAACAACAGCTTGAAAAAAGTGAGCAAATTAAAAAGCTTAATGAGCAAATCGCCTTTTTTAAAACGGCCCACTCAGGCCACGACGATGTGCTTGCAAGCCTAGAGGCTCAAGTAAATGCAGAGCAAGATGCGCTTAACGATGCGCAGCATCAGCAACACGTTACCCACACAGAGTTGACCCGCGCCGAACAACAACACATTAATATTAAACAGCAAACGCAAACACTTAAACAAAGTGTGGCTAAGCTTGAGCAGAGAAAGCTGCAAAGTGAAGCGCTAAAAACACAGCAGCAAAATGTGTGTGAGCAGTTAGCAGTGAGCCACCAAGAGATAAGCGAGTACAGTTTAGAGTGCAGCGAACAAGTTGAAGAGCTTACCCTTACACTTGCAGATTTAGCTGATGAAAAAAATAAGCACACAGCCGTGTGGCAAAGCCTTAATCAACAACAGCACGCGCTTAATAATAAAGTACAGGCGCAGCAAAGTAGTGTTAAGCAAACAGAGCAAGCCGTAACCCATGTAAACACACAGCTAAGCCAACTAAATAACCAAATTGATGATATTAAAAGTAGCCAATTAGAGCAGCAACTAGCCGAGCAACAAAAATACAAACAAACCCTTACTCAAGAGCTTGCCAGTAAGCAAACGGCGCAAACACACTGCACCGCAGCGCTTAAAGAGCAAACCGATTTAGTAAATGACGCTGAGCAACAGCATCAGCAAAGCTTACAGCACGTTAATGAACTAAAAGCTCGCATTGCTGGGCTTAAAAGCAGTTTAGGGATTGAAGATGACAATAAGCAGCACACTTTATTTAATCAATTACAGGTAAAACCAGGGTTTGAACATATAGTTGAACAGGCACTGCAAACGCTTGAGCACCTAAACGTAGCTGATGTGCAAAGCAACAATAGTGTGTGGCCGCATAAAAGTGAAATACCAGTCAATAGCGTTGCGGCGTTAATTACTGAGGGTGTTTATCCCGATTTATTGACCCGTATTGCGTACAGCGAAAACGCTGAACTCGCTGCGTTAAATGATACGTTTTATATTGCGGTTATGGATAAAAGCGGTGCTTTACATGCTCGAAACTGGCACCGTAGCGCAGACAAAAACGCCGAAAACTCACAACTTTTAAAACACACACAGTTAAAGCAAAAAACAGCGAGCTTAGTAGAGGCCGAAAATACCCTCGCACGGGATTTTGAGAATCTTAATGCGCTAAAAACACAGCAGCAAAAGCTGAGTGATGAGTTAGCAGTACTTAAAAATGCAATTCATCAATTAGCACAAAACATTGCCGTGGCCACTACGCGCAGCGACATGTTAAAAGAGCAAGTAGCACAATTTTTACAGCAACTAGAAAAGTACCAGCAACAAAAGCGTGCATTAACCACTGAGCAATCACAATTATTAAAAACGCTCGATGAACACAACAGTGCGCTTGAAGTGTTACAGCAACAGCAACATAACTTAGCTGACGAACTGGCAAGCGCCGACGCTGCTTGCACACGCAGTAATACTGCATACAGCCAAGCTGCAGCTACACTTGAGCAATATAAAACACAAGCGCATCAGGCCACGTTAAAAGAGCAAAAAGCACACAGTGAGTGGCAGCTTAGTCAAACAAAGCTTAATCATGCTGAGCAAGAGCTCATGAGTGCGCAAGAAGAAGCGCAAGAGCTGCAAGCGCAAATGGAAGCGTTGCTAATACCCGAGCAAGAGCTCACTGAGCAAATAGCACAGCTTTTAATAAAACATCAGCAGGGCGAAGCTAGCTTGGTTGCGTTACAAAAAAAGCTTAACGAGGCAAAGCAAACACTTATAAGTAAACAAGCCAGCCTTAAGCACTCTCAAGGTGAGCTGACAGGTTTGCAAGAACAACATCAAAAGCTAAGCATTGAAGAGCAAAGCCTAATTATAAAAGCGCAGGCAGCACTTGAGCCGCTTGAAGAATTAAAGCAAAGTTTAAAAAGTGTTTTAGATACACTACCTGATTCACTGAGTTTAAATGCAGCGCAAAATCAGATCAGTGGGCTTGTGCATCAATTAGATAAGCTAGGTCCAGTTAATTTAGCCGCAATAGATGAGTTTGAAAAAGCTAAAGAGCGCAGTGATTATCTGAATAATCAACTTGAGGATTTAACCAAAGCGCTAAATACGCTTGAAGGGGCGATTCGTAAAATTGACAGCGAAACCAAAACACGCTTTAAAGCTACCTTCGATCAAGTGAACAACGACTTTGCCGAGCTATTTCCAAAAGTATTTGGTGGTGGTAGCGCGTATTTAGAATTAACCAGTGACGATTTACTCGAAAGTGGTGTTAGTATAATGGCACAGCCACCAGGTAAGAAAAATTCGACAATTCATCTGTTAAGTGGTGGAGAAAAAGCGCTGAGCGCATTATCATTGGTGTTTTCTATATTCAGGCTCAATCCAGCTCCATTCTGTATGCTGGATGAAGTAGATGCGCCGCTTGATGATGCTAACGTGGTACGTTTTTGCCGTTTGGTTGAAGAAATGTCACAATCGGTGCAGTTTATTTATATTAGTCATAATAAAATTGCGATGGAAATGGCAGGGCGTTTAACTGGCGTTACCATGGCAGAGCCAGGCGTATCACGCATGGTAGCAGTAGATATAGAACAAGCAGTGCAACTTGCACATACATAACAGTTTATTTAAGCGTATTAGTGTTAATTAATACACGGGTTTAGGCATAACAAATAATAAAAGGTGAGGGGATGGCCGAAGAACTAAGATTGGTTTTAATTGTGATCAGTGTACTTGTCATAGGTGGCTTATTAGTACATGGTTTATGGTCAGTTAGAAAAAAAGACAGCCCAGAGGTAGCGCCTTCAGAGCGGGTTGAACCAATGCAAGATACACCTTCGCATACACCAGTTGAACCTAAAGAGCCGGTTGTTGCCCAGCGAGATGAGCCGCAATTTGGTGAGCTAAACTTTGATGCAAACGAGCCGCAAATAGATACTAGCGTGGCGCAAACACCCATTGAAGACGACCTGCAAGTAGTTCAAGAGCCAGAGCTAGAACCAGAGCCAGAGAGCGAAAAAGAAGCGCCAGCAGATGTGTCTGACTTTGTTATTGTGCATATTCAAATGCCTGAGGGACTAAGCATGCAAGGCAGTAAGTTATTGCCTGCAGTAAATACCTTAGGATTTAAATATTCAGAAGAAGGCTTTTTTAATCGCCACATAGACCCTGCAGGGCAAGGTCCAGTGTTATTTAGATTAGTAAATATGTATAACCCAGGTACGTTTGATATTGATAATATGGAACAGTTTAGCACCGCAGGGGTTAGCTTATTTATGACTTTACCTTGTGAAGGCGACGGGCTAGCTGCTTTTAATATGTTACATAGCGCAGCTAAGAAAATTGCCGATGAATTTGGTGCACAAATTTTAGATGCCGAGCGTGAAGAAATGACCGTTGAGCGCGTTCGTCAATATGTTGAGCAGGTTCGTGCATTTTCTGCGTAATTTATACGCACACATTATTTTTATTAAGCCACTTACCTAAAAGTGGCTTTTTTTATGTTTTTTGAGGTTTAAATGTCTAGCAGCATTAGTGAGCAAATTAATCATCTTCGTAGTACGTTAGAGCAACACAACTACAATTATTATGTCCTTGATACACCCAGTATTCCTGATGCAGAATACGATAGACTATTGCGCGAGTTAAGCGCCCTTGAAAGAGAAAACCCAGAATTTTTAACGCCAGACTCACCCACTCAAAAGGTAGGAGGCGCTGCGCTGAGTAAATTTGAACAAGTTGCTCACCAAGTGCCTATGCTATCGCTTGATAACGCCTTTAGTGAAGAAGAATTTAGCGCCTTTAACCGCCGTATTAAAGAGCGTTTAATGAGCCAAGATGAGCTCACTTTTTGTTGTGAGCCTAAGTTAGATGGCTTGGCTGTGTCGATTATTTACCGTGACGGCGTGCTTGTGCAGGCCGCAACTCGTGGCGATGGTTTTACTGGCGAGAATATTACACAAAATGTAAAAACAATCCGTAACGTGCCCCTTAAGCTGCGTGGCGATTACCCCGCAGAGCTTGAAGTACGTGGCGAAGTATTTATGGATAGCGCTGGGTTTGAAAAACTAAACAGCGAAGCCGAAAAACGTGGCGAAAAAGTATTTGTAAATCCTCGAAATGCAGCCGCAGGTAGCCTACGCCAACTTGATTCAAAAATCACCGCTAAGCGCCCGCTAATGTTTTATGCGTATAGCACTGGGCTGGTGGCCGATGGCACAATCCCTGAGGATCACTACCAACAATTGGCAAAATTAACCGATTGGGGTTTACCGCTGTGCCCAGAAACAAAGTTAGTTGAAGGTACGCAAGCGGCTTTAGATTACTACAGTGATATTTTAACGCGCAGAAGCGAGCTTAAATATGAAATTGATGGCGTAGTAATTAAAATAAACCAAAAAGCCTTACAAGAGCGTTTAGGGTTTGTTGCACGTGCACCGCGCTGGGCAATTGCTTATAAGTTTCCTGCGCAAGAAGAAATAACCCAGTTACTTGATGTAGAATTTCAGGTTGGTCGCACAGGCGCAATAACGCCGGTAGCGCGTTTAGAGCCTGTATTTGTAGGCGGTGTTACGGTATCAAACGCAACGCTGCACAATGGCGATGAAATAGCCCGTTTAGGCGTAAAGGTAGGCGATACAGTAATTATACGCCGCGCCGGCGATGTTATTCCGCAAATTACACAAGTAGTACTTGAGCGCCGCCCAGATGATGCACGCGACATTGTATTTCCTGCCAGTTGCCCCATTTGTGACTCACACGTTGAAAAAGTAGAAGGCGAGGCCGTGGCTCGTTGTACCGGTGGCTTAGTGTGCCAAGCTCAGCGTAAACAAGCGATAAAGCATTTCGCATCACGCAAAGCGCTTGATATAGATGGCTTAGGCGACAAAATAGTTGATCAGCTGGTTGATAGAGAGTTGGTAAAAACCCCCGCAGATTTATTTATATTAAAACAAGGTCACTTTGAGTCACTTGAGCGTATGGGTCCTAAGTCGGCTAAAAACTTAGTCGATGCGCTTGAAGCTGCAAAGACAACTACGCTTGCAAAGTTTTTATATTCGCTGGGTATTCGTGAGGTTGGCGAGGCCACAGCGCAAAACTTAGCAAATCATTTTTTAACACTTGAAAAGGTAACCCAAGCCAGTATTGAAAGCCTTACACAAGTGAGCGATGTAGGGGTTATTGTAGCAACTCATGTTCGTGGCTTTTTTGATGGGCAACATAATGTAGATGTAGTTAATGCTTTAATTGAACAAGGCATTAATTGGCCAGCGCTAACGCCGCCTTCAGAGGATGAGCAACCCTTAGCTGGGCTAACCTATGTATTAACTGGCACTCTTAATACTTTAAACCGAAGCGATGCTAAAGCACGCTTACAACAGTTAGGTGCAAAAGTAGCCGGTAGTGTGTCGGCTAAAACAGATGCATTGGTGGCGGGCGAAAAAGCCGGCTCTAAATTAACTAAAGCACAAGATTTAGGCATAGACATACTTAGCGAAGATGACTTAATTGCACTGTTTGATAAGTACAATGCTTAGGGTAGTAAAATGAGCCGATATGGACCCGAGTACTGGGATAAATACGGAAGCTACCGTACGCCGATTGCATTTCATCTAAGTTTATTGGTGTTACTACGTGCGTATTTTATTTGGGTTATAGCGGCGCTGAGTCGTCGCCCTGAGCTTGATTTAATGTCGCTATTTTTTAAATCTAAAAACGATTTTTTTATCGCAATTTCGATTGGCGCTATTGCGATAGTGCCCACTTTTTTATTTTGCTTAAGACGACCGCGCGACTCTCATCAACAAAGTGCGCGTTTAGCGATGGTGTGGCGCTACATGCGCTGGCCGTTACTTGTGTGTGCAATAACCGACTTAAGCTGGTTAACAATACAAGCTGCACATAGTCATTACAGGTTTTCATTATTTTTAGCTGTGCAAATGGTGATTGTGTTTTGGGTAATGTGGTACTTGGCAAAGAGTCGTTATTTGCAGGTGTTTTTTAACGATTGGCCAGAGCCTACCGAAAAAGCAGATGATAAAAACGCTAAATAAAAGGGAGCTAAATGGATAACATTAATAAAAAAATTGCCATTGTAGTGCTTGGTATTGGCATTATTTTAGGCGCTTTGGTGTTGTTTACATCGCTAACTGATCATATTTGGTTTTCTGCCGTAATAGGATTATGGTTATTTGTGTTTTGTTCGTGTTGTTACAGGCTGACACCCGCCTTTAAAAAGCGCAATACGCTTGATAATTTTATTCAGCGCGATGCACAGCACTTAATGTTATTTAGCTTGGCAGGTTTCTTTGATAAAAAATTTGGCCCGCAATGGCTTGTTATTGGCAACATTGAACATATAGAAAGTAAGAACGATGAGCTTATTATTCATAGCAATAACGAGCGACAATTTAGTGTAAGTTTACCCGCACAAAAAAATGACATAGACGCCTACATGAAGCGCATACTTTCAGATCACGAAAAGCAAACTATTCGCTTTAGTTAGGGGCTGTTGAACTTTGCGGATTAAAGTTTGTTCAAACTAGGGGCTATTTAATCGCGGCGCGAAGTTTGTAACCTAGTGGGCTAAGTAAAAGCTGAGCAAA
>BJUT01000038.1 GCA_007988745.1 Pseudoalteromonas atlantica
ACTCCATTGTGTTTTACGTTAGTTTTTCTACACAGCATTCAGTTTAGTATTTGACTTACTTTACCTTATGACAAAAACTCTAGCTATATGGTCAAACTTACTCATCCACTGCAGTCCGTCAAGTTGATAGCTATTCAATAACTAAGTGCCGGTTAATAGCTTTTTTACACTCAAGGGTAAAGCGCCCCCCCATGTCCCTATCTACTTCGAACCTTTTCTTTTCCGAATCGACAAACCTTACAGTTGTTTTTATGTTCTCACCTTCACCGCTCAGGATGAGGGTAAGAGTGTTCTCATCTACCTCTTTGTAACCGAGAGTTAGCTTCTTCTCTCCAGCTTGGTTGTATATGTCATATTTTGGATAGTTGTCATCAACCTCCACAGCGCCTATTTTATCGCTTTCGCCTAGTAGTGGTTCAAGAACAATATCTTGAATAACCTGACAAGCTAATAGGTATAAAGGAGAACCCTGCGCTTGTTTGATGATCGACCTTAGCTGGATGCTTCTATACAGGCCACCAAATGTAGCCCCTTCACTACTGGTCACTAAACTCTCCGCTATTTCATGGGCAGCAACAAACATGTTCAGTATATCCTCTTGTGAGTTGGATTTTTCAGTTGATGGGGTTTCAACCACTTGATTCACTATGGGGGATAACTCTCCACCTAAGAAGTTTGTTAGATGGAGTGTTTCGAAAAAAGCATCTCGGTAGGTATTTATATCTGAGCTATCCAAATTAATCACCCTCATCCCAATTTCATAATGCAGTGTTAGTGCACATTGATTTAAATACTGAATTAGCTGGATGATCAGACTTTCTTTGATGTGCCTGTTCGGCGTTTCTTTGGCTTCTTCGTTTTGCAATAGGTTTAGAGCTTCTTCTAGTAGCCTTTCGGTATTCCGAAAGTAGTAGTCAATGGCTCGTATCGCTTCATCACAGACACTTAGTTTACCACGTTTAATTAGACGGTCTTCCGCATACACCTTTGAGTGAATTGCTGGCAAGTCATCTGTTGAAATAAAAGTAAATGCACGGTCAGAGGATAATTTACCAAACTGCTTAATTAAAAGACGCTCACTAACATCATACTCATCTCTAAGGTGTCTATTTATTACTTGCTGCTCCTCTAATTCGGATGGCTTATTTGAGTTGTGAGCTATCAACCATTGAATTAATGTCGTAACACAAAAAACAACAGAAGCCAGCGGTATCCGATAGGTTTCTAATGTATGTTTTAGCCCCTCAGAGAAGCCAGAGACATTTTGAGCCATAGAGACCAATGTCAACACTACAATTAGAGTGAAAAATGGCAACACCCAAAACCAAATGGATTTGTATGGAGGTTGCCTTCTAGCTTTGCTCTTTATTGTGTCCATAAATATTTCTCAGTCAGTAGGTTATGTACTAGCTTACCCTATGAAACCCGTCATAACCAACAGAGTTTGCTTGCGTTGCACATCATCCACACTGCCAGAAAGTCCGCCGTGGCGAGCCGCTTATTCAATACATCACCTAATTCTAACTGAGTTAATTTAACAACCTATGTAACTCAAAATTGTCCAAGAACGAGCTTAAACGACCGTCCGCTTCTCGCTCTAGGTCGAACTTCATTACAGTCCCAAAACAGACGCTAATTGACAGTTTTTGGTTCGCTAGCTAATACATCCTTAATCCACTTACTATAATTGGAAATTCTCACTTGATATGCAGTTGTACCATATAACCCACCCTTAAAATCAGAAATATCGCCATGCGCTAATTGCCAACTTGAAAGCCCTACAAGAAAGGGTATACCACCCTGATAAATGACAGAGGCTCCACCACTATCACCTGAAGCGTGCATTCCCTCTAGAGGTAATCCATTAGGTGCCTTATCAAACCTGAATGTCAGCCAATTAGTTTCTGCATTTTCGATAATATTTTGGAAGTGATTCAGCTGTTTCAAAGATTTAGTCTCAGACTCTTCGCCAATAAGCCCATTACCTGTGGCACCTCTACCAAAAACTGTAACTGTTTTTCCTTGTTCTTTTGTGTTTGTGTAAAGAGTAATCGGTAATACATCGCTCACAGGCGAAGTTAATTTGATTAATGCAATATCACTTCTTGCTTTAAAAAAACTCATTAAAGGCGCTAAATTTCCTTTCAACAAACTTTCGCTAGGTTTTTCAAATTCAGGATGTATGTACACTTTTTCAATTTGATATGTATTTGATCCAATCCTTAAACTTTTACCAATATAATTATAAAAAATGGTATGCGCGACAGTTACAACCCACCTTGGGTTAATTAAAGCGCCATGCCCTTCATGAGGCATATCCACTAAGAAGTTAGGAGCTTCTTTCGACACATAATTCTCAGGGGGAATATCATGCCTTTTTACAACAGCGAGACAGCTAATAGAAAAGACAAATAGAAAAATGAAAAAGAAAGCTTTCATAGTGCGTCCATGTTTTTATGAATGCTTTACAGGCTACCTTGCAAGCTAGGAGAAGGCAACTAATTCGACCGTCTGCAATTCGCTCAAAGCAGCTTTTCAACAATTAAACCTCACCCCATAGTAGTTGTCAGTCGAAGTATTGCCGATGCTTTATGCAGCATTCTTTGAGACTATTTTATAAAAAGTTGACGTAAATTGTTCAAAACATTTCCCCTTTATTACGAATGTAGAATTTGAAATACGCCTCCTTCATTGACCAACGTTCGTTAAGCAACATCAATCCGAAAAAATTTTAATCTATAAGTAAAAATCTCATGTTATGCGTGGTGTGGGATTCTCACATCACTCATCGGAAGCTATAATATGGTCTTATTAGTGTGTAAGATTTTCATGCGATGTATATATGATCACCGGGGCCGGTAAAATGGTGCTAGCAGCAGAAGTTTCAGCTTATTTATTTGAGACGTGACTTTGTAATTTGCTTTTCCCCTTTAGTGAGATGACCAATGGTATTAGAAAGACCTTTGCTATCCGATTAAATTGTAATTTTGACGGTGTTATTTGCTCAGTAGGTTACTCGTATATTTATCAGGATATGCGCTTTTATAATTACAACTACAGGAAGCTATTAATAAAATCGCATGTTAATGGTGCTTAATGAAATTTCTTTTGTATTTTAAAAATAGCGCAAACGGTATTATTAAACTTGGAGATACAGTAAAGGACTTCAGATGAAAAATTTGGATTATACTTACTCGTAGTGATATTCACTTATAGTTTACAAAAGTTCTGTAAGCACGATTTTGTTCTAAAAAATGGTGTGATTACTTGATAAAAATCATTTAGTAATTTTATAACAATGTTGACGTAATCACACCCCTATTATTTTTGTAAAATCAGCAATCAACAAATCAACGAAGGTATAAATTCAAAAAGAATATTATTGGAACTCTAACATATTTAACATCAAGGTTTAGAATCATTGCTATTGCGCTTTAATATTTGTTTTAATTCTAGAATTTCTTTATGTAAATCCTCGATTGTCGGCTTATTTAGGGCTTCTTGTTTTTCTTGACGCATCTTAGCGTGCTCATCTTCCATAACATTAACTACGATACCAATAACCATGTTTAAAAATGCAAACGCTGTAAAAAATATAAATGATAAATAAAATACCCATGACATTGGGTAAACTTCCATAGTTTCATATTGAATGTCAGTCCAGTCCTCGAACGTCATTATTCGAAAAAGTGTCAGCATTGATATAGCGATATCTCCCCATAATACAGGATTGATTTCGTTAAATATAAAACTTCCAATAGCAGCATATATATAAAAAATAATAAACATTAATAAAATAACATAACCGAGTTGAGGCATTGCTTTAATTAGTGAGTTAATAAGCACCCGTAATTCAGGAACAACAGATACCATCCTTAAAACTCTAAATACACGAACTAATCTAGCCAAAAGTGCCATTTCACTGTCATCTATTGGGATCAAACTAATTGCTACCACGAGCGTATCGAAAATATTCCAACCTTTTTTGAAAAAGTTCTTTTTATCTTCGTCTGCAACAAAACGAACTGTAATTTCAAACAAAAAAAACAAAGTTATCAATATATCAAGTATATGTGTAGCTGAAATTGCGGTATCGGGAAGCGTAAAAGTTTTAGCGCCTATTTCCAAGGCTGAAATGATTATTACTGCTACAACCGTTAGCTCAAAAGCTTTATTGTTTTTAAGGTTGTTCAACTTAATTTTTAAATTTTCGTACATTTACATCTACTAAAAGGTTGGAGTAATTTAAATTACGTGGATTATATCCTAGTTATTTGTCAACAAAAATGCTTAATGTGGTGCTCTGAAGTTAGGGCTTAGATAATTTCTTTTGACTATATTTTTGAGTGTCAACGTTGACAATGGCAATTTGAAGAAAGATTTCTCATCTCCTTTTGTGATGCGTTGTAATATGGGGGTTTCACTCACTCACCCATTGATTGTCACAAAAGAATGGGTTCTTATAAAGTGGACATTATGTACGAAACCATGGCGGTGTACGAGCTAAGCTGGATTTACTACCTCACGTTTATCTTTTTAACTGCGTTTGTGTTTTTAAACATGATGGTAGGTGCCATTTTAGAAGTAATGAGCGAGGAGCATCGAAATGCCCGTGAGCTAAAAGCGGATAATAACTCACTTCCTGCAACGCAAGGACAAGTAGTTGAACTACAAGCGCAAATAGCTGAGCTAAAAACGTTATTAAGTAAAACCTCAGATAAAACCAACTCCAATAAATAGCTGATCTATTTTACTTGCTAAAACTTAAAAAGCCCTTTGTATTGAGTTAATACAAAGGGCTTTTAGTTACTCACCTTGTTGTTCTTGCGTGCTTTCAAACGAAATAACATTATCAACCTTCATTTTAAATGCTTCAAAAAACGCATTTTTTAATACCGAAACCACGGCTTCGAAAATAGATACATCAGCGTTATCTAACTGCCCGTCTATGGGCACCCGAGCAGCCACCAGCTTTGACTCGTCGTTTTCTAATAACGAGCTGAGTAAATCAATACTGCCTTCAAAAATAGCGGTAAATAGACCGTCATCATCTTTTTCTATATCTTCGCGCCACGAAAAAACACTTAAATCGTGCACACCCGCTTTTACATATCCATTTAAGTTATTATTGTTAGCGGCCAATTCCATTGCGCCATCTATTCCGCCGGCTTCAATGTCAAATGGGGTATAGACTTTAAAAACAGTTTCGAGATTTTTAACCGAAAAGCGCTGCACTTCAACATTAAAATCAAAATTAGCTTCATCACTAAAAGGGTCCAATTTACCATTTAAAGACAGCTTAGCTTCGCCCATTAGCTGCCCTTCTACTTTTAAACTCGTGACTAAGGTTTTAGAGAGGTTTTGTGCATTGGTAATATTGTTAATGTTAGCGTTTATATTTGATACGTAAGTAGGCTGCTCTCCTTCGCTGGTGGCGTTAACCAAGGTTACTTTACCATTGTCTATACGTAGCGTATCAATTGAAAAAGGCACGAGATCATTAGCAAGGCCTACCCAGGTGGTTTCATCTTTCACCTGTTGGTTTTGTTCAGCGGTAGTTGGGTCTTTATCGTAAATAACAATTTCTGGGCGGGTAAAAGCCATGTTGGTGACAAAATTACCGTTTAATAAAGCAGACCACGCAAGCGAAAAATCAAGTGTATCAATAGACAGTAACGGCTTAGGCACCTGCGTGGCATCTACCGCGTAAATTTCTACCTCATCAACAGCGTAAGCGCCTCGGTATAAGTACAAATCAACATCACCCACATGCCCTGTTATGCCTTGGGTTTGTTCAAGCTGCTGATTTACATAATATTGAACCGCATAAGGGGCTAAAGCTCTGAGTAAAATTAACCCCAAGGCTGTAACCACTAAAGCATAAAACCATTTTTTGCGTGTATTTTTAAAAGTAGAAGCCATTATCTATCCTTATGTGAAGGCTTAGCATCTCGGCATAAGTAAAAAATACCTGCATAAGTGAATTAAGTACCCACAAAGCAGCTAAAACCGAGCGAATAAAGCTGTAATAGATTATTACGAGCAAAAGCTATACCAAAAAATGCAATGAGCCGAGTTAAGCAAGCTTAGTGAGCCTTTCGTATACTCATTAATTTTATGACTGCTCCAACAGAGCATAGGGGATGGCAATATTAATATTTATTACGTTTTTCCTAGGTATTAATGAAGCACAAACTTATATGCTTTATATACAGCGCGATCATATAGTGCTTTTATATACAGCGCGTTGCAGCACCATAGATAAAGCGTTGTAAATAGCAAAAACGAAAGCAAAACACGAAGGAAAAAATAAAGTAGCGTATGTAGTGCCGCTTAACTAAAAAAGGGGTTAGCAATACGCTAACCCCTTTTTAATATACACTTTTAAATGCAGAAATTATTCACCGTCTACAATGATGCGAAGCATACGACGAAGTGGCTCTGCAGCGCCCCATAACAGCTGATCGCCCACGGTAAATGCGCTAATGTATTTAGGACCCATGGCTAATTTACGAATACGACCAACAGGAATACTTAAAGTACCTGTTACTTTAACTGGGGTTAAGTCAGTCGCACTAATTTCGCGCTCATTAGGGATAACTTTAACCCACTCGTTATGCGAAGCTAAAATTTCTTCAATTTTTTCTATGCTAATGTCTTCACGTAATTTAATGGTCATCGCTTGGCTATGACAACGCATTGCACCAATACGTACACATAAACCATCAATTGGCACAGGCTGTTTAGAAGAGCCTAAAATTTTGTTCGCTTCAACCTGAGCTTTCCACTCTTCTTTAGATTGGCCACTTGGCATTGGTACGTCAATCCAAGGAATTAAGCTACCGGCTAGCGGCACGCCAAATTGGTCTTGTGGTAAATCGCTTGAAGCCATTTTTTCGCTCACTATTTTATCAATTTCTAAAATAGCTGAACTTGGGTTATCTAGTTGCTCGGCAACGCTTGAATGAATAGCGCCCATTTGTGCTATAAGCTCTTTCATATTACGAGCGCCGGCACCAGAGGCCGCTTGGTAAGTCATTGGGCTTACCCACTCTATTAAGTCTTGCTCAAACAAACCACCTAAAGCAAGTAGCATTAACGATACGGTACAGTTACCGCCTACAAAAGTTTTTACGCCTTGCTCTAAACCTTGTTCAATGACATCTTTATTTACAGGGTCAAGTACAATAATGCTGTCATCAACCATACGAAGGGCAGAAGCTGCATCAATCCAGTAACCATCCCAACCCGATTCGCGTAATTTAGGGTAAACCGCTTTGGTATAATCACCACCTTGACAGGTAACAATAATATCCATTTTAGCAAGTTCATTTACATCACTTGCATCTAATAACGGTTTTGCGGCGCCAGCAATATCAGGGCCGAGTTGCCCAGCTTGTGAGGTGGTGAAAAAGGTGGTGTCGATATGTGCAAAATCACTTTGCTGTTGCATACGTTCTAATAACACAGAGCCAACCATGCCACGCCAACCGACCAATCCTACTTTTTTCATTGTTTTTTCCACTGTTTGATTCATAAAAGATGCCTTAATACATTAAAAATTAAAATTCATTGCGTGAGAATTAATTTTTATTAAAACCAATCATATTAAGTTATTAATCATTTATAGCGGCAAATTAATAGCGAGATAACAAGCCATAAATTTTTATATGTAGCTGTTCTGCATCAAAAATTTATTACGCCGTTCGCGCTTTATTTAGCACACTAGAATGACTAGTTATTTAAGTTGATTAGTATAAAGCTAACCTAACACCCCAAGCGCCCTAAAACTAGTGAATAAAGCGAAACTTAAATATTTTTCATAGTCATAAAAAAGCCCTGTATTAAATACAGGGCTAATCGGTAGTTAGGTTTTATTATATCCCCCTTCCTTGGGAAGAAAATTAAAACTCGTAGCTGTAACTTAAATCAAACGTTACACCTTGCTCTTTTGAGCGCACTATAATGTCTGATTGTGTTACCTCTTGATCTTCATCGAGTAAGTTTTTAACTTTAAACTTAATCTTAGAATTAAAATCAGGGTAATAAGTATAAACTAAATCAAGTGAGTGAAATGGTTGCTCATACGCGTCATCTCTATTAGCAACACCCGCTGCTAAAATTCGCTCACCAAATACGTTATAAACTAATGAACTGCTGTGCATGCCATCTAACGAATCGTAGTTTAATTGTAAATTAACTACATACTCAGAGTGGCCTGTCATACGTTTTTTAGGATTAGTTAATGTACCCGCCAGTGCTGGGTCAATAGACGCTTCAGAATCACTTAATGTGATATTACCGCTAGTAAATAGGCCTTCACTTACAAATGTTAAGTCTTGTAGCCATTCAGCTTCAATACCATAAACTTCTGCTGTTTCACCATTTATAAACGATGCTGAGTAATCTTCATCACCAATGTTTAAAACCGTTTCAATTGGCGCAGTAATATCTTTATAAAACGCCGCTACGCTAAATGAATTACCGGCTTGTCCGTAATATTCATAACGTAAGTCGTAGTTTTTAATTGGGCTACTTTTTATACCTGTACGACCAAACGTTCTAATGTCGGTCAAAGGGTCGTAATACGTAACAGGCACTACTTCACGAAAATCAGGACGAACTACTGTTTCACCATAACCTAAGCGCACTTGGTAATCATCGCCACCTACATAGGTAACAGACAGTGCCGGGTACCAATCATCGGTAATAACAGAGCCTGCTTGAATTTTATCTGGATCGTAAAAGGTATTTAAATCGTCTTCATCAAAAATAAGGCTCGATGTACCGATAGAAGATTGTTTAAATTCCTCATAACGAATACCACCGCTTATTCTTATCCATTGATCATAAAACACATCGAAAGACGCATAACCTGCATCCACCTTTTGCGCAGCAATGTAATCATCGGCATCAGGGGCTGTTGGCTCATTAAAGTCAACTAACACAGCGTTATTATCAATAAAGTCGTCAGTTAAAAAACCACTATTATTAAGCGCATCAGTGCTACCGTCGTTTATTGAAATACCTGAGCCGCCACTATTGTTTATAGCAAAGCTTGAGGTATTAAATATTCTGGCTCTGTCAGAAAAATCGTAACCCACTTTAAACTCAACTTCCATAGACTCAAAGCTAAGCGGCAGCGTTAAGTTACCACCGTACGATTTAACACGCTCTTCCATATTGGTGTATGACATAATTACACGGTTATCATCCCCTGTAATAGTTGAGCCGGCATAGCTGCCATCACTATTATAAGTGTCACGAAATTCAAAATCGGCACTGGTAGGTATATCAGTCGTTGCTTTAGCTTCGGTGTACTGCCAATCGGCACCAATACCAAAATAATCTAAAAAGGTATGTTGGCCCATAACTTGAGTAATGTTTAATTGGCGTTCTTCGTAATTAAATTCATGATTACGGTTTGCAATACCATCACCCGCAATACTAAACGTAGAACTACCCGCAGGGCTTTGCGAAATAGCAATTTCAGACTCATCTTCATTATCAATAATGTAAAGCTGTTGAGCAGAAATACTGTGCGTACCTAAACGGTATGACAAGCTTAATGAACCATTATAACTTTCGGTTTCAGTGGTCACTTGCGAATTTTTGACTGTGTTGTAACACGAGTTACTCACATCTTCACTGGTCGCTAACGACGTTGTACAATCAACATTGCCTTCTTCGTTTTCTAAATCTTGGGTGATAACTGAGCTAAAGCGTTCTTCAAAATTCCATTCGTTTTTGTAAGCACCTGCCAGTAAAAACCCAACCTTGCCGCCAAAATAGCTCTCTTCAAAGCTATCACCATAATGGGCTTTAATATTATAACGCGGGTCTAACGACTCTTCTTTTAACTCATAATCGCGAGGAAGCGACTTTAAAAGTGAGTTATTAACAGCGGTTGCTTGTTCTGCACGCGTTAAATCGCCATCTTCAAAGCCTTCACTACTAACAATATTACCAATACTAAAATCACCACGGTATGTTGAAATAGCCTGTGATAACTCACTTGGAATGCCATTTTCGTTACGATTGTAGGTAAAGCCATCACTTGATGCCGTATCGTAACCTGCACCCACTTCTATGCCTGCTGTAAATTCACTCGGTGCGGTTTTAGTTCTAATATCTATATTACCGCCACCAAACGCTGCTGGCATGTCTGGAGAGTAAGCTTTTTGAACAGCCATACTTTCAATTATACTTGCAGGGAAAATATCCAGCGGAATAACGTTACGGGTTAAATCTGGGCTTGGGATGTAAGCGCCATTTAAACGCGCACTAGAGTAACGCTCACCAAGGCCCCTAACGTAAATAAACTTACCATCAACAAGCGTTAGGCCTGTCACTCGACGAAGCGCAGATGCTGCGTCGCTGTCGCCCGTGCGTGATAATTGTTCAGAGCCTAAAATATCGGCAACAAAGGCTTGGTTTTTACGTTCTTCTACAACTGCCGCAGCGCTCCCTTGTAAACGCGTACCTACAGCAACAACTTCTTCTATTTCTTGTTCGTTTGTTAACTGTTCATCAGCTTGTGCAGCAATTAAGCTAGTCGAATGAGCGACTAAACCTAAACCAATTGCCCAGGTAATTTGATTGAGTCTATGCTTTTTAGACATGAGATAATCCTAATCAGGTTATACAAAAGAGGCGCCTGACGCTTAAATAACAAGCCACAAGGCGCCTTTAATCAGAGGTTATAATGGTGTGCTATTTAGTCAGCATTTGCTGCTGTAACAGCCGCTTCAACCCATTTATACCAGCTAGAGTCTGTATCCTGATCCGATACCGCACCAATGTAGTTTACGCTTTCAAAAAATGAATCGCTTGTGCTTAAATCTGTTGCAGTAACAGTTACTTCTGCAGCTGCTGTGTTCGTTGCAAAACCGTTATCTGCAAGTACTGCAACATCATCAGTTAAAATTTGGTTAGCACCGTCATTTTCAAACCACGCTGTTTTTGTTTGACCTTCTAATGGGCCGCTTGCAAACGTATCTGTATCAGTAAAGTTTGCAGAACACGCCATTACAGAGCTTGTGAATGAGATTTTATCTGCTTGTGCTTCACCGTCGCCTGAGAACTCAATACATTGCGTGTTAGTTGCGTTTTGCTTAACGATAACAGTGTTGTAAATGCTTGAATTAAATTGGTCATCAAACTTGTAAGCTTGTGAAGGGTCGTCATCACGTACCGAGTTACCATCTGTAGTTACAACCGTTACATTGGCAACCGTTGGGTTAGATGGAGACACTTGCTCGGTAGAAGAACCTTTAACACCATCAGACTCAAAGCCATTGTTACCCATGTTAACAACAGTGCCGTCATTTAGTGTCACAGTACCGTGTTGAATAAATAAGTACTGAGCTTTACCTTGCCAACCTGCGTCAAAGTCAAACGAATCATCTTGTGTATCTGTTACCGCTACGTGTTTAAGCGTTGTAGCACCACCAAAAATTTCAATACCGTCATCAAAACCTTGGTGAATGTGTAGGTAATCAAACTCAGAACCAGAGCCAACTGCATTTAGTGTTAGTGAATTCAAATCATCGCCTTCACCACCAACGCGAGGGCCTGAACCTGCGTACCAAATTTTAGCCCATTTAATATTACCGCTAGAGTCTGCATTATCGTTACCACCAAAGTAGCTTGTAATACCTTCAGAGGCTACGTTACACGTACCACCGTCACGCTCTGCATCAGTACATTGGTCAGTAATGCCGTTACCATTAATGATGATACCGCCCCAATCTGCGTAGCGTGCGCCTTCGCCTGCTGTATCAAAACGGTCAAACGCGTTTGCCGAAGTAAATACAACCGGCTTATCTTCAGTACCTACCGCTTGAATTTTTGCACCACGTGCAATACGTACAATTGCTTCACCTGAGCCAAATGCTAAAACGGCACCTGGTTCAACAGTCATTGTTGGACCATTTGCTGGTACTTCAAAGCCATCTACAGTGCTGCCGTCTTCGCCAATTTGTAATGCATCTTCAAAAACGTGAACACCGCCATCAGGTAGCTCAGCGAAAGTAATGTTGCTTGTGATAGAAATTGTTTTGCTTGCAAACGAGTCGTTGTATAAACAATCAATGCCACTTACTACGCCTGTTACCGTACCTGCATCTGATTCGTAGCTTGCACAAACAGCTTCTTCTTCAGTTGTTGAACCAGTTGTATTGTTTGAATTATTAACACTGTTATCTGTTGACGAGCTGTTATCGTTTACAGTAGGTGTAATTTCGATATCGCCGCCACAGCCAGCTAGTGTCATTGCAGTTGCTACTAGGCTGACCTTAAATAAATCAGATAATTTCATTGTTCACTCCGTTAAAGTATTTAATTATTTTGTTAGTGCATTAAGTAAAAACTTAAGTCACTTTAAGGCACGATACTCATGCATTAAGGTGACCTGAGTTATCGGATGCAAATAAGATACTGTAGAGATATGACAAAGCAGTTACAGTTTAGTAACCATAAGATGACAATAGTAATTAATTAAAATTCAACAACTTAAATTTTTTAGCAACGAAAAAAACCGCCCTAAGGCGGTTTTGGTGTTGCGATTATGAAATAGGTAAACGCTTTATTATTTGTAAAATAGCGTTAGGGTATAAAGTTAAAGTAACGCGGCTTTAAGTGTTTGCGCATGCACTTTTTCACGCTTAACATATTTAATCCACTGCTTTGCTAAACGTTGTGATTTATCATGCTTTTGGGCTTGTTCAAACGCTAAAATAGACGCATCAAAATTTTGCATATTGTACTGTGCCATACCTAGCGCAACGTAAGCGTTTGATTCAAAATCAAGACCGCCTTTGTCAAGCGCCTTACGCGCAGCATCAGCCGCTTCTTCGTATTGCTCAGTGTTAACAAACACTTCTGCTAGGCGTTGATCGTACTTACCATGCTCTGATAGGTCAGCCGCTTTTGCAAAGTAGCTAATCGATTTTTCATCTTCTTTAGCTTGAATCATGGCCTCTGCAATAAAGGCATAGTTTTTCGCTGATTTTTCTACAATGCCTTTTTCTATCGCATCACTCATTGTTTTAGCTGCTTTGTATGCCAGGCCGTTATAAAGGTAAGTTTGCGATAACTGTCGTAAATCAGACTTGGTTTTTAAAAAGCCTTGTTGATACGCCGCTTCGATTACTGCTAGTTGCTCTTTTTCTTTGCCGGTTTCTCCGTACATACCAGCTAGCTGAACCCAATACTCTGGTTTATTGTAAAGTTTAACCATGCGCTCAAGCACTGCCACTACTTTATCTGTTTGATTAAGTGAGTAATACATAGCGCGCTGAAGTACCAGCCAGTTTTCTTTAGGCGTTTTGCCTTCGCTGTCGCTAAGAGCAATAACTTGATTGATATACTCAAGCCCCTTTGGGTATTCTTTTAACTGGTAGTAAGTTTGCGCTCTAAGTAAGTAATACCCTTCTGTAATAGGTTTGGTATTTATTTCTTCCCACTTATCTAAAAACGCGATAACTTTTTTATACTCACCGTTTGCCATTGCAAGCTGCGCTAAGCTAAACGTGGTACTTAAACGTAATGACTCTGGAATAGCCTTTTCGGCTACCACTTTTTCAAACGAGGCAATGGCTTTTGGTAAATCATTTTCGTTGTAATAAATAAAGCCATAAAAGTTATGCATCATCGCAATTTCGTACGAGTTCATACTTGAAGCTCGCTCTTGAATGCTATCAAGTGCTTCAAGGCCGCCTTTTACATCGCCATCGTCAGCGAGCTTTTGCGCACGAGCAAGCTGGCTATAAACCTTTTCGCGCAGTGCAGGTACACGCTTTGTTTTTTGTTCTTGCTCTGCATGGGCAGTTGCTACGTTTAGCCCCGGCACAAGGCTTAGCGTACTTGGCACAACAATACTTGCACTGATCGCGGCAGTGCAAAATAATGCCAGTTTTAAATTTTTAGCTGTAGGTAGTAATTTCATAATCGCCTCGCTATTTCATCCAATTAAGATAAGTTAACCATTAATTTGGAAAGATATTTTGTTTTGAACACCCGCCACTTCAACGGCTTCACCATTTACTACGCGCGGTTTATATTTAAATTTAAGTGCGGCATCCATCGCTGCTCTATCAAACAGTGACTCAGGAACCGCTTTTACTACTTGCGGGTCACGAACAGTACCTTGCTTAGTTACTGTAAATTCAACAATTACATAGCCTTCAATACCACGCGACAAAGCACGACGCGGATAAACTGGAGCTACTTTTACAATAGGTAGGTATTCACCATCACTTGTTTCAAGCGCTAAGCCACCCGCTAGGTCAACGTCGCTGCCTACATCCGCGCCAAAATCAAAATTATTGCTGGCCGCGTTTGCATCATTATTTTGCATTTGCGGCGACTCCATCGGTGGTGGTGGCTCTTTTGGTGTAGGTGGCTTTTGCGGTTTACGCTCTTTCTTTTGTACCGTTTCTTCTTTTTTCAAACGTACAAAGTCTAAAACGTTTCCTTTTACTGGCTCCGACATGGCACCTTCACCACCGGTGATCAGTGCCTGCATGCCTAAAAACAGCATAAAGGTCACTACACCCGCTACTATTAATGCTACTAAATATCGCAACATGGCTAACCCTTAAGACGCATCTTGTGCAGCAATTGAAACATCAAACGCACCTGCAGCACGCGACGCATCCATTACTTTGATTAACATATCAGTGGTGGCTTTTTTATCAGCTTGAATAACCACGCTCCCTTGTGGGTTTTCTGCTTTTAAACGTTCGATATTGGCTTGCACTGCACGTACATCGATTTGACGTTTATTAATCCAAATCTCGCCTGTATCAGAAATAGCCACTAAAATATTAGCGCGTTCTTTTTTAACCGCTGTTGCGGCTTCTGGGCGGTTTACATCAATACCGGCTTCTTTAACAAACGAGGCGGTAACGATGAAGAAAATAAGCATGATAAATACAACGTCTAACATTGGGGTCATGTTAATTTCTTCAGCTTCGTCTTCTTGTAATAGGTTTCCTAACGGGGCTCTCATTTTTATTCTCCTAGGATGAGCGACTCTATAAGCCGCTTATCAAAATGTTACTTAATGGTCTAAAACCATGCTGTCTTCAAGTAGTTCAACTTCGCGCTTGGCTCTGCGCTGTAAAAACGTAGAGGCAAATACACCCGAAAGTGCACCAACCATACCTGCCATGGTGGGAATAGTTGCTTTAGAAACACCTGATGCCATAGAGCGCGCACTACCCGTACCGGTAATTGCCATTACATCAAATACTTCAATCATTCCCGTTACTGTGCCTAACAGGCCAAGTAGCGGACACAATGCAACCATTACATTTATCAGTGCTAAGTTGGTGTCTAAACGCATTGAAGCACGTGAAATCATCGCCTGACGTATTTGCTCAGCATTCCAGCTATTGCGCTCTGCACGGTTTTTCCACTGCGCTTTTACGTTTTGTTTGTAACTACGAAAACCTTTGAAAAAATAAATAAATCGCTCGAGTATCAATAACCACATCGCGAAGATTAACACCCCGATGACCAAGAGGACTTGGCCACCAGTGTCGAGAAAATCACGGATAGCATTGATTGAGTCAATCAATAGCACCATGGTTTATGCTCCCTTCTCGCTTCGCTGTGCGATAATACCTGCGCTTTGCTCTTGAATAGTAAGCAAAATATTTTTAGCGCGTGTATTAAGTAGGGTGTATAAAAATACCGTAGGAATTGCCACAACTAGGCCTAGCACCGTTGTTACCAATGCTTGCGAAATACCACCAGCCATTAGTTTAGGGTCACCTGTACCAAATAATGTGATTGCTTGGAAGGTGTTGATCATACCGGTTACTGTACCTAGTAAACCTAGCAGTGGCGCCACCACCGAGATGATTTTAATAAGCGTTAAATTACGCGTTACTTTTGGCATTTCACGTAAAATAGCTTCGCTTAATTTAAGCTCTAATGTGTCGTGGGCAACATCAGGGAATTGATCTTTAACTTTCATTACGCGGCCAAGTGGGTTGTCATCGCGTGCTACATCATCTTTAAGTTGACGACGAATTTTACCGCCCATAATCAGTAATGAGAAAAAACGTTCAAGTGAGATAAGTAAAGCAATAACACCTACACCTAAAATAACGTAACCGACTGTGCCACCTTGGTGTACGCGCTCTTCGGTATCTGGTGCTTGCACTAATAAACCTAAAATTGAGCCACCCGTTGGGTCAAGTGCAAACTGCACAATACCATTTTTTGCATTTTGTAACTCTTCTGCAGTTGCAGTAAAACGTGCTACAGGCTGGCGATTTAACTCGCTTAAGGTATTTGTTACTGGGTTAAATTCTAGGTATTTACCGTTAGAGATTAAGTTAAAAGCACCTACACGTACCACTTCTTGTTGTGCTTTTTCACCACCTTGTACAATTACATCGGTAGTAAAGCGGCTTACTTTACCTTGCTCTGTCATTTCGCGTTGTAGCTCAAACCATACTTTTTCAATATCTTCGATAGAGGCAAGCTTTGAAGTAGAGCCCATTTTTTGTGCTAGCTCATCCATAAATGTGCTACGACCCGCAATTTCAGCTGATACCACAGAGGTAGCGAACTTATTGCTAGAATCACCAGCAACTTGCTGAAGCACACCAAATAGCTCTTTTAAAGAACCCATTCGTTTAGACAGTGTATCTGTTAAGTTAGCAAGTTTAATTTCGTTTTCTTCAAACTGTGTTTCTAAGCGCTCAGACTCAGCAAGCATTTGATTACGTTTTGCTTGAGTGTTGTTAAGCATTTGCACTTGTTCGTTTTGGCGCGCCATAAATTCTTGTTCGCGTTGCTTGTTTTGCGCGCTTTGAGCCGATTTGCCTTCTTCAAGTGTTTTTAATAGTGAGTCTAAGTCCATAGGCTCAGCTGCCACACTTGCGCCTGCAAAGCTTAGGCTTGCAGCAAAAAGGGCCATTTTTGTCATTTGAGTAAACAGTTTCATCTTCAACCTCTTATTCTGCTGCGTGTACTGGCAGAGTTAACATATCTGGGGCAAGTTGCTTACGTGCGATACGTAAACCTTTATTGATTTGGCTAATTGTTGAGTCTGGTAAAGTAACAAACGATTTTGTTTCTTCATCCCAGCTACCAGCTTGCTTACCATCACGTGTTAAATAAATAAGCTCTAAGCGGCCAATGCGTAAAAAGTCTACTTCACGCTCTTTACCGTCTACCGTTAGCAGTGAGGTGTAGGCTTCAATAGTGCGTCCGTAATCAACTTCTACTTGGTATGCTTCTAATACGCGGCGGAATTTTTCGCTTGAGTTAATATCTGCACGGTCCATCATGGCATTTAAAGAGCTAATACGCTTAGTGCGCTCTTCTTGCAAAAATGGCACATCAAGTGCTACAAATTGCTCAAGCCCTTCAATCATGCGCAACATTAGTGGTGTGATCTGACGCTCAATAATAGAGACCTGATCCATTGAAAGGTTAAGTGACTCCATTTCTTCAATTTGGTTATTTAACTGTTTAGTTAATTGCGCGTTATAAACAGTTAAACCATCAATTTCTTTATTAAGGGTTTTAAACTGTTGAAGACGTCCTTGCATTGAATCAGCAATCTTGTCTATTTTTGTTTGTGATTGCGCAGCTGATTTATTTATTTCACTGCTTTTATCGATAACCTTTTCTAAATCATTGGCATGTACTGCAGCACTTGCTGCTACAATACCAGCTAAGATCAATGGTTTAACGCCTTTCATCGCATACACCTTTACTCGTTAATTAGCGGATTTGCTAGTTTGTTGTTTTAGCCTAAACTGACTTGTTTTAGGCTAAAGATTTTCAATGAGTGAAATTGTATAGATGAATAATGACAGGCATGTTGCGCAAAAAAGTCTATTTTGTTACAGCTGTAACATTTGCGTCTTATATCGGAGTGTTTACATGCAAAGCGTGTATTAAAGCAGCAAATACACGCATTTTGGCTAGTTGTTAAGCTAATAAAGCGTTAATTGTGTTTAGTGTTTGCTGGTGATCGGTGTAATTTATTTTAATTGCAATGGCTTTATTATCAGTTATTAATACTAACGAAGGAAAGCCTTGTATTGGCAAGCTTGCACTAAATGCTAACTCCTCATGTAATTTTTGATTCAAAGCCTCAGAGCAAAGTTCCTCGGTAAACTGTTGTTTATCTATGCCTATTTTTTCAGCTAAGGTAATTAGAGTACTTTCATCAGATGGGTTTTGAGCATGTAGATAATAAGCATGTTGAATTGCCTCTATCATTTGTGGCTCTTTATTATGCGCTCTGGCAATAATCGCCGCTCTGCAGGCTGGGTAAGTAGAGCGCCTTGGCTGACAAACCTGCCAAAAATCAAAATTAAACTGTGTGCCCAACATCGCACTAATTTTATGCCACGTGCTTTGGAGCATGGCGCGCATATTTTCTGGCATGGGCTCTTGGCTATCTGGAGCAAGCCCCCCTACTTTGTATTCTATAGTCAGCTGCGAAGCTAATGCGGCTTTTAGTTTTAACCACGTCGGTTTATATCCCCAGCACCAACTGCACATAGGGTCGTGTACATATATAAGTTTAGTTTGAGTCATAGTGTTCCTGTGTGATTTGATACAACTTTGTTACGCCCTTGCTCTTTAGCTAGGTACAGGTATTCGTCTGCTTGTTTAAGTGCACGGCTGTAATGATCCACATTATCAACCTGTGCCACACCAATACTACAGGTAATAAATACCCGTTTATTATCGCTGGTTAAAATAGCTTGTTTTGCGACACATTGTCTAAAATCATCGGCTAATTTTGTAGCCACTGGGGCTGTTTCTTTAGGTAAAATCACCACAAACTCTTCGCCTCCATAACGGGCTTTAACTGCGGAATTTGGAAATTGTGAATCTAGTAATTTGGTAAATTCTATCAACACTGTATCGCCAAAATCATGACCATAGGTGTCGTTTAGTCGTTTAAAATAATCTAAATCAAGTAATAAAATAGAAAACGGCAAGTAGTTTTCGGGCGTTTTAGCAGCTAATTTTAAAAAGTGAGCGGTGATGAAACGCCTGTTCGCGCCACCCGTTAACTGATCTGTATAGGCATCTTGCGTTTGCGCAAGGGTTATATCAGCAATTGCCAGGTGACTTTTATGCCTGAAATATTCACCTATAAACGAAAAAATAAACACCAGTGTAAAAGAGGCTAAAAACCGAGACTTTTCAATACCGCCATAGTTAACTTGCCCAAAATCAGGCCCGTATAAAATAACACTGCAGCACAGTAATAAGCCTAAGCCAAGCCTGCAGCCATGCTTTACACCTAAAGAGGCAAAACACACTACAGGGTAAAACATTAGCCAATAAAGCGCGGTATTTTCTTTTCCGCCGGTATACGTAAGGGCCACACACATAATAAACACTATACACATACTTATAAGTGCAACCATTTCCAGCTTGGCTGTTTTTATAAAATAAAAAGTGCCGCTAATAAGGGTAATATCAACCGCGATTAACGAAGCGGTAAGAATAGGCGAATACACCTTGTAGTTAAACACCACCAACATAGAGATAACAATAATAGCAATGGCTATCATGGTGAATAGTGAAAATGCTTGGCGCTGTTTATCCGAGCTATACACCTTATCTATGTTAATAAGGCTTAACCAACTTTGTCCTGTAATCGATTTTTTTGGCATATTTTAAACTCTAAACTTTTGAACCATTTGCTCTAAATCACTAAATTGTTGTTTAAGTTTAGTACATTCATTGAGGGTGTTTTTTAAATTTTCTTGGCTTTGTACCGATAACTCACTCATGCTTGTAATGTCTGCGTCGAGCACTTTAACAAGGTCGTTTTGCTCAACAGTGGCATTGGCAACACTATGATTAGCATTGCTAATTTGTTTTATTGACTCTATTATTTGACCCATTAACACGTTCACACCTTCAGCGTGCTCTACGCTTTTTTCACTGTCTTGAATGCTTGTTTTCATCAGCTCTACCGCTTGGTTTGAGCCTCTTTGTAGTTGCCCTACGGTATCTTCAATCTCTTGGGTTGATTGCTGAGTACGATGGGCTAATTGGCGTACCTCATCAGCCACAACGGCAAAACCGCGCCCAGCTTCGCCTGCTCTTGCAGCTTCAATTGCCGCATTTAATGCAAGTAAGTTGGTTTGCTCGCTCACACCTTTAATCACCTCAAGCACTTGCCCAATACTAATAGTATGCGCGTTAAGGCTATTAATAGTGTGTTGCGCTTGTTCCATATTGGCTGATAACTGATGAATACTATTAACGCTGTGCAATAAGGTTTGCTGGTTTTGTGTTGAATGCTCATCTGCATTTTTAGCAATTACAGAAGCGTCACTGGCGTTATTAGCAATAGCCATAGCCGATTGCGAAAAATTATTAACCGCCATGGCAACACTATCAGTACGTTTTGTTTGGTCATGGTGCATGGCTAGTGAAGAATGTGTCTGCGACACCACGCTGGCTATTACGCTATCGAGTTGTTCAGTCGTTAATTTAACGTGTTCTATAGAGTGCTGAATTTTTTCAATAAAAATGTTAAACGAGTGACTAATTTGGCCAAACTCATCATTGTTTTCAACCTTTAAACGTTTGGTTAAATCACCTTCGCCTTTTGCAATATCTTCTAGTGCATCATTCAGGCGCGCCATAGGTTGCATTAAGTAACGCAGTAAAAATTGCATAAACACAATAATGGCCACAATTCCCACTAACATGTAAATAAGCGCGTTAACACCAAAGCGAGACACCTCTGCATAGGCTTGGTTTTTATTAATAACGACACCTAAATACCAGTCAACATTGTCTATGCCACGTATTTTAGTAAACGATATCAACTGCGGCTCCCCCGCTATATCATATTGTGTAAATTCGCTATTAAGCTCAGTAGATTGGCCAAATAATTCGGCGGTGTTTTTTAAATTAAGTTCGCTATTAGGATGGCTTAGCACTTGGCCATTTTTATCTACTAAAAAAGCATACCCTAACCCTAAAAAATCAATATCGTTAATTATTTCAGTCACTGCGTGCATGTCTATATCTGCACCCGCTACGCCACTAAAGCGGCCATTGCTTTGAATGGGCACAACGGCAGATATAGTCAGCTCGTTGGTGGTTACATCAATATACGGGGTGGTAAATGCGGTATAGCTTTTATTTTCAACTAACTTATACCAAGGGCGCGAGGTGGCATCAAAATCAGAGGGCAATACAATGCTTTGATCGTTAAGTATAAATAAACCACTTGGTTTACCTATATACGTATTTTTAAAGCCACCAGCGTATTTAGCAGTATTAAGCTGGGCAAGGGTTAACTGTTTTGGATCACTATTTTTGTGAGTTTGCGCAATCGATTTTACTATGGTGAGTTTAGCGTTAAGCCAGCTTGCAATGTTTTGTGAGGTAGATTCTGAATTTTGCTTAAGGACTAAATCGAGCTGCTGTTGCGTTTGGTTTCGCATGGCGATGTAATTATTTATAGCAAATAAACCCAGAACAATAACCAGTACCATAGATGCTGCAATAGTCACTTTTGAGGTGAATTTAAGTGAGTTAAGCATGACTGCCCTTTTTTATTTTTTGTTATTAATTATATTTTTAGCAAAAATTTAAAGGTATGTCGTCGTTAATGAGGTAGATAAGCAGGTTATGTACTTAAAATAAGAATAAAGAACCACCTCTATTCACTATACAGTTGTAACACCACTGCTTTTTAAAAAACAAACCCGCATTTGGAACGTTCCTATAAAATAATGATAAAAAAGCGACTGAATACGTATTCAGTCGCTCTTTCATCGGGGAGTATTTACCACTTTTTAGCTAAACGAACCACGTTTAAGCCATACCAAGCAATAAATACATAACACACTAGCGGAACAAAAAAGCTTTGCTGAATATTAACAACATCAGCAATGTAACCTTGTAATAACGGCACCAAGGCACCCCCTACTATTGCCAAACACAACCAGCCAGAGCCTTTACTGGTTAATGAGCCTAAGCGCTCTATCGCTACAGAAAATATAGTCGGGAACATAATTGAGTTAAATAAACCAATGGCCAGTACCGCGTACAGGGCTACATTGCCCTGCGTAAATATAGTCACAAGTAACAAGGCAATTACCATGCAGGCATTAAATGCCAATGCTTTAGATGGCGCTATTTTTTGTAGTGCAGCAGAGCCAATAAAGCGGCCAATCATTGCTCCGCCCCAATAGTAACTGATCAGTGCAGCAGCAGCGTGCTCTTCAAGCCCAGCTATATGTGCTTCACCAAAAAAGTTAACTAAAAAACTACCTATAGCTACTTCACCACCGACATAACAAAATATAGCAAATACGCCCATTGTTAAATGAGGTGCCTGTGTTAATGAGCGAGTTTCATTAACCGGGTTATTTTCTTCTTTATGGCCCTCTATTTCAGGAAGCTTAATAAAGGCAAATACGATAGCAATAATAAGTAAGGCCGCTGCTAACATTAAATAAGGTACTTTTACAGATTCAGCAGTAGCAGCACTTGCTGCTAATGTACCTGCGGTACCAAAAAACAGGATACCTCCAACATACGGGCCTACGGTTGTCCCTAAGGCATTAAGTGCTTGCGCTAAATTTAGCCTAGATGAGGCAGTTTTTTCCGGCCCTAAAGCAGCTACATACGGGTTCGCAGAAACCTGCAAAACAGTTACACCAGCAGCCAGTACAAATAAAGCACCTAAAAACAACCAGTATTCATGCACCACTACCGCAGGGTAGAACAACATACAGCCAATTGAGGCAACTACTAGGCCGGTTAGTATGCCTTTTTTATAACCTAATTGTTTAACCAAAATTCCAGCGGGAATAGAGACAATAAAATAGGCGCCAAAAAAGCAAAACTGTACGAGCATTGCTTCAAAGTAAGTTAGGTCAAAAACGCCTTTCAGACGAGGGATTAGTACGTCGTTTAAAACGGTAATAAAACCCCATAAAAAAAACAGTGTGGTCATTGCAGTCAGCGGTAACAGGTAATTTTTATTTTGTTGCTCTTTGACCGCAAATGATTGATTGGTATTTATTTCACTCACGTCATTTTCACTCCATTAACAAGTTGAAAATGATTTTACACGTTTGCGACACATTATAAGTACAAAATAATTGGAACGTTACAATTAATCACATTCATTTAATAAGGACTGTTTCATCCTTTGGGTTTCGCCGCTATTTTTAAATTTGTATAAAGCAGTATTAATATCTTCTAATACAGTGAGCCAGTGTGGTGTTTTTTTACTTATCGCAAAATATAAAGGGTTATATTGAATTGCCTTGCTTTCTGGTTCAATAGCACTAAGTAGGGTCTGTTTTTCGCTATCGGGTAAAGCGGCATATTTTACCGAGTAAAGTAACACAGCGGGGTCGCCTATAATTAAATCTACACGCTTTGCCGCAAGTAACTTTACCAGCTGTAAATCATCAACGGCATTAATGATGATAAATTCGTTGTTATCCATCATGGCATCAAACTCAGGGGTATTTTGATACCCTCTTACAACACCAATACGCGAGCCTTTAAGCGACTTTAAATTGCCATTAAACCTGTCGGGCTCGCCTTTGCGTTTTAAAAAACCTATGTTACCGCCTTCAAACGAATTAGAAAGCCCTAAAAGCTTACGGCGTGTTTTACCTTCTATGTAATCAGATGGCGCGGTGTCTTCAATATAATACTCTGGCATTAACACATCGGCTTTACCTAGCTCTACAGAACGAACAGCTCTCGCCCAAGGAACAAACTCTATATAAGCACTATAACCAGCGCTATGTAGAATCGCCGTACTAAATTGATATACCCAGCCTTTGTTACACAGCTTATTACCTATGTAAGGCGGCCAGTCTAATGTAACCACATGAATTGTTTGATTGCTGTTTGGCGTGCTAAATAGGTAACCCGATTTATAGCGCTCACCTATTACAGTGTGACGAGTATCATCTTGCATGTAGGTCACAGGAACCTCAGCAAAACAATAAGATGAAAAGAGTATGAGGATTAAAAATAAACGCATAATTAAATTTCATTTACAATATGTTCCTAAAGTGTAGAACTTAGTACATAAAGTAAAAGAAATTTTAATTAAAATTACAGCAGTGGGGGCTTAAGCTTTTACCCACTTCATTTTATTATTGGTATCGCGAGAATTAATAATAGTTGAGTCGCTGCTCTCTACCCCACCAAGTTTGGCTAAACGGTCGTAAAGTACCACATTGCAGGTGGCCGCAAGGTTCATACAACCAATTGTAGGCACGTAAACCACTTCATCGCACCATTTTAAAATCTCTTTTGGTACTGAGCCGTCTTCTGGCCCAAATACATAAAATGCGTTTTCAGGGTGTTTAAAATCAGGTAACGCCGTGGCGCCTTCAATCAGCTCAATAACCACAACCTTTGCGCCTTCAGGTTTTACACTGAGTAAGTTATCAGTGCCGGTAAGTGCAATACGCTCAACAACATTTTTAGTATCGGTATGAAACTTTTTAGCATTTAAGTAGCGACTACCGGTAAAGAATACTTGTTTAGCGTCATAGCAACCCGCGGCACGTAAAACGCCGCCAACATTTGTAGGGCTTTTAGGATTAATTAAACCTATTACAGCCTTAAACTCGCTCATTAGTCGCAATCCTTTGTTGGCCACTCAGCAATGTATAAATCAAAGTCATCGAGCTTTACGTCACAGTCTTTTACGGTTTTATCTTTAACAGAAATACCAAGCGTATGCATTTGGGTTTTGTCACCCTGATTTAATAGCGGATGCCAAGAGGCTAAACCTCGGCCCTCGTGAAGGCGGCGATAACTACAGCTTTGCGGCATAAAAAAGATATCTTTAAGGTTGGCTTTGGTCAGTTTAACGCAAGAAGGGACAAGCGTTTGGCGGTTTTCGTATTCGCTACAACCACAGGTATTGTTATCAAGGTATTGACAAACAATGTTGGTGAAAATAAGCTCTTCACCTTCACGTAGTTGGTCGGTGGCGGTAAATTCGTCTTCATCTTCACTGTCAATAAAGGTATTTAAACAGCATTTTCCGCAACCATCACAAATCGCTTCCCATTCGTTTTGGCTCATATCGGCTAAGCTTTTTTTAAGCCAAAACTGTGTATTTGCTAACTCTTGATCAAACATAATTTACTCGCGCCCCTAAAGAGCGCGCATTCTAACGTATTGCTACAGCGTGCGCAAAGCCCGTGCCTTTATTTGTACGGGCTTTGCGCATTTTGCTATTTACTGGCAGCAACCCAACGTTTAATTTTTTCCTCTAAAATAGGCATCGGCAAGGCGCCATCAATCAATATTTGCGTATGAAACGCTTTAATATCAAACTTATCACCTAACTCTTTTTTAGAGTAGTCACGTAATTGTTGAATTTTAAATTGCCCCAATTTGTACGACAGTGCTTGGCCAGGCCATGCAATATAACGCTCAACTTCTGCTATCACATCGCTTTTAGCCATTGACGAATTTGCCAGCATGTAATCGATACCTTGCTGTCGAGTCCAGCCTTTTGCATGAAAGCCAGTATCAAGCACTAAGCGCATTGCTCTAAGTTGCTCATCGGCCAAACGCCCATACCACATATAAGGGTCGGTAAATAAGCCCAGCTCTTTTCCTAGGCTTTCTGCGTACAACGCCCAGCCCTCTGCAAATACCGTGTAGCCGCCAAACTTTCTAAAATCTGGAAGGCCATCTATTTCTTGCTGTAAAGCAATTTGAAAGTGGTGACCTGGCGCGGCTTCGTGAATAGAGAGCGTTTCTAATAAAAATTTTGGCTGCGCTTTTAAGTTATAAGTATTGATGTAAAAAATACCTGGGCGAGAGCCATCAGGTGCCGGCGCTGCATAAGATGCACCCGCTGCAGATTGCGCTCGGTAAGGTTCAACCGCTTTTACAACATAAGGGGCTTTAGGCGCAACATCGAACAGTAAAGGGACGCGCGCATCTATTTTTTGTTTTATATCTTCATACGCTGCAATTAATGCCTCTGGCGTATCGTAATAAAATTGGTCCGAATCACGTAAGTGCTGAAAAAATTCATCCAAAGTGCCGTTAAAACCTACCTCGTGTTTTACTTTTTTCATCTGACTTAAAATACGCGAAACTTCACTTAAACCAATCTCATGTATTTCATCTGCAGAAAGGCTCAACGTGGTATTTTTTTTAATTTGATATTCATACCAAGCTTTACCATTAGGCAAGTCACTATAACCTACCGTTTCTCGGCTTTGAGGAATGTATTGATTGGCTAAAAAGTCGCTCATACTTTTATATGCAGGCACTAATTGCTGCATAATAAGTGCTTTATATTGCGCCGTTATTTGCTGCTTTTGCTGTGCAGTAAATGAGGCTGGTAAGTTTTTAATTGGCCCCCAAAATAACGAATCCTCTGCATTTTTAACCACATGCGCAGCAAATTGTGGCTGAAGCTTTTTAGCTAATGGTTTTGGTAAGGTAATGCCCGCTTTAGTCCCCTTCGCCATCGCGCGCTCTACACTGCTGAGCCAGGAAATAAAGCCTTTGCTTCGTTTTATAAAATTATTGTAATCTTCTACGGTGTTAAATGGCTGCGCACTTTGTCCCGAGCCAAAACCGGCAAAGGTATTATGCGCTCCCGCCATTTGGTTAATAGGCAGCATATAGCTTGGAAATTGCATTCCCTCTAAATTAAGTGCTAGGTCTCTTTGTAATATTTCATAGCTGAGTAACGCTTGCCCTGTTAACTGCGACTTATCAATAAGTGTTAAACGTTGTTGATACTTTTTGTAAAACGCGGCTTTTTTTGCCCTATTTTTTTGGGTAATAGCGGGGGTAAACTTATCATTAAATTCACTGCGACCACTATAAGTTGCATTAATAGGTTTAAAGCTGAGTAACTCGTTGTAGTACTGTGCTACAAGTACATCTAATTGCTGCTCATAAGAGAGCTCAGAAACAATAGCTGCAGGTGCGTTTGACGTGTTTAGCTGTGCACTATTGCCAGTGTTATTACTGGTTTGTGTGTTCATACAGCCACTTAAAGCAAACATAACGCCACTGGCAACTAAGGCTAATTTAATTGATTTCATGGTAATCCTTTTTAGTATCGTCACCCGATTATGCGCACTTAACCTGCGTTAATAAAGAAATTACGATAAGTGGCGATTAACCTATTATATTTACACTTTTATATTAGGTTGTTACATTTCAATTAATTAAACCGCCACCAGAAGAAAAAACAATGAAAAAAAAGCTACTCAGCGCCTCCGTTGCACTTATGTGTTTAGGAAGCTTTAACGCGCAAGCCCTTACTTATATATCAGCTAAAGCCATGGTAGATGTACAAACTGGCGAGGTTATTCAATCGCCGCTGATCACCATTGATAATGGGGTGATCACTGATGTTGCACAAAACAAAAAGCCGAGCATGAGCAAAAATGATCAGCATATTGATTTACCTGAGCTCACTTTAATGCCGGGCCTTATGGATATGCATGTACATTTGACCAGCGACCCTACGGTATCTCGAAGTGAGCGTTTAAGTCAGTCGGTACCGCGCATGGCCATTAAAGCCGCGCACTTTGCTAAAAAAACATTACTTGCTGGTTTTACAACCCTCAGAAATGTAGGGGCCGAGGGCTATAGCGTGATTGCAGTGCGTGATGGTATTAACGCCGGAGATATTGTAGGCCCGCGTATTTGGGCAGCTGGCCCTTCGCTTGGGATCACAGGCGGACATTGCGATAATAACCGTTTACCACCGGAGCTAAAATACACTTCAACAGGGGTAGCCGATGGCCCATGGGCTGCACGTGTAAAAGTACGAGAAAACATAAAGTATGGCGCTAATGCCATTAAGTTTTGCGCCACGGGGGGCGTTTTTTCTAAAGGTACAAAAGTGGGTGTACAGCAGTATTCATTTGAAGAAATGAAAGCCATTGTAGATGAAGCCCATATGCGTGATTTACCTGTAGCCGCTCACGCACATGGCACAAGTGGTATTAAAACAGCTATAAAAGCCGGCGTAGATAGTATTGAACATGCCAGCTTTTTAGATGATGAAGCCATCGCACTTGCTAAAAAACATGGCACGTGGTTATCAATGGACATTTATAATACAGAATACACACTGAGCTATGGTGAGCAAAATGGGGTAGATGAAGAAAACCTCAATAAAGAACGTCAAGTGTCTAAAAAGCAACGCGACAGCTTTAACCGCGCAGTAAAAGCCGGTGTAAATATGGTATTTGGTACCGATGCTGCTATTTACCCTCATGGCGATAACGCCAAACAATTTAGCCGTATGGTTAAATTTGGCATGAGCGAACTACAAGCAATACAGGCTGCCACCATTAACAGTGCAAAGCTATTAAAAATGGATAGTAAACTGGGTCAGCTAAAAACAGGTTTTGCAGCCGACATTATTGCTGTAAAAGGTAATCCACTTAAAAATATCTCTGTGCTTGAGCGCATTCCTTTTGTTATGAAAGCAGGCGTTGTTTATAAAAAATAGTCATTAATTAATGTATTATTTTACAAAAGCATGAAAGCTTACACTTTCATGCTTTTTTATTTACCGCATTAATTTAACCTTAAATTTACTTTTTAGAACAACAACTCACCTACTACGCAATTAATTTCACTTTTTTAGAATTTTTTATTCACTTAACGAATAATAACTATTACCATTCGCACACTTTATGGAATGCGAATAATTATCAATATGAAAAAGTTCAAATACTCTCTTGTTACACTTGCGTGTTTAAACGCATCATTAGCGGTTGCTGCAACAACGGCTGAAAAAGACATTGAGCGCATCAGCGTTTACGAAAAACAAAACCAAGTTGTAATGAGCTCAGGCCTTGCAACTAAATCAGACATGTCGTTAATGGAAACACCGGCACCGGTTGTTATTATTGACCGTGAACTTATAGAGTCACAAGGTGTAGATAGCCTACAAGAACTTGTACGTAATGTAAGTGGTTTAACTCAAGCCGGTAATAACTACGGTATAGGCGACAATTTAGTCATTCGTGGTCTTGATGCTAATTACACTTACGATGGTATGTATGGCGGTGCAGGCTTAGGTAATACATTTAACCCAACTCGTTCACTCACTAATGTTGAGTCGGTTGAAGTACTTAAAGGACCTGCTACCGGTTTATATGGTATAGGCAGTGCTGGTGGTGTTATAAATCTGATTGAAAAAAAGCCAGAGTTTGAAGAAAAACATAAAATATCTGCCGAACTTGGCCAGTGGGATAGTTATTCACTTGCCTTTGATAGCACCAATGCGATTACCGATGACCTAGCGTATCGCGTAATGGCTAAAACGGCCTCAAGCGATGGCTTTCGTGATTTAAAAGAAGACCGCGACGAAATTTATACCTCGCTTAAATACATACTAAGTGACAAGCAAGATATCATGCTCTCTGCTGCCTATATTAAAGACTCAATTGCAGTAGATTCTATTGGCCACCCTATTCGAATTTATAATGCAGAAACCGCCAATGGTTTAACTGCAGGTGAAGTAACTGGCGCAGATTTAGTAAATGACCCATCTGGTAATGGTGTTCAATTAACTGCGGCTCAACAAACACAATTGGCAGATTCGCTTTCATCAACCGATGGCCTTACCCCGTACGATTTTGGTACTAACGGTATTATCTCTCCTATGGCGGATGATAATGAAGGTGAAGAGCTTCGCTTTAAGCTAACCCATAATTACTTTATTACAGATGATTTATTTTTAAATCAGCAGTTACAGTACCGTAACTACACATCAAGCTTTGCTCGTCAAACTGGCGCGTTTAATTACGTGTATTCAACACGCGATGGCATTATAAATAACGACCCGCGTGCCCCGTTAGTTGAAGACGGTGTGCTTTACCCGTTTGCAGCGCGACGCCAAGAATACCGCCAAGTCGAAGCTGATGAAAAGTCATGGCAGTATTTCTTAGATTTACGCTATGACTTTATGTTAGGCGACGTGGATAACGAATTACTGATTAATGCAAACTACGAAGACAGAGACATTCGCTTTAAACAGTACTCTATTTACGATGCAGACAAAGTTATTTACGACAGCGAAGGAAATGTACTTTACCAAGGCACGCTGCCATATATTTATGATATGCGCTCGCCAAATTGGCCAACAGGTAGTTTTGATGACTACGACCCGCTAAAAACCAGTGACTACAATAAAAAAGTACAAGCGTGGGGCTTAGGTATTCAGCACGTAGGCTATATTACTGAGCAGCTTACAACTCGAGTTGGTGTTGCTTATAATCGCATTAAGCAAACATATGAGCACTATGGTGTAGATGAGCGTTATAGCTCAAGCCGCGCTGAGCCAACGCCTGAAGCAAACACATCAGACAGTGGCTTAACTTATAACTTAGGCGCAACGTATCAGCCTACTGAAAACTTTTCCGTGTTTATTAACCACGCTAAAGGCCGTACTGCCTACAGTGTATTAGGCTCAGTAGCAGGTACAGAGGCCGACCGTGAAGACTCTGAGTCTATCAGTAACGATTTAGGCTTTAGATTTAAAGCATTTGATGATCAGCTTTTAGCATCACTGGTGGTATTTGAAAGCGCGCGTACAAACCTTGAATACACAAACCCACTGTATGAAGCCGGTGTGTCTGGACCTGATGTAGTAGAGAGCTACTACGATGGTGAAGAGCAAACCAAAGGCGTTGAACTCGATTTAAATGCGCACTTAAACGAGCAATGGAAAGTAAATGTAAACGGCGTATACCAAGATGCCCGCGATAAATCTAATCCAAATAGCAGCAGTTACGATACGCGCCAAAAAGGCGTACCGTATGTAACGGCAAGTACGTGGGTTACCTACTACGCCGATATGTTTAACCTACCTGAGGCTGTTAACATAAGTGGCGGTATTACTTTTGTAGATAACAGAAGCACAAACTCTAGCTCGTTTAGTATTCCTGATGGCTATGTACCAAGCTACACGGTGTACGACGCAGCAGTTTCGTACACCACTGATAAGTGGCACATGCAGCTTAATTTAAACAATTTATTTAATAAAAAGTACTACTCTAAAGCCATGTTTTTAGGTGGTATGCCAGGCGAAGAGCGTAATGCAAAACTAAGTTTTAGCTACACACTTTAATAGTTTAGATGTTTAAAAAGCACGGTTTTGTTTTTTCCAAACCGTGCTTTTTTGCTGTAGCTATTTAATTAAATAGTAACAACAATTCGGCCGTTAATTTCACCTTTAAGCATATCATCAAAAATTTCGTTAATATCCTCTAACCGTTTTTCTTCAATAATGGCTTTTATTTTACCTTGAGCTGCAAACTCTAAACATTCTTGTAAATCCTTACGTGTACCAACAATGGAACCGACTACCGAGACGCCATTAAGTACGGTATCAAAAATAGGTAGCGGCATATCCTCTGGAGGTAAACCGACTAATACACACTTACCACCACGGCGTACACTTTTATAAGCTTGTTCAAAACCTGGTTTAGATACAGCGGTACACACAACCGCGTGTGCACCACCTACTTGCTCAAATATTGCTTCACTCGGTATAACATGTTTAAAATCAAGTGTTATATCGGCTCCCAACTCTTTTGCTAGAGCCAATTTAGACTCTCCCGTATCAACAGCTATAACATTAAAGCCCATAGCTTTTGCGTATTGCACGGCTAAATGACCAAGCCCACCTACACCCACAATAGCGACCCAATTGCCCGGTTTTGCGCCTGAAACTTTTAATGCTTTATACGTAGTAACACCTGCACAAAATAATGGTGCAGCCTCAGCAAAACCTAAACCATCAGGAATTTTTATAACGTAATCGCCATGAGCTAAACAATACTCTGCATAACCACCGTCAATTGAGTAGCCTGTATTATGTTGAGATAAACAGAGGGTTTCTTTACCTTCTAAACAAAATTCACAATGTCCGCAGGCACTATAAAGCCATGGTACACCTACTCTATCACCAACTGATAAATGCTTTATGTTACTGCCGACTTCTTCAATAATACCCACACCTTCGTGCCCGGGTACTAACGGCATTTTGGGTTTTACAGGCCAGTCGCCATGACATGCGTGTAAATCGGTGTGGCAAACACCACAAGCCGCTATTTTAACTAACACATCATTAATACCCACCTGTGGTTTAGGAAGGTCTGTTATTTGTAATTTACCTTTATACTGAGTATTTATTGCAGCTTTCATAGTCATTCCATCGCAATTGAAAAAAATAAAAAAAGGATTTATTTATGTATTGTTGTGTGTACAACATACCCCAATATAGATGTGCAAATATTAATCTAAATCATACTTTAGTCTTTAAAATCGATTTATAAAGTAGCTAAAATCTTGCTATCCAAAATCAGCGTGCTAGCATTACTTTCTGAATTTACTGAAACTTAAAAAGCTATGAGTCTATCTGAAAAAAACTTAGCCTTTGTTATGCACTGTGGTGAAATGGGCAGCCGTTGGGGTTTCAATCGTACGATTGGCCAAATGTGCGGTTTACTGATCATCACCAAAGAGCCCATGACCGCAAATGAGATTGCCGATGCGCTAAGTATCTCGCGTGGCAATGTAAGCATGGGAATTAAAGAGCTCCAGTCATGGCAATTAATTAAAGTGCATCATATCCCTGGTGATCGTAAAGAATATTACGCCCCAGCGGGTGAAATTTGGGATATGGCTAATCGCGTATTTGAAGAGCGTAAAAAGCGTGAAATAGACCCTACCCTAAGTTTGCTGCGTGATAACCTTTTAGACGAAGCAAACAACGAAGAAGAGCGCTATGCACAAAAGCAAATGGGCGAAATCCACAACCTACTCGAAACGGTTACTAAGTGGTCTTCAGAGTTACAACGCTTAAGCCCAGAGCAGCTTAATAAGCTAATGAAGCTTGGTTCAGGAATTGGCAAGGTTATCGATTTAAAAGATAAAATATTTAAAAAAGAACATGATTAAACAAATAAAAAAAGCCGCTTAGCGGCTTTTTTTATCTCACAACAGCGTATAAATTATATTTTTGGATAACCAATTCTATCTGATAGATAGCCCACGCTGGTGGCAAAGTAATATGAGCGGTTCCAGTGCATAAACACTTTGTAGTTATCATACGCTAAGTACATACGCCCATTAATGTCATCAGGCATTACCAGTGCAGCGCGTACATCAACATTAGGTAAGTCAGACCCGTCAGCTTTGCGTACACCCAGTGCTTGCCAGTCTGCAAGCGAGCGCTCTGAGTCGTTCCAATATTCTAACCATTGCTTACGTGTTTTAGTGCCACGTTTTAGCACGTATTTACTGTCAAAATTTTCAGGTAATTTTACCTGGCGACCCCAAGTTAGTGAGTCATTCCAACCTTCTTGTTTTAAATAATTGGCAATCGATGCAAATGCATCCTCTTTGGTGGTCCAAATATCTTTACGGCCGTCGTTATTGTAATCAACAGCGTAGGCGTTAAAAGAGGTAGGCATAAACTGAGTTTGCCCCATTGCTCCAGCCCAAGAGCCTTTAAATTTATCAAGCGTAATATGGCCTGACTTTAAAATATCTAATGCTGCCCAAAGCTGGCGCTTATAAAGTGCTTCACGACGACCATCAAAGGCAAGCGTCACTAGCGATGAAATAACATTATGGCCACCTTGTATTGTGCCAAAGTTACTTTCAAGGCCCCATAATGCCACTATAAAGCGTGCTTGTACGCCAAACTCTTTTGCAACTTGTTCAAGTACATCTTTATTTTCTGCGTAGAGTTTACGTGCACGATCTATTTTCCATTGCGGTACACGTTTTGGTAAGTAGGTTTCGAGGGTTTCTTTAACCTCTGGCTGGTTTTTATCAGCCGATACAACTTTTTCTTTGTATGAGGCAGTCGCAAATGCATCGTCTATTAACTTGCTATCGTACCCTTTTGCAATGGCCTCTTGTTTTAAGTCACTTAAATAAGTTTGAAATTCGGCCTGCGTTTTAGCAACTACAGAGCCACTTAAACACACTGAGCATAAAATTACGGCTAACTTTTTAATCACTATCAACTCCGTTTTCTTTTCGTAATTGGCTAAGTAAATTTTCTTCCGGCGGTGGAATTTGCAAATAGTAACCCTTGTCTGGGTCAGCTAACGCTGCTTTTACTGTATCAAGGTCGGCACCGCCTAAATGATCACGCTTTGCTAAATTGATAATCATTACATAAATAGGTTGACCAAACATAGCCAGTAAAGGTTCAGGCACTTTACTAAAATCATCTCTTTTTTCAACAAATAAGAAGGTATCCGCTTTTTTCTTACTTTTATATACCGCAGTGAGCATAATGGCCCTATTTAATCTTGCTTAACATTGCCGCACACTATAACATGAGAGTAATAATAAGTTAGAAAAATTAGATTAGAAATTTCATTAAAGGCCTTATTCAGCCTACGTTTATCTAAAATTAATTTCTAATCAGACAAATCAATTGAGCGTGTATGTCGGAACAAATTTTTGAGCTAAAAGGGAACCTTTTCACGTTGTCAGTATTGCATCTTTATAGCACTGATATCGCCCTTCTAGCAGAACAGTTGTATGTAAAAATAGCACAAGCTCCTCGTTTTTTTGAAGGAGCGCCTATTGTTGTTAATTTAGAAGAAATTAAAAACAGCTCACTTGATTTTGTACATTTAAAATCTCTCATTGAGCGTATGAGCTTTAATGCTGTGGGTGTTTGTAATGGCTCAGATGAGCAACACACACAAGCTAAAGCCGCTGGCCTTTCTGTACTAAATTACTCGCAAGATGCTAAAAGTGCACCCGTTAAACAAGAGGCGCCAAATACCTCTATTGTTGAAAAAAACGTGTACCTACCTGCGCAAGTAATTAATGGCACGGTACGCTCAGGGCAGCAAGTTTATGCAAAAGACAGAGACTTAATTGTACTTGGTGCAGTTAGCCATGGTGCAGAAGTAATAGCCGATGGTAATGTGCATATTTATGGCACCTTACGCGGGCGTGCTATTGCAGGTGCAAAAGGGATTAAAGACGCCTGCATTTATTGCCAAAAGCTCGAAGCCGAATTGGTTTCAATTGATGGCAATTACTGGATCAGCGACTCATTACAAGGTGAGCACTGGGGCAATGCAGTACAAATACAACAAAAAAACGAATCATTAGAAATTTCAGCTTTGGTTAAAGGATAAATCTCATGGCAAAAGTAATTGTCGTTACCTCTGGTAAAGGCGGTGTTGGTAAAACAACATCAAGTGCTGCAATAGGCACCGGTTTAGCTTTAAAAGGCTATAAAACAGTTATTATCGATTTTGATATTGGCTTACGTAATCTAGATTTAATTATGGGGTGTGAGCGCCGCGTAGTATACGATTTTGTAAACGTAATAAACGGCGAAGCCAACCTAAATCAAGCGCTTATTAAAGATAAACGCGTTGAAAAATTATTTTTACTACCCGCATCACAAACACGTGATAAAGATGCCCTTACCCGCGAAGGCGTAGAGCGCGTTTTAAACGAACTAAAAGAAGACTTTGACTACATTGTGTGTGATTCACCTGCAGGTATTGAAGCCGGCGCAATGATGGCGATGTACTTTGCTGATGAAGCAATTGTGACAACAAACCCTGAAGTATCTTCGGTTCGAGATTCAGACAGAATTTTAGGTATTTTACACAGCAAATCAAAACGTGCTGAAGAAGGCCTAGAAAATATTAAAGAACACCTATTATTAACACGCTACAACCCTGAGCGAGTTGAAAAAGGCGAAATGTTATCGGTAGAAGATGTTAAAGATATTCTGTCGATTCCTTTACTTGGTGTTATTCCTGAGTCGCAAGCGGTATTGAGTGCGTCTAATTCAGGCCAACCAGTAATACTTGATGGTGATTCAGATGCAGGGCAAGCATACGCTGATGCAATCAATCGCTTACTCGGTGAAACAGTCGATTTTCGCTTCTTAGATGTTGAGAAAAAAGGCTTATTTAAACGGATTTTTGGAGGTTAATGTGTCTTTACTTGACTACTTCCGCTCAGAAAAGAAAAATAGCGCGTCATTAGCAAAAGAGCGATTGCAGATCATTGTCGCGCACGAGCGTTCGCAACGCGGAACACCGGATTACTTACCACAATTAAAACAAGATATTTTAGATGTGATCCGTAAGTACGTAAATGTAAACACTGATGCAGTGCAGGTACAGTTTGATCAAAACGAAGATGATTTAGCGGTACTTGAGCTCAACGTGACATTACCTGACGAAGAGAAAAAGTAGCACAACTAAAAGCGGCATTTTAAATGCCGCTTTTTGCTTTACACACTCACTACACGTATGTGGTGCATTGTGTTGTGTTTTAAATTTAAAAGTTTACACGTAAACCAAGTAAAAACTCATGGCTTGCTGCACTGTCAATTTTAAAGCCATCGGTAAATGCATCTTGCCCCGTTTGCACGTCACCAAATTCAATGTATTGATACTCAGTGTATAACGACATAGTTTTAGTTATTTGATAGTTAACCCCTGCACCAATATTCCATGTAAATTCAGTTGAATCGTCATCAGCATACGCATCGTAATAGCCATCAACATTTCCATCGAATGCGTCAAAGGCGCTAATGCCTGCACCACCTAATTTTGCAGAATAGCTGTTATCGGCAACCCCTAACCCTGCTTTAATATAAGGCGTAAACGCGGTACTGTTATCAAAATCGTAAAAGCCTTCAATTGTATAAGTGGTAGTTTTTAAATCCCCCTTTAATACATACTGCTCACCTTCGCGTGCACCCACGCCAACTTTTGTATCGCTATAGTCAGTATCATGATAGCTAATACGCGCCTCTACTCTAAATTGAGGATTGAACTGATAACCTAAACCAATACTGCCTACACTGCCCTCACCGGCATCAAATTCAGATGGAAAATCGGCATCTACGGCAATATTGTTACCAATGGCTTGAGAGTCATTTGCTTGCGAACTATAGCCTACATGTGCAGTTCCATAAAACCCCTCTGCACTAGCTAAAGTAGGCGCGGTACACGCTAAAGCAATTGCTGCAACTATAGTTTTTTGTAATGTGTTCATTGTTATTCCTGATTTTTTTAACAGCCAAATTATTGGGCTGTAAGGCTAATGTTGAATTCGCAGTTAATATAACTTTTAGATACACAAGCGAATAGATACAATAACGGCACAATACAATTCCGACTTTCAGAACAATGATTAACTATTTACGACACATGGCTATTTTTGCCAAAGTGGTTGCTGGCGGTTCATTTCGTATTGCAGCTAAGGAGCTTGGCATAGCACCTTCACGTGTTAGCCATAGTGTTTCTGACTTAGAACAGTTTTTAGGCGTCACTTTATTACATAGAACAACCCGTAAATTGTCGCTTACCCCTGAAGGTGAAAAATTTTACGCCCACGTAGAAAACATAACAAAACACGCAGAGGCAGGTTTGAACGAAATTAACTCTGTGGGTGATGAGCCTATAGGGTCTTTAAAAATATCGCTGCCCGCCTTTTTAGCAAGCTCCGAAATTTCGGCCGCGATAGCAGAATTTGTGCAAACATACCCAAAAGTGAACTTGTCTCTTAATTACACAGACCAAGTAATAAATATAATGGATGAAGGGCTTGATTTAAGTATTCGAGTTGGCTGGCTTGAAGACAGCTCACTCATGGCGCGTAAAATTGGAGAGAGTAAACGCTTTTTAGTTGCTTCAAGTAAGTACGCGAGTAAGCATCAACCCCCTACGCACCCAAACGATTTAAAACAGTGGGATTGGTTTCATTTTAGTATGCGCGGCAGCACTGTAGATTTTACCTCTCCAAATGGCGAAGTGGTGTGTATTTGTGAAAAGTCGCGCGTAAATGTAAATAGTGTCCCGTCCTGAAATAGGTTGACGGTTTTAATGAAAGACTTGGTGCGAAAGCGCCAGGTCTTTTTTATGCACTTGATTTGGTGTTTTCATATCCAAACTTAAGTGCGGTCGCATTTCATTGTATATAAATATCGATTCTTCAACGAGCTGTTTTAACTCTGCCATATTGCGACATTTATACAGTAAAACTCTTGCTTTAATATCCCGTTAATACGCTCTGCTAATGCGTTTTGATAACAGTCATACCCATCGGTCATCGATGGTCTAATGCCCTCTTTTAATAGCGCATTTTGATATACTTCAGAGCAATATTGTAAACCTCTATCTGAATGATGAATGGCATCACGTTTATATACGCGTTGCTTAATTGTCATTTCTAATGCTCTGACTACATCAGTTGCTTTCATTTCATCACTCAGCTCATAACCCATTATTTTTCGACTGTAAGCATCAGTGACTAACGATAGGTAATGCACGCCTTGCGCTGACTTTACGTATGTAATGTCACTAACGAAGACTTCCTCGGCCGCAGTAGGCATGTATTCCTTTAGTAAATTAGGATGCTTGCGCATCCAATGGTTACTGTTTGTTGTTTTAGTGTAATTTTTCTTTGGTTTTACAAGAAAGTCATGCTCTCTCAAATAATCAAAAAAACAATCACGACCTAGTTTAATGCCACGCTCTTGCAGGTCTGGCTTTATCATCAGATAAAGTTTCTTCCCACCAATACGAGGCATGAATTGCCGCCAGTACATCACTAATTCTTTGACTGGCTCCAATTCTTTATTCCGAGCATCTACTCTGCGCATAGCTTGATAGTAACCTTGTCGCGTTATGCCATATGCACGGCATAACGGAGTAAGCTTTATTTGATGGTTTTCTTTTGCGCGCGTGATAGCTCCGATATGTACTTTTTTCGCAAGCCCGCTCCATATTCTTCATCCATAATATTAATCATTTCATCTTTGATTAAATCCTTTAGGCGTAACTCTTCTATCTCGCGCTCTAAACGTTTAATTTTTTGTGCTGGGGTTTCTTTCGATTTAGGCATGTTGGCTATATAAGTTGGTTTAGACCAATCTAATTTACCATGTTTTCGCAGCCATACCAGAACGGTACTGCGGCCTTGAATGCCGTAATGACTTTGCGCTTGTTTATAGGTGAAGTCGCCTTTTTCTACTTGCTCAACAATAGATAATTTAAAGCCTAATGTATAATCTCGCTGAGTACGCTTAACGTCTTTAGTTTTAGTGGTTTTCATAAAATAAGTCCTAAATGTGTAAACACATTTCAGGACAAGACATAGTGCACTTGCAATAAGTCACTTTGTATCTGAAAACTTGGGTCTTGGCATATTGCCCGAAAACCTAGTAAAAAAACAATTAGCACGAGAAGAGCTCATTCACATTTTACCTAACTGGCAACTTAAGCCGCTTGGTTATTACGCGGTATGGCCAAATAATGCACGCAGAGAAAACCTAACACTATTATTAGTACGCTTTTTAGCTAAGCGCGGTTTAGTAACCGCAGAGGATTAAGCAAGTACCCCTTAAGTGAATATGTTATTATTGGCCCATTACTTTGCTTTATGCCTGCTATTACTTTGCTATGTTAAATCACGCTTCTTGTTTTACTTTATTTGATTGCTCTGTAGATTCTATACCGCTTCCAGATAAATTTACGTTTCCGTTTTACTACCAGCCTCATCCGTTATCTGTTTTAGCCGCAACACAATTGCAGCAGCAACTTGAAACGCATTTACCGTATAACGAAAATGACAACAGCAATACAGCAACGAATGATGGCAAAATGTTTGGTGTACTGGTTGTACAAAACCAGCAACAACAACTTGGCTTTTTAGCGGCGTATTCAGGCCAGCTTGAAAATTTAAATACCGATATAAAATGCGTGCCTAATGTATCTACAATGGCACTGGAAGATGTGAGTTATTTAAAAGAAAGTAAAATAATTAACGACATAAATGCGCAAATACATGCCCTAGAGAATGCAAGTACATTGAATAAATTAACAGCGTCATTAAATGCCGATAAAGCCGCGTTTGATCAGCAGTTACACTCTCAACAAAGCGTAATGCAAGCCAATAGAAAAGCACGTAAAAAAGCGCGCAGTGCACTTGTAATTGAGCACAGCCAAGCAATAACGCCTGAGCAACAAGCAAGCTTGAATGAACTGGCCAAACAAAGCATAGAAGATAAAAAACACTATCAAAGCATAAAAGATCACTGGCATGATAAAATAACTCAGCAACAGCAGGCGCTTAATGCCCTACACGACGAAATAAAACAGTTAAAAAAGCGCCGTAAAGTTTTATCTAAAAACCTACAAAAGCGAGTGTTTGCTCAGTACCAGTTTTTAAATGCAGAGCATGAAGTTAAAGATCTCAATGCCATATTTGCAGCATTGCCAGAGCATACTCCGCCATCAGGTGCTGGAGATTGCGCTGCGCCCAAGCTATTACAATACGCTTATCTTAATAATTTAAAGCCAGTGGCTATGGCTGAGTTTTGGTGGGGGCCCGCACCTAAATCGGCAATACGCCAACATAAAAACTATTACCCTTCTTGCTACAGTAAGTGCCAACCTATTTTATCGCACATGTTAAAAGGCCTCAGCATAGAAGATAACCCGCTACTCGTTAACCCTGCTGAAGGTAAAACGCTGCCGATTGTCTATCAAGACGATGATATTGTTATTGTAAACAAACCCAGCGAGTTTTTATCTGTACCAGGTGTCAATATTGAAGATTCTGTGTATTTACGTATTCAAACGCAATTTCCACACGCTACAGGCCCGTTAATTGTGCACAGACTAGATATGTCTACATCAGGTTTATTAGTGGTGGCGCTCAATAAACGAGCCCACAAAGCACTACAAAAGCAATTTATTGCCCGAACTATTGATAAACGTTACATTGCGCTGGTTGATGGTATTGTGCCTAAGGACAGTGGCAAGATAGAGCTGCCATTGCGACTTGATTTTGACGATAAGCCACGCCAGCTTGTTTGTTATAAAAACGGCAAACCCGCACTTACTACATGGCAGGTGCTTGAACGTAAAGACAATATTACACGCCTACAGCTCTACCCTAAAACGGGCCGCACTCACCAATTAAGGGTACACTGTGCTCATCACTTAGGGCTGAATATGCCTATTATTGGTGACACACATTACGGTAAAAAAGCCAACAGGTTACACTTACATGCCGAGTATTTGGCGCTAGATCACCCTATTACACATAAGCGTTTAACGTTCTGCGTAGCGCCCGATTTTTAATACCAATTCGCATAATTAAGTGATCTATTTTGAGGATGGAAAAACGTGTTGATAGCAAGGCAAAAAAATCGCTATTTAGTTG
>BJUT01000039.1 GCA_007988745.1 Pseudoalteromonas atlantica
CGCTATTTAGTTGTTCTAAATGAGAATTTTTTAACGCAGATAGCGACACATTTAGCCCCTGAAAATGATTAAGTATTAATGTGGGTTGGTATTATTACTTAAATAACGCCTTAAGCGCCGCTTTATTTTTTACAATATGCGCATTAATAGTGTTAACTTCTTCTAAAGTAATCGTTTTTTTGCTCATCATAAAATGCACATTATTTACGTTAATAGGCGCTACTTGCTCAACGGGTAAAATAGCCGTGTATTTTTTAGCAAAATGGTGCGCCACTAACGAATCGTCTACTACAAAATCTACCCGCTTTTTATTTAATAAAGCAAAGCGTTTATCGGCATCGCTGGTAAGTACTATTTGCTTGCTATATTTATCGCTTAACGCTTTAAACGTGTGCCCTAAAAAGCTGCCGCGATTAACGCCGGCTGTTAAGCCCTTTTTAAATAACTGCTCTAACGAACTAATATTTGCCGAGCCTGCATGTTTATACAACAACATTACTTCTTCGCGATAAGGCAAACTAAAGTGGGCGTATGCTTGGCGCTCACGGGTTTTACTTGCTGCAAACATTAAATCTACACGGCCGTGTTTTAGCTCTTCTAAGGCGCGTAAGGAGTTAGGTAATAACGTGAAATTTATACAAAAAGGGGAGTCTTTAAAAATGGTTTTAATTATATCTATTTCAACACCCGTTAACGTATTGTTTTTTAGTACCACATACGGCGGCCAGTAGCGCTCGTTGGTGCCTACATTAATTGTTTTATCGCATGCTTGGGCTTTAGCGCTAAATAACCCCAAACACGTTACCCACACCAATAAAAACACTCGCGTACAGCTCAAAACATTCATTCAAACAGCGCCTTAAGTGCCGCTTTATTTTTAGTTATATGCACGTTAATAATTTTAACCTCATCGGGCGTAACTGTTCTTTTGCTTAGCATTAGGTGTATTTGGTCTTTATTAATAGCGGGTACGGTAGGCGCCTTCATTAAGCTGTTACCACGCTTACTTAAATAATTGCCTACTAGCTCGTCTTCTATTGCGTAATCTATACGCTGTTTATTAAGCATTTCAAAGCGCTTACTAGTTGCGCTGGTGTATTCTATTTGTTTTTTATGGCTTTTTTTATACTGCTCAAACTCTTCGCCATAATAACTACCAAAGTTAGCGCCTATGGTTAAACCTTGGTTAAAAATATCAGCTAAGTTTTTAACCTTGTGTTGATTGTTTTTGTTTTCATATAAACGCATTACCTCGGTGCGGTAGGCCTTTGTAAAATGAGCATATTTAGCGCGCTCACTGGTGTAACTTGCCGCCCAGCCTATGTCTATTCGGCCATGGCGCAGCTCGGTAAAAGCCCGTTTAGAATTAGGCAACATTTTTATTTCAAAACAAAAAGGCGAGTCTTTAAAAATAATAGTTAACGCATCCACCTCTTTACCCTGTAACTGGCCGCTAATGCCCATTACATACGGCGGCCAAAAAGCATCATGTGCGCCAACGCTAAGCGTTCTTTCGCAGGCAAACACACCCCAAGAGGTACTAAACAACACACACAATAATAAGGTTATTAATTTATTCATTAAGTCTCTGAGGTAAGCTTTTTTGTACGTTATTAAAACAGTATAACCTAGCAAAATAATATAATGGTGAAGGAATCATTAAAGTTGTAAAAAAATGTATCTAAAAAGGAGAGGGCAAAGGGGTTAAGGAGATAATTATTGCCAAATTCAATACAAACAGCGTATTAAGCATTACAGAGTTTATATTTTAGGGTTGTCTAATCAAACACTGATAACTCGATTTGTGTTATCTTTAAATCTCTAATTTAAGGATTAATTAAATGATATATCTCGATTCAGCAGCTTCACATCCGCTACTTCCAGAAGTAAAACTAGCTCTAATAAAAGCCTTTGATAATTGTTATGCTAATTCCGCATCAGGGCATCTTTTAGGGGAATCTGCTTTACAGAAGGTGGATGTAGTAAGAGAAGAGCTTGCAGATACAATCGGGGCCTACCCTAGTGAAATTATTTTTACTAGCGGTGCTACAGAGTCTAATAACATTGCCTTCAAAAGCCTTTTACTTAATAACGATCATCTTAAAGAGAAAAACCATATAGTAATAAGCGCGATTGAGCATAAATGTATTTTTGCAATATGCGAGTATTTAAAGCTACAAGGTTTCGAAATATCTATAGTCATGCCTAATAGTGAAGGAGTAATTGAGCCACAAAGTGTAAGAGATGCAATACGTCCTTCTACAGCTCTTGTTTCTATAATGCATGTAAATAATGAGCTAGGGACTGTGAATCCAATTTCAGAAATTGGAAAAATTTGTTTTGAAAACAATATTCTTTTCCATAGTGATGCAGCACAAAGTTTTGGGAAAACAGTGATAGATGTAGACGATATGAATTTAGATATTATGTCGTTTTCGGGGCACAAAATAGGTGGCCCAAAGGGTATTGGTGCGGTTTATATTCGTGACTTAAGAAAAAGAAATGTAATGCCAGTAATACATGGGGCAGGGCAAGAGCAAGGGGTAAGAGGCGGAACTGTTGCTGCACCGTTAATCTTAGGGTTTGGTGAAGCTATAAACTCTTTTCCACAATCTTATAAATACTTTACCAATAACAAAATACGTAGTTACTTATTAGAGCAGCTTGTTCAAGCAGATATTTCTTTCTCAATAAATGGAAATAAAGAAGCGTTACCACATATAGTTTCTCTTACATTACCTAAAACAAATGTTGGTGTTTTAGTAAGAGATAATGAAAACACTTTTTGTTTAGCTCAAGGTTCAGCGTGTTCTTCTAAAGAAATTGAAGCCTCTCATGTTTTAACCGCATTAGGATTGAGTCGTGAAGAGGCTGAGTATACTTTTCGTATAAGTTTTACAAACCAAATTACAACTAAAGAAATAGACCAATTAGTTAACGCTATAAAAAAAGCGGCTATTTAGCCGCTCCTTTTCTATTTATAGCATGTTACACAGGCTCCTCCGCCTTCTGCTTCATCATAAATATCATCTAACTCATTAAACTCGCAGTAGCCTTCAAAGTCGCCTAGTAAAGCATTACGGCGCTTCTTTTTATTAAAACGAGCAACTTTCTTCTCGTGATTTTCAATAATACGTTTTTGAACTTCAGGATCTTCTAGTGTTTCTAGAGGCTGCCCTTGGCCCATCCAATAAAAGCGTTCACCTACAGTCGTATTGTTGTCATCGCCTTTTTCAAAAGCTTTGGCTTCTTCAAATAAATCAGGGTGCTTTTCCATAAGCTTAACCCATTCAATTTTTCTCTGGTAAAAACAAAATGTACAACCAGAACGAGAGCGCCATTTATAATATTCTGGCAGCTCTAAGCCATTGCGTTGTAATATATTTTCAATATCACTCCTAACTATGCCGTGCTCTCTAAATGGAAAAACAGACTCGATAGGTTTTTCAATTGTCATATAACCAGAGCGATCAGGTTCATCAGCTCTAATGCCAACATAGTTTTTTATTTTATAGCCATCTTGTATAAAACTATCTAGCCACTGCTCAAACGGTTTTAACTTCATTTGAACAGTACACCAACGGTCGCGCTGTGAGGGTAAATAATTACCATGCTCTTTTAAAAGGTGAGCAAAATCTTTCTCGCCACGCCCTTCAATATTATTTAACGAACGCGCATTTAAGCGGTGTATATAGCCAAGCTTTTCCTCAAGTTGATCAATAAACTCATTAGTTTCTGGCAGTTCATAGCCTGTATCGGTAAAAAAGTACTCTACATCTAGATCTGGGTAAGTTTCTTTAACAAATAAAGCTAAAGCACTACTGTCCTTACCGCCTGAAAGGCCTAAAACATGTTTAACTTTCTCTGTCATCTGTTACCTCAACTTCATTCTGATCCATCAAATTTGTTAGTAAATTTGTAAGTGCTGCAAGTTGCTTTTCTTTAGGCATTTCTGCAATAGCGTGTTCAATGTTATGCACAGCTGTTTGAACGTCACCGTCAGCAGCTAAATCATGCTTAGTAAAGCTACTATATTCTTGATGGTTACCATCGTTGTCTGTAGTTATAAAAGCGATAGGTCTAGAAGAGCCTTGAGTATTAAAATTACTAAAAGATTCTATACGCCTAAATTGCACACATAAACTTTGCAGCTCATCTAATCCACTTCTTAAATGTTTATCAGTCCAATTACGCTCAGGAACACCTGTTAATATATTAATTACGAACTCAAATTTAGCTTTACCGTCTATATATTGTGACAGGCGCTTAGCAAGATCTTTTACCTTAGGGCGCTTAGCTTCTTTTTCAACTAAATCACAGCGCTCTTTTAAGGTATTATTAAAATCTTCACCAAGCATATTGACTATAATTTGTTTGAAGCCATTAAGTAGCATGTCATGTTGAGCACTTAGGTCTTCAATTGCAGTTTTTAGGTATTGGCCTAGCTTTTCTTCAACTTCATGGTCATCTTTTTTAAACCCAAAAACAGCAGGCAAGTCATCTAAAATAAGCTTATAAGGGTCGTTGGCAGCGATAACTTTATTTCTAAAATCTCTTGCTTGTTTTGTTAGCCCGTTTTCGTTTGAGCCTGTAAAGCTTTCACCACTCGTTTTTTTAACCCAAGTTGGTAGTTTATGGATAATCCCGACTATGTGCTTAGCAATATTTAAAATTGCAGAATCATTTTTAGCTTCACCTAAAGTGGCTTTTGCAAGGTTATCTAAAAGGTGACTTTGAATTTCTGAGATTTCAAAGTATCTAACTCCCGCTTCGCTCGGGTACTTATAGATTTTATTAACAAGTTCTTCATCAAGCTCAGGAATAAAAACAAATTGTTTTGTTGAATCCCAATCATAAAAAGCTACTTGCCCCTCTAATGACTTTAAAAGTGCTAAACCGTAAATGCGGCATAGTCCAGCTGTTAAGCCATAAGGAGGTAGCATCCACATTTCATAAAGCTCTGCCAAGGTTACATGCTGCTTGGAAGAATTGTTCTTTATAAACTCAAAGCCGCTTTCAAATAAAGCATGCATTTTAGGGTTTGCTGCTATTGCATCTTTAGTCCAAGTGCTTGGAAATAAATAACCCTCTGGGGTTTCGCAATGCCACCCCTTACTTTTTAAACAAGAAAGGTAAAGGCCCTTTTCTGGGGGGAATGCCTTGTCATCAAAGCCTAAATCTTTTTCATCGCCATTCTCAAACATAGCGTTCATTAACTTACGAATAGCACTGTTTGCACTACCAGAGGGCTTAGAGCGATTAACTAACTCATTGATTACTGACGGCGACTTATGGAAAATTTTATCAGCTATATTAGAGGCTATTGTGGCTAAAGGTAATGTTGCTAATTTTTTACCACAGTATGACCAGCTAGCATTTGTATAGGCATTCTGTATTTCGCTGTCTACATTCGCTTGGGCAAACTTTATTCGGCTTTCTAGCTCGTTTTTAGCAATTAAATCGTGAGTGATCTTTTTCTCTTCTTTTAAGATCTTACGAAGTGCTATTAACTCAATAGCCGCCGTTTTTAAGTTTGTAAAGTCTTTGAGTGTACCTATTACCGCAAACGGCATTTCTGCTGCGTTATCTTTAAGAGTTTTAGCAACTTCTGGGTTTGTTGGTAAAACAAAGTAAGTGGATGCCTCACCTGTTTTTGGCTTAGTTACAAACGCTTCAAATGCAGCGGTATCGAACTTATTTAATAATTTAGTGGTAGCCCAGCGCATAGTACCGGTTTTATGGTAATGTGCTGTTGCTAAAATATTTTGCGGTGTAGCGCATGCTTCTGTCCAGTCAACACCTTCACTAATAACCTCAATTTGCTCACTAATAAGATTATTAATATCAATATCACTACCCTGAAACACAAATAAAGCATCATGTTTCTGGCGATAAATAATTACAGTGCTTGCTTCTAGCTCTTTAATTGCATCATCAACGTCATTTGACTTATAACCACGACAAACAAAGTACTCTTTAATAAAACTTCGTTTAGCATGTAACTGATGATGAAAGCCAAAAATAGTTAATAAGGCAATGACCTTAGTAATAGAAATATGGAGTTCATCACCTTTTTGCTCAGCTCTATATATAGCATCAGAGCCTTCAAGCCATGCTTTACTATCCTGCGAGGTAACAATTAAATGGTGTAAATTGTGGTAAAGGTAGTCCCAATACATTTCTGGGCGATAAAGATTTAGCTCTTCATTGAGCACACAGTAATTTGAATCTAAAAACTCTCTAAAGCCAAATTTTTCATGGGATGCTAAAAAGCCAAATAAGCTACGTTCGTTCTGAGAAAAGCGACGACGAGATACAGGGCCAAGCAATAAACTAACAATAGGATCTAGTGGCAGTGTTTTGCTAAGTGCATGCTTGTTTTTATTTTGGTTTGTAAAAGCGCCGCTTACAGTACTAACTAAATCGGCGTATCTAGACTCTATAGCATCTGCTATCTTAGGTGCTCTATATATAGAATCACCTACTAGCGTTAAAGACTCATCAATCGATGGGTTAAAGCTTAAATCGCGGTAGCGGCCTTGAACCTTACTCCATTCTTTTTGAGTTTTAACATCTTTATTTTTAGCGTAATCAGAAAACGCTTGATGTAAAAAGCCCACGAGCAAAACAGGTCTTTTTGCTTGTTGTACAATATCAGCTAAAGATTGAAATAAGTGTAAATCTTTGTTCTCACGAGATTGATAGTCTAAAGCTTTACCCATTTCATCAAGTAAAATTAAAACACCATCTTCATTTTCACTTGGTTTTTGTAAAAGCTTTTTTATTTCTGCTAGGCATTTATCATCGTCAAAGCTCGCGACTTCTTCTGAGTCAAAATTTTGGTTAAATGCATTTAGCAAGCTAACCAATACACTGTTAGCTGGTGCTTCTAAACCACAAACATGCTTAACAGTTTGCCAGCCATTTTTTAACGCAAAGCGCTTTTCAAAATTGGTAACAACGCTTTGAGAGCTGTTTAATTTTTTTAGTGCATAATTACGCTGCTTTAAATCTGTAGAAAGCAAGCAAGATAAAAACAAAGCAACGGTTGATTTACCCGACCCATAAGGGCCTGTAATTGTAAAAGCACGTTGTGTACTATTTTCAAATTCGCGACTAATAGTATCAAGTACATTTATAGCTGTACCATGTAGTACAAATTCATCTATAAATGGAGAAAAATCAGTACTCTCGGTATCAATTCGTGTCGAACTTTTGTAGCGTTGATTTATTGTAATTAAAGATTCAGACATGTTATTTACCGTAGTACATTTTTAAGTAATCGATCGCATTATTTTTTATATCAGCAGATATATTTACTTGACGTAAGCCTAAAGAATCAACCCAAGTTACATTCTTATTTGTAAAGCCTTGTGCTTCATCCAACTTTTGCCCCAGCCCAGACTCCGAGAGCCTAAATATTCTGCCAGGTGAGCAAGGTTTAGTAAGTAAAGAATCAAAATCAACAGTGCTTACTTTAGAATCTTTTGTTTCCTCGTTAAAAAACTTAAGCAACGCATAAATAAATATTTCAACAGGTAGTTCAGGGCGTTCAGCAAGGTTACTTACATAAAAGCCGCCACCATTATCTTGTACTAAATTTAATTCAGCTAAAGGCGATGTAAAATGGTCTTCATCAACTTTTACAGCTTTTTTTGCTGTACTATTTTTTTGTTTTTTGCTGTAAGTATTTAAAAAACAATCTACATCTTTTTTTAATGTGCTTAGGTTACCTATTTCTGTTTTAACTAAGCGTTTAGCATCGTCATAACAGTCATCAACGAGTTTACTTTTTTCAAAATATTGAACATTAGAGTAGTTAAAAAAGTATCGGTAAGCAGTTAGGCTCATGTTGTTAAAGTTCAGCCAAAAATGAATAAGCCATACAGAACCAGGAAGCTCTAAAAAAGGGTCGTGACCAGCTATAGTTTTATCACCAAATAAAAACTTTCCGTTATTTGCTACAGAATGAGCTGTTTCACTTTTGCTTATTTTTTCTATTACATTAGCCGACTCAGCCCAATACTGAATCGCCTTAACCATATTCTTGCCTACACCTAATTCAACAATAGAGTGACGTATACTTTCTTCGTTAGAAGAAAAATTGCCTTTATTATTCAAGTGATTAATAGCTTTAAATAGCCATCCATAGCGTAAAGGGAAGGTGTCGTGCCCTGTAAATTTAGCTTTCATGCTTAAAACTGCTCCTGGAGAAATTGTCCAACGCCGCACATATTATACGGATTATCAGCTGAGAGAAAGTTCTAATTTTATAGTTTACTGTTTATTTATACAGCCTGTATTAATAAAAAACTTATCTTATGGGTTACAAATCTGTACCTTTCTTTGTATTATACATTTTTACTTATCTAATACTTTGATTTAGTGATAAAAGGTTGGATTTTATATTGAAAGGGATATCAATGCTGACAAAAATTCTATCAAACTTTTCTGAGGATGAACTATTAAGTTTTCTCCCCAAAAACTCAATACATTTCGCACTGCAACTTGATGCAAAAGATAATCAGATAACAGAAAACAACTCTTACAATAAAAATAAACTTGCCGGTATAGTTGCGAGTGTTAAACAGGTCGACTTTATTTTTGACTCTCAATTACGAAATAAACTCATCGACCGTTTATCTGCAACGCAACTAGCCGATCTATTTCCAAGCTTTGAACTTGAAGTAAAAAATGTTACTCCAAAATACTATGATGCGATAATAAGTTGGGCAAATGATAACCCTGAAAAGTTTGCTGAGTTACTAGGACTTTCTGCATTGTATGAAAGTAAGCTAGAACAAGACAGTGGCTTAGAAAGCATATCTTGTATTGAGCCAAACTACGGTCTCTACCCTTACCAGCAAGGCATTAGTAAACAGGTTTTTTCTCTGCTCTACCAAAATAAAAAACGAGTATTGATTCATTTGCCTACAGGGGCTGGTAAAACACGCACCGCAATGAATATAGCTGCTGAACATCTCAGGCAATCAGAGAATAACTTAGTCTTGTGGTTAGCAGACAGAGAGGAGCTGTGCTCACAAGCTTACTCTGAATTTTCAAAAGCATGGCAGTCTTTGGGCAACCGTGCCACTTCTCTTTATGGGTTTTATTCAAGTTCTACAGAAAGCCTAAGTGGTATCGACTCTGGTTTTGTAGTTGCAGGCTTACATAAATTTTTAAGTTTAAGAAAAAGTGACTCAAGGCAACTACAACTTTTATATAGCAAACTAGCTGAAAAAGTCACACTAGTTATTTTTGATGAAGCTCACAAAGCTGTTGCCCCTAAATTTCAAGAAGTGGTTCAAGACTTTATTGATGATGAGGCGTTTCATGCTGACTTAATAGGTTTAACAGCAACCCCAGGAAGAAGCTACTCTGAGGATGGATTATCTGAAGAAGACGCTCGCCTAGCTAATTTTTTCTATAACAATAAAGTTTCTATGCAAATTTCGGGCTATTTATCACCAATAGATTACTTAGTAGAAAAAGGTTACTTAGCCAAAGCGAACTTTAAGTCGTTAAATTATGATCATTCAGGTATTGCTGCATACGAATTAAGGGATGCGGGCGGTGTTGAAACAATGACGACTTTAGCAAGTAACATAGAGCGTAATCGACAGATCCTCAACACTATCATCGATGAATGTAACCTTGGCTCACAAATCATCGTTTTTGCGTGTACCGTAGAGCACGGAATTAACCTTGCTACCGCGCTTGCCTATCAAGGTATAAAAGCAGCATCTATTGATAGTAAAAATGATACAGCTGAGAGCCGCAGAGCGAAAATAGCGCAATATAAAAATGGTGAACTACAAGTTCTCGTTAATTTTAATGTACTAACGGCAGGGTTTGATGCCCCTAAAACTAACGTTACCATAATAGCTAAACCAATGAACTCCTTAGTACAGTATTTGCAAATGGCGGGCCGTGCCATGAGGGGTTATAAAAGCGGCGGTAACAAAGAATGCAGTATTTATACAGTCATGGATAACATACCTGAGTTTCAAAGTATTAGCCTCGCATTTGGTTATTGGAATGATATGTGGGCAGAAAAGGAAATAAAATAATGAGTAATAGATTTTTAAGTGCTGAGACCGTTATTGAGTCATTAAGGGATAATGGATATAACAATACTGCTTACGCTTTAGCAGAACTTATTGATAATAGCTTGCAAGCAACGGCCAACCGTGTAGAAGTTGGCTTTATAGAAGAGCAATTAAACACCCGAAAAAATTATACCGTATCAGAAATTTCTCTTTGGGATAATGGTGTCGGTATGGATATCGAGACACTTAGAGTTGCGATGCAATTTGGTGGCGGTACACACCGAAAAGATACTGGCGGTATGGGTAAATTTGGAATGGGATTACCAAATTCATCCATTTCACAGTGTAAGCGTGTAGATGTATGGAGTTGGCAAGCCGGTGGAGAGCCTCATCATACTTATTTAGATGTTGATGAAATGAAAAGCGGTGCACTTGAAGAAGTGCCAATGCCTACAGCAAAAGAGATACCTTCTAAGTACGAAAAAGCATTTTTTACTAAAAAACCAGAATCTGGCACATTAATTATTTGGTCTAAGCTTGACCGCTTAAGCTGGAAAACGGGTAAATCTATTTATCGGCATTGCGAACATTTAGTAGGCCGTATGTATCGTAATTTCATTAGTGATGACAATATAAAAATAGAAAGCATTACTTATCGTAAATCAGCGGATGACAGGCTTGATGTTTACGATAAAGAAACCTTTAAAGCTAATGATCCAATGTACCTCAAAAAGAACACTTCGCTACCAGAATTACCAGGTAGTTATAAGAATGAGGCTTTTTTTGAGAAGATGGACGAAGAAGTCATTTCTGTTGAATACATTGATGAAAACGGTGAGCCTAAACGAGATGATGTAACCGTTACTACTTCAATGGTTAAAAAGAATATATCAAATCGCATTTTAAAAGACACCGTTGGTAAGTTAGGTGGGACAACTTGGGGTAAACATTGTAGCAAAAATGTAGGTGTTTCAATAGTTCGAGCTAACAGAGAGCTAGTTTTAAGAGATTCATTCTTAACTTCTGCTTTAAGAGAGAGTAAAGGGCGTTTTATTGGTATTGAAGTGTCATTTCCACCAACGCTTGATGCTGTCTTTGGCGTAACAAATAATAAACAAGATGCAATTCGTTTAATTCCTTATGAGATGAAAACAATTTTTACTCAAGCAGGGTTTGATTCTGAGCAAGAATACTTAAGAGACTTAGAAGAGAATTCTGATTCATTACTTCAAGTACTTAAAGTGGTGGCAGTAATTAAAAAGCATGTATCAGCTTTAACTAAAGAGTTAGATACAATAAATGTTGAAGGCAAAGCTGTAAAAGGGGAAGAACCTAAAACAGTGTCTGAAGGCGCAGCATCTAAAGCAACCCAAGGCTCTGCACATCGTGAAACTCATGGCCATAAAACTAAAGAAGAAGCACCAAAAGAGCTAAAGAAAGAGGATGTTGTTGATCATCTTAAAAAAGCAGGTGGAATGAGTGATGAAGAGGCTGAAGAAAAAGCTGAGCGACTCATCCTTACAGGGAACCGTTTTTTAATTGAAGACGTAGCGCGAGATTCTGAAGCATTTTTTGACGTATCAACAAGTAAAGGCTTAACGCTTGTATTATTTAATACCAACCACGTTTTTTATCAAAAGCTGGTTAGTAAGCTGGATGGTGATGAACTTGAAATTATGCAAACTACAATTGCAGGTTTTGCACGGGTGATGAATGAAACCACCGATGAACGAAGACTCGCTTATTTAAACACTATTCGCCGTGAGTGGGGATTAGTGATTAGTGAGTTTTTGCAAGATCCTGATGATGTGGATGATTTTTAATGTCGAGCTTAATCTCAAGTTCAGAGCTTACACATCAGTTAGAGGGGTTATTACCTAGCTGTAAAGAGCTAACTATCATATCTGCTTTTATGACCCAACCAGCGACACGCTGGTTGGGTCAATTAACCTCTAACAACAAACCTAAAGTACAGTTAATAGGGCGTTTTACACCGATTGATTTTGCAAAGGGTGCGAGTGACTTAAATGCACTGCGATGTTGTATTAACAATGGCTACCAAGTCAAAGCGCTCGCAAATCTGCACGCAAAAATCTATCAAATAGATCACGACACTATTTTTAATGGTAGCGCTAATTTAACGGGCAAAGGGTTAGCGCTAGTAAATAATGGTAATTTAGAGTCGTGTAGCAGAGTAAATGCCTGTGAACAGTCTAAAGCATTTATTAATAAAATTGTTGAATCAGCCACTGATTTAACACTAAGTATGCTTGATAAAATGCAAGCTTATTTAGATCAATTTGAAGATACAGATAAAACAGAGTTACCAGCTGTATGGCCTGAAGAGATACTTCCACAGACAACAGAACTGTTTGTATCAGACTTCCCGTTAGGTAAACCAGGCGTTACTTTGAATGAATACCAACTCAACCCGTCATTACCCTTTGCTCAAATTGAGAATGCTAAAGACGATTTTGTATTTGCGTCAACTTTATATAAGCAAACAAAGGCATTCCGCTGGCTAAAAGCACAAATTACTGAAAACCAATCAGGAAGAGACTTAGGTTTCGGCCAAATCTCAAGGTTGCTGCATGATGCTTTAGCAGATGACCCAGCACCTTACCGTCAAGAAATAAAAGATCTCCAAGCAAATTTATATTCGTACTTAAAGTTCTATGCAAGTGATGAAATAGAAATTTATATGCCTGGAAGAAGAAGTGAAATTTTAAGAGTTTTATAATTATAAATTAGTAAAGGAAGAATATGGCCAGCCAGTTAGATAAAGTTTTTACAGCTGATCCAAAAAGTGTATTCGAATTATTTCTGTCAAAAGGAACGGTTGGATTTTATATACCAGCATATCAGAGGGAGTACTCGTGGGATGAAAACAACATAGCTAGATTATTTGAAGATATTTGTGGCGGTGTATGTTCTTTGTATGAACATGAAGATGCTATTACTTTCATTGGTACTATAATTTCTATTTTGGATACAGACCATAAAACTATAAAACCATATATACATGGTGAGTTACCATCAGAAGTTATGTCAGTTATTGATGGCCAGCAAAGACTTACAACCCTTTCTTTACTTGCTACATGTTATTATCAAAAGCTAGTTGAGTTGCAGTATGAAATAAGCTCAGCTACTAAGGAGCTTAATTCTTGGATACAAAATACAGTAAATCCAGTCTTAAATCGATTAAGGCAAGTTTTGGAAATTGATCGCTTCTCTAGTGATGAAAAGTTCCGTTATTACCCTAAAGTAACTAGATCTTATGCTGACCAATGGTCCACAGACTCTGAGACAGCACAATATGATTCTCCAATAGCCAGTTATTTATTTGATTTTCTAACTTATATTCACTCAGAACAACAGCTCAAACCGAAAGAAGTTTTTAACTATGAATTATCAAAAAATATTTCAGATGAGAATTTACCTAAACATGAAAGAATTATTGATAATGTTAAATCACTAAGTAAAAAAATAGATCTGATAATAAATAAAGGAGGCGATGACACTTATCGTTTTCCTCCAATAGATGACATTCTTTCTAATGATGAAATACAAATTCGTCTTTTAGATAAAATAATATCAAAAAACTTACTAGCATCACTTGAAAATATTGCTGAGGGAGAGATAAGTAAGTTTCATAAGATCATTCGTTTATTTATTTTAGTTAATTTTTTTCTAGATAGAGTTGCAGTGACAAGCGTGGTTGCCACCAACGAAACTTATGCTTTTGATATGTTTGAGGCTTTAAATACTACAGGGGAGCCATTAACTGCATTTGAAACATTTAAGCCCAAAGTTATCGACTTAGTTGGAGTAAAAGCTTATGAAAATTCGCAAGAAAGAATTTATATTAATTATATTGATGAAACTTTAGATAAATATAAAAAAGCAGAAGACAAGCAGAATGCAACAACTAGACTGCTGAAACCATTTAGGTTAGCTTTAGAAGGTGACTCCCTATCTAAGCACCTGTCAGATCAACGGCGATTTCTAAACAAAGCTTTTGATAGTCTAGATAGTGTCATGAGCAAACATGATTTTGTAAAAAGTATGTATGAAACCTCTATTTTTTTAAAACAATGTTGGCCAGAAAAAAAACAAGATTCTCCTAATTTAAAGTGTTTCAATGGTTTTGAAAGTAAAGATTTAGAGCTATGTTTAGCTATGTTGCGAGATGCTAACCACAGTATCACTTTAGGGATTTTTGTTAGATATTTTTCCGAATATAATTCCTCAAATCAGACTGAGGAAGACTTTAATAAATTTGTCAGTGTTGTTCAGGCTGTAACCGCATTTTTTGTTCTATGGAGATCTACAAGGCACGGTACAGATGGTATTGATAATGCCTATAGAGACTTGATGAAAAATGGTCACACCCAGGATGGCACTTTGATATGTAAACCTATATGTTTTTCAATGAATAAAGGTATTGCTGATTTACCAAGTGTAAAAGATTTACAACAAGCTTTATATCTCAAGCTCAATGATAAATTTAAAGGACCGATTTGCCGAGATACCTATATTTCTAGAGCGAAAAACATTCAAACGTTTAAAAACAATAAAGCTTTAACACGTTTTATGCTTCTTATTGCAAGTGATGATGTTGTATGTTCGAGTAAATATAATGGACTTGTTGAAAAGGGTGTTTCAGGTTCAGCTCCTAATTTTAACTTAAAAAAATGGGAATATTTTAAAACAATAGAGCATATATATCCTCAGTCAAAGCCGAAAGGTTGGGCTGATTGCTTATCTGAGATTAGTAGTGAGCATGTTATTGGCAATCTACTGCTACTTCCTCAGTATATAAATAGCTCATTAGGGAACAGAACATGGGAAGAGAAAAAGTTAATTTTGACACTTCTGTGTTGTAAAACTGAGGAGAAAAGGAATGAACTAATAGATTTAGCGAAAGCTAAGTCCATAGAGTTATCCTTCTCTTCAGAATCTATTGCGATAGGTTCAAAATATATGTCACATGTGGAAGCTGCCAGTCAAGCTGATGATTGGACTAATGACTTTGTAAACAAAAGATCTGAGAATATCTATGGTTTAGTTTGGGACTATGTAATTCAGTGGCTAAAGTAATTAACTAGCTTATAATTTAATTATTTGATACTTATTAATTTTTACTTTTCTTTCATGCAAAAGAGCTTCAAGTTGAAGCCTAGATATATTCAGCCCACCTACTTTTATTAAATCTTTCAAAAGGCGTTTATTAAACGCCTTTTGTTTTTTATAATCTTCAAATGTGTCATCAATATAATCAATTTTATTGAGGAGGAGCGGCCGCTTTTCTTCAATTATGTAATCGAAAAAGTCTACATCTTGATCTGCCATTTTTATTTTCACTCGTTCTTTTAGCTGCGGTAGGGGGGAATCATAAAACCCTTCATAACCAAGCAGTGTTACTTTACCCGAATGTATATGTATTTTTATAAGCTGAATATCATCAAGCTCGCCATACATTTGCAGGGCTGCACCAATATACACGCGCAGTACTAGTGGCAATAAGGTAGTAAAGTCTTTATGCAGTGTTATTGCATGGGGCTGCTCATTTTCAAAGTCGATTTTACTTGCGGGTAATATCTTCTCAGCTTCTAGGCATAGTGATTCAATCATTGCACTATCTGCTATTTGAAAAAGCAGCTCAGTGGCTTGGTGCTGCGCTATTTTGTAAGTGTCGAAGAATGCTTTAATGTCGCGCTTTAAGTCTTCAGGTTGTTGCGTGTAAGGCTTTCGCTTTTCAAACATGGCGAGAGCAAAGTAAAGGAGTAAATCTTCTTTACGCATGGTTTCTGCTGTTTTTAACTCGTCTTCTTCAAACCATTTTAAAACGAGTTGCAGTGCTTTTTTATTAGAGCCAATAACCTCTTTTATTTTGTCACTTTGCGCAAACTCATTGTTTGCTGGGCAGCGGCCAAGGGTTAAACATGTGAGCCAAAACGATTCAAAAAGTTGCTGGTGCTGAGTAAATAAAATTCGTGCTTGCTCTTCATTTACAGGCTTTGGTGTTGTGAGGTGCTGCCACTTATAAGTACGTTTATGGCGGTTTTGTAAAAAGTGTTGTTCGAGTTGCTTATCCTTAAATATGTAATAAATGCCGGGAGCAACAGCAATCGCATTTTCGTCGACGCTCATTTCTATAAACGCTTTAAGCTCTGCTTGCGTAAAGTATTTTTGAAAAGTATTACGGCTAGTTATTACCCCATCTTTATAAGGTTGAAACTGACTAACGAGTGATTCGTTACCTAACATTGCAGATACAACCAATAGCTTTTGTGAAAGCTCCCAAGCGCCTACTAGCGCTTCTATTCGCTCATCACGGTCTTCTATTACATTTATTACAAAACCAATATTAACAATGTCAGAAATAACTTTATCTGCATCAGGGCGGTAATTAAGATCCCAACCTAAAGCATCTATACCATGAGCCTCTAACTCCCTTAAGTCATCACCTCGGCCACAACCGTAATCAAAAATTGAATAGTCGCCATTTAAAAAGCCGTTTTTAGCTAGTGTTTTTAAAGGGGCAGAAAGTTCATGTCGTACAATTGCCGTTAAATGTCGATCAATTGTTTTGTCATCAGTTGGGCCTTGCACTGCAGAGCTGCGAAATAAACGCCCGTCAACTAGTTCATATCCTTTTTTAGTAATTAAACGCTCCCACGAGCCTTTAAAGCCTATCATACGTGTGTTTTCGTATAAGCCGGCTTGTTCACCCTCAGCAGTTAAGTCACAAAATAATTGATAGTGTTTATTAGTTGGCGAAACCATAGTTTCTTTGCGGTGCAAAATAGGCGGGTTTTCGCTGTTATCGTACTTAGTGATTTTATAGCTAAGCTTTGCTAAATCTACAGTCACGCTTTGCTTGAGCGCAGGGTAGGAGTCTTCATAAAATGTAGGGTAACTTAAAAGAGAAAGTCTAAAGTCGTTTTTAAATAGTTTTATAAGATCGTAATCGGCTTCATTAACCTTGAGTGCTTGGGCAACAACTTTAATAAATTTAACTAATTCAGCGGGTACATCAGTGAACGCGTCTTTATGAAAATAAATGGCGTCAGGTAGCTTTTTGGCTATTTTTACTTTTTTTACAAGTTGCTTAAATTGCTCTGCGTTCATAGTTTAATAATTTGCTAAGTGTAGTGCCTGCACTTTACAGGGGCTTAATGTATCCAAACTATATAGCTCATCTTGTTGATTTACAATGCAAGGGCACTCAGCAATATAAAAGTCGATTCCTTTTTCTGTTTTTATACTTCTCAAGTAAACAGGGACTATAGGCATAGACGAGGGCAGCTTTTGTAATAGGCTTAAACTAGGGTAAAGCAATTTGTGTTTTGCTAGAGAATCAAATTTATCGCCATGTTTTGCTTCAATCACAAATAAATGTTCTTTACCGTCTCGCTTAGCGACAAACACAGCATCAATTTCAACTTGGCCATTTATATGCTCAAGAACAAGGCTTTCGTTAGCGAGTGGCTTAAAGTTAAACGTGAATGTACTTTGCCCCGTTGCTGGAACAACTATTGTTTTATCATCTTTTAAGTTAAGTGCTTCAGCCATTAGCCCTGACGCTATAGCTAAGTTAACTACGGATGTTTCAGTAACTTTAGGCAGGAGCTGAAATGCAAATAAGCTTCTTATTGATACGTTCGGTAAAAATAGCTCTGGTTGCAATTGCCCAAACAGCGCTTGGTCATTGAAAAATAAATCGTTTACATCATTTGATTTTACAAGAGAGAAATAAGTTTGATTATCGCCTAAGCGAGAACCAAGCCTCAGCACCATTGTATTTTGCTCTTTTAAAAGCTTTGGTAGCTTCTTAATAGAATCTATCGATATTGATGCTGCAGTATTTGCTTTTAAATTATTGGCACTTAGGTATTTTTGAAAGCTTTGAGGAGGAGACACTTTTTGCCCTTTGGCTTGCATGTCTTGTAGTAAATCGTGAAATATCACTTATTCATCCTTGATGTCAAAATAATAAAAGTACGCGCGACCGCGCTTTTCAAACTTAAGCTCGCCTCGTTCGCGGCGATGCATTAACTCGCAGTCTGTTATTTTTAGAAGTTTTAGGGCTTCTTTACTTGAAAGCCATTTTCTCTTTTGATCTTGATTAGCCATTTAACTTGCTCAAATCCAGTAAAAATCAAATATACATAACGGTAATACTAACAACAAATTTAAAAGTCGCTGCAAAGACAATTTCCCCGTCATTTTGTCCGAAAAGACTCAATTGATGAGTAATTGTTTGCATGGCGGAATTTTGTTCCCGACAAATTCCAAGTGCCTAAATCCCTTTAGGCAATGCGAGTAAAGCGATGCTTGCACATGGGTGAAAAACGTAGTTTTGAACGAGAGGGTAGGGATACCCGAACTGGGCAGCGTACAGGGATGTGAAAGTTGTGCTTTCATCACGTTTACGTTCATATTAATTTTGTATTTGAAGATAAGTGAAGTTGCGGGGCGTCGAAGGGTTCCAAGGGGCGTTCGGCGCTATGCGCCCCTTGGTTGCTATCGCCAACGCGATATAAAAAACTAAAAATACAGAGCGTCAGCAAGCTTAACGCCTTCGGTCACGAGGTGGTTAAGAAAACTATTCTTAGATAAATATTTGCGATTGAAATTCATACAATGCTTTGGTGATCTTAAACGACTTATCACTACACATAATTAGACCTTCTTCTTAAGTATTCATTATGTAATGAAAGGCTAGATGCTTTACATATATCAGCAACCTGATCTAACCAAAAAAAGTACTCTGACTGTCGCTCTAGTGACCAGTTAGATGGTATTGCAGCTGCATTAGAGCACAAGTCTGCTAATTTGATACGCTTTACCGAGTTTGATTTAGTTGGAAGTAATCTGAGGGTTTCTTCTCTTCGTTCCTTTAAACGTAGTGATTTGTCGTCTGAGAGAGCTTCTACTAATTCCAGAACACGATGGCCACAGGTTTTATAAACTTCTTCTTTAGTAACGCCTGTGTCTTCTAAAATATCATGAAGTATTGCGGCGCATAGTTCGTCGTCATCAACTCCTGCTGTATCAGTAAGCAGGGCTGCAACTTCTATCAAATGATTAATATAGGGCGAGCCGTCTGATTTTCGCTTTTGCTGCACATGATATTTTGAAGCCAGAGCTAGTGATTTAATTAAAAGCTGGTTTGAGCTCATATTGCAACCTTAGATTAATATTTATAAAAGTTATAGTTAAAAAGCTAAAGTTAAAACTGCAAAGTACAACTTTTTAGGTTGTACTGAAATAGCACTTTGAACGTAGCCTCTAAATTTTAGAAACAGGCAGTCTTGTATAACACCCAAGTTAGAATTACTTTATGTACTCATCATATTGACGTTGTAGTTCTAACCAAGTTGCAGCGCCAACTTTTGTGGCTTTTTCTAGTTTTTTGGCAAGTGTAGAGTCAAGAGATAAGTTTCCTGCCATAAATTGCTTAAGGGTCTCAATTTCTATGTTTGATTTATCAGCAAGATATTGAATGCCCTTAGATTCAAATTTGTTTAAACAATTTCGCTTAAAAAAGTTTGAAGGGTGTTTTCGAAAGCCACCATCGGGTCGTTTTACTAGCTTTAAATCTTTTAGAGGAATCCTTTTGCCGAGCTTTATAAAGTTATAATTGGTCACGTGATTTCTTTGCGCTCCTTTTTTATAACTTAGTGGTTTTTCTAAAAAAGGCCTACATTAAGTAGGCCATGACGAAAAAGTTTCTCACACTTTTTCTTCTGCCCCATCACGGAAGCAACACATGCTAATAATATAAAATACTTGCGACAGAATAAGTCGCAATATCGTTGTTTTTATTAAATATCGATCATTTAGTTACTCAACGCAGCAAGTTTAAGCAGCCCACCCATGCATTATTTGAGTCGGGCATTCTGAGAGTGAAAACTAATAACTCTACGGAACGTCCATTAATGAGCATATTAGTAATTTCTACTAACTGTTCAATATTTTGAGGCTCAGAAACAAGCGTGTCGTCATCTAAAGGTGTATACACACCTAACTTACTATCAAAGTCTCGACGGTCTAAATTCAAGTAAGCGATTGACTCATCTTTATATTGCGCTCGCAGTTCTTTAATGTCTTTGGGGTGTTCATCTTCACCTAACTCTTTTAAGAGAAAGTCGATTTGATAGTCATTGATGTTAACCTGCCAGCCATGGTCATTTTTAATTGCTTTATTCTTTAATAGATCTTGTTCAAGGTCGTATTTCATTAAGTTTCCTTGCTGAATGTTTATGTGATGCTAGAGAAGCTTGAGGGCTTAAAAACATGATTGCTAGGCTTTTAAACAACTTCCTTATCATCGTAATTACACGCAGATTAACCCAAAGCACTCTACTATAAAAGTGCTTTCATATATAAAATAGTGCAATTACACTATTTCAACCTGAAGGCTAACCTGCTGTTATTGTTTGATTTATGATAATGTGTCGGTAAGTTTAAGTTATGATAGGCCCCAAAGTTGATGCCAACGGCTAAAGGAAAGACTCTCCCTCGCATTATTAATATGATGCAACTCATCCCCATTACTCCTAGATGGACAACAGCCAAAATTTTACAGTCAAGCCTTGAAGATAGAGGCTTTGCAGTGACAAAACGAACTGTAGAGCGAGATTTAGTTGAAGTGGCTGATTTATTTGGGTTAGTAAGCTCAGACTCACCTGATGGGTACAAATGGTCTTATTCAAGAAAGCGTTCTGATATTTACTTACCTTCAATTTCTGCAGAGGAAGCTTTATCACTTCAGCTAGTTGAGCATCACCTTGAAGATTACTTTCCTAAAGAGGTATTTTCTCAGCTTGATGCGATCTTTAAAAAATCAAAAGATACATTGGTGAGATCCGAGTTATTACACTCATGGCCATCGAAAATTGCGAGTTTGCCACATGTTTTAGCTTTTAAACCATTAAACATTGATGCTGAAATTAAATCGCTAATTACCCAAGGGATTTTAGAACAAAGAAAATTGGAGATAACTTACGGTGGTTCCGATTCTGTTCATCTTATTTCACCATTAGGTATGTTGATAAGAGACACTAAATTGGTTCTTATTTGCTACTTTTATGATTATAAAGAACCGAGGCATATTTTTTTTCATCGAGTTAATAGCGCCAAGTTATTAACTGAAACATTCGATACAGACTTTGACACTTTAAAATATGCTCAAACAGGTGCTGTGGGTGTATTAGTAAATGCTGAGGTAATTGATGTAAAACTCGAAGTAAAAGGCTATGTCAAAGATCTATTCCAAGAATCAGCCATTAATGAAAGCCAAAAAGTTAGTGACGAAAATGCTTTGTCTAAATCGACTACTCAAAATGATTGGGTCAGTGTTTCTATTAAATTAGCTCATACTTTGGAGTTGGAGAATTGGCTCATGGGTTTGTCAGATCACATTATTGTAAAGGCACCAGAGCAGCTAAAAGCCAGAGTTATAAGGCGAATGATAAAATCATTGGGGCACTATGATATTAAGACTGAATAAAGATCTTATATAAATATAGGCATCTCAACTACCTTAGCTAATTTGAATTACTTAGCTATATTTGCCGCTCGATACTTTGAAAATCCTTAACTGCAAATTTAAGCTTCTACGATTAAATATAATACGCGACTCATTTTGTCGTAGTTATGAAATAAGCTATTCATATGGAATGATTAAGGAAAGTGGAGAAAGTAATGTCTTGTTCTTGTGAAGTTAAAAATTTAGAAACAGCCTTTAAAGTAAAATATAGAAGATTGTTCTTTCTAATATTTTTAATAATTTTTGGCGGCTGGGGTTCAAATTATGCCAAAGACAAAAAAATTGAAGAGCTAGAAGCTGCAATACAAAAGTTAGATAACTCAGTTCAAACTATCAAAAGTAAAAATAGTTTCTCTTCAAAATAAGGTTGTAGTAAGTACAACAGAAGATGGTATCTACCGACAAAATTAACTCCGAGGTAAATTACCTTGTAGAGGCGCACCTTGCTGGCGTTTAAAAGCAACGCCTTAACCGAGATATAAAGTGATTGTTTCACCACCGAGAAGCGAAGGAGAATACCAAGAGAAGTGACTAAGCGTTACGGGTGTTTTCTCTGTGTAGCGCGAAGCGCCTCGGTGTACTCGTGGTGATATACAGATAACTTATACCAAGTTACTTTGGCTACTCATTTACTTCTCTATCCCTTCTCTTTGTGCATTTTTGTATTAAAGATCAATTAATCACAAAGAGGCTCAGAGGCGCTTCGCTTTTAGAGAAGTAACTAACATCTTGCGAGAGCAAGTTTCGCGCCTACCACTTTCACTTCTCATTTACTTCTCTATCCCTTCTCTTTGTGCATTTTTGTATTAAAGAACAATAAATCACAAAGAGGTTCAGAGGCGCTTCGCTTTTAGAGAAGCAACTTACATCTTGCGCGAGCAAGTTTCGCGCCTAAAACTTTCACTTCACGTTGCGGGTTTATCCTTTTAAATTTAAAAAATAAGTTTCGTTAACCCTACTTTAACCCTCTATAGTTTAAGCTAGCTGCATTAATGTAGATTATTCAATTGTACACGCAACTAAGCGCCACTTTTTAAGTTAGGAATAACCACAATGAAACTTACAAAAGATACAACAAGTACGTTAAGCAAAACCACCATAAGCCTGCATTGGATTGTAGCTATTTTAATTATTGGGTTATTAGGCTCAGGCTTATATATGGAAAACTTTAAAGCGTTTTTTCTAATGAGTTGGCACAAATCATTTGGCGTAATGCTGCTTGCTTTTGCGTTATTAAGAGTAACATGGCGCATTGTAAATGGTTGGCCAAAGCACGATGTTAAACACCCAAATTATGAGCAAGTGTTAGCTAAAATTGTGCATTACGTTCTTATAATAAGCATGTTACTTATGCCTATTTCGGGGCTGATTATGTCGGGCTTTGGTGGGCATGGCGTAGAGATGTTCGGGCTAGAGCTTATTCCGCACAACCCCAACCCAGAAAACCCACAAAAAAGCCTCGCTTTTAACCAAGGCTTAGCAGAGATAGGAAAAACCGTTCACGGTATTACAGCAAATGCGCTTCTTATCGCGTTAGGTTTACATATTGTGGGCGCTTTAAAGCACCATATTATTGATAAAGACAACACCCTTACGCGTATGCTTGGCAAAAAGTAGGTAGTTAAAAGTCTTATTTGATCGGTGCTATTTAAGCCGCGATTAAATAAGACTCTCGTCCTACGTGTTTGTTATTGCGCTTAAACGAGCCTTTCCCTTTTTTAGCTTTAACCACTTGAGGTTTAAACACTTTAGAGGTTACTAGCGCCGCCAGCGCATTATGATTAATAACACCTCGACCGGTGTCTACCGCACTATTATTTGCGGCTTTGGTTTTCGATTTTTTAGCCATTTTATTTCCTAACTATTTATAACAATAAGAACCTTAAGAAGTGGCGATTGTATGCCTAATTTTCAACCTTGCAAGTGTTTTAACGCTCTTTTTCATAATAAATAAACATAAAAAAAGCGCAGTAAATAACTGCGCTGATTAACCTGAACGCTGGATAATAAAATATGTTGGTATATCTCTTAACCAGAATTCAGGTTAAATAGGTTTAGCTCAATTAATTAAAATTCAAAGCTTACTTTTGCATAATAAGTACGCCCGTCAAAGCCGTAAGGCAATGCACGTACAGGGTATTTAAACGCGCCGTTGGTAATAAAGTTAAGCACTTCGTCATCACCTAGCTCATCTGGGGTTTCATCAAAAATATTATCAGCCCCTACCGATACGTTAAATATTTCGTTAATTTGGTAGCTAACGTTTAAATCCACTAGTACTGCTGATTCAACTGTACTAGTTGGTTTAAACGACCCCGTAGGCGAAAGCTCACCTGGTAAAGGGATGTGGTCATTACCAAAGTATTTAACGTCTGTTTCGCCAAAGTAATTAAAGCGAAGCGTTGTTTCATACGCATCACGCTCATAGTCAAACGTTAAAGTTGCGCGCTCACCTGGCTGGCCGTCGGTAAAAAAGCTACGTTGTAAATCATCAAACGCCACCGACTCAGGAATACCTTCCTCTGCGTTCACGTTATCAATTTTAGTGTCGTTTAAGTTACCCGCAAAGGTTACTCCAAAATTACCACCCTCTACATCAGTACGGTAAGAGGCAATAATATCAACACCTTGTGTAGTTGAATCTACAGAGTTTGAAAAGTAGTTAGCTTGCACAGCACCGGTTGCTTGAAGCGCGGCTACGGCTTCATCGCTAAAGGCAACGTCCTCTGCAGAAAGTAAACTACCAAGCGTAATACGGTCTTTAATTTCTACGCGGTAAAAATCAACCGTTAACGAAAGCTCACTTGTTACATCGTAAACAAAACCAGCACTGTAGTTAGTTGAGGTTTCAAGCTCTAGGCTATCTACACCTAACGCACTTGGAAAAGCAGTACCCGTATTTGCAGTGAACGACTGCGTAAGTGTGCCATCTGAGCCTAGGTTAGTTGTAAATGCGGTATAACCACTTTGCTGAAGCGATGGCGCTCTAAAACCAGTCGATACCGCACCACGTACTGCAAAATCATCATTAAATTCATAACGTGTTGCTAATTTACCAATTAAGTCATCGCCCGCATCTGAAAAGTCTTCGTAGCGCAACGCACCACTTACGTTCCATGCATCCGTTACCATGGTTTCTACATCTACATAAAACGCGTAGCTGTGGCGATCGCTCTTGTTTGTTGCCTCTGGGCGCAAACCGTTATAAGCCTGAAAACCACACTCAGCAAATTGATCAGGATCGTTTACTGAAGGGTACGAAGCATCGGTATTTGCTAAACCACATGCGTAAGAGGCTTCATCGCCAGGTACTATTTCGTAGTTTTCTTTACGGTATTCTGCACCAATAGTTACATATAAAGGCTCATTTCGGCCAATATCAACGATGCCGTTAAAATCAGCATTAACTGTTGTTTGATCAAATCTAAAACCACCAGAGTAACCGCCGCTTGGGCCTGCATTTGCAGCTATATCGGCATCGCTTGCATCTGGGTTGTTAAATACGTACTCCGCCGCATAAGAGGCATTTATAGTATTACGTGAGGTAAAGTCGTATTGGTTTTCACCATACACTGCCGATACATCGTATCCCCAATCTGGGTTTATATCGCCTCTAAAACCAACCGCTACTGAAATATCTTCAGCTTCGTTATAAATGCGGGGTAAAAAACCATCGCTGTATACTTGCGTTACATTTTTAGACGCTTCGTTAAAGTTACGGTAAAAACCATTACCCAGCGCGGTACGCTCAGAATAGCCACCAAATGAGTACAATTCGCTGTCGCCCATTGGCAAAGCCATGTTGTAAAACAACGAGGTAAATTCACTTTCTGAGTTACCTTGGCCCCAACGTACATCTTCACTCAGCGTGCCTGGCTCAACATTTAACGACCCACCGGTATCGCGCTCTGCACGGTTAGTGCCATCGGCATCACGATACTCAAGCGATAAATTAATAAAGCCGCCTTCGTTACCTAAGTCAAAACCACGGTTTAAACCTGCAGAAAGCGTATCGCCGTCGCCTTCACTGGTGCCGCCGTACTGTACGTAACCCGTTGTTACGCCAGTTGAATTATTAAGCGATAAATTAATTACGCCAGCTATCGCGTCAGAGCCATATTTAGCTGCTGCGCCATCGCGTAGTACTTCTACACCTTTAAGCGCAGTTAGCGGAATGGCGTTCATGTCGGTGCCGGCAGCGCCTGCACCTACAGTGCCATTAAGGCCAAAAATAGATTGATTATGGCGGCGCTTACCGTTAACCAACACTAACGTTTGATCTGGCTGTAAGCCGCGCAGCGTTGCTGGTCTAAATAAATCAGAGCCATCAGATACTTGCGTACGAGAAAAGTTAAACGACGGAGCAGTAGCTTGCAGACTCTGCCCTAGTTCTGTAAAGCCGCCTTTGTTTAAATCATCAGCGTCTATTAAATCAATAGGTGACGAAGACTCAGTAGAGGTGCGGTTAGAAACGCGCGACCCTAATACAGAAATTTGTTCGATATTTTGTGCAGCCTCAACAGGTGCTTCTTGAGCGCTTACGATGCTTGGTGCGCTTACGGCAAACGCAACAGCGGCAGCTAATGTATTTAAACGGTATGTTGACATGGTGACGACCCTGTTTAGTGTGTTCTTTAATATTTGTTATTGCGATGTAACGCATCGCACTGGGGAACATCCTAGCAACATATGCAAATAAAAAGAAATGAAAAAAACTAAATAATAGGTCTAACTATGCAAAAAAATGTAAATACAAAAAAATAACACTTAAACTTGTTCAAAACACATACAATTAAGGATTTTAATTTCAACCCCAAATTAAATTAACACTTTATTTACAATGGGTTTATCACGCTTTCTTGTACTTTTACGGGTAACCAACAACAAATGGTAGTACCTGTTCCTAAAGTACTGCTAACTTCTATTTTTCCGCCGTGATCTTGCAAAATAAAGTTAACAACGGTCATTCCTATTCCTATTCCTAATGAGTGGGCGGTTTTATGTGTAGTAAAAAAAGGCTTAAAAAGGTGCGCTTGGGTATTTTCATCCATTCCACAACCGTTATCTTTCACTTTTATACATACCCCCTCATTTTGCTGCGTTACGCTTAGTTCAATAATGGTGCCTTTTTCTAATTCATGTTCGCATGCTTGTTGAGCATTTAATAACAGCTCAACAAAAATTTGATGAATAGACGACAGCTCCCCCCAAATAAGCGGCACTTGCTCAAAGTTGGTTTTTATTTCGCAGTATTTAAGCTGCCCTTGCAACACGCCTAAAGCAGAGCCTGCAACCTCGCTTACATCTAAATATTGCTTGTTATGGGTACTTGTAAATTGGCTAAGGTTTAATAAATTATGCACGGTTTGCTTTATGCGCTTTAAACCATCTAGGCTTTCGCTCAACTGCGAGTAAATTTCGTGTCCATTCCATGCCAGTTCGTATTGTTTTTTTAGATCAACCAACACGTTTTTAAATTGCCCTGCATTTAATTGGCCGGTTAAAAACTGCTCGTTATAGTGAAGAGATTTTGATAAAAGAGGGCTAACATATTGCAAGCTTTCTATATTACTAATTACATACGAAAGCGGGTTATTTATTTCATGCGCAATACTGCAAGACAAAACACCCACACTTGCCATTTTGTCGGCCTGAACAAACATTTGCTGATACAAAGACAGCTCAGCAACGTTTTTGGTTAGTTCGCCATTTAACACAACTAACAATTGGCTTTTATCGGCAAGCAGTTGCTCTGCGGCTATACGCTTTTGCTGCTCATCTAAAAAGGCTTGTTTGTAATCGTCGGTTAAAGTGCTCATCCTATTCGCTCCATAAATACGCATCCATGTATAACGTTTAGTTTGCCATACGTAATTATGCAAACTAGGGGCAATTTTTAGGCTATGCTTATTATTTTAAAAGGTAGCACTATGACCAAACCAGCAGACGCTGCACATTCAATCACTGCCGTAGATGTACTTTGTGTTGATGACGACGAAATTGTTCTGCGCTCACTAACCTCCTTATTAAAAAATAATAACTTTAGTTTTATGACCTGCAAAAGCCCAGTGCAAGCGCTTGAGCTTTTAAACAGCCACGAATTTAGCTTAATTATTAGCGACATGAAAATGCCCACCATGAATGGCGCGCAATTTTTAGAGCAAGCCCGTAACAAAGCCCCCGAAACACAACGTATTTTATTAACCGGCTACGCTGAAATAGAAACCACCCTAGCCGCTGTAAACCTAGCGCAAATTAACGGCTACATTCAAAAACCATGGCAAAACGATATGCTTTTGCGCAGCATTAACGACAGCATCGAAAAATTTCAGCTAAAAAAACAAAACAAGCAACTCGAGCAGCAAGTAAAACAGCAAAACAAAGAACTTCTCGAATTAAATAACTCATTAGAGCAACGAGTAGAAAAGCGTACAAAACAAATTAAGCAAGTACTTAAACAGCTAGAAGATGCCAACGAGCGCGAAAAACACGAACACAAAGCCACCGTAGAGCTACTTTATAATTTTATAAACGCCAATCCGTACTTAGATGGCAATAAAGCGCAAAAAATTGCCGACACCTGCACCCAAATAGCACTGTACTTAAACCTTTCGCAAAAAAGTATAGATTTAGCCCCCATGGCGGGTTACTTAGCGCAAATAGGTTTGCTTGCTATGGACCCAGAACTCTATAAAAAGCCAGTGAGTCGGCTAAGCGAGCAACAGCGCAAAGCCTTTTATACACACCCAAGCACAGCACAATTAATGCTTATGCCTGCTATACATTTACATGATGTATCTGATGCAATTTATCATCAATATGAGCGCTTTAACGGCAACGGTTTACCAAAAGGATTAGCAGCAAACGACATTCCTATTGGCGCTATGGTGCTTAGCGTTGCTCGCGATTATTGGAACGCATTTGAACAAAGCCAAAGCCCCACAGACAAAGAGCGCCACAGCGATGCGCTCGAAAGCGTTAAAATGTACAGTGGCACTTTTTACCACCCTAAAATTGTGCGCGCACTCGAGGCAAGCCATAGCAAATTAAATGAGCAACTTAATAATGCGGGCTCTATTATTATATGCAGCGCTCAAGAGCTAAAAGCCAATATGATTTTAGGCCATACGTTACACAGCCACAGCGGTATTATGTTGTTACCTAAAGGCCATGTGTTTGGTAAAAAATCCATCGAAAAACTACAGCAACTAGAAGCCAAAAAACCGACCCCATTTAGAATAATGGTAAAAAGCGCTAAATGAGTGATCTAAACTGTGGCTTTTTTCGTTACAATTACCGTAAATAAGCTAAACTAATTCAAACAGGTACCTGTTAATCTGGGTATAAATTTTAAACTGTTTAATACCAATCCGCTTAATTAAGTAATTTATTTTGAGGGTGGAAAAACGTGTAGATAGCTAGGCAAAAAAATTCGCTATTTAGTTGTTCTAAATGAGAATCTTTTAACGCTGGTAGCGACACGTTTAGCCCCGCAAAATGATCAAGTAATATTGTGAATTGGTATCACATTGCTTTAAGGAGCACAGCGTGTCGCGATTTTCTGCAGTCACTGACAATCCCCACGACGGACGTTTTAATCAAAAAACGGGCATTTTACTTACCAACTTAGGCAGCCCAGACGCGCCCACGCCAGCGGCACTGCGTACCTACTTACGTGAATTTTTATCCGATCCGCGCATTGTAGAAATTCCACGTTTAGTGTGGATGATAATACTGCACGGTATAATTTTGCGTATTCGCCCTAAGCGCTCAGCAAAACTATACGAAAGCATTTGGACCGAAAACGGCTCGCCGCTAACGCATATTACCCGCTTGCAGCGCGACAAACTAAACGCGCTACTCCAAGAGCAAGGTTATATCAATACCGAAGTTGTTATGGCCATGCGTTACGGCAACCCTTCAATAGAGGCGGGCCTTGAAGAGCTGCGCGATAAAGGCCTAACGCGCATAATTGTACTACCGCTTTACCCGCAATACTCAAGCCCTACCACCGGCTCAACATTTGATGCCGTATCAAGAGTATTGCAAAAATGGCGCTGGGTGCCAGAGCTACACTTTGTAAATGGTTATCACAAAAACACCGCTTACATTGATTCGTTAGCTAGCAGCATTAGTGAAGATTTAGAAAAAAACGGCATGCCACAAAAATTAGTTTTTTCATACCACGGTATGCCAAAGCTATTTTTAGATAGAGGCGACCTTTACCACTGCCTATGTTTGCAAACCACGCGTTTAGTGGTTGAAAAACTAGGCCTTGATAAAGATAAAGTAATTAGCACTTTTCAAAGCCGCTTTGGTAAAGCCGAATGGTTAAAGCCATACACCGACGCCACGCTTGCATCGTTACCTGATGAAAACATTACCGACGTTGCAATTTTAAGCCCTGCTTTTAGCGCCGATTGCTTAGAAACACTCGAAGAGCTTGAAGAAGAAAACCGCGAAATTTTTGAAAATGCAGGCGGCGAAAAGTACCGTTACATAGCCGCTTTAAACGACAGAGACGATCACATTAACGCTTTATATGATGTGCTAAAACCAATGCTTTAAACGCATCTTTATTGCCTTAACGTAAAAAAGCGGTGTTAAATTTAACACCGCTTTTTTGATTGTAAGGTAAGCATTTATTAAATGTCATAGCCACTATTTTGCGCGAGCAGGCTTCGCGCCTACCGACAAAATTAACACCGAGGTAAATTACCCTGTAGACGCGCAGCTTGCTGGCGTTTTAAAAGCAACGCTTTTACCTGCTAAACGTATTCGTTAACGTTTTTCTTTAACTTTTACGTGTGATCATCAACGTACAAACGCCTGCAATTATTCCCCAAAACGCAGAGCCCACCGAAAGCATGGTTAAATTAGATGCGGTTACCAAAAACGTAACTATTGCAGCCTCTGTGTATTGGGCTGAGCTTAAAGCTTGCTGCAAGCTATTAGCAATAGTGCCAAACAACGCAATACCCGCTAAGGCTAAAATTAATGCCTGCGGTAAACTTGCCACTAAACCAACAAGCGTTGCCGCGCAAAGTGCCATAACAATATAAAATACGCCTGCGGCAATACTTGCCCAATAGCGTTTATCGGGATTTTTATCGGCCTCATCGCTCATACAAATAGCAGCGGTAATAGCGGCTAAATTAATAGAGTACGTACCAAACGGCGCAGTTAAAATATTAATAAAACCAGTTACATTAAGCGTAGCTGAGATGGGCGCTTTATAATTATGAGCCTTTAGTACAGCAATACCCGGTAAGTTTTGTGAGGTCATGGTCACTATATAAAGCGGTAAGCCAATACTTATACACGCTTGCAAGTTAAACACCGGTGCTATGTATGTAAACTCACTTATTTTCCAATGAATAGCGCCAGTATCAATATGCCCCATTTGCCACGCCAGTAGCACGCCTGCAACTAAAACGCTAAGCATGGCAAAACGCGCAAAAAATCGTTTTCCTAAAAAATACATAAGCACCATTAGGCCTATAACCAGGGGTAGCTCATTCATAAAATTAAATACATCTATACCAAAGGTGACCAATACGCCTGCCAGCATGGCACAGGCAAGTTCGCTCGGTATACGGTTCATTATTTTTTCAAACCAACCGGTAACCCCCGACACAAAAACCAATGTAGCGGCAAACATAAATGCACCAATGGCTTCGCCTAAATGGTAGCCCTGCGCGCTGGAAATAAGTAAAGCCGCCCCAGTGGTAGACCATGCAATTAAAACGGGCACTTTATAATAATACGACAACCCAATAGTGGTTATGCCCATTACCAGCCCTAGCATTAAAAGCCAGCTTGCGACTAAATCGGGCGTGCCGCCAAGGGTTATAACAACTTGATAAATAAGCGCAATGGAACTTGAAAAACCAATAATAACAGCCACCAACCCTGCGGTTGCTCGATTAAGCAGCTGATCGGAAAACGTCATAAAATCCCTCTTAATTTTAGATTTTTAAGCCCACAACATACGTTGCCTATTTACGCTTTGCAATTAGCGTTTAGGCTATTAAGCGTGAAAAATATTCATTATTTTAAAATTTTTTTTACCTATAAAGATCACACCTTTCATTGCCAAATTAAAAACAACAACAATTATTTGCTTACGCTTACACCCCGCTAAAACTCTATAAAAACCCATCCTTTTTAGCTCAAAAAACCAAACCCATTATAGGTAAATTGTTTATTTACAATCATTTACAATGTAAATAATTAGCACTTTTATACTATGCAAACTAACTTGATCTAATTATCCAGATGATATAAAACGTAACAATTAGTTAACCAAAAACCCCGTAAGAGAAACAAATGAAACGCGCTATTTTAATAATTGTTGCCCTTGGTCTATCTGCATTTACTATTTATAAGCTGCTATTTAATACCGAAAAACCTCAGCAGGTAACGGCGCCTGTTGCAGTGGATATAGTGCCCGTTGACTCTCAATTTGCAGCAAATAAAAAAGCACCGCAGCCCATAGATATGAGTAAAGATCCCGTTAACGTAAAACCTAAAACCATTGAGGCACCAGCGCACAGCAACCAGTTTGAAGCTATAAACAAGGTATCTGCAAAAGCTAAAGAGGTACTTACCAACGCCAACGTACTACCAAGCGATTTAAACAACGAAGCCTACATAGAGTTCGACCTAAATACGTTACACGCCCTTGAAGCTGGCGACTCGTTTGATATTTCAATTCCGCAAACCGTTGAAACCTACAGCGCCGAAATCACCTCGTTATCGGAGGCGAGTAATGGCGATAAAAGCATATTTGGCCAAGTTATTGGTGCCAATGGGCAACTGCACACCACGGTTATGACCGTAGGAAACGATGCAATTTATGGGCAATTTACCGCACCTAGCGGCAATTATGTTTTTGAAAGTAAAGGTAAATATGGCTGGATTGCAGCAAAACGCGACTTATACCAAAACCACATAGAGCATCACGTAGATGCGCCCACACCAAAAACAGATAAAACCATAGATATGTTTGCCCCAAAAAAAACTGAACAACCCAACACGCAGTAACCCAACTAAATCAATCAGCAGTAAAACTTCCAACCACTACATAAGTAAGGAAATATAAAAATGAAAAAACTAATCACTACGGCAGCCATTGCCAGCGCGCTATTTGCAACCAGTGCAGCACAGGCAGTAACGATTGATATTGGTATTTTATATACCGACCAATCGGCCGCAGCTACGAGTAATATAAATACTAAAATAAACCAGCTGATCGCCTTTAGTAACCAGGTTTATAGCCAAAATGGGGTAGACATTACACTGCGTTTAGCCGGCACAGAAAACCTCGGCGATTACGCAATTACACCGTCTGAAGATTGGTTAGATGCAGTAACTAACAGCAGCTACGTAGATGGTTTACGCACTAGCTGGAAAGCCGACATGGTTGCTGTACTTGGTACCGGCCAAAGTGCGGGTAATGGTTTAATCTCGTGTGGTTTAGCTTGGGTTGGCCAAGGCACTAACGGTAATTTATATAGCTCAATGAGCGACCGTATGTACTCTATTACTGCTATTGACTGTGGTGCCACTACGTTTGTACACGAACTTGGTCATAACCAAGGCCTAGCGCACTCACGTAAACAAGGCGATACATCGGGCGGCGTATATGTTGATGGAATGGGCCACGGCGTACAAAATGAATTTGCCAGCATTATGGCTTACCCGCACGTTTACGGTAGCGCAACGCAGTACGATTACTTCTCTAACCCTAATTGGAGCGTAAATGGCTTACCCTTTGGTGTAACTAACCAAGCGTATGCTATTCGTACGGTTACCGACACTAAAACAAGCATTGCTAACTTTAAGTAAGTGATTTAAAGCAGGCTGTATTTAGCCCACTTATAATTATTTCCCTTTAGAGCGCATTTGCGCTCTTTTTTATTTAGCTTAGGGGCTGTTGTTCTTTCAAGGTTAAATCACTAAAAGCCTAAAAGTGCGCAGCTAATTAATGCACTACTATTTTTTGTTTTATAGCAGGCATTAACGTTTTACCGTCACCATCTACTTTACTTAAAAGCTTAAGCCCCATTACTTTGGCAAGTACCGGGTAAATATCAAGATTATTTACCTTTTCAAGGCTTAGCCCTTGTTTAAAAGCAGGCCCTACAGCAATTAACGTAGCCGCCATATCATCGGTATAGGCATAGCCATGAGTACCTAAATACATTGCTTTGCCTTCGTTAGTAAATACCGCTGGCGCATTAGTTTGCACAACAATATCGCCCACACGAGTGCCTTTATTATAATGATACCCAGCTAATTGCTCGTCGTTTAATACCGTATAACGCTCGTTTGCGGCTTGTTGCAAACGTTGTTTGTAAGTTGTAATTTGCTCGCTTGTTACAGCAGGCTTTGCATAAATAAGTAACCGCGGGCCGGTATTTTTAACTATAAAATTATCGTTTTGAGGCAATGTAGAAACATCAATACTTTGCTCTGGGTTTACATGCGCCATACCGTGATCGGATACAATAACAAGGTTAATCTCTTGCTCTAGCTTGCTCAAACGGGTTTGTAATTGGCCCATTAGTTCATCTAATTGTTTTACCGCATCGCGAGTTTGCGGTGCGTCTGGGCCAAACTCGTGGCCCATGCTATCAACAAGCGAAAAATAACTTGCCACAAAACGTGGGCGCTGCGCTTTAGGTAAGCTTAGCCACTGTATTATTAGATCAACACGGCCTTGGTACTCACTGTATTTAGAATAATGAAAGTAATAGTCGGGCGTCATACCGTTAAAGCGCGCATCCGACTCTGGCCAAAAATAAGTAGCCGACTTTAGCCCCTGCATTTTTGCTAAATTCCAAAGTGGAATACCGTTTACCCACGTGCTATCGCGCATGCCTTTACCCATGCTGTAACATTCGTTTTTACGGGCTTTATCACAAAAGTTATTATCTACAATGCCATGATTTACCGGCAGCAACCCTGTAATAATAGAAATATGATTTGGAAACGTTTTTGTTGGGTAAACAGGCATTAGCTTTTGCGCGCGTACACCCTTAGCAGCCATTGCTTTTAAATTAGGCGCGCCGTGTTTTTCTATATAATCCCAACGCATGCCATCTATTGATATAAGTACAACGGTTTGCTCTTTTGCCGCATATGCCGCTTGACTGGTTAACACTAAAAAAGCCAACATCATCGCCTTTAAAAATACATACTTCATTACAAATACTCGCCTACATTAAAATGCGTTAAATACTGAAAAATATAGCTTTATAATACAATTGCCAGGCCTTAAATGATACAAGCACCTGTACCTAACTCGTCTAGATGTATATATTAACAAGTAAGTATTTAAAACGAATGACAACGCGCATTTACTTTGCCAGTCGTCACCACTAAGCAAGGGCTCCGATGACTATCGACTTTAGTAAAAAAATAACCCCAGCGCGCATGTATCGCACGACTGCAAATTTACAAATGGCGATGGAAAGCGATCGCGGTCGTATAATTAACAGTGCAGCTATTCGTAGGTTGCAGCAAAAAACCCAAGTTTTTCCGCTAGAGCGAAACGCAGCGGTGCGCTCGCGCTTAACTCACTCACTAGAAGTACAGCAAGTTGGCCGTTTTATAGTACAGCGTATTTTTGCAAATTTAAGCTTTGAGCAACAAACCGAATTTGGCTTAAAAGGGCTAGAACGCCCGCTAGAAAGCCTAGTAGAAATGGCCTGCCTAATGCACGATATAGGCAACCCACCCTTTGGACATTTTGGCGAAGCTGCCATAAATCACTGGTTTAATAATAATTTAGCAAGTGTTACACCAGCGCGCTGCCAAGAGAAAAATACCGGTATAGGGGTTATTTTTAAGCACCTAGCGCACGATATTTGTAATTTTGAAGGCAACGCCCAAGGCATACGCATAATTCATTCTCTACTGGGGTTAAACTTAACTTATTGCCAAAGCGCGGGCATTTTAAAGTACACCCGCCCCGCGGGATTAAACCCAAAAGACATACCACAAAATAAAAACTACTTAATGAAAAAAGTAGGTTACTACTACAGCGAAAAAACCTTTGTAGAGGCACTACAAAGCGAGCTGGTTATAGAGCCATACTGCCGCCATCCGGCAAGTTACATTATGGAAGCAGCTGACGATATTTCGTATTGCCTAGCCGACATAGAAGACGCCGTAGAAAAAGACATAATAACCACCGAGCTGCTTTGCCAACAGCTAAAAAGTGAATATAAAAAAGCCCTTATAAACCTAACCATTGATGACACCGAACACCTAAACTTTGTAGATAAAGCGGTAGATTACGCACTAGAGCGCGCCAACGCGCAGCCTTACAACTTTAATAGCGAATTTTTTATTTACCTACGCGTGGCCTTACTTCACCCGCTTGTAAACCACGCCGCCAAGCGTTTTATAGAGCACATTGAGCCTATTTACCACGGCGACTTTAACCAAGCCCTACTAGAAGATAACAGCCACCTACACGCCGTTACTAAAACCCTTAAACAGGTGGCGCTTAAGCATGTGTTTTCTCACAAAGAGGTAGAAAAACTCGAACTACAAGGCTATCGCATAATTAACGGCCTGCTCGATTGTTATAAACCACTGCTACAACTTAACAGCGACGATTTTAAACGAGCATTAAATGGCGACTCACGATTATTAATCGAATCGCGTTTGGTTAAAAAGCTCTCTAAAAAGCACTTAAATAGTTATCAGCATGCCATAGATGCCATGCAAGAAGAGCCCGATCACTTTGCCGCTTACGAGTTTTACTATCGCTGTAGGCTAATTCAAGATTACATAAGTGGCATGACCGACCAATTTGCCTACGACGAGTACCGCAGCCTAATGGTGATTGATTAACGAGGGCGTGTTGTTGGGTGGTTTTTACTTATTTCACTAGGTTACAAACCTCACGCCGCGATTTAATCGCCCTTAGATTGAACAAATTTTCAATCCACAAAGGTCAACACGCCCTTAGTGCCTAGATATATTTTAATTTTGCGCTTAAAATCAGACTATTGATACTTAAGCGCTGTGTTTTATGATTATTAGACTCTCTCAACTTATTTTTTGCTTTGCTTTATTTTACAGCAGCCAAAGTGCTGCCTATAACGAAGCCATGTGTATTTTAATTAAGCAAGAAATGCAGCAGTACAGTAATAATAAAGCCAGTGCCAAATACCGCAGCGCCGCACGCGATTTTAAAAGAAACTGTAATAAACCCAAGCAAGTACAAACAAAACCAAAACCTGTAGAGCCGCCAGTAGTTGAACAAGAGCCACAACCACTTGCCCTTACCCCCGAGCAAGAACAACAACTGCTTGAGCAAATAACTGCGGCCGAAAAAGCTATAAAACAAAGCGCAAGCAAAGCAACTACAAGCACTCAGCCTACAAATCAAATAAGCCAGCAAAGCTCAGAAACTAACGAGCCAGAGACTGCGCCAATTAATACAGTAAAGGATACGCCAAGCACACCTAAGGGTGAACTTGAGTCTAATAACAGCGAGTTAATACCTACCACTAGCCAAGCGCAGCCGGTGGCCACTGAAACAGCCCCAAAAGCAGCGCCTAAAATAGAGCCTAAAAAAGAGCAGCCAACGGTTAATACAACCCCCAAACCCGCACCTGTACTTATACCTGCGCCAGTTGCAGAGCCACCAAGTTCATTATTGTTACCAAGTTTGCTACTGCTTATTGTGGTATTAATTGGCGCCATGGTGGTTATACGTCTACGCCGCGCTAAACAAAATAAGCCCGAGCCGCCTGTTGCTCCACCGGCTACAGCCCCAACTAAAGCGATGACTAAAAACAACAAAAGCGCAGCGCAAGCAGCACCACCCCAAACGGCTCCAGCCCCAAGTGATGAGCTTTCAAAACCAGTTGTGCCACCGGTTTCGGCCTCGAGCGAGCCAGAGCCTGCAAGCTCTAATGCACCAATAAACGAGGCAATTAACGAGCCATTGCCTGCCAATACGCAAGCCACAGAGGCTGAGCCAGAACAAGCTAAACCAGAAGAAGATGCACCAGCACCTGAACCTGAACCTAAAAAAGTAGCGCCAGAGCCAAACACCGCAGAGTTTGAAGCTGCCGCAAAAAATACATTAGCGCGTATTCAAAATGCAAAAGGCTTTGCAGAGCCCGAGGTAAGAGAGTTTAACCCAGACGCTCCTTCGGTTAAGCGCACGCGTAAGCACAAAGCCGCCGCAGTAGAACAGCCAAAAGCAGAGCCCGTTGAAGAAGTAAAACCACAAGAGTCTACTCTTATAAACGAACCGGCTGCGCCTAGTAACCCTATCAATGAGCCCAATACCAGCGCGCAGCTGCATACAGCCGATAAAAACAGTGAGCTTGAACAAACCACGTTAAATAGCGAACACGACTTTAAAGAGCCCGAAATTCGTACCTACAATCCAGATGCGCCTTTAAAACCAAGTAAAGAACCTGCACAAGCTACAGTTTCAGCAAAACCAAATAGCGAACTCACGTTAGATGCGCCAATATCAACAGCTCAAGAAAAGCCAGCGCAACCAGAGCCTGAAAGTACGCCCAAGCAAAGTGATTCTAGCAACCCATTTGCAAACCTTTCGCTAGATGAAAGCTGGGACCCAAATTCAGATAAAAAGCCCGTGATTGAGGAAAAAAAGAAAGCGCCTAAATCACAAGCCTTAATAGAGGCAGAAGAACGCGCTAAAAACATGCAAACAAAAGAATAGCCGAGCAAATAAGCTTGATATTATTGCTCTATACAAATAATTTTTAACGCAGCAAGTACGCTATTTAAAGATAAAACTGCCATTACTCAATTACCAGCACAAAAAAGCGGCCACAAGGCCGCTTTGTCGTTTAAAAATATAGAGTTGTATTAATGCGCTGAATTAAGCGAGCTATTTTAAGTATGGATTTAAAACTGAGAAAACGTTTTATTGCTACAAAAAATGCGTTGTTTAGTTGTTAAAACTAACTAGTTGTACATTGCTGTACTTTTAGCATCTTTGTATTTGTAACACAGCTAGCGCCAAGTTTGGCGGCTTAAAATAATTAACTATTATTACGCTTAGTATTATTCGGGGGGCATGTTTTTAATATTTAAATCGTATTGTAAAATACCATCGTTATTAACCGCCACACCCGCTAATTGCACAGAGTGATTAGCAAACTCTTCAGACGCCGACAAATGCGCTAACACGCCGGCTATGTCTTCGTGTTTAGGTTGGCCGTCGGTTGCCACAATGCCTGCATTACAATCGTTTTGCTTACACTCAAAACTGTATAAAAATAGCGACTTTTCAGCAAAGCTGCTTTGCACTTTATCTAAAAACACTTGCTCTGACTGTGCTAAATCAAGCGTGCTTTGAATTTGAGCAGCGCTTTCTAGCTCAGAGTATTCACCTACCTCTTGGGGGGTAATCACTATTTGCTCAGTAAGTGCAGTGCCTTCTTTATTAGTTACATCGTGGCTACTTTGCATTGCTTGTATATCTACCACCAGAGGTTGAGCAGGCTGCACAGCCGTGGTGTTAGTTATTGAGTTGGGTAGATTATTTTGAGCCAAGGCGGTCAAATCGTTTTTAAACACGTACAAAGTTGCAGCAATGATAGCGCATGCAATGAGTAATTTGTTCATAATACTTCCCTCCTTCAACCAATTTACGCAATACAATTAAGTGAAATGCTTTTTAAGTGTAGCCAATGTTAATATTATGTTTTGTTTGGGTGTGTACTGTCAATCTTTAATACTAGACAGTGCAAATTAAAAGAACAATTTTATCAATGTTAATATTTAATGAACCACTGGTAAGCTCAGCGCGCCACATTATAATACTGGCAATAGCTACACGCTCATTTTACAACCAAGCAGCACGTTATTTATTTGTAACAAGCTGTAAAAAGCAACTCTTTTTATGACCACACCTCAATCAAAAAGTTTGCGTTTATTGTTACTAAAACTTAAATAAAATTACCCAAAGTAAATAACCGCATAATTAAAACCGCACACAGCAGCTTTAATTTGCTAAAAGATGCAAAGATTACATAAAGAAAGGCACCAACATGTAGGCGCGAAACTTGCTCGCACAAAATGACAGGAGCGTACCTCGCGTTTGGTATGAAGTTTTTCGCGGCATATAAAGCCGCTGCTACTAGTTAATTGCACCACAAAGGGCACAGAGGCGCTTCGCCTACACGGAGAAAACACAGGAATAAGTAAGTCACTTCTCCTGCTCTTCTCGGTGGTGACATAATCACTTTTGAACAGAACCAATGCGCGTCTACCACTAAATTAAAATACTGTTTTGTAGAGCGAATTCTTACTTATGTGATCATTTATTAAATCACTTATGCTCTAGCTCTAAAAGCGCAGCGTCTCTTAACCTCTTTGTGAATAATTGGCTTAACTTGTTTTTCACCACCGAGGGCACAGAGGCGCTTAGCGCTACACAGAGAAAATACGGGGGTTAATTGGTCACTTATCACTGGTGACATAATCACTTTTGAACAGAACCAATGCGCGCCTACAAAGTTAAATTTTACGCTGACGTGGATGTGGTGCGTAGGCGCGATTTTATATCGCGCTTGTAGATACAAGGCGCGAAGCTTGCTCGCGCAAAATGCTAATTACTTCTCTAAAAGCGAAGCGTCTCTTAACCTCTTTGTGATTTATTGATTTTTAATACAAAAATGCACAAAGAGAAGGGATAGAGAAGTAAATGAGAAGTGAAAGTGG
>BJUT01000040.1 GCA_007988745.1 Pseudoalteromonas atlantica
AACGGATTTTTACGCAAGCGTTTTTTAATAAAAACTATAAATAAAAGCTCTTTCGTGCATTTTTCACTCTAAAGAGCCAAAGACAGTACAAAAAACAAACTAAACCTATACACAAAAGCCAGTTTGTTTTAAATATAACGATGTATAAAACGCAAAAAGCACCTATAAGGTGCTTTTAAGTTAATTTATTAACTGCGCGTATTAATACAAAATACTATAAAGCTTTCTTCTGTATTTTGCTGCAAGTGCATCTCCATCTGGTAGAGAAGCGATAATTGCTAAAAAGCTTGCTTTAGCGTCATTAAAGTTAAGATCCTTTTTAAGTACGCTGAACAGTGTTTCGAGTGCTTCTTCTTTTCGTCCTGCATCATTTAGCAATTGGCTTAACTCTATTTTCAGGTCTAAGTCATTTGGGTACTTTTCTACTTGCGATTGCTTTTCTTTTATCTCTGGCGAGTCGGTAGCTTCTAGAGCCGCTTCGCATTTAGCTTTTATATTATGAAAATAAGCATCTTGCTCTTGGGCGTCAATTGTATCAATGAGTGCTTGCGCATCATCTAACTTGTGTATTTGAATGCATATATCGGCTAACACAAGCTTTATACGTGCGTTTGCACTGTCTATTTCATACGCTTGCTTTGCGTAATTAAATGCAGCATTTAGATCCGACTTTAATAATGCTTGTTTTGCTTGTTCAAGAAGTAGGTCCTGTTGCGCTGGTAAATGCTTACTCAGGGCTTCGCGAATTTGCGCGTCTGTTTGTGCACCCGCTAATAAATCTACTGGAGCTGAATCTTTTAACAACACAAGTGTAGGTAAGGTTTGCAAGCCAACCTGCTGCGCTAATTGCGAGGCGAGTGCTTGTTCTGCGTCACAATCAAGATTAGCCACTACAATATGGTCTTTATATTGCGTAGCTAAATTTTCTAATATACCGATTTGGCTAATACACTCAGGACTTTGTGGCGAGTGGAAGTTAAGCAGCACCAACTTTTGTTGTGATGTTTCACCGAGTACTTGCTGAAGGTTTTGTGCGTTGATACTAACTATGTTGCTCATTGAATTAATTGCCATATTCATTTATTTAGGTTTTTATATGGAGACGAACATAATAAATACAAGTATTAAATACTTTCAAATAATGAGGGAAAACATGAAAATCACCTATCTAGCTGCAGCATTTATGATAGCAAGCCCACTTACTTACGCTAAGTCACTAAACTTAGATTTAACTAAGAGTATGCCAGCTATTGAAAAGTTTTACCTCGACTTACATCAATCTCCAGAGCTTTCATATCACGAACAAGAAACTGGCCAAAAAATAGCATCGCAATTAACAAAACTTGGGTTTGATGTAACAGATAATGTGGGCGGTTATGGTGTGGTAGGGATTTATAAAAATGGCACCGGCCCTACAATAATGATTCGTACTGATACCGATGGCCTACCAATCACAGAGCAAACCGGTAAACCTTATGCATCTAAAGTACAAGTGACCAATGAGCATGGGAATAAAGTAGGTGTAATGCATGGCTGTGGCCACGATATACATATGAGCTCGTTTATTGGTACTGCTGAGCAACTTATTGCCCACAAAGATAAGTGGCAAGGAACGTTAATGATGGTTGCGCAACCTGCAGAAGAAGTTGGCGGTGGAGCAAAAGCCATGTTAAGTGAAGGCTTATTTAGTAAATATGCTAAGCCTGATCATGTTATTGCGCTGCATGTTAGTGCCAGCGTGCCTGCGGGTAAGGTATCAATGAAAAATGAATACACCATGGCAAGTGTTGATTCGGTAGATATAACTATAAAAGGTAAAGGCGGACACGGCGCCTACCCGCACACAACCGTAGACCCTGTTGTTATTGCGGCGCGTACGGTATTAGCATTACAAACAATCACAAGCCGCGAGCTTTCTCCACTTGAGCCTTCTGTTGTGACTGTGGGATCTATTCATGGTGGCTCAAAGCATAATGTGATTTCCGATGAAGTAAAACTACAGCTTACGCTTAGAAGCTACAACCCAGAGGTACGTACGGCGCAAATAGCTGCTATAAAACGTATTACGGCGGGTATTGCTCAAAGTGCTGGCCTTACTGAGTCACATTACCCTGTTGTTCACGTTCATGAAGATGAATCTATTCCATCTACTTACAATAACCCTCAGCAAACTAACATTGTTAGGAGTGCTATTGCTGATGCAATTGGCGAAACTAATGTACTTGAGACAAAAGCGGTTATGGCTGGTGAAGATTTTGGGCTATACGGTAGAACTGATGAAAACATTCCTATTACGTTATTTTGGTTAGGTGGAGTAAACCAGCAGCAATATACAAATGCGATGAAAAGTAACCAAACACTTCCTTCATTACACTCAAGTAAATTTGCGCCAGATTATAAAGTAGCATTACCGACCGGAATAAAAGCCATGAGTAACGCTGCAGTCGCGTTATTTAATAAAAAATAAGCCGTATTTGAGAGCTCAGCGATTAAGTGGTTGCTGAGCTCTTTTTATAATTTGATTTTTTAAATGGTGCTTTTTTACCACCCTTAGCAAAGCGCTTTTTAGGCGGTGTTTTAGGGAGCTTTGAAAATACATGGCTATCACAACTAGCTGCTTGCTGTACAAAACCTTCAAGCTCCACCAGCAGTGGTTGTAAAAATTGTTGGTAGCTCATTGCTTGTTGAGCAATGTTGCCTAAACTCGCCTCCCATTTAGCGGTCAAATCGGGGCTAGCTAAGCCCTCTGGTAAAACACTAATAAGTGCCAAGCCTGTTTGTGTAGCTTTAATTGATTTACCTTCGCGCTTTAAAAAACGACGCCTAAATAATAATTCAATAATGCCTGCGCGGGTTGCCTCTGTACCTAACCCATCGGTCTCTTTGAGTATTTTTTTAATTTGTGAATCTTTTACATAACGACTAATGCCGGTCATGGCACTTAGCAATGTTGCATCAGTAAAATGAGACGGTGGCGTAGTGTGTTTTTCTACCACTTCACCTTTAGTGCAGTTAAGTGCCATGCCTTTTGTTAAATGAGGCAAGGTTGCTTCATCTTTTAGCTCGGCTTTGCCCATTAATACCTTAAACCCTAAGCTTACATCTTGCTTTGCATTGGCTTTAAATAAACCTCCCGCAATTGTTACCTCTACTTTAGTTTCGTTATAAATGTAATCGGGGTAAAACTGAATTAGGTAATGCCTGCTAATAAGTTGATATACTTTTGCTTCATCAGCCGCCAAAGTCGCTGTTTTTAGTTGTTTAGCGGTAGGTACAATTGCGTGGTGTGCAGCCACTTTTGCATCGTTGAAACATTTGCTGCGTTTTTTAGCGTCTGGCCCATTCACAAACTCAGTATTTTGACCGCCATTAGCTGCAATTGCTTTTAAAATTGCAGGCGCATCTAAATGATGCTCTTTAGGCAAATAACGATTATCAGAACGAGGGTAAGTAATTAACTTATGACGCTCATAGAGCGTTTGGCAAATATCGAGTACTTGCTGAGCTGCCATACCAAATGCCTTTGCAGCATCTATTTGCAGTGCCGATAAATTATAAGGCAGCGGCGCACTTTGTTTTTTTTGTTTTTGTTCGAGCGCTGTAACCTCGCCTGGTTGATTCGCTATTCGCGAGGCGACGTTTTCGGCTAATGCATTATTTAAAACGCGGCCCTCTTCATCTTGGTACGGCTCGCAGGCTTTGCTTGGTACCCACTTGGCCACAAAGCTTTGCTGCTCAGGAGTTATTAAATGCGCCAACACTTCATAAAATGGTTTTGACACAAAGTTAGCTATTTCGTTATCCCGGTTAACCACTAAACCTAAAATTGGGGTTTGTACGCGACCCACCGACAACACATTGCCAAAGCCTGCTTTTTGTCCCGCCAGCGTATAAGCACGCGTAAGGTTCATACCAAATAACCAATCTGCACGTGAACGCGCAAGCGCCGACACACTAAGCGGAATAAATTCACGATTTGAACGCATAGTAGTAAGCGCTTTTTTTACCGCCGCTAAATTTAAATCACTTATAAGTAAACGCTGAATGCTTTGCTTTTTGGTTTTACTTATTTTGGCTTGATCTATGACTTCATCAACCAACAATTGGCCTTCGCGATCGGGATCCCCCGCATGCACGAGTACTGATGCCTGCTTAATTAGCTTTTTTAAAATAGTTAATTGCTTACGCGTTTTCGTTTTTGCCTTGAGCTGCCATTGCTGTGGCACTATGGGCAGGTGCTCAAATTGCCACTTTTTAAAACGCGCATCATAATCATCAGGTTCAGCTTGCTCAAGTAAGTGCCCTATACACCACGAGACACAGTCACCATTAGCCACTTCTATATAACCATCGTGTTTTTTATGTGGTTTTGGCAATGCATCAGCAATAGCTCTGCCAAGTGATGGCTTTTCTGCGATATAGAGTTTCATGGGAGTTGCTCATTAACTGTTTATATGAACAGTAGTTTAGCACAGCTATTTAGAAGGTGGAGCGCTTTCTATTTTTGAGGGGGAATTACTTTTTTTAGCGAAAAGCATAATTAAAGGTAAATAACACACTATGACGGTGCCAATGTTGATAAAGGGCATTAACGTTTTGTAAATAATGGTGCTGTACGCTAAATCCCAAAGGTGACGGTCAACTAATCTGAATAATTGTAATATAGGTGCGCCAATAACCACTAACTGACCAATAACGCATTGCCATAAATAAACTTTATCTTTTATTCCCCAATAAGCTATTAACCCCATCCATATAATATCGGTAGCCGCCCATACTAAATAACGATAGATATAAATATCGTCAAACTCTCTCAAGCTAGAGGCTGTTATCCCCCCAAAGAAGAAAAAAGCGACGGTCAGTAATGCAAATCTAAAGGCTAAGTAATCTTTGAATATAAAAAATATAAAAAGAGCCGGGCTTAGCATAAAGACCCAGCTTTTACTTAAAATACTAACGAAATACAAAAACCAATCAGGCAAAATGTTTTACCTTATTTTTCTTTTGTATCGTCGTCGGTACCATCACCATTACCTGGCATATCACAATATTTAATTATAACTTTCACAGCGCATCCATTACATATGTTAAGGAAATGTACTTTAAGCTAAAATAATGAGCTTGCCAAGATACTTAGGTGATTAAGTACCTCAAAAAGAAACTTAATTAGAGAAATTAGCGCCCGCTACTCGCCTAGCGCACATCAATAGGGTCTGACTCTTTAGCCTTACCTTGTAAGATTGATATTTCTACTCGGCGATTTCTACGCCTATCTTCGTTTGAATCATTCGGAACAAGTGGACGAGTATCAGCACGCCCTACGACCATCATGCGGTTTTTATCAAACCCTTGTACCGTTTGTAATTCGCTTGCTACTGCTACTGCACGCTTTGACGATAAGTCCCAGTTATTAATATATAACTCGTTAGAAACCTGAAAATCATCGGTGTGACCCGATACCGTAATTTCACCAGGTACATCTTTTAATAACTCACCAATATCTTGAATTATGGGCTTAAACTTAGGTTGTAAAAAAGCACTGCCAGAGGGAAATGAGCCATTTTCACGGATACGAATAATGATTTGCTGCCCTAAAGATTCAAGCTCGATTGCACCGTCGATAATTTGTTTTTCGAGCTGTTGTGCTATTTTTTTCACTAACTCGTTAGTTTGTTCTTGATCGGCGGCTGAAGTTGCTTGCTCTGAAGATTGCTGCTGCGATGTACTACGTGACTCGCCACCACGTTTATCGCCACGTTGCTCTTGTCTACCACCAGCAGAGCTTTCATCACCCGCTTGAAACTCTAACATTTGCTGGGTCATTTCAACGGTTTGTTGCTGAATGGTTTCTATCGGGGTAGGTTCAGGCTTACCTGGGGTAAATTCCATAGCAATAACCGAGGTCCCTTTAGGGATATCTTTTACTTCTATTTTGTTTTGCACACCAAATGCAAACTTCATCGAGCCTGCTATTTGCTTAAATTTAAGTACATCCATTTCTGAAAACGCGAGCAAAAGTACAAAAAAGCACATTAAAAGCGACATTAAGTCGGCAAATGTTCCCATCCAAGCAGGCAGACCTGGGGGTGGGCATTTGCACTCTTGATCAGACATGGTTACTCCTCGGTATCCACTTTGCGCTTAGACTCAGCAAGGTAGTTTTTCAATATACCTTCAATTACTTTCGGGTTTTGACCATCTTGAATACCTAAAATAGCATCCAGTATTAGACGCTGATTCATGGCTTCTTCGTCTTTGCGAAGCTCAAGTTTTACCTGAATAGGAATAGCCACTACATTTGCTAAAAATGCACCATATAAAGTAGTTAATAATGCCACCGCCATTGCGGGGCCAATGGCTTTAGGGTCATCCATGTTAGATAACATAGCAACTAAGCCTATTAACGTTCCTATCATACCCATTGCTGGGGCTATATCGGCAAGTGACTTAAATAAACCGGCGCCCAGTTCGTGACGAGTTGTGGTTAAAGAAATGTCTTTTTGAAGCGTGGCACGAACTACATCAGCATCGTGGCCATCAACGAGCATATCTACACCTTTGCGCATAAAAGGGTTTGGTATTTCGGCTTCTTCGAGGGCTAAAAACCCCCCTTTACGGGCTGAATCAGCAAGTTCAACTGCTTTTTCAATCAGCTCTTCTGGCGATTCGATTTTAAACATAAATGCTTTACCAACAACCTTACCTATGCCCAAAAACTGCGACAAGGTAAAGTTTGATAACACAATAAATAGTGAGCCACCAAATACAATTACACTAGAAGGCGCGTCGGCAAACATCCCCATTTCACCGCTACTACTCATAAACATGGACATGACAATTAAACCAATTGCGCCAAGGATCCCAATTATGGTTGCTAAATCCACATTTCCTCCAAAGTATTATACTTTGTTATTCAAACTTTTATTATTAACTGCTTATCGGCAAGATACTGAAATACTTAAGCCATTTTTGAAAAAAGTGTAAAACACTGTGTTTGGCCTAATTTTAGATCAAGATACCCTACTCGCCTAGCGACTGATTAATTTTATTGTACACAGTGAGCACTAATACGCATCTTATACATGGTAAAAATACGATTTAAACTGATATAACTCAAAAAACAACGATCATCCTTTGACCTAGTTTAGCATTCCCCCTAAAATTGGCTCCTAAATTTATCATGCTGGCTGAAATTAAACATGGCGACTAAAAAACCTGAAAACCTAAGTTTTGAACAAGCACTCGAAGAATTATCAACTATTGTCGGTGAAATGGAACAAGGTGATTTATCGCTTGAGCAGTCGTTAAAGCAATTTGAGCGTGGTATAGCCTTAGCTAACGCCTCAACGGGTAAGTTACAACAAGCAGAACAAAAAGTGTCTATTTTAATGGGTAATGACGAAAAAGCAGCGCTTACTTCATTTAACAACGATATGGAATAACCGTGAGCATACAAGAAAAAATAGAATGTGCTCAACAAGATGTCGTAAAGACCCTGCAACAGTACTTTGATCAACCCCTTGATACTGCACACACAGTAAAAGAAGCCACCCAGTACGGCTTATTTAACGGTGGCAAGCGTTTACGCCCCTTTTTAGTCTACGCAAGTGGTGAAATGCTCGGAGCTAATAAGCAAGATTTAGATATTCTTGCTGCTGCTATTGAGTGTATTCATAGCTACTCGTTGGTGCACGATGATTTACCAGCCATGGATGATGACGACCTTCGCCGTGGACGCCCAACTTGCCATATAGAGTTTGACGATGCGCATGCAATTTTAGCGGGCGATGCACTTCAAACATTGGCCTTTGAGCTTATCTCGGCTCACAATTTTACCTGCAGCGCATCAACACAAGTAAAAATGATCAGCGCACTGGCTAAAGCATCGGGGCTAGAAGGCATGGTAGGCGGGCAAGGGCTAGATATTGCAGCCACAGATAAAGTGATTACAGTACAACAGCTTGAACGAATTCATAGATTAAAAACGGGTGCCTTAATCAACTGTGCCATTACATTGGGTGCATTATGTAGCGAAAAAGCAGACAAACAAACCTTAGAAAACTTACGTGTTTTTGGGTATGCTATAGGGCTGGCATTTCAAGTGCACGACGACATTTTAGATGTTGAAGGTGACACATTTACTTTAGGTAAGCCACAAGGCTCTGATTTAGCTGCTAATAAAGCAACTTATCCGGCCCTATTAGGTATGCAAGGTGCCAAGCAAATGGCGCAAAATTTAATAGAGCAAGCGCATCAAGCATTAAACAAAATAGATGCTGATACCTCTACTCTAGCGGCGCTGGCAAACTACCTGATTAAACGTGACCATTGAGTGTTACATATACGTATTGCCATTTAGCACTGACATTATTACTCAACAGCGGTAACAACTAATAAGTTAGCACCGGTGTTAGCGAAGGATAAAATAAATACCATGACACTTGATAGTAGCAAGTATCCATTACTTAACTTGGTTGACGAACCAGCCCACTTACGCGATATAGCGCAAGATAAACTCCCTGCGTTTAGCAACGAGTTACGAGACTATTTACTCAACTCTGTTTCGCAAAGTAGCGGCCATTTAGCGTCTGGTTTAGGAACTGTTGAGCTTACCGTTGCTCTACATTATGTGTATAACACACCAGAAGATCGCCTTGTATGGGATGTAGGCCATCAAGCGTACCCGCATAAAATTTTAACGGGACGACGCGATTTAATGCATACTATTCGCCAAAAAGACGGATTACATCCATTCCCTTTTCGTGAAGAAAGCCAATACGATACCTTTAGCGTAGGCCATTCAAGTACCTCTATTTCGGCAGCGCTTGGTATGTCTATTGCGGCTAAAAAAGAAGGTAAAGGCCGCAAAACTGTTGCCGTTATAGGCGATGGCGCCATTACAGCAGGTATGGCATTTGAAGCAATGAACCACTTAGGCGATGTAAAATCTGACATGTTAATCATTTTAAATGATAACGAAATGTCGATTTCTGAAAACGTCGGTGCGTTAACTAATCACTTTGCGCGTATTTTATCTGGCAGCTTTTACACAAATATTCGCGAAGGCAGTAAAAAGTTACTCTCTGGCGTGCCTCCTGTTAAAGAGCTTGCCAGTAAAGTAGAAGAGCACCTAAAAGGAATGGTTATTCCAGGTACCTTTTTTGAAGAACTAGGTCTTAATTATATTGGCCCAATTGATGGCCACGATGTAAATATGCTCGTAGATACACTGCGTAATATGCGTAATTTAAAAGGGCCTCAGCTTTTACATATAAAAACTCAAAAAGGAAAAGGCTATAAACCCGCAGAAGCTGATCCTATTGGCTATCACGGTGTGCCAAAGTTTGACCCTAATACATCAAGCTTACCTAAATCTAAACCTGGCGCCGCCACTTTCTCTAAGGTGTTTGGTGACTGGTTGTGTGATATGGCCGAGCAAGATAAAAAATTAATGGCTATTACGCCTGCAATGCGTGAAGGCTCAGGTATGGTGCGTTTTTCAAAAGAACACCCAGAGCAATATTTCGATGTAGCTATAGCTGAGCAGCACGCTGTCACATTGGCCGCCGGTTTTGCCTGTGAAGGGTTAAAACCCGTTGTAGCTATTTACTCGAGCTTTTTACAACGTGCTTATGATCAACTTATCCATGATGTTGCACTGCAAAACTTACCTGTGCTTTTTGCTATAGACCGCGCTGGTATTGTAGGCGCCGACGGCGAAACACACCAAGGTGCGTACGACTTAAGCTTTATGCGCTGTATTCCCAACATGGTTATTATGGCCCCTAGTGATACTAACGAGTGCCGCCATATGCTTTATACCGGTTATAAGGCTAATTGCCCTGTAGCAGTTCGCTACCCTCGTGGTAGTGCCGGTACTGCCGATATTCAAAGCGAAATGACGCTACTAGAAATAGGCAAAGCCAATACCATTAAACAAGGCGCTAAAATTGCTATTTTATCCTTTGGTACTTTGCTTGAAAACGCGCAACTTGCTGCAAATGAGCTAGGTGCAACGCTAGTTAATATGCGCTTTATTAAGCCACTTGATACAAGTTTATTAGATGAGCTTAGCCAAACTCATGATGTAATAGTAACGCTTGAAGACAACGCTATTTGTGGTGGCGCAGGCTCAGCGGTTAATGAATATTTAGCAGCGCAAAAAGCCAACCTAAAGGTGCTTAACTTAGGTATTCCTGATGAATTTATTAAGCACGGCACACAAGCGCAAATGCACGATGAAATGGGCTTAGGCGAACAAGGCATTTTAAATTCAATAAAATCGTTTATCGCTTAATTATTTTTGCTAGCTAGCTTTTAAAGGGAGCCTGATGGCTCCTTTTTTGTTTTTTATTTTTAAATATTTGCATCCAATGTGTATTTCTACGCGTTATCTCTATGAGGTTAACACAGTAAATAGTACGTACTGAGGAGTATAAACAGGCACGTTATTTACTTTCATTTGATGGAATATTAAAAGGTAAAAATGATGAAAAAAGCTAATTTAACTCACCTTCATACACAAAACAGTTCACTTAAACGCCCCCTTTGTTTTTCAGCATTAGCGCTTGGGATAGTACTTGGTATTTCAGGGTGTAGCGGTGATGATGGAGAAAACGGTTTAGCCGGTACGCCGGGAGCAGATGGTCAAGATGGAAACGATGGCACAAACGGTAACCCCGGCTTTAGTGCAGCCACGTTTATTTTAGCTAATAACGGCGAGCAAAACGCAGGCACTGTTGATTTAATAAACCAGGACGCTGCCAAATTAAAGACCTTTAATACCACTGCAAATGAAGGCGTAGCCTTTGATAGCCTCGGTAATTTAATACAAGCAAGCGACAGCGAAAATGGTAGCATTAAAACTATATGCCAACTTGCCAATCGCGATGATGGTGCAAGCTTTAGTACTAATCAAGACCGTGAAATTACAGGCCCTGCCACTACACTAGTTAATCCTAAGGGCATAGCGATTGCAAAAAATAGCGGGCTGATATTTATAGCTGATTTTGGTGCCATGCAAATTACCACATTTGGCAGTGCTGCAGCGGGAGATGCCGCGCCGCTTGCTACCACTGTTACCGAAGCCGCCCCGTGGGATGTTGATTATGACCACGTAAACGACCGACTTTATGTAGCACTTACCAACGGTGATGTCGCGGTTTATGATAATTTTGTAAGCGGTGAATTTACCGCTATGCCAAGTCGTACTATTACACCAAGCGATGCCGATGGTGTGCAAATATCGGTAAATATTCACGGCATTGTTTATGATGAAACCACCAATAAACTTATTTTATCGGATGTTGGTAGCGCATCAGATGCTACCGATGGCGCGCTTTTTGTTATTAATAATGCCTCAACTGCGCAAGGTAATACATCTGTTGCACGCAGTATTTCAGGCCCTGCGACTATGCTAGGCAACCCTGTAGATATTACCCTTGAGGGTAGCGATTTACGTGTGGCCGAAAAATCAAACGATGCAATTTTAGTGTTTAGTAATATATTTGCCGGTGAAAGTGGCGATATAGCGCCCGATTTAAGTACTGCGTCTACTAAGCCAGAGTCAATTACTAACACGCTAACTCAAAGCTCAATGGCTGATATATCAGATAGTACTGAGCCTAATATGGCGCTATTAGGCGTAGCCGTATCCAGTAATCCAAGCACTGCGGGTGATACAACAGGCCAAATTAGCCGTTTAAATACAGCATTAAGTAGCGAACTTGCAAGCTATAATGCAAGCCAAACGATAGAAAGCGTTAGCTTTGATAAAGCAGGTAATAGCTACGCAACATTCGATAATGCCAGTACAGGAATGGGCGGAATCGTCATCTCTACTAAAGTGGCTTATAACCGTGATGGCGAAACATTTAACGCCAGCCAAGATAGACTGATTTCAGGAAGCAATACAGGCCTTATTTCACCTAAAGGATTAGATATTGCCTCCGATAGTGGAATGATTTTTGTGGCTGAAAATAATGAAACCACGCCGAGCATTGCTATATTTTCAAGCTGTGCCACCGGCGACGCATCACCTCTTATGACCTTAACTTTTGCCAATAATGCACGCCCGTGGGATGTTGATTACGACAGTAACACTGACCGCGCTTTTGTTGCGCTAACCAATGGCACTGTAGCGGTATTTGATCAAGTTAAAAATAAGCTACTAAGTGGCGAGACCACAATAAGTACAGAAGATAGATTAATTACACCTGCCAATAATTCACAAGCACTGGCAGCGCCTACCAATATTCATGGAATAGATTACGACTCATTAAGTGGTGCGTTAATACTTTCTGATGTAGGCAGCGCAGCCGTTGCTGACGATGGCAAAATTTATGTATTAAATAATACCGCAAATGCCTCGGGACTAGTTAATATAAGCGCGACGATTAGCGGGCCCAATACATTATTAGGAAACCCTGTTGATATTATGTATAGCGGAACCAATTTATACGTTGCCGAAAAGTCTAACAACGTAGTTATGCGCTTTAATAATATTTTAAGTACCGCAGGGGGAGATATAAGTGCCGATGCAAGTATGGCATTTAGTGCACCTGAGTCAGTGGCTATTTTACCAGCGTGGCTAAACCAGTAATTAAATAGCGTTACCCTCACCATGCCTAACCTACTTTTGTAGGTTGGGCATTATCGCATCCACACTTTAATATCTGCTAAGCCATTACTTTGTAAAATACCCAGCTGCTGATCTACATTCGAATTTTGCTCAAACTCAAACGCATCCAACTGTTTATCAAACGTAATATTTGCGACACCGTCACCACCGCGTTTTTTAACCTGATGAAGCGCTATATCGGCTAAGTTTATCGACGTTTCCCAGCTTATTACTTGCCCACCTAAAAGTGGCAGTGGGTAAAAAGACCACCCCAATGAAGCCGTAATATTAGTTGTTTTACCGTTTGGTAATTGAAACGAATTTAAAGCAATTGCTTGGCATAAATCAGAGGCATAGCTGTCAATCATGTTGCACTTAAAATCGCGCAGCAATAATAAAAACTCATCCCCACTCCAGCGTGCTACATAGTCAGAGCCTTGGGTACGTGAATTAAGTAATGCTGCCATTTGTTGTAAGCAGCTATCTCCTGCTATTGGGCCATATGCATCGTTTATACGGCTAAAGTTATCAAAGTTGATAATAAGCAGTACAAGTGACTTACCTTGCGCTTGTAAAGACTGTGCATTACGTTGGAAGTGCTCAATATCTTTAGGGAGCTGATCAAACAAAAAGCGACGACTACGTAGCCCTGTAAGCTCATCTGAGTGACTAACTAGTTTAAGCTGTGAGTTTACTTGGCCTAATTTATCGTTAGCTTGGCGCAGCTCTAATGTACGCTCTGTAACTAGGGCTTCGAGTACTTCTTGCTTGCGGCGCTCTTGCGCTCTAAATACCCAAAAAATAAAGTAAAACAGTAAAATAAACCCACTAACGATTAGCAATCTAAAGTAAATAGTTTCGTCAAAGCGTTGCGGTACTACAAATGCATACTCGATAGTTTGCGCTCTGTCCCAATCTTCGCCTTGGCGTTTTGCCTCAAGCTCAAATAAAAATGATCCCGCCGGTAAGTTTGTATAAATGGCTTCCCGGCGTGCATTAGCATAGCGCCAATCACTATCTAACCCACTTAACTTATATCTAAACTCAATACTATTTGGCGCATAATAATCGATGGCGGTGTACTTTAACGTTATGTCGCGCTCATCAGTATCTAGTAAAGGCTTTTCGCCCAATGCTGCGGTAGTTAACGCGCGCAGTGGTGTGGTTAGTGTTTCTACTTTAGGCTTTAATACATTTAAGCCAAATAGCTCGGTATTTTTAGGTATTTCTACAATGCCTTGTAAGCTTGGGTACCAAATTGAATAATCGGTCATGGCAACGGCATCGTGTCCTAAACCGTTACAACACTGGCTTGCTTTACCATCGAGCTGCCTATCAAAAGAAGAAATAACCTCTTCCACTTTTAAGCTCGACACCTCTGATTTAAATTGCGCTACTGGCATACGGTAAACACCTTTCATGGTACTTACCCATACACGCTTATAGGTTTTGTCATACTCTAGGCTAAAAATAGAGCCATAAGGTAAGCCGTTGGCTGCATCTAACTGTCGCCAATGCCCTTGCAAACTTCTGTAAAATAAGCCGTCATTAAGCGAGCCAATTAAAATACCTACGCCATCTATGTGTAATACGCTGGTGATGTATGCACTTTCGAGCGAGGTTTGGTCACCTATTTTTTCAATGCCGCGGTCAGTAAAGTAATACGCCCCTTTACTGGTCCCTATTACACCAAAGTTTGCTTTATCGAGCACATACGTTATAAATTTACTGCCTAAAAAGGCATTGTATGCAAAGGGTGTTAACCCGCCATAACTTAGCCTATACAAGCCACGCCCTGTACCTATCCAAAAACCACCTTTGCTTGATGGGCTAATAGCAAATACCGGATTGTCGCGCAGGGCTCTGCCAGGAAAGCTATATAGTTTATCTTGCTCGTAAAAAAACAGCCCTCGTCCGGTCGCTATATATAAACGCGAGCCATCAAACTGTAAGTCGTGTACTGTTGCGCGGCCAAATTGCGCACTGGGTATTTTATTGACAAAGTTTTTATTTAAATCGAAATAACCAATACCGCTTTTATTTGCCACCCATAAATTACCATCGGGCGCTTGGCTGATTGCCATAACGGCCTCTGTCATTTGCGATAAAGCAGAGTGGCGTTCTATACGCCCTTCGTGTGCAAGCCATAAGCCTTCGCTAAAACTTGCAAGCCAAATATTATTTTGACTATCGCGGTAAATATCGGCAAACCAAATACTTTGATCTAGCTGACTTGGCTCAACCCATTGCCACTCACCCGACTTAGCTCTAAAAAGTAGTCGTCCATACGTAGAAACCCATAAGCCACCATTGGTGTCGCTCATAAATTTATACACAGCTGAGTTATTCGCATTCGGCAGCGGAAAAGGTCTTAGTTCATCGTCTAAATCTAAAAAGTAAGCACCCAGTTCAGAGGCTAAATATAAATTACCATTTAAAAAAGACAGATCATGAACAATGGTTTGTGCTAACCGCTCAGGCAATGACACCTTAGCTGTTAACTCCAATCTGAGTTTTGAAAAATCAGAGGCGCTTTTAGTTAAGCGTAGTAAATGACGGTCGTTGACAAGCCAAATCCCCTCTGGAGAAAGCGCCATTTGACTAACCGACCCCACTATTTGGGTGATCACAGTGGCATTTACAATAGGAACGAGTTCGTTCGCTTTATCACGTAAATCAACTTGGTTGCGGTCTACATAATAAAGCCCATTAGCTGCAATCCAAATGCTGCCCTTGGCATCTTCTAATATGTCTCTAACTGGGCCTTTAATATTAAATTCTTGTGCGGCAAGCGTTTGCGGGTTTATGACCACCAAGCCACTTTTAGTGCCCACCCACAGATAGCCATTACTATCTATGAGCAGTTTATTAATACCATTGCTTGGCAAAAAAGGACTATTTTGTGTGTTGTAATTAGTGAACGTTGTGCCGTCAAAGCGACTAAGACCAAATTGCGTTCCGACCCACATATAGCCTTGCTGATCTTGCACAACACTTTTTAGCGATTGCGAGGGCAAGCCATCTTTGATATTCCATTGCTTAACAACGTAATCAGTAATAGAAGCCCAACTTGGCATGGCACACAACATAAGTACACATACCAGTAAAAATCGCATCATTTCGCTGCCACCTAGTTAAACAAATAAAACACAAAAATTAAAAGGGTAGTAAACCTGCTTTTATTAACGCTTGCAAACAAATAAGCGAAAAAATACCGGCAAGTACATCATCTGCCATTATACCCACGCCACCGTCCATTCGCTTATCGAGCGTTTTGATCGGGCCAGGTTTGGCAATATCAAAAAATCTAAATAATAAAAAGCCTACAAGTAAGGTTTGCCAACTAAGCGCTGCACCTATCATCGTAATGTAATAACCCGCAACTTCATCCCACACTATAGCTGGGTGGTCGTGCACACCTAAATCATCGGCGGTTTTGCCACACGCCCAAATACCAAAAATACTAATAACCACGGCAAACACGATTTGTAGCCAAAGCGGAAAATACATGGTCATAAAAATAAATGGTAAAGCAGCAAATGTACCAAAGGTGCCTGGCGCAACAGGCGCAAGGCCAGTGCCAAACCCTAGGCCAAATAACTGGTGCGGGCGCTTTAAATTAAACTGTTTTTTGCTAGTCAAACCTGCTCCTTGGCAAAGTGCTCAAAGCCCTGTTGCTCAAAATTAAATTTTTCACCGTGGTGTAAAAGCTCAATGTGCCCTTCGCCACTTTTTATTTGCCCTATGCACGTTGCTTCTACGCCGTATTGACGTAATTTAAGCTCCAACATGCTTTTATTATCTTCAGAGACAGTAAAAAGTAATTCGTAGTCATCGCCATAGCCTAAAATATACGGCAATTGCGCCTCAAAGCTCAGGCTTGAACGCATAGCGTCTGAGGTTGGGATGTTTTCAATATTTATACTGGCGCTGACTTGTGACATATCAAGTATGTGGCTTAAATCCGCCATAAGGCCATCAGACACATCAATAGCTGATGAAGCAAGGCCACGTAATACTTGCCCTGCAGCCACCCGTGGAGTGGGGTAATCAAAGCGGCTATTTATGTACTTTAAGTGCTCAGGCTCAATACTTAGGCCACGCTTGCGAGATTCAATAGCCAAGCCTGCATCACCTAGCGTGCCGGTTACACATACCCAGTCGCCCACTTTAGCACCTGCACGGCGTAAAGCTTTGCCCTCTGGCACAGTGCCTTTAGCGCATATAGTAACTGTTAAAGGGCCCTGCGTAGTATCGCCACCAATTATTTGTACATTAAAGTACTCAGCAATTTCGTGCATTCCCTCAGTAAATTCTTCAATCCACTGCTGGTTAATATTTGGTAGGGTTAATGCCACCGACACCCAAGTAGGCTCAGCCCCCATGGCTGCTAAATCACTAAGATTTACGGCCAGTGCTCGGTGTCCTAATGCTCGGGGAGAAATGTCATCAAAAAAATGAACACCCGATACAAGCGTATCAGTTGTTACTGCAAGTTGGCAGTTTTGCGGAACGGTAACTAATGCACAGTCGTCCCCTATTCCTAGGCTTACATCACGACGAGTTATACCACGACCTTTAAAGTAGCGGTTTATTAATTCAAATTCCTTCATACACAAAAAAGCCGACCTATGCCGGCTCTCCTTTTTAACGTGTACTAACTGTTAAAGCTAAGCTCTTTAGCAGAGCGCTTTAGCAAGGTTAGTATTACTTGCGTAAATGCTTAACAGCTTTATCAAGTACACCGTTTACAAATTTATGGCTGTCTTCAGCGCCAAATATTTTAGCAAGCTCAATGCCTTCATTGATTGCTACTTTGTATGGCACATCTTCACGGAATTTAAGCTCATACGCGCTTAAACGTAAAATTGCACGCTCTACCATATCTAAATCATCAAATGGACGTGTTAAATGCGGAGATACAGCTTCATCTAGTTGCTTATAATTAACGGCAACGCCACGCGCTAAATCTTTAAAGTATTCAACATCAATTTTAGTCACGTCGTTTTCGATCAACATTTGTTGTTCGATATCGGCAATTAAATTGCCACTTAATTGCCAAGAATAAACGGCTTGAAGTGCTAAGATACGTGCTTTACGTCTTGCTGCTGGTTTCACAAAAATTCCTTAAACTTAAATTTTATCTAACACATTAACCATTTCAAGCGCGCCTAATGCCGCTTCGCCGCCTTTGTTACCCATTTTGGTACCAGCGCGTTCAATTGCTTGTTCAATGCTTTCTGTGGTTAATACGCCAAATGCAACCGGGATATCATACTCAAGCGATACATTTGCAAGGCCTTTGTTAGATTCGCCAGCAACGAGGTCAAAGTGTGGTGTACCACCTCTGATCACTACGCCTAATGCGATGATTGCATCATACTCTTTTTTTGCCGCAATGCGTTTTGCCGCTAAAGGTAACTCTACTGCACCGGGTACATACACAACGGTAATGTCATCATCGGCTACGCCACCAGTACGCTTTAGCTCATCAACAGCACCTTCTAGTAGGCTGCTACCAATAAAATCGTTAAAACGAGAAATAACAATAGCGAATTTTTTGCCTGGAGCGTACTTATTACCTTCAATAATTTTCATTTGATAACCCTAAAAATATGTTCAAGCGGTTGCGATTGCGCAAAAATTGCTGCGCATCATACCATAAAAATAAAAAAATAGACTAGTTAAAAGCTGAGCCCTTATTGTGGCTCAACGTAATCAACCACTTCTAAATGAAAGCCCGAAAGTGCATGGTACTTTTTAGGGCGACTCATTAAGCGCATTTGCTTAATACCTAAATCAGCCAGTATTTGCGAGCCCACACCAACGGTACGCGATGTACCTTTAAATTTACGCGGCGTAACATTTTCGCCAGCATCGGCAGCAGCAAATGCTTTTACTGTGGCCTCTAGCTCTTCGGTGCTTTCTTGTTTACCTAAAATAACCAGTGCACCGTTATTTTCTGCAATGTAAGCCATTGCATCAGAAAGCCCCCAACTACGGTCCGCACTTCTGTCTGAAAGTAAAATGTCGTTAAAGGTGCTTTGTAAGTGCACGCGCACAAGCGTTGGTTCTTGCTCTTTAATTTCGCCTTTTAGCAATACGTAGTGCAGTTGGCCGTCAATCGTATCTTTGTAGGTTACTAAATCAAACTCACCGTGCTCAGTGGGTAATTTACACTTAGCCACTTGCTCTATGGTGGTTTCGTTAAGGTTTCGGTATTCAATTAAATCTGCAATTGTGCCAATTTTAATACCATGCTCTTTAGCAAATACTTCTAAATCAGGGCGGCGCGCCATAGTGCCATCGGCATTGAGGATTTCTACAATAACTGATGAGGCTTCAAGGCCGGCTAAACGTGCTAAATCACACCCGGCTTCGGTGTGGCCTGCGCGCGTTAACACGCCACCTGGCTGTGCCATAATAGGAAAAATATGTCCAGGCTGTACGATATCGCTTGGTACGGCGCCTTTTGCAATAGCAGCTTGAACTGTACGCGCTCTATCGGCTGCAGATATACCCGTTGTTACACCTTTGGCAGCTTCAATCGACATAGTAAAGTTAGTAGAAAACGCTGCGCCATTGTTTTTAACCATTAACGGTAAATCAAGCTGCTCACAACGCTCTTGCGTCATAGTTAAACAAATTAAGCCACGGCCATGAGTGGCCATAAAGTTAATTGCTTCGGCGCTAATGTGCTCTGCTGCAATGATTAAATCACCTTCGTTTTCTCTGTCTTCGTCATCCATTAAAATAACCATTTTACCGGCTTTAATGTCGTCGATGATTTCTTGTGCGCTGTGTAAATTCATAAATTTGCTCGTGTAAGTTATCAGTGTCGTTATTTAACAAAACCAGCTTTAGCTAGTAAGCTCATTGAAATATCTGAGCCAGTCGGCTGCTCAGCCCCTTTAATAAGGCGCTCTAAATAACGTGCAATTTGGTCGACTTCTAAATTAACGCGTGTGCCCACTTTAAAATCAGCAATGGTGGTTTGCTCGCTTGTGTGCGGCACTATGGTTAATTTAAATTTATTACCTTGTACAGCGTTTACTGTCAGGCTTATACCATCTATACATACAGACCCTTTGTAAGGAATGTACTTCATTAAGTTTTCATCGGTGCTTAGCCAATATTCTGTAGCGCGCGCATTACTAGTGATGGCTGTAATGGTTGCAATGCCATCAACATGACCTGACACTAAATGCCCGCCTAAACGTGAAACCGGCTGCATGGCTTTTTCAAGGTTAACTGTTTGGCCAATATTATAATTTGCAAACCCAGTTAAGCTGATAGTTTCGTTTGATAAGTCGGCACTAAAGCCATCAATGTGCTTATCAACTACCGTTAAACATACGCCATTAGTGGCAATGCTATCGCCAAGCTTTACATCGCTCATATCAAGATTAGCGCTTTGAATGCGAATGGCTAAATCGCCTTGTTTTTTTTGTAATAGCGCAATTTTGCCTGTGGCTTCAATTATTCCAGTAAACATAGCCCTACTCTTTTAATTAAGTGATTGGAATGTGTTTTGTGGCGGTTATACGTAAATCATCGCCTATTTTCACACACTCTTTAAACGTCAAATTAACGGTGTTTTGCATATCTGTTAGCGGTGCAAAATTAACTAAGCTTTTTGCATCGCACCCCATTAGTTTAGGCGCTAAATAAAATATATATTCGTCTATTAAATTAAGCTCTGTCATTTTACCGGCAAGTGTAGCACCCGCTTCTAAATAAACATGATTAAATTGCAGCTTAGCAAGGTGCGCTAAAACAGACGTTAAATTAACTTTGTTATTTTGCTGTGGCACTTCTATATGCCTTACAAAATGCGGCCACTGCGTTGATTTATCAACCTTGGTAGTGAAAATTATTATTTCACTTTCAATATTAAATACTGCCAGCTCTGGTGTAAGCCTATTTTGTGAGTCAATTATAACACGCACCGGTTGGCGTAGGGGTAATTCAGTAGGCAAAGCCTGTGGCAACTCGCTTAACCTCACATTGAGCTTAGCATCATCGGTAATAACCGTATCGGCGCCCGTTAAAATAGCGCAGCTTTGTGCTCGGTGTAATTGTACATCTTGTCGCGCAGCGCTTCCGGTGATCCACTTACTTTGGCCATTTTTTAGCGCGGTTTTACCATCAATGCTGGCCGCCATTTTACACGTAACATACGGAAGCCCGTGCTCCATACGCTTAAAAAAACCTAAATTAAGTGCGCGCGCTTGCTGCTCTAAAAGCCCAAATGCAACCTCAATACCGGCATCGCTGAGTATTTTAAGCCCTTTACCTGCTACTTGTGGGTTGGTGTCGACCATAGCTGCAATAACTTTTACTACACCTGCGGCTTTTAAACCCTCTGCGCACGGCGGAGTGCGTCCGTAATGGCTGCACGGTTCAAGCGTTACATACGCAGTCGCGCCTTTTGCGTTTTCACCTGCTACAGCAAGGGCATTAACCTCAGCATGCCCCTGCCCAGCTAATTGATGAAACCCTTCACCAATTACGTGGTTATCTTTAACTAAAACACACCCGACATTAGGATTGGGGGTGGTTGTAAATCGCCCTTTTTTTGCAAGCTCGATGGCACGTGCCATGTACATTTCATCTTGCGCAGTAAAGGTTATTTGGTTTTGCATTATTACTCCCCTAAACGGGCAATTTCTTCACCAAATTCGCGTATATCTTCAAACGAGCGATACACAGAGGCAAACCGCACATAGGCTACTTTATCCAGTTTTTTAAGCGCCTCCATTATGCACTCACCCACAAGGTGACTTGATATTTCTCGCTCGCCGGTAGCACGCAACTGCGATTTAATAATATTAACCACTTCATCCACTTGCTCTGTACTAACAGGGCGTTTTTCTAGGGCGCGATTAAGGCCATTGAGTAGTTTATCTTCATTAAAGGGTTCTCGGCTGCCATCTTGTTTAATTACACGTGGCATAACTAACTCGGCACCTTCAAAGGTAGTAAATCGCTCGTGACACTCGTTACATTCACGACGACGGCGAACTTGGTGGCCTCCGCCGACTAGGCGAGAATCAATAACTTTAGTATCTTTTGCGGTACAAAATGGGCAATGCATAACTCGGTACTTCCGTTTTAAAACAAAAAAGGCCGCTATTTAGCGGCCTTTTATCTTAGCAAAAAAATAGGGCCTGTTGGCCTTTCAGGATTAAATTTGTTCTATCTAGGGGTGATTTGATCGCGGCGCGAGGTTTGTAACCTAGTGGGCTAAGTAAAAACCGAGCAACAAAGAGTAAATCGCCCCTAGGACGAACCCGAGGGCAGTGCATGTTTGGCATTTATGCTGCGTTATCGCCTATTTGTGTGGAGTAACCACACTACATAGACCCTGCCTTGCCTAAAAACCAAACATACTACTGCAAATTAAACCTCGAAAGGTAAACAGGCCCCTTGTTGTGATCTAAATTACTGCTGCTTATGCAATTAAGCGTATACAGGTAGTTTTGCACAAATTGCTTTAACTTTTTCTTTAACTTGCGCTTGTACTGACTCATCGTTGATGTTGTCTAACACGTCACAAATCCAGCCAGCAAGTTCTTTCGATTCAGCTTCTTTAAAGCCACGACGCGTAATTGCAGGTGAACCAATACGTAAACCAGAAGTAACAAACGGTGAGCGAGGATCGTTTGGTACAGAGTTTTTGTTCACAGTAATATTTGCATTACCAAGCGCTGCGTCTGCATCTTTACCTGTGATATCTTTATCGATTAAATCAAGTAAGAATAAGTGGTTTTCTGTTTTATCAGATACGATTTTGTAACCGCGCTCTTGCATAACAGCAACCATAGCTTGAGCATTTTTAACTACTTGTGCTTGGTATGTTTTAAATTCTGGTTGTAGAGCTTCTTTAAATGCCACTGCTTTTGCAGCAATAATGTGACACAAAGGACCACCCTGGCCACCTGGGAACACAGCGCTGTTAAGCTTTTTGTAAATTGCTTCGTCGCCACAAGCAGAAATAATTAAACCACCACGAGGGCCTGCTAAAGTTTTGTGTGTTGTTGTTGTTACAACATGCGCGTGAGGTACTGGGCTTGGGTAAACACCCGCTGCAATTAAACCTGCAACGTGAGCCATATCAACAAATAAGTAAGCACCTACTTTATCAGCAATCTCACGGAATTTAGCCCAATCAACAATACCTGAGTACGCAGAAAAACCACCAATAATCATTTTTGGTTTGTGCTCAAGTGCTAGCGCTTCTACCTGTGCATAGTCAATTTCGCCAGTTGCTTCGTCTAGCCCGTACTGGATTGCATTGTATAGCTTACCTGAGAAGCTTACGTGTGAACCGTGCGTTAAGTGACCACCATGAGCTAAGCTCATACCAAGTACAGTGTCGCCTGCTTCTAATAATGCTAAGAAAACAGCTGCATTTGCTTGAGAACCCGCATGTGGCTGAACGTTTGCGTAGTCAGAACCAAATAGCTCGTTAGCACGATCAATTGCAAGCTGCTCAACAACGTCTACGTGCTCACAACCGCCATAGTAACGTTTGCCCGGGTAACCTTCTGCGTATTTGTTTGTAAGCTGTGAACCCTGTGCTTCTAGTACGCGTGGGCTACAGTAGTTTTCTGATGCGATTAATTCAATGTGCTCTTCTTGGCGAGCAGTTTCTTTGTTTATCGCGTCAAATAACTCTGGATCAAAATCCGAAATATTCATGCTACGTTCTAACATTGGGGTCTCCTAGGGCAACGTGTATGGTGTTTTTTAGAGGCTTTATTGTACGCTTTAAACGACTCTTTGCCTACGCTCTTAAGTTGAGGATATTTAAACAGGGATTGAATCTATTTCACAGCGTTTTTAAGATGATATTTTTTTATAAATGCATTAATAATTTAAATGATTTTTATTTTTTACATTTAATTAGTTAATGATAAATACTTTATTTAGCGCCTTCAAAATACAAAAAAAGCGGCCAAAGCCGCTTTTTTAACGCTAAGTTAGTTAGCCTAACTTAGCGAGTATTTCAGTACGTAACGCTTCATAATCAGGGTTAATGTCGCTTGCTAAACAAGGTTTAGCAAGCGCGTCGCTAAGTGGTTTTGGCATATCAAGTTCAATATTTAGAATCTCTTCTACGCTATCTTTAAACTTAGCAGGGTGAGCAGTTGCTAAAAAAATACCTGCTGCGCCGGGTGCTTTATTCTCTACAAGACCTTGGTATGCAATGGCGGTATGCGGCTCTGCAACATAACCAGTTTGTTGAATATTTTTCATCACTGCTTGCGTATTTTCTTCGCTCACGCTGGTTGAGTAAAAATTATCGTAGCTAAACCAGTTATTATCTAACATTGTTTGCACACGTGGCCAGTTATTTGGCTTGCTTACATCCATCGCATTTGAAAGCGACTCAAGTGTGGCATTTGGCGCCCAATTTTTATCAAGCATGTAACGTGGCACGGTGTCGTTTTGATTTGTAGTCGCGCTTAGTTTACCCACCGGCAAACCAATTACAGCACCAATCATGGCGGCACATACATTACCAAAGTTACCACTCGGGACTGAAATATGCGCTGTAGCACGCTTTTCTTTTGGTAGCTGAGCAATGGCTTCAAAGTAATAACATACTTGTGCCACTAGGCGGCTAATGTTGATTGAGTTAGCTGAATTAAGGCCAAGTGTAGATTTAACTTCGTCATCTAAAAACGACTTTTTAACCAGCTCTTGGCAATCATCAAAACTGCCATCAACCGCGTAACAATGAATGTTGTTCCCAAGCGTAGTAAATAGCTTTTGCTGAGCAAGCGAAATTTTGCCTTTAGGGTATAGAATAACCACATCTATGTTTGGCTTGTTGTAAAATGCATGCGCTACAGCAGCGCCAGTATCGCCAGAGGTTGCAGTTAGAATCGTGACTTTTTCGCCTTGATTAAACTGTGCTAAACACTCAGCCATAAAGCGCCCGCCAAAGTCTTTAAACGCAAGCGTAGGGCCATGAAAAAGCTCTAAACAATAGTTATTGTCTTCAACCTCTACCAATTTTACGGGGAAGTTAAATGCATTTTTAACCATTTGAGCAACGGTATCAGCGGGTAATTCATCACCAATAAGGTGCGATAAAATTTTGCTACTGCGGGTAACAAAGTCCATATCTAATAACGCATCTACATCGGCGAGTGGCGCCAAGCTTTCAGGGAAAAATACCCCCTGATTACGCCCAAGCCCTGTTTTTACCGCTTCAACAAACGACACTTTTTGAGAACTTTCTTTTAAATTATGTAATTGCATAAATGCCTATCCTATAAAACTGTTAATTGACGCGTGCCGTCGTTATCTAATTTACAAATGTGGCAAAAGCCCTGCTCATTTATATAGTTTTGCGCTAACCACTGCGCACATTTTTCAGCAGCTTCTAATGTTTTACACACTGTAAATAACGTAGGGCCCGCACCTGAAATACTGACAATTTCTGCACCAAGCGCTGGCAAATTTGCTTTCGCTTCGCTAAACCCTGTTATTAACGGTGCTCGGTACGGCTCTGCTATATCGTCTTGCATAATGCTCAGTGCATCATCAAAACGCTGCGTTAATAACAAACTGCTAAATGCCGATAAACGCTGTGCAAACTCAACCCCTGCATGCATGCTTAGCTCTTTAGGTAATACCGAGCGCGCCTTTGCGGTATTAAGCGAAAACCCAGGAAACGCCGCTACGTAGTACCAGTTTTCATCAACTGGTAGAGCAATTGACTTATCAGGAATTAAATCGCCTGTAAGCTGTAAGCCCCCTAAATAACACGGGGTGATGTTGTCATAATGACGCCCGCCACTGACTATCGCTTCAAAATCAGCCATTAATTCAATCAGCTCAACTTGGCTTAAATTGGTTTGAGCAAACTTATCAAGCGCAGCAAAGGTTGCTACCACCGAGCACGCACTCGAACCTAGCCCTGAGCCAATTGGTAAGTTCTTTTTAAGCTCTAATTTTACACTTGGCATATCTGGCGCAACATGCGCTCTAAAATGCACTAAACATTGATATGCTAGGTTTTCGCTCGCATCGCTTGGTAACTTATGCGCATATTCGCCAGAGCAAACAAACTCATCACTTGCTGCGGCGCTTACTACGGCTACATCACCTAATAAGCTGCCATCAATAGGCGCAAGCGCTGCCCCAAGTGCATCAAAGCCCACTGCAAAATTACCTATAGACGCCGGAGCATATACTTCTATCATAATGCTCTCCTAGCGCGATAACGTTTTTAATACGTCGGCAAATACGCCTGCAGCGGTTACTGCAGAGCCTGCACCGTAGCCACGAATTACAAACGGGCGTGGTTGATAATATTGGCTTAAAATAGCTAATGCGTTTTCACCATCACGAATAACATTTAATGCATGCGATGAATCGACCGCTTCAATGCCTACTTTACAGTGACCTTCTTTAATTGTACCTACATAACGCAGTACCTTGCCCTCTGCTGCCGCACTTTGAATACGGTCGTTAAACTCAGCGTCTAAACTTGGCAGTTTAGCCATAAATTCATCTACGCTGTCACCTTGTGCAAAACCTTGTGGCAATACCGACTCGACTTCTATATCACTAAGCTCTAGTTTCATGCCGGCTTCGCGAGCAATAATAAGTAATTTACGTGCTACATCGGTACCCGATAAATCATCGCGTGGGTCTGGCTCTGTAAAACCGCTTTCTTTTGCTTTAATGGTTGCCTCAGAAAGTGATAAACCATCTTCTAGTGCACCAAACATGTACGACAGTGAGCCTGATAAAATACCGCTAAACTCAAGTAACTCATCACCTGCACCAAATAACGACTGTAGGTTATCGATTACCGGTAAGCCTGCACCTACGTTTGTTTCGTATAAAAACTTGCGGTTATTTTTTTGTGTTGCTGCAATTAAGTCTTGGTAATAATCGTACGAGCTGGTTGTGGCTTTTTTATTAGCGGCAACCACATGGAAGCCCGCATTTAAAAAATCCACATACTGAGCTGCTAGCGCATCAGAAGACGTACAATCTACAAGCACAGGGTTTACTAAGTGATTTTGTTTTACAAACTGCTCAACTAAATTTAAGTCAAACGCTTGCTCTGATACTGCAAGCTTTTGCTGCCAGTCATCAAATGCAATACCTTCGCTGTCTAAATGCAATTGACGAGAATTAGCAACGCCATATAAGTTTAACTTAATATTACGTTTTTCAAGCCACGCTTGTTGGCGCTCTAACTGAGAAATAAGCTCTTGTCCTACTAAGCCACAGCCAAGTAAAAATACGTCAATTGAAGGGACGTGCGTAAAAAAGTTTTCATGGCATATTTTCACTGCGTCGTTACACAGCTCGCCATCAATAACCGCCGAAATAGCACTTTCTGTAGAATCCTGCGCAATGGCTACAATGTTTACTTGGGCCTGTGCAAGAGAAGCAAAAAACTGTGCTGCTAAACCTTTGTGTGCGCGCATGTTATCGCCCACTAAAGTAACAATGGCAAGATTACGTTGTACTTGCACCGGCTCAATTAAGCCTGCTTGTAATTCAAGTTCAAATGCACTTTGCAAGGCCTCTAGTGCTAGCGCTAAATCGCTTTCGTGCACACAAAAGCTAATGCTAAATTCACACGATGATTGAGTAATTAATACTATCGATACGTTATCGTGCGCAAGAGCATTAAATACCTTAGAGGCCATGCCCACTTTACCTTTCATGCCAGGGCCTGACACGGTTAGCATTGCTAAGTCTTGCAAGCTAGAAAGCGCTTTTACTGGCTCATCAGATGAATAGTCGTTACCAATTAATGACCCTTGAGCATCTGGGTTATGGGTATTTTTAATTTCGCAGGGTACGCCCGCTTTCGCGCACGGTAAAATGGTTTTAGGATGAAGTACTTTAGCGCCAAAGTAAGAAAGCTCCATCGCTTCTTTATAAGATAAGAAATCAACTTTAGTCGCTTTTTTGATGTAGCGCGGATCAGCACTGTACACACCATCAACGTCAGTCCAAATTTGGCAAATTTCAGCATCTAAACATGCCGCTGCAATAGCTGCTGAGTAATCAGAGCCATTACGACCAAGTGTAGTAAGTTCGCCTTGCTCGTTGCTTGCTGTAAAGCCTGGCATAATGTAAATGGTGGCTGGGTTTTCTTTAAGTACTGCTTGAAAGCGTGCTTTACTCGTTACTAAGTCGGCCTCAGCATCAATGTAGCCACCACTAGAGGCAACACAACGCGTTGCTTCAAGGTATTGTGCATTGTGCGAGCTTAATAAACTTTGCATTAGCGATACGCTAACACGCTCACCAAAACTAATTACAAAAGCACGAATTTGATCTGGGCAGCACTTAATAAGCGCCACACCATCTAGCTTATTTTTAAGCTCATTAAAATCTGGCCAGTTTGTTACTTCGCCACTGCTTTTTTCTACTTCTGCTTTTAATGTCTCGCATCGGCTTAGTAAAGCTTGCCATTGCTGAGAAAAATCTTGACCTTGCTCAGCGGCACTGGCCAGCGCAACTAATGAATCAGTCATACCTCCGGGTGCAGAAAGTACCAGTAACATTTCATCTTTTAACTGTGCTTTTACCAGCAAAGCTACTTGTTGCAAACAGGCAAAGTCGGCAAGCGAAGAGCCTCCAAATTTTAAAACGCGCATTATTTATGTTCCTCATCCCATAAAACGAAAAAAGGCCTGTGTTCTTAGTGAACACAGGCCTTTAAATTTGTTGCACCGACCTATGCCACTATCCAGTAAGAATGGTGGTTGTAATAATAATGGTCAGTGCGCGATTAATTGTTTTCATAGAGCTAAGACTGCCTTAACAAAGGCTATGCTGTCAACCCCAAATTAAAAGATAAAACAGCCTTTTTGAACATGAAAAAACCTAATGAATGCCAAATTTATGCAAAACTTCACTTAAGGCCGATTTATTAATAGGTTTATTTATAAAGTCGATGGCACCAAGCTGCGCGACTTTTTGCTTCATTTGTTGTTGTATATCAGCGGAGATCACCAGTACAAAACACTCAATTTTTTCTGCCTTAATGCGCTCCAGCACTTGTACGCCGTCAACTTCTGGCATGGTTAAGTCTAAACACAAAAGATCAAATTGCTGCAAGCGTAAAAGTGCCAGCGCATCGGCCCCGTTTGCGGCTTGTTGAATGTCGGCACTCACGCACTCATTTAAACAACGCACAACTTGTTTGCGTGCAACAGTGGAGTCATCACACACTAATATAGAAAATTTCATCATGTTAACTACTAAAATAACCTTCTAAAAATTATAAAAACGAGCCGTCCGTTGGTTTTTGCTATTCTAACACGTTCCTAAAACTCTAACACTTTGCTTGTTCGCATAATGTAATACTGTAACCTTACAATAAAACGTTAAATATTATTAATAATTGCCTTAGCTGCCTATTAAAAATCATCGTTTTTGTAATCTCAGTAGCCATTAAAATTAATTTAAATCAGTTTAGTGCACTATTATTAAAACAAAACGACTCAATAGCTGGGCTATCTCTTTAAAATATAAATTTTTTATTTATTTTTAAGGTTTTATTGACTAACTTTTAAGTTAGAAATTGCAACTTAGATATAATTACACCGGATGAGTAAATCCCATATGTTACAAAAAAGCCTTTCTAAGAAATTGTTAACTAATGTTTTATCAGTGTATTTTTTGCTTACCTTTGTGGTGACATGTGGACAGGTGCTTGCAGAATTTGTAAATACTAAAGACTACATTCGTGATGAGCTAAGTACGCTACAAAAAACCTTTAGCCGAAGCTTAACACGCGCAATTTGGGAACTAAACACAAAGCAAACAATTACAACCGCAGAAGGCTTACTTGCTATACCTATGGTGGAGGGCATTATAGTGCGCGACGACAGCGGTGAAATTATTTCGCAGCTGGGGCGCTCTTTGGATATACACAAACTTTATAACCAACAACTCGTACAAGAGGAAGTCATTATAGAGGACACCAAATCGGGTCTCTTTGGCTATACCTTTCCCCTAATTTTTGAATTTTCGGGGCGCGCTACTCAAGTAGGTGATGTGACCTTGTTCTCTAGCCGCGATGTGGTATTTAGCCGAATAATGGTATCTATTTACTTTTTAATTGGTAACGCCATGATCAAAACCACCTTTTTGATCATTCTGTTTTTAATGGCATTTAGAAAGCTGCTCACCGACCCTTTAAACGAGTTAACCGATCAAATAGAAAACCTAGAGCTTGATGACTTAGAAGGTCAACACATAGACATTGAGACCGAAGAGCATAACGAGCTAAACGTTATGGAGCAGTCTTTTAATAACTTAATAGATAAAGTAGTTCAATACAGAAAAGAGCTTGAGCATACCCAACGTGAGTTGATTGTTAGTAACGAAAAGCTCGACCAGCACAATATACAGCTTGAGCAAGATGTTGCCCGTAAAACGTCAAACTTAAGCCAAGCTATGATGGATTTACAACAGCAAAAGTACGAACTAGAAAAACAAAAGCTGGTACTAACCGAAGAAGTTGATTTACGCAGACACACCGAAGAAGAATTATTAACTAAACAAAAAGAGCTTGAACGCTATCTAGACGAGCTAAGCCTTGCTCAAGAGCGCTTAGTAGGCACTGAAAAAATGGCTGCACTAGGCGGATTAGTCGCCGGTATTACACACGACATAAATACACCTATAGGGATTGGTGTAACCGCTATATCGTTTTTACAAGAGCGTTTAAACACGTTAGAAAATGCCTACAAAGAAAAAACATTATCGCCCAAAGCATTAGAAGAGTTTATAAACGAAGCTAAGCAAAGCAAAGCACAAGCTTGCTTACAACCAACCTTGATAGAGCCTCTGAGCTTATTGCCAGCTTTAAACAAATAGCGGTAGACCAAGCCAGTGAAGCTGTAAGAACAATTAACTTTAAAGATTATTTAAACGAAGTAATTTTATCGCTCCACCCTAAACTAAAAAAAACCAAGCACACCATAAATTTACAGTGTCCGGATGATTTAGTTCTTAACCTGCCTGCAGGGGCAATTAGCCAAATTTTTACCAACTTGATTATGAACTCAATTATTCATGGTTTTGATAATATTGCGCAGGGCAATATTGATATAAATATTAGCGCCGATGACACACTCCTTATTATTGACTACACCGATAACGGCAATGGCGTAACAAAAGAGCAATTAGCCAAATTGTTTGACCCATTTTTTACTACAAAACGCGACCAAGGCGGCAGTGGGTTAGGCACACACATAACCTTTAACTTAGTTAAGCAAACACTTAGCGGCTCAATAGAGGCAAGCAGTGAGCCTGGCAAAGGGCTTCATTACCATATTGAATTTCCTAAAAACATGCCAAAGCCATTATTTAATCAATAACGGCTTTGCTTAAAATCAGCCATTTCGAGAACCCCATTTTATTGCTATGATTGAGCAAATTTAAAAGATGGAAAAGTTACCTTATGTGGTTTAGTAACCTGATTTGTTATCGCTTTAAGCAAGATGTTTCGTACACTCAAGAAGAGTTTGAAAAAGCGTTAGAACAAGATGTATTTCGCCCTTGTGGCTCTCAAGACCTTTCTACATTTGGTTGGACAAAAGCATTTGGTAAGCATGGTGACTCGCTGGCGCATTTTTCACAAAAAAGCATTTTAGTGTGTGCCAAACGTGAAGAAAAAGTGTTGCCTGCATCTGTTGTTAATGAAATGGTTGCCGAAAAAGTAGATCAAATAGAAGCGGAAGAAAACCGCCCTGTTAAAAAGAAAGAAAAAGACGAGTTAAAAGAAAACATTTTAACTACCTTATTACCTCAAGCGTTTAAAAAATCGAGCCTACAGTTTGCTTTTATTGACCAAGAAAACGGTTGGGTTGTAGTAAACAGCGGCAGTTTTAATAAAGCAGAAGAGCTACTTGCATTGCTGCGTAAGTCTCTGGGCACATTACCGGTAGTACCTGCTTTTGCAAACTACGACCTAGATGTTTTTTTAACTGATTGGTTAACTAACTTCAGCACCCCTGAAAACTTTGCTATAGGCTTTGATGCTGAGCTAGAAGAAGCCGACGACAGTGGCGCGCAGGTTAAACTAAAAGGTCATGATTTATCGTGTGATGAAGTTAAATCGCACCTAGAAAATGGTAAACGCGTGACCAAACTTGCACTTGATTGGCAAGAACGCCTGAAGTTTATGCTGCAAAACGATGGCTCTATCAAGCGTTTAAGCTACTCAGAAACTTTAAAAGAAGAAAACGCCGATATTCCTAAAGAAGATATGGCGGTTAAATTAGATGCTGACTTTATTTTAGCCTCAGAAGAAATAAAGCTACTACTTGAAGAACTGACGGCCGGTTTAGGTGATGCAGAAGATTTATAAAACGCTAAAATTATAAGCGCTATTAAAACCAAAAAAAGCACGACTTAGTCGTGCTTTTTGCTTTTACCTTTATAACTGCTAATTAGCTAAATGTGTCTTTTACATTTTCGAGCATGTCGTTGTATTCATCACTTGAAAATAGCTGCATAGAAGGAATAACGCCTTTATCTATGTAGGTTTGTAAAGCCGCTGATTTATCAGAAACCTGTAAAGTCCCCTCTAAAATAGCGCCAATACGAATAAAATCAACATAACCAATCTCTTCAGGGCGATACGTAGGGTCGGCCCAATGTCTAGCAACATTTACAAATTCAGGTGGAAACTCCCACGCTCCCATAATTGAGCCACCAATTTTACCACTGAGCTTTTGAATTGCATGTGCTAAAAAGCTTGGGTTAGCAAACACCTCTGGGTGGCGCTCAGCTTCGGTTAAAATAGGCAATACACCAATGTTATATACCAACGACGCCAGCGTAATAGAGTCACTATTTAACGATGTACGTTTATTATTTTGTAAATAAAACGCCATAAGCGTTATTGAATGCCCCGCCACATTTAGCGTTTTTTGCCACGCTTTACTCATGTAGCCTTTTATTAGCTCATTATTAGAAACAAACAGCTGCTCCATTGCCATTGCGGTTGCTATATTTTTAATTTGGCGTAAACCAATGCGAGTAACCGCTTGCTGTAAGTTAGACACTTTAACCACTCGGCCCATAATTGCACTGTTAGCCACTTTGATCATGCGCGCTGAAAGAGCCGGGTCTTGCCCAATCACGTCTGACATTTGCATTAGGTTTACATCAGGGTTATCGGCCGCTTGGCGCACTTTAATTGCAACTTCAGGTAGCGTAGGTAAAACCAAAGTGTCGTTATTGATTCTATCAACCAAAATCGTTAATAGTGCATTTTCTGTAGACATAGAACTGTCATCCTTTTGTTTCTGGGCCGCAATGCAACTGCTAACCTCGGATAAAATGAGTAATACAATGAGTATTATCTAACTTACCGATAAAGTTAAGAAAATTATATAAATTAATTGTTATTATCGCCTGTAGGCGCGGTACAACGCCAAACACTTGCTATTTACCATTTAGTTTTGCTTTAATGCAGTCACTATAAGGAAACGTTTGTACGCGCTAGCAATTATATTTAAGCGTACAAATAATTAAACTTACTTTTTTAACAGGCAATCAAATGATCTTAAACAAAATTAGCCAAGCAATTTTACTCTCAGGCGTCGTTTTTCTTAGTGCATGCTCAGAGCAAGCCCCCTCTTCGACCGAAGCCACAGGTGTAGAACTTGCTCAAAAAAGTGCCGCGCAAGCTGGCCCAGATTTAATTAACATTGATAAACAACGTTTAGATATTTACACCGACTTTAGCCTAGAAGCCGACCTATCTCATTTAAGTGAGAATCAAAAAGCCATGGTTGCTAAGCTTATCGATGCCTCTAAAATTATGGACGAGCTATTTTGGAAGCAGGCTTTTGGCGATAATAAAGACGCTTTTTTAGCAAAACTAAGTGATGAAAAAGTACGTAAATTTGCTGATATTAACTACGGCCCTTGGGATCGTTTAAACGGTGACGAACCGTTTTTATCAGGTTACAAAGAAAAAGCCCTTGGCGCACAATTCTACCCAGCCGACATAACAAAAGAAGAGCTAAATAACGCCGACGTAGAAGATAAAAAAGGCCTTTATTCATTAATTAAACGTGATGAGCAAGGTAACCTTTACAGCGTGCCTTACTCAAAAGAATACGCTGAGGAGTTAGCTAAAGCAGCAGAATTATTACGTGAAGCCAGTAAGCTTGCCGATGATAAAGAATTTGCTAATTACTTAAACCTACGTGCTGATGCACTACAAAAAGATGATTTTCAGGGTTCTGACTTTGCCTGGATGGACATGAAAAATAACCCCGTTGATGTGGTTATTGGCCCAATTGAAACCTACGAAGATCAACTCTTCGGCTACCGCTCTGCTTATGAGTCGTATGTACTAATTAAAGATTTAAAATGGAGCGAGCGCCTAGCTAAATTTGCGGCCTTTTTACCAGAGCTGCAAAAAGGTCTACCGGTAGATGCTAAATATAAGCAAGAAGTGCCAGGTTCAGACGCCGATTTAAATGCTTACGATGTGGTTTACTATGCAGGACACTCAAATGCGGGCAGCAAAACTATTGCCATTAACTTACCAAACGATGAGCAAGTACAGCTTGAAAAAGGCACTCGTCGCCTGCAGCTTAAAAACGCAATGCGTGCAAAATTTGATAAAATTTTAGTGCCAATTGCTGAGCAGTTAATTGTACCTGAGCAACGTAAGCATATTACCTTTAACGCCTTTTTTGCCAATACCATGTTTCACGAAGTGGCTCATGGCCTAGGTATTAAAAACACCATTACAAATAAAGGCACTGTGCGCCAATCATTACAAGAGCACGCAAGTGCACTTGAAGAAGGTAAAGCCGATATTTTAGGTTTATACATGGTTGAGCAGTTACTTAAAAAAGGCGAAATTACCGAAGGCACATTAGAAGATTACTACACCACCTTTATGGCGGGTATATTCCGCTCAGTACGTTTTGGTGCATCAAGCGCACATGGTAAAGCCAACATGATCCGCTTTAACTTTTTTGCACAAGAAGGCGCTTTTTCTAAAAATGAAGAGGGCTTATACCGTGTAAATATGGAAAAAATGGGCGTGGCTATGGCTAAGCTGTCGCGCTTAATTTTAACATTACAAGGTGACGGCGATTACGAAAAAGTAGATCAACTAATTGCCACTCATGGCGATATTAAAGAAGAGCTTGCTAAAGACTTAGAAAAACTAAGCCAAGCAAATATTCCGGTTGATGTAACCTTTAAACAAGGCAAAGACGTGTTAGGCCTTAACTAACCCAACACGTAATACTTTGTAATAGTTTAATAAAGCGCTGTAGTTTATAACTGCAGCGCTTTTTTTAGCGCTATTATTTGCTCATCTGTGTATGGTTTTGCAGGAAACTTACCCCACACCGGTGCAGGCCACGCAGCATCAGTTGTAAAACGTGCAATATGATGAATATGTAATTGCGGCACCATATTACCCAAAGCGGCCACGTTTAATTTATCAGGGCTAAACACTTGCATAATAAGCTTGCTGAGTTTGGCCGACTCTTTTAAATATACAATTTGATCGGCATCAGATAAATCGATGATCTCTTTTAAATTAGGTTTTCTGGGCACCAATACAAACCAAGGGTATTGGCTGTCGTTAAGTAATAGCACCTTACATAAAGGCCAATCTGCCAGTTCTATACAATCGCGCTTAAGCTCTGGGGCGAGTTCAAAAGTGTGGTTCGTCATCGTCACATCCTAGTTAGTCTTTAATAATGGCCACTTTATAGCATTTATTTGCAGTTGCACACGCTTAGCTTTACCATTTAATACAATATTTATAATAAGCTAAGGCAACCTTGTGCTAAAAAAAATAAAACACTTAACCCTCGCACTACCGCTAGCTGTTGGCGCACTGAGCGTACAAGCAAAACCATTATCGTTAGAGCGTATTTTTGATGATCCGAGCTTGTCGGGTAAAGCTCCCGTACAACTTAAGTTTTCACCAGACGGTAGCCGCGTAACTTACCTGCAAGGTAAAACCGATGACTACAACCGTTATGATTTATGGGAATACAACTTAAAAGATAACACCAATAGAATACTGGTTGATTCTGCAAAGCTGTTTTCAGGCCCAGAAAACCTCTCTGATGAGGAAAAAGCACGCCGCGAACGTCAACGTATTTTTGGTAAAGGTATTTTAGAGTATAAATGGTCTAAAGACGGTAAAGCCCTGTTATTCCCACTCAATGGTGACCTGTATTATTACGAGCTTGCATCTGGTAAAAGTAAAAAACTTACCAATACAGAAGCGTTTGAAACCGATGCCCGTTTTTCTCCTAAAGGTAACTATGTATCGTTTATTCGCGAGCAAAACCTTTACGCTTTAGCACTTGATTCAGGTAAAGAAATACAACTGAGCAAAGATGGCGGCGGCGTTATTAAAAACGGCATGGCCGAATTTGTAGCGCAAGAAGAAATGAGCCGTATGACTGGCTACTGGTGGGCTGGCGATGAATCTAAAATTGCATTCACTCGCGTAGATGAAACCCCAGTAAAAGAAGCCATCCGTAACGAAATTTATGCAGACGAAGTAAAGCTATTTAATCAGCGTTACCCATTTACAGGCACCGACAACGTTGAGATTCAACTTGGCGTTGTGTCTTTAAATAATCAAAACGTTGACTGGGTTGATTTAGGCGACGATAAAGACATTTACATTGCACGTGCTAAATGGCTAAAAGACAGCACTACCCTTTCGTATCAATGGCAAAATCGCTCACAACATAAGTTAGAACTACGTTTTTACAATAGCGATACTAAAACGCAAAAAGTAGCGCTAACAGAAAACAGCGATACGTGGATCAATTTAAACTTTGATCTGCATTTCTTAAAAGACAAAAAGCATTTTGTATGGGCTTCTGAGCGCGATGGTTTTAAACACCTTTATTTGTACCGCACTAACGGCCAGCTAATTCGAAAAATCACCTCAGGAGACTGGGTTGTTGATAGCTTAAAAGGCGTAGATGAGAAAAAAGGCATAGTGTACTTTGCAGGACGTAAAGACACCCCGCTTGAAAGCCATTTATACAGCGCACCACTGTTTAAAAAAGGCAATATTAAGCGCATCACCGAACAAGGCCAATACCACAAAGTGGTAATGGCTAAAGACAGCAAAACGTTTATTGATAATAGCTCATCGGTAAACAAGCCTAACTCGGCGGCACTACGTAAAGTAAATGGCGAATTTATCACATGGCTTGAACAAAATAAGCTTGATGATAGCCACCCATTAACACCTTATTTAAGTGATTTAGCAACTCCAGAGTACGGCACAATTAAAGCTGAAGATGGCCAAGAAATGCATTACCGCTTGTTTAAACCAAGTAATATTGCCGACGGTAAAAAGCACCCAGTAATTGTTAATGTATACGGCGGCCCGCATGCACAACGCGTTACAAATAGCTGGCGCAGCAAAAACTTGTACTTTCAATACATGGCGCAACAAGGCTATGTTATTTTTCAGCTCGATAACCGAGGCTCTTACAACCGTGGTAAAAAGTTTGAAGACGCTATTTACAAGCACTTAGGTGTTGTAGAAGTAGCAGATCAAATTAAAGGCGTTGAGTTTTTACGCTCGCTTGATTACGTAGACCCACAACGCATTGGTATTTATGGCCACAGTTATGGCGGATACATGGCCCTAATGACCATGTTTAAAGCGGGCGATTACTTTCAAGCCGGTGTATCGGGAGCACCAGTTACTGACTGGGCACTTTACGACACCCACTACACCGAGCGCTACCTTGGTCATCCAAAAACTAATGCCAAAGGCTACGAAGACAGCGCCGTATTCCCATACGCTGATGGCTTAAAAGGCCCATTAATGATTTACCATGGCATGGCCGATGACAACGTGTTATTTACCCACGCCACTAAATTATTTAAACAACTACAAGATAACGAAAAACAGTTTGAAATGATGACCTACCCAGGCTCAAAACACAGCTTACGCGGTAAACAAGTGCAAACACATTTACACCAAACCATCACAAACTTCTTTAATCGACATTTTGATGTTAAATGATCATATGACGACTAAATAGACTAAAGGCTGATTGAAAAATCAGCCTTTTTTTTGTCTTAATAAGTTAGTGAGCCTAGATTAAACGCTTTTTTTAGCTACGCTTATTCTATGCGCTAAGGCGTACACTAATTGAGGACAAATTAATGCTTAACCTACGTAGTTTCAGTATTTTCCAGCGTTTTTTACTGTTAATAGCCATTGTTGTATTTGGCTTAATAGTACTTAGTATATCTAGCTTAACTCATCAATATAGCTCACTCAAAAACGAGCAATATCTAAAAACCCAAAATGTAGTAGAAACGGCATACAGTGTTATTGAGCATTACCACCAGCTTGAACAAAACAATACACTCACACAAGCGCAGGCTCAATCACAAGCACTGGCCGCTATAAAAGCGCTGCGCTATGACAAAACAAATTACTTTTGGGTAAACAACTACCAGCCCAAAATGGTAATGCACCCAATAAAGCCTGGGCTTAACGGTAAAGACTTAAGTAATAATAAAGACCCCGATGGCAAAGCACTTTTTGTAGAAATGGTGAACATTGTAAAACAACAAAAAGAAGGTTTTATACCTTATAAATGGCCAAAACCAGGAAAAGACCAGCCGGTAGATAAAGTCGCATTTGTAAAAGGCTTTAGCCCGTGGCAATGGATTATTGGCTCAGGCGTATACCTAGATTCAATAGATGAAGCATTTAGCGAGCAGCGTAATCTCATCATAATTAGCGCTTTAGTTATGATTATTGCTGTCATTTTATTAAGTTACTTTATTGGTAAAAGTATACTCACGCCTACTCGTCTTGCCGCAGACATGATGAAAAACATATCGCAAGGTGAAGGTGACTTAACACGTACGCTAAACGAATCGGGCAATGATGAAATATCAGAGCTGTCACGCTCTTTTAATTTATTTGTTTTAAAAATGCGCGAGTCGTTAGTACATGTATCGCACAGTGCTGATGATGTAAGCAAACACGCTCATACGGTGGATGAGTCAAGTAAAACAAGCCACTCCTTCATTGAACTACAAAACGACAGTTCCACACAAGTAGCCGCCGCCATGGAGCAAATGACGCACCAAATTCATGATGTGAGTCGTAATGCCGAAGCCGCTGAACAAGCTGCCAATGATGCAGCGCACAATGCCTCAACCGGTAAAAACGTGGTAGCGAATACCATTACCGCCATAGAAACACTTTCAAGTAATATAGAAACAGTGAGCCAAGTAACTGAAGATTTAGCAAACGAAAGTAACAATATAGGCTCTGTGCTTGATGTGATCAGAAGTATATCGGAGCAAACAAACTTACTTGCACTCAACGCTGCTATAGAAGCGGCTCGTGCAGGCGAGCACGGTAGAGGGTTTGCAGTTGTTGCCGATGAAGTGCGCACATTAGCCAGCAGAACTGGGCAAAGCACAGATGAAATTCAAGCCATGATCACTAAATTACAAGAAGGCGCTAAAGCGGCAGTAGAGGCGGTAAAATCAAGCCAAGCACTGTCGGTGACGACGGTAGAGCAGGTTTCATCTGCAGATACATCGCTCAATGAAATAGAAAGGCTGGTATCTATAATTACCGACATGAACAGCCAAATAGCCCGTGCCACCGAGCAGCAAACACAAGCTGCTGACGAGGTTAATTTACGTATTAACGAGCTATCTCAATCAACCGAGCAATCACTAAATAATACAAAGCAACTTACCGATGCCAGCGATAACCTTAAACAAAGTAGCCAAGGGCTTTCGAGCGTGGTTAATCGCTTTAAATTAAAATAATTAAAAAACAAAAGCCCTGAATTAACAGGGCTTTTTATTACATAAGCGTTTTTAGCTTATACCATTTCGCATAATTAAGTGATCTATTTTTAGGATGGAAAAACGTGTTGATGGCTAGGCAAAAAATT
>BJUT01000041.1 GCA_007988745.1 Pseudoalteromonas atlantica
ACCGAATCCGGTTAATTGGGTGGATCCGTTTGGGTTATTGTGTAAAGAGGGGCAAGAAAAATTATCTGCAATGCTAGGTACATTAGTTGGTAATGGTATTGATCAAGCAGCGAAGGATAAAATATTAAAAAGTGCGATAGATAGTGCCACAATCACAGATCCAGAAGGTAAGTTAAAGGTTCAAAAACCAGAGGGTGTGAATAAGTTAAATTATGCCTATACATTAGAGAGTATGAATGAGGTGGACAATACCATAATTATTCACCGTAATATTGGGGGAGAAACTAAAGAAATGGAGCTTACTATTGAGGAATTTGCAGGTATGCATGAATTTGATGGTAAAGCAGTTAATGAAGAATGGGCTACCAAAGGGCGGATTAAAGAAAATACAGCGAGAACATTGGTTACGGCTAAAAAGAAAGATAATTCAGAAAATATATATATTGAAGCCTGAAGAAAAAGAAGAACTACAAGTTCATTGCGTCGCACGTGACAAGGCAATGAAAAATCGTGATGAATTTGCACGGCAAACAGATGGATACAACAACCAAACTCCTAAAGTGAATGAGCAATCGGCTAAAATTGGAGAAAAGGCGGCCGATATGGCTGTAAAAGCCAATTACCCAGATTATAAGAGAATACATCCAGATAGTTTAGATCATTCGACATCGGTATCAAGTAACTTTGATATGGTTTATCAAAACTCTGATGGTGATGTGATAATTGTTGAAGCCAAAGGCGGTAAGAGCCCACTGGGTAAAAAGCAAATTGGTGATAAAGACTATCAGCAAGGTACGCCTGAATATGCTGAAGCTATTACCGAGAATATGAAGAAAAATGGTAAGGTAAATGGCAAAACAGATAGGGAAGCAGCATCAGCCATCATGGAAGCTATGGACGATGGGAATGAAGTTAAATATTTACATATTGAAACCCCAATTATTAATACAAGTACTGGCTCTACTATTAGTGAAGTCAATATTTCAGAATTTGATATCGATTAATCAATAGTTGTAGGATAGCAAATGAAAGTTGAAAGAACATATAAACCTAAATTTGAAAATGTGTCGTTGGATGAGTGGCTAGAGTCTCCAAAGAGAAGAATAAAGAAAATTCCTGTTAATATATCAAAAAAAAGAGATAGTTTATTAAGGTTTTCAAGTTTGTATATTGATTTTTCTCGCTGGCTTACTTGGGAAGTTCAAACACCCGAAATCGAAAGTGAGTCTGCAATGGGTTTACGTTATGCCTCAAAAATGTATGCTGCATTTTTGAAGCTTGCAGAGCATCCAGAGCAAGATCTTACCTTTAAAATATTCGATTTATCTGAAGTGACTTGGAATGGTAAGGGAATGCTAGAGGCAGGTCGTGCTCACCCTGAACAGTGGCTTGACGCCTATTTTTTAGCTATGGTCACTCGCGATTCTGAAAGTATGGATAGCTTGGCGAGTTTCCCTGTTGAAGTTATGAAACAAAGTGCCACTAAGTCTGGCCCTGTCTCTTATAAATTAGTAGAGGTGTTTCAAGCTTATCATCACCGACAAGAGAATTATCCATCGCTACTTAATGAGGGCATGAAAATGGCGGTAGAGCAAGGTAATGACTGGGCATTAGGTATAGCGATGGGGTATTTAGAAACCTTTGCCGCACTTTCTACAGATATTGGCTTTGATTTTAATGAAACCCTTGCAAAAAATGTACAGTTGCAAGAGAAATACTGGATGAATGCAAGTGAACCAGACACTGTTCCGGTTGAATCATTCTTACCCATACAGTTACTAGGTATGGCATGCATGTGGCACGATATGGGTAATGAGGTAACGGTTGAAAGTGATTCACTTCCTCGTTTTTTAATTAATGGAACTTATTTTAAAAAATTAGAAATATAGGTAAGGAGGCTCAAACCACTATGTTTGGTTTAATAAAAAAAAGTGACGTACACATGTGCTCTGAAGTTAAAGGGATTATTACTTTAAACGGCAATCCCGTTGAAGGTGTTTTAATTAATCGCAGCCTCAAATTTGCACATAAAATTGAAAAAGCGGGAATAAACTAGACACCCATTTTAAATAGTGGGTGTTAATTTACTACTAATACATTGTAATTAAAAATATAACATTAAAGAAAAGGATGCTTCGATGGCAGTAATCAGAATAACTCAATCTGTTGGATTGGGCGGCGCTAACAATTTAAACGATGTAAAAACCGTACAAACCGCTTTAAATTCACTTCTTTCCCTCATAGCGCCCACTAGAAAACTTACCGTAGACGGTCGTTTAGGCTCGCGCCCTGAAAACTCTAAAACAGTAGCGGCTATTAAGTTGTTTCAAAGCAAAGTGGTAAACATGGTACGCCCAGATGGAAAAATAGATCCAAATGGACGCACCCATAGAAAAATTAACGAAAAGCTTATAACCCTTGTAGTTAAAAATAACTTTAAGCTACCAGTTGCCTCTACAGATGTTAAAAAGCTATCAGAATCGGATTATCAAGATATTGCAAAGGAACTAGGATGTAAAGTTGCAGCTATTAAAGCTGTCGCCGATGTTGAATCTTCTGGTGATGCATTTTTTTCCAATGGTAAACCAAAGATCTTATATGAAGCACATATATTTTCTCGCTATACAAACCATATATATGATCAGAGTCATCCATCTATATCTAGCAGACACTGGAATCGTAGTTTATACATAGGTGGTACAAGAGAATACACAAGACTAGAAGAGGCTATGACTCTAAATTCAACAGAGGCATTAAAATCAGCTTCTTGGGGGCGTTTTCAAATTATGGGCTTTAACTATCGTGCATCAGGGTTTTCTAATGTTGAGGAGTTTGTACGAACAATGTTTAGCTCTGAAAGAAAGCAACTTGATGCGTTTGTTAATTTTGTGAAACATAAAGGCCTAGAGAAACACCTGCTCACGCTAAATTGGGCTGCATTTGCCAAAGGCTATAATGGGTCAAAATATGCGGAGAACCAATACGATATCAAACTGCAAAAGGCATTTGAAAAATATGATAAAAAATAACCGTTTTCAGGCTTTATTTATTCTTCCGCTATTTTTTGTTGCATCATGTAATGCAACTCAAAGTGAGGCTGAGATTATATTTAAGTGTCAAGCTGATGCACCTAAGCCAGTCGAAATTGTTGTTAGTGAAGTGAATGGAACATTTAAATTGGAGGCGTTTAATGTTGATGGAAGCAACCTCATCAATTCCATTTCACTCAGTGATATAAGTAAGTCCAGTTATCACCGCTCTTTAGTTACAGAGCATAGTATGACTTTTACGCAAGCTAATGGTGACGTCGTAGTAAGTGATTACTACAGTGAAGAGTTTGATACGGTTACAGAGGAAAAATCAGTCACCATACAAAAAAATGGCAAAAAAGAATATTGGACTTGTGATGATTCAAGTTTTAGCAAGCTATCTGCTATTGATGATTTTTAAAGTGCATCGTAACTATTCAGCCCCACCTTTAGAATAAATAACATGATACCCACTTTAAATAGTGGGTGTTAATTGGCAGATTAAACTAGATGGCAGAATAAACTAGACACTCATCTTAATTTTGAAGTTTGGCTGATACAAAATATTACCACTGTATCTCGCGTTGTGTTCGGCGTGCTTTTTTGTGCGGTGAAGAGCATTTTACAGGTCAATCTTATGAACATCGACGAGGCTGGGTTGAAGATAAGCTGCTTGAGTTAGCCGAGATATTTTGTATTGATGTGTGCCCTTATGCTGTTATTAGTAACCATACTCACTTGGTTCTGTATGTAGATGACAAAAAAGCTGAATGATAAAGTGACCATTATTCGTTGGCATAAACTGTGTAGAGGTACTGTACTTACACAGAAATATATAGAGGGCGAAAGCTACTCGCATAAAATTAAATCAACTATAGTGAAATTTTAGTAATAAATCACAACTGCATCATGCAGCGATTTTTATGCGTTTAATTTAAATTTAACAGCAGTAAAATTCTATTTTATGGGTTAAATAAACTAAATTTATTAGGAAAGATAGGTTCTTAATCTAAAAATTTTTATGGCACAGTTTAGCTTTTACTTGCAACTGAAGTATATGAGGAGTTGAGTAAGTAGTGTCTAAAAACGATGAGGTATTTCTATTATTTCCACCATGGAAGCTTTTACGAAGGTTTCTATTAGTAACAGTGCTCTTACTTTTGGGTACTGCATACTCCGGAATGACTGTGTTAACGCAATACTTTGATACAGAACCTGAGTGGCTGTTAGGCATTTTATTTTCTACAGGGGTAGCATTTTGCCTTATAAATTTTAAAGTAAGCCAAGGCTCTTTTTTTGCGCAAATATATTAAAATTCTATGCTTTATTTTTAGCTGTGATTTGCTTACCGACTTTTATAATTTTAGAAGGTAATGGGTATTATATTGCAACAGCTATCAATGTAGCCTTTATGTTGCTCTCTTTTTATTTAATTAAAGGAGAAAAATACCAAGGTCTTATTAAATATCAGTATGATTTTTTTAAAGATATAAAAGACGCTCGTGCTGCTGTCGAAAAAGAAATGGCAAAAAGTAACCGAAGGAACAAAAAGTAATAATTTTTTTTACCTTTATTCAATTTAGAACTCTAGGGAGCTATGAACGCCTAAGCTAAGGCGCTATAGAAATGCTATGGAACAACAAAACCAACAAACATTAACTAACCTTGTTTACGATATATACGAAAACCCAACTTTAATAGAAGAGCATCAAGTGCTTATCATGCCCTTGTTGAGCGATTTAGTTGCCACAGCACCAGCTGGGTTTGAGGGTATGGCGACGATGATTAATACCCATATTTCTAATGGGTTTAAATTCAAAAATCCTAAAATACAAAAATTTGAACTTGAGTCAGGGCTTTTAAAACTTAAAACATACTTTCAAAAAATAAACCTTTAATACCTACCTCTCTTTTTTATTGAGCACCCACATTTTTAATTTTAATGCAGCACGTGTGCTGCATTTGTTTTTCTCATTAAGGATGATGTATGAGCCTTATTACCACGAGTATTTTAATGCTGTTTTTACAGCCTTTATTTGTATATTTAGCTCTTTTTAAAGAGTCTGAGCAAAGTGCCCGAAACCGTTCCCTAGATAACGAGGATGCTATGTATCTATTTATAGCGCCAGGGTTAGCTGTATTTTATCCTGATGACTTTTGGCAGGCGGTACTTTATTTAGGAACTGTATGCCTATTAGGTTTAATGCTCGCCATTATTGTAAAAAGCAAAGCTAAAAAACGATTAACAAGGGATGACGCTATCGGATTTACAATTGCCAGTTTTTTATTTTTTTGGCTTATAAAATTAATTATCGGTGGGATAGGGTACCTTTTTAGCGAAAATGCCGCGAATGGTTCAGCGGCCGACATAGGCCAGCAAGCTTTTTCATCAACTTCAGGTGAGCTTTTAAACTGGGGGTATTTATATTATCAGTTTTGGCCAACGCTATACTTTTCACTATCTATGCTAACCACTTTAGTTATAAAAATAATTGAAAGCCGGTTTGATAAACATTCAATTTCAGGCTCGCTGTTAATTTTGGGTGCAGTTTTAGCTGGCGTATCACCGTTATTTGGCAATACTTTTATTTTAGGTGTGATAGCTAACTTTTTTATATTTTTTGTTGTGTGTACGGCATGCATAGAAATTGATAAAAAGAGCGACCCTTCAGCCGGTGCTATTAGTATTATGTATGCTTTTTTGCTTATGGGCGGCATCATGTTTAGTGGCATTGGTAAATTAATATATACACTATTTTATAATTAGATTAGTGATTGTTTTTTGATTAAAAAACATGCAGTATAATTGTACCTAATTAGACCCCTACTTTTTCAGCATAAATATGGCTGGTGTAATTGATTAGCCATATATATTAAGTAGTTTATAGCTAGGCCTTGGGAGAGAGTTTGCTTTGTTTTTATCGCGCTTAAAAATTTTTGTATTGGTAATAGTCTCTATTGCCGTTGTTTTTTTTACTACATCACAGGCTTGTGCAGATATGTTTGGCTTTTTTAATAAACAAGAATTTTATTTATCGGCTCCAGTAAAAGGGCAGTTATTAGATAATGGGCAGCCAGTTGCAAACACTAAAGTGATGCGCTCACTTACCTATGGCGATGAATACGTTGATGAAACCACAACAGATGAACAGGGTTATTTTACCTTCACAGAAAAAACAATAAAAACAGGTAAACCTTCTAATATGTTTGATAACGACTCGTTGGTTCAACATATTTATTTAGAAAACGGCACGCCAGAAGGGATTGTTTTGTGGTACACACTTGTTTCAATTCATGAAGATAGCGATACACTCAAAGCGCTTCTTGCACACTTAGAGTGTGATATTGGCCAAGAGCCACAAACTTACGATATTCCAATTAAAGAAGATACAAGCCACACTTTTGCGATATACACATCATGTAAACTTTAACTATTTATTTAAAGGGAACTTATATGAATACTTTGACACCCACTCAAGCCGTACAATTAGCAAACCTTGCTTATAAAGCAAAAAGTATTAAAACCACTAATTTACTCAATCGCACACTTCATGCCTCTTTGCGCGACAATTTTAACTTTTCTGTTAACCCTGGCGCAGTACAAGGGATAACGGGCAGCTTTTTTTCTCATTTATTTAATTTAAGCACGGGCTTTGCTTTAGTAGGGCATGGGCTTGGCGCGTATGAGGGCGATTCGGTTATAACTATTCGGGGGACTAACTCGCTAAGAGATGGATTAACCGATGGGCACTTTGGTGTGAGTGGTGGGTCAAATGGCAGTATGGTGCATGCTGGTTTTAATAAGACTTTTTATAGTATGAAGCCTGCGCTGCAAGAGTTTATAGCAGCGAATATTCAAGATAAAGTGACTGGTTGCGTTCATTTAGTTGGCCACAGCTTGGGTGGTGCGTTAGCGACGCTTTCTGCTGATTGGATCAAAGCTGAGTATTCACTTCCTGTAAAATTATATACGTTTGGTTCGCCACGTGTTGGGCTTGAAAACTTTTCTCGCGCAGCAACATCTAGAATCGATAAAATTTATCGCTGTACACATGGGGCTGACCCAGTGGCTAAAGTGCCTTTATGGCCTTTTTCGCATGCTCCGCACAATGGCCAAGAAATACGTTTAGATAGTGGACAAGGTTTAAAAGGTGCTGCTCATACTCTTGCTGGTACGCCTGGCTACTTAAACACTGCCAATAGCAATAATTGGAACAACTTAACTATACAAGCTAATCACTTTTTAAACATGCCTGTGCGTTTAAAATTTGAAGACAGAAATCAAGCATCATTTACCTCACATTGGGCAGATAAACTAGGTGCTGCATTAATTACCCTTTTAAAAGATGCAGGCTATTACAGCGCAGTTGCTGCCCAAGCAGCTATTGGTACTGGGCTCACTTTTTACGATATGTTGGCGCGAACGCTTGATAAAATAGCTAAAGCGTCAGCCTCGTTTGCAACACAAACCTTAGGTTTATTAGGGCATATGTTAGTGTTTGCAGGCAAAGTAATTAGTAAAGCGGTGGAGCTGACTTATAGCTTTATAAAATCTGTTTTCGACTCAACCCTAGGCGCTTTATACAGAGCTGCAAGAGAAGGGCTTAGCGGCCTAGACTAACCTTAATTTAAATCTCAATCTCGCTCTAACAAAATAGCACCACTTTGGTTTTCGCCTAAGTGGTCGTTTTTGTTATACATAGGGCACTTACTCATAGATAAACACCCACAACCAATACAGCCATCTACGCGGTCGCGTAGGCGCTGCATATACGCTATGCGCTCATCAAGCTGTGCTTGCCATTGCTTTGAAAGGGCTGACCAGTCTTTTTGTGTGGGAGTGCGCTGCTCAGGTAATGTGGCCAGGGTGTGTTTAATTTCATCAAGTGTTATTCCCATGGCTTGTGCGGCTTTTATTACCGCTATACGGCGCAGCACATCTTTTTTATAGCGGCGTTGGTTGCCGCTATTTCGCCAACTACGTATGAGTTCTTTTGTTTCGTAAAAGTGTAGGGTTGATACTTTTACGCCGCTGCGCTTAGCGACATAACCTACGGTTAGGTTAGCCTCGGTTAGTTTTTTTTGATCTATTGGCATTGTTTTAAATTTCCGGTTGACCTCAATATAAGTTGAGGTTTTAAGCTTCTTTCAACATTAAAAAAGGAGCTAACTAAATGCAACAAAAACTTAAACGCAGCACTGTTATTATTTACTCAAGCGCACGTAAAAATGGTAATACGCAGGCACACGTTAACAGCTTTGCTGAGCAAAACGATGTAAGGATAATATGTTTAGATGATTATAAAATAGCGCCGTACTGTTATAACAAAAACTATAAAAGCGATGACTTTTACGCTGTATTTGAAGCACTATTAAAGTATGACCACTGGGTGTTTGCCTCACCCGTTTATTGGTACAGCACCACGGTACAAATGAAGTTATTTATTGATAGAATAACCGACTACATGGACGATGAAGCATTAAAACCAAAATTACGAACGCTGCGTAGTAAGCATTTTTCAGTGCTTTCTAATGCGTCATCAACTGAAGCGCCGGCGTGTTTTGTAGAGCAATTTAAAAATACGTTTAGTTATTTAGGTATGCAGTTTATTAATCATCACCATAAAAGTACCCAAAAGGTTGCTTAAATTGCAGCCTTTTTTGGTTGTCTCTGGTAGTTTAGTAATACGCTTAAAAACACAGGATTGTTTTATGAAATATTTACTAGGGTTAGTGCTGCTTTTTAGCCCGTTTATTAATGCTAATGAGCAACCAATTAACGGGTTTGGTAATTATTATAATGTACCCGAGCATGACAAAATTAATAGCTCTACGGTATTTAAAATAGCATTTGATGTTGCCGATGGTGCTAAAAAAGGCGAGCAAAATAATTCAATAAATTCGTTAGCGCGTTTTATTAACATGCATGTAGCGCATGGTGTAAAGCCTGAAAACATTCAACTTGCATTAGTTGTGCACGGCAGCGCAAGCGTTGATGTGTTAGCTAACAGCGAATATAAAAAACGCTTTAGTGCTGATAATAAAAACCAAGCGTTAATTGAGCAGCTACTTGCTAATAACACTCAGGTGTATGTGTGCGGGCAATCGGCTACTCACTTTAAAGTAACGCCTGAATTGCTCATTGATGGCGTAAAAATGTCGCTTTCTGCGATGACCGCGCACGCACAACTTCAACAACAAGGCTATACGCTTAATCCATTTTAATGACGCAAATAACAAAAAATATACTCTGCTTTGGCGACTCTAATACGTGGGGCTTAAACCCCGAAACAGGAAAGCGCTATGATGAAAATACCCGTTGGACGGCGCGGTTACAGCAACAGCTAGGCAGCGGCTTTACCGTAATAGAGTCGGGGCAGCCAAACCGTACGCTTGTGAATAACCCGCCTTTTACGGGGGAGCTTAATGGTATTCGCTATTTAAAACCCGATTTGCAGCAACACGCTTTACACACGCTTATTATTGCACTTGGCACTAACGATTTAAAAAAGCGTTTTAACTTAGTCCCAGCAGATATAGCCACCGGCCTTACGCATTTTATTGGCTCTATTAAGCAATTTTACTCGCCAGCTAACTTACCAAACATAATTGTTATTGGTCCTTTATTTATTAACCCTCAGCATGGATTAAGCCATATTTATTTAAACTGTAATCAAAAGTTATTGCCCCTAAACGCTCTCTTTAAACGTATAGCACACGAGCACGCGCTTAATTACGTTGATATATCACACCTTAACGCCCCCCTAGGGAGCGATGGTATACATTTAAATAGCCAAGGCCATAAGCAGCTTAGCGATATACTCAGCCACCTGGTTTTGCAATTATAATGCAAACAAATCAATAAATTAAAAACGTAATTTGCTTTAATTATTTTACAAGCTTGATTGCTTTTATGCCCAGATATGCAATTATTATTGCACCTGACTCACACACAGCTTCTTTAAAAAGGTGTTATGAAACAATATCAACGTAGGTCTTTAATTGCAGTATTAAGCGGTGTCGTGGTTTTTATTATATGTGCTAGCACACTGATGTACTTTGCTGCACAAAAGCTAAGTAGGCAGTTAGCGCGAGATTCAAATTATATTGTTCAACACATAGATGCTGCCGCAACAGAACGTAGAAAAATTTTAACCCGCCTAAATAACGCAAACGCTAAACAATGTAATAACAATACATTGATAGAAATGCGCCGCGCGTTGTTTGATGCACAATACGTGATAGATATTGGCTTTTTTACAAATAATGAGCTGGTTTGCACCACCGGTGCTGGAAAGCTGGCAGCTACAATTACCGATAATCCTCCCGACTACATTCGAATTGATAAATACGATAATAAACCTGTGCGCGTAAGGTACGAACCACAATTGTATTTACTTTTGTTTAGTGGCCGAGCAATGGAAGTGATAATTGTAAGGCAAGGTAATTACAATTTAATAGTCGATACGCGCGCTTTTAACGATAAAGTAATTGTATCGACCAAATGGGAAGTACTTTATAAAAACACGCGCGAGACGTTTCATTTAGCGGGGGCTAAAGGGGTTTATGAGCAGGTAAAAAATCACTCATTTTTACCTTATGAATCAATTATTAAATGCAGTACTAATAACCCCGGGTACTGCGCAGCCGCACAACTTCCGTGGAGCCAATTTTTTGCTGATAATCAATTTTTATTGATTATTTCGCTTATTTTAATTTCGTTAGCGGGTGTATCAAGTGGGCTGTTAATTGACTATAGCTTAGCGGCTAGGCGCTCAACTATTACGCGGGTGCGCAAAGGCCTTAAAAAGGGCTCATTTTATTGGACCTACCAACCCATTATTTGTTTGCAAACGGGTAAAGTGGTTGGCTGTGAGGCGTTGGCCCGTTTTGAAGATAAATACGGCGTTTTATTTCCTGATCAATTTATTCCTATTATCAGAAAAACCAATTTAACGTGGCGCTTTACCCAAGCCATGATTGAAAAAGTACTTTATGAGCTAACCACCGTTGAGGCATTACCGCGCAATTTTAAAATTTCTATTAATATTTTTCCCTACGATGTAGAAACAGGCAATATTGCGCTTTTAAAAGACATACCGGCACTCACCGATTCGCGCTTTATTATTTGTTTAGAAATAACAGAAGACGAATACTTAGACTCAACAGTTGCCCATGCCCACTTTAAAAGGCTGGTTAAGGCGGGCTTTAATTTATCGATAGATGATTTTGGTACGGGTTACTCTAACTTAAAAAATCTACAAAACTTGAGCTTTCATCAGCTTAAAATTGACCGCACCTTTGTACAAGACATAACAACACAAGGCTTAAAGGCCTCAATGATCCCCAATATTATGGCGTTGGTACGTAAGTTTAACTACACCTGTGTAGCAGAAGGCATAGAAACAAATGAGCAAGAAGCCATACTAAAACAAGCTGGCGTACATTATGGCCAAGGCTGGAAATATGCCAAACCCATGGCACTTCGAGAGTTTAAAGCGTATTTAAAATTGCAAACGGTTTAAACGTGTTTTACCTCATACACGTATGAGTATGATATTTATAACAGTGTAAGGTTTTAAAATGATTAAAATAATAGCCAGCGCATTTATGGTGTTAATGCTTAGTGCGTGCTCAGCTCAATACCCAAATCAGCAAATTACCGGTAAGCAGTTTCCAACCATTAGCGGCCAAAGCCTAGATGAGAAAAGCGTAACCATACCGAGTGATTTTAAAGCCGATAAAACCTTGTTACTCATTGGCTATAAACAAGATAGCCAATTTGACATAGACCGTTGGTTAATTGGCTTAGACATGACAGGGGTTACATTACCCACTTACGAACTGCCTACCATAGCAGGTATGGCCCCGCGTATGTTTAGTACATTTATAGACAGCGGTATGCGCAAGGGTATACCAAAAGAGCTTTGGGGCGGGGTAATCACTATTTATGAAGATGGTGAAGCTGTGCAAAAATTTACAGGTAATAAAAACCCAAACAATACTCGCGTTGTTTTAATAGATAGCAAAGGTAAAATTTTACATTTTTACGATAGGGGCTTTTCGGTAGAGGCGCTTAATAAACTAAACGAAAAAATAAAATAAAGGGAGCCAAGCTCCCTTTAGTATTAAGTGTGTTTAAAACGCATAACTTACACTAAAGCGCGTAGTGCGTGGCATAATATAGCGGCCATTTGGGGCATCGGCATTACGTGGGTCGCCCTCTGTTATACCTTGCTCATCCGTTAAGTTATCAATGGCCAGTTGTAGTTTTATGCCTTCCATAGGTTCTAAAATTAAACCTAAGTCTACTTTTTCGTAGCCATCAAGAGTCACCGTGTTTTCGTTGTTACCAAAGCGGTCATCAACAGCCGACAGTGTGCCATATAACGTGGCATACATACCTTGTAGTTCAAAGTCGTAGCTAGGTGTGATACGCACTTGCCACTTTGGCTGGCGCTGAGATTCATTTCCTTCATTGGTTGGGCTTTGCGTTATTTCGGTTTCTTGTAGTGTGGTATTTAAATTAACCGAAAAACCCGACTGATGATTAAAGTTATAATCAAGCTCAACACCGTACGCTTCGTTTGTTAAAATTTCTGCAGGTACACCTGGGCGGCGTACAAATGTATCGCCCTTTACTTCGTTAACAAACAAGGTAGCGTAAAAGTCTGTAGAGTCAGAAATTAGCTTGTAGCCAAATTCGCCTTGGGTTACTTCTTTAATTAGCTTTTCGCCGCCTTCATAAGCGCTAAAGTTATCTCTAAAGTCGTCAAAGTAAGGCATTTTATAACCACGGTTTACGCGTGCAAATACACCCATGTCATCGTTTATTGAATAGTTAATCCCCGTTGTCCACGATGTTTTACTTTCATCATAGTTAACTGTTTTGGTAATAATTCCATCAAGGTCTTCATCAACACTGTATTCTACTTCATGACTTTCGTGGCGCACGCCTGCATCTAATGTAAAGTCGTCGGCAAATTTGTATTGAGCTGTTACATAAAACGCATTGGTGCGCGCATCACCTGTTGAGCTAATATCGTAGTTAAAATCGCAGCCATCAGTGCTTTGATTACACTCAATGCCAGTTAGCGACTCGCCGCCGGCTTCTAGTACGTGGTAAGCCGTATTACCTAAACTCCACCAATCGTTTGCCGATGTACTAGCTGTGTAGTAACCAAACGTGGCTGATAAATTATCAAATTGCTTTGAAAACGCTAAATCGTTTGTAAATGAGCTAATTTCTTTTAAAACAACCCAGCGGCCAAGTTGTTGTATTGGGGTGTCGCTTGCGTACTCAGTATTGGTTACTGCACCAAATGCGGTTTGCCCATTATCGGCAACTGCACCAACCGTGGTTGCTGAGCCACTTGGCACCAACCCGTATGTATTGGCATCCCCTTTAGTTATATTAAAGCGGTCAGAAAATTGCCAACCATTATCAAGCTCTAGTTTAATGCTACCGCCTGTTACATGGCCGTCCCAGCCTCGGCCATCCCCTAAGTCAATATCGTGTGCTTGTGCATCGGGGCCGGTAAAAATGGTTGCTTGGCGGTTTAACGTGCCAAGTTGGGTATATTCTGCGTCAATCCCTTCAATATTAAGTGGGGTAGGTAAGTACCATGCACCATGGTCATCTGTTTGACGGGTATAAAAGTTAAGCTCGCCGTTATCTAAATCTTTAGTGATATTAATGGTAAATTGGCTGCCTTTCTCAGAGGTAAAACCTGCATCACGAATACCCGGAGAGCTTTTTACATAGCCGCCAACCATAAAGTATAAATCGTCAGTAATTTCACCACTAATAACAGCATCTACTCGTTGTAGGTCGTAATCAGATGTTGTGTATTTAAATAAGCCTTCGGTGTCTTCACCACCGCGCTTTAGCCTAAAGTTAGTTGTTAAACCCGGTTGGCCGTTTGATAAAACAGGGTTTGGCCCACCGCGTAAAGCCTCCATGGTCTCAATCGTTTCATCAATTCTAAAAAGTGAAGAGTTTTCTAAAAACGATAATGTAGGGGCTGGGTAAACGGGTGACCCTTCAATACTTAAGGTTAAAAATGGGGCGTCACCGCCGCCAGGAAAACCACGTACAAATACATTGGCACCAGATTCACCCCCTGAGCTTTCTACCCAAACCCCAGGTACGGCTTTAAACAGATCGGCAGTGCTTTTAGGTGAAAGTTTAATAATTTGCTGGCTATCAATATTTGTAACAGCGTAGCCTGCATCAATTTTTCTGATGCCGACCCCGGTAGGTGTGCCCGAAACAACAATTCGCTCTACCTTGGTTTCTTGTGCTTGCTCTTGTGCAAAGGTGGCGTGTGAGCTCAAGGCTAAAGTTATAGCGCACGCTAATGTACTTTTTGCTTTATTGAATGTCATGTGTGATCCCGTTTTTAGTGTGTTAAACAGTGTGTTTTTTACTGCGCTGTATACAAAGTTTTTATATAAACAGGCTGTATATGATGAAACCTTAAAGACTAATGCAAACGTTTGCAATATTTATTTGTAAATTATTTATGAATTATATTTGTAGAAATATTGAGCGTAAAAGCCTAGGTATGGCTTTTTTAGCCTGTGAGGCAAGCCAGAAAAAATTAATAATGCTATATTGTCAGCTAGTTACATTAAACATTAGTTAATACAACGCGGCTCAGGGTTTTCATGGATAACAAAAAAATAAAATTAGCTGATTTAGCAAAGCTGGCAGGGGTGTCTACCTCTACGGTTTCGCGTGCTTTAAATGACAACCCATTAATAAAACAAGAAACACGCGATAAATTAAAACAACTCGCTAAAGAGCATAATTTTAGTTTAAACACCGCTGCAAGCCGCTTGCGAACGCAAAAAACAAATGTTGTTGCTGTTATCATTAACTTAGATGAACAAACCGAACAATCGATTAGCGATCCATTTTTACTTAAAGTGGTTAGCGAAATTAATCTTGCACTTAATCAACAAGGGCTAGAGCTTTTATTGTCTAATTCAATAATGGCACAGCACGATTGGGCTAATTACTTTATTAATGGCCGAAGGGCCGATGGCATTATTGTGGTTGGGCAAGGTAAAGATCAGCGCAATATAGAGGCGGCTGCTAAAGCGGGGATCCCTTTGGTCGTGTGGGGAGACCCTAAAACACCTAGTAATTACCCTATTGTAGGCAGTGATAACTACCTAGGTGGAATGCAAGCCACTGCGCACTTAATCGAACACGGTGCAAAAAATATTTTATTTTTAGGCGACCCAGAGCACGGTGAAATTAGCGAAAGACACCGTGGTTATGTGGCTGCGCTATCTACGCATAAACTAGAGCAGCACGTTGTTTCTATTGATATTACTAGTAGTTCGGCGTATCAAGAAATTAATAGTCTATTACGCGAAAAAGGGCTCTACTTTGATGCAATAATGGCTTGTAGCGATATGGTTGCTTTAGGTGCAATGAAGGCGTTAAAAGAGCGCTATGTCAGTATTCCTAATGATGTTGCATTGGTGGGCTTTGACGATATAGCAATGGCAGATATTAGCCATCCGTCGCTTTCAACGATTAAACAAAATACTCAATTAGCGGCTGAACTTTTAGTTAAAAAGCTTATGCAACAATTTATGGGTCAAAAAGTTGAATCTCAAGTTATTGATATAGAATTAATAACTCGCCAATCGAGTAAACGCTGATTTATGAATGGTAGATACAAATTTTAAAACTTAAAATGCAAACGATTGCATTGATTTTTATTCTACACTAAACTCAACGTTCACTGACACAAACACACACGCTAATTACCCAAAGGTGTTAGCTTTAATCGTTATGGCGCACTGCGTTATAAGTAAGGCAAGCTATGAGTAAAACAAAAATCACACTAGCAATTGCTGCAAGCTATTTTATTTTCGCAATATTATTAAATAGCGTAGGAACAGTCATTTTGCAGGCAATAAACACACTGGGCGTTAGCAAAACTGAGGCGTCTGTTTTGGAAGGGTTTAAAGACTTATCAATTGCGATAATGTCTTTTGTTGTTGCCTCGTTCATTCCTAGATTAGGGTATAAGCTCGCAATGTTAGGGGCTTTAGCGGTCGTTGCATTAGCGTGCTTAAGCACCGCACTGATCAGCGAATTTTATATGTTTAAAGTGCTATTTGCAGTGATAGGCTGTGGCTTTGCGGTAGTCAAAGTTTCTGTTTATTCGATTATTGGCCAAGTAACCGAAGATGCGAATAGTCACTCGTCACTTTTAAACACCATCGAAGGCATTTTTATGGTGGGTGTATTAAGTGGTTATTGGATTTTTACCGCCTTTATAGACCCAAGCCAAAGCAATGCGTGGCTCAATGTTTATTACGCGTTGGCCGCGCTTACTTTAATTGTATTACTAAGTGTTGTTATTGCACCGATTGCGCCTGCAATTGATAAAAATAAAACTGACTCTAGTTTGAGTGACTTTATAGCCATGCTTAAATTAACGTATCAGCCCTTGGTGCTTATTTTTATTATAAGTGCATTTTTATATGTCCTTATTGAACAAGGCGTAGGTACTTGGCTGCCAACCTTTAATAACCAAGTTTTACAATTGCCTGTGGCTATAAGTATTCAGTTAGCGAGTATTTTTGCTGCGGCGTTAGCGTTTGGTCGCTTAGTTGCGGGGCAGGTGCTTAAGCACATTAATTGGTTTTTTGTTCTGTGCGGATGCTTAGTCGCCATGGCATTACTTATTATTATAACGTTACCCCTAACTGAAAACCTGCCTAATACAGCAATCACTAGCCTATTTGATGCACCACTAGCTGCATTTGTTTTGCCCCTCATTGGCTTTTTTATGGCGCCAATTTATCCAGTGTTAAATTCGGTAATGCTCAGCGCATTAGAAAAGCACCAGCATGCAGCCATGACAGGGCTAATCGTTGTGTTTTCAGCACTTGGAGGCACAACTGGTTCAATGATCACAGGCTACGTATTTGAGCATTTTAGTGGTCAGCACGCATTTTATCTGTCGTTAATTCCCATTAGCTTAATTTTTATAAGCGTGATTATTTTTAAACAGCGCACCCGCGCCATTTCTCAGCACGCTGCCAGCATATAATTGATTTAGGATTGTTATGAATTTTTTTGAGAGCCAGTTATTTAAAGATGTACAGACCCAACATATTTTTGATGACTGTAAAACATTTGCAGATGCAACTGCACGAAACAGCTGGCAAAGTGCGTGTAAACACTACGAGCAAGTAGCACCACTTAATCAAGCCCAATTAAAAGAGTTTGTAAATGCTCACTTTATTACGACCCCCTTACTCCGTATGCAAAGTGAGCCAGATACCGCAAGCGTTAAGCACTATATTAACTCTTTGTGGCATGGTTTGAGACGGGCGGCTGATAAACCTAAAGCCGATTCTTTATTAGCATTAAAGCATAGCTACATTGTGCCTGGTGGGCGTTTTCAGGAAATATACTACTGGGATAGCTACTTTACAGCGCTCGGCTTAATTGATGCTAATAAACCTGAAATTGTTGAAGATATGCTGCAAAACTTTATCGACCTTATAAACGATTATGGGTGTATTCCAAATGGCAATCGCAGTTACTACTTATCGCGTTCACAGCCACCTATTTTAGCGCTTATGGTTGAATTGCTATGGCAGCACGAGCACAGTAAAACCAATAATGTAGCATGGCTTGAAAAATGTGTTAATGCGCTTGAAAAAGAGTATGCGTTTTGGATGCAAGGCGCAGAAGAGCTTACGAACGAGAAAACGGCACTAAGGCGAGTTGTAAAAATGCCATGCGGTGGCAAGTTAAATCGTTATTGGGACGATGAAGCAGCCCCTAGGGCAGAATCCCTGAGAGAAGATCTGGCACTCGCAGAGGGCTTAGCTGAGCATAAAAAGCCCGACTTTTATCGACATATACGTGCTGCATGTGAATCTGGCTGGGACTTTAGTTCTCGCTGGCTAGCTGAGCCTAATTCACTTAGCTCTATACAAACAACCGATATATTACCCATTGATCTTAATTGTTTGCTTTATAACCTAGAAAAACAGCTTAGTAAGTTTAATAAGCTGCTAGGTAATAACCAACAAGCCGATTTATTTAGCGACTACGCAGCAGCTCGCCGCGCACTGATTAATAAATACATGTGGAGTGAGCAACAACACTTTTTTGTTGATTATAATCATCACAAAGCGAGTCAATCTAAGGTGTTAAGCGCTGCCGCAAGTACTGCATTATTTTTTAACTTAGCGTCTGAGCAACAAGCTCAACATATTGCCGAGCGACTAAGCCGCGATTTTTTAAAGGCCGGCGGCATAGTTACTACCGTTACCTCTACATCACAGCAATGGGATAGCCCTAATGGGTGGGCTCCGCTGCAGTGGTTTGCTGTTAAAGGGCTTAATAATTACGGTTATAGTGATCTTAGTAAACGTATAATGCAAAACTGGCTAACAATGGTAGAAAACGACTTTTCTGTTAATCAGTGCCTACTAGAAAAATACAATGTGTGCGTGCCTCAATTAAAAGCAGGGGGCGGTGAATACGTAGTACAGCAAGGTTTTGGCTGGACTAACGGGGTTACCTCACGCTTTTATACGTTATGTGCGGACTGATCAGAGCAGTATTTTATATGAAAATAATTCACTAATTTTCATTAAATTATTGTAACTATTAACTAAATATTATTGGTGATTGTTTTATGCCGTGTATGATTAATGCCCAGGTGCATTGTAAGTGATTAATAAATTCGGTAGTGTGGTGTAAACATTTCAAGGACGAAATCTATGCTACAACCACACGCCGTTTTTGTAAAAACCACGTTTCAATCTTCTTTTCACAGTGAAAGCTACACAACTATATTAAAAACCATGCAAGCCATTTTTGGCGATATTAAAATGGACGACGTGATCCCTAAAAATGAGAAAAGGGATAAGTTTGATTTATTTTTAATTGATGGCGATAAAAATAACTGGTTAGATTTGCTGCCTGCCGACTTAATTTGCCTCGCTAAAAAGTACAAAGTTGTCTTATTTAATGTAGAGCCCAATGCCGTGTGCGAAAAAAATCTACTGTTAAATCATTTTAATGGTGTGTTTTATAAATCAGATGCACCAGAAACTATTTTTAAAGGGCTAGTTAGAATAACCTCAGGCGAGTTATGGTTTACGCGAAAGGTTATATCAAAAGCGTTTTCAGATATTCTCTCGGTTGCCTCTTCGTTTAATAGCCTACAAGAAGATATTTCCCCAAAAAAAGGGGATTATGCGCACCTTACTAAACGTGAAAAATCGGTTATTCACTTAATTGCTCAAGGGGCGAGCAATAACGCCATTGCCGATAAACTTAATATAAGTGACCACACCGTTAAAACGCATTTGTACAGTGCCTTTAAAAAAACCAATTCTCGTAACCGTGTTGAATTAGCAAATTGGGCTCAGCGTTACATATCGGTGTTATTACCTATGGCTAAGTAAACCACTATTCCTAAAGTGACCTTAAGCCCAGCTCTGCTGGGCTTTTTTTGTTTTACGATAAATCTAATAAGCTCTTAGAGTTTAGTTTTAACGGCTCACATCTAGGCTTTATTATACCAATGCGCATAACTAAATGATTAAGTACTATTGCGGATTGGTATTATACGGATGAGTTTTAAGCCAGTGCTCGGCGATTTGCTCGCGCGTGGCAAACCACACTTGCTCATGCGATTTAGCATATTCTAAAAACCGTGCAAGGGCTTTAATGCGCCCAGGGCGGCCAATTAAGCGACAATGCAGCCCTATAGACATCATTTTAGGGGCGTTTTCACCTTGGGGGTCGCCTTCCTCGTATAGCGTATCGAATGCATCTTTTAAATAATTATAAAACTGATCGCCGGCATTAAAGCCTTGCACTGCAGCAAAGCGCATGTCGTTTACATCAAGCGTATAGGGCACTATTAGCTGTGGCTTACCTTCTTTAATACTGTAAAAGGGTAAGTCGTCGCTGTAATCGTCGGCATCATATAAAAACGAGCCATTTTCTACCACAAGGGCTGCTGTGTTAGGGCTTGTGCGCCCGGTGTACCAGCCTGTGGGCTTTTTACCGGTAAGCGTTTGAATGATTTCAATGGCCTTTTGCATGTGCTCGCGCTCGGTTTGCTTATCTATATGTTGATAATTAATCCAGCGCAGGCCGTGGCTTGCAATTTCGTGCCCAGCTTCAACAAAGGCTTTAGCTACATCGGGGTGGCGCTCAAGGGCCATTGCCACAGCAAAAATGGTGACCGGTATATCGTATTTTTTAAAGAGTTTAAGTAAGCGCCACACGCCTGCGCGCGAGCCATATTCGTAAATAGACTCCATGCTTATGTGGCGGTCTTCTACATGGGGAGCGCTGACTATTTCAGATAAAAACGTTTCGGCTGCTGCATCACCATGCAGTACACAGTTTTCACCGCCTTCTTCGTAATTTAATACTACTTGCACGGCTATACGGGCTTTATTAGGCCAGTTGGCATGCGGAGTGTGTGCACCATAACCAATTAAATCGCGCGGGTAATGTTTAAATTGCTCGCTCATGTTACTGCTCCTTTTTTACTGCGCTAAGCCAAGTGCTAAGCATTTCACGCTCTGCATCAGTCATTTTTGTCATGTTAGCCAATGGCATGTCTTTGGTAATAACGGCGCGAGTATGAATAAGTGCACTGGCTTTTTTTACATCAGCAAGTGAGTCGAGCTTAAAGCCGAGCGGCGCGGTTTGAAAAAGCTTCGATGTAGGGGTTTCACTGTGGCACTGTGTACAGTGTTTATTAATAATATCCCATGCTTGCGCATCACTTATGCTTGCTTGTAGCTCATTATTCGCGTTTACAGAACTACTTGGCCACGGTGCTATGGCTAGCATTAACGCAAAAAACGCGGCAATACCGCTTATTAGCACTGAAGGCTTATTAACGCCTTGGTGCTTTAAATTAAAAAAGTGGCGTATCCACATACCAATAATAAAAAAGCCAATAAGCACTAACCAACCAAACTCATGGCTATAGGTATACGAAAAATGGTTACTTAGCATAATAAATATAACGGGTAGGGTGGCGTAGTTATTATGTACTGAGCACTGCTTTGCTTTTAAGCCCGGCGCTGAATCAGGAATGCGCCCAGCTTCTACTTCGCTTACCATGTAGCGCTGTGCAGGCATAATAATGTGATATACATTACCGGCCATACAGGTACCAATTAATGCACCAACATGAATATACACCGCGCGGTCACTAAATAGCTGATCAACCCCATACGTCCATAACGCTAAAAAGCCTACACCTAGGGCAATAAATGCCTTGCCGTTTTCAACAAGCGGGCTTTTACACAATAACCGATAAACACCATAGCCTAAGCCTATAAAACCAAGTGATGCACCAATAGCTGCAAACTTACTGAGCTCACTTTTACTGGCATCAAGTAAATACACATCTGCGCCCACATAATATAACAGCGTAAATAACAGCGCGCCGCTGATCCAGGTTGTGTAGGCCTCCCATTTAAACCAATGTAGGGTAGAGGGCATTTGTTCTGGGCCATTTTGATACTTAGCCACTTCGTAAAAGCCGCCGCCATGAATAGCCCATAAATCGCCTTTTATGCCTTTATCTTGTTTCCATTGTGGCGGTGTTTGTAAGTTATTATCAAGCCACACAAAATAAAATGAGGCGCCTATCCACGCTATACCTGCTACCACGTGAAAGTATCTAAACACCAAATGAGCAAGCTCAAATAAATAGTTTTCCATCGGGTTATGCCTCTTCTAAATCGGGTGTGGGTGTGGCTGCAAACTGGGCTTGTTGGTCGCGTTTATACACGCTTTTACCCATAATGTAGGTTTGTTCAATACAGCGGTCGTCGCCTAGCATCATCATGGCAAAAAGCTGTTCGTGAAGGGTTTTGGCATGGCCAATTCTGAATTTTAAAAACGAGGTGGCCGCGTAATCCATTACAATAAAGTCGGCCTCGCAGCCTTCATTAAAGTTACCTATGGTGCCTTCTAAATCAAGGGCACGCGCGCCGCCTAGGGTGGCTAAATAAAACCCTTTAAATGCTGAGAACTTTTGACCCTGTAGCTGCTGAATTTTGTACGCTTCGTTACCTGTTTGTAGCATAGAAAAACTTGTGCCTGCGCCAACATCGGTACCCATACCCACATTTATTCCATGCTCTTCACATCTCTTTAAATTTAAAAGGCCCGAGCCTAAAAATAAGTTAGAGGTAGGGCAGTGCGATATAGCCGCGTTGTTATCGGCAAGGCAGCACAGCTCGCGCTCAGATAAATGAATGCTATGGGCAAATACCGAGCGTTTACGCACCATTTTAGCTTGCTCGTACACGCCTAGGTAATCATCAGCCTCTGGGAATAACCCTTTTACCCATTCGCACTCGTCTTTGTTTTCAGATAAGTGGGTATGCAGGTAGGTGTCGGGGTATTCTTCTAATAATTGAGTACATTTTTGTAGTTGCTCTGGGGTAGATGTGGGCGCAAAACGTGGCGTTACTGCATAGCTTAACCTATCAACATTGTGCCATTTTTCTATCAGTGCTTTTGATTGATCGTAACTGGTTTGCGCGCAATCTGATAAATCATCTGGGCAGTTTCTGTCCATCATTACCTTACCGGCAATCATACGTAAATTACGTTTTTGAGATTCGTTAAAAAACGCATCTACCGATTGCGGGTGCACAGTACCAAATACCAATGCGGTAGTGGTGCCATTACGAAGTAGCTCATCTAAAAAGCGATTAGATATGTCTTTTGAATAATGCTCACAGGTAAACTTTTTTTCGGTTGGGAAGGCGTATTCGGTGAGCCAGCTTAAAAGCTGCTCGCCATACGCACCAACCATTTCGGTTTGCGGTAAATGTATATGCGTGTCTATCATGCCGGGCATTACTAATTTACCATCGTGGCGAATAATAGTGGCTGACTTATCAATGTTTGGCAGTATGTCTTGCTCGTAACCAAGGTTAACCACTTTGCCGTTTTGAATAACTAATGCGCCTTTTTCAAAATAGCGATGGGCGCTTTCGCCTGCTATGGCGGGGTCGTCAACAAAATCGAGTATGTTGGCACAAATTACGGTCATTTTATTATTGTTGTGGGTGCTCATAATTAGCTGCCTCTGTACGTTGAGTAGCCAAATGGGCTAAGCAATAACGGAATATGATGGTGTTTTTTATCTTGTAATCTAAAGGTAATTTGCGCCTCAGGGTAAAACGCAGGTGTTTTTTGGCTTTCATAATAGCTATCTAAGTCAAAAACCAGTTTATAGGTTGCAAATTCTACGTCTGTGTTGAGCCAGTCGGTAATTCGCCCGTCGCTATTTGTTTTACCTTGAGCAATTAATTGCCACTCGTTATTAGTGAGTAAAAACAATTGTACAGCTACATTTTCAGCCGGTTTTCCTGTGCTGGTATCTAAAATATGGGTAGTGATAGGGCTTTTATTCATAGCAATGACTCCAATCTTATTTTTGTTATTTTGGCTTGTTCGCCCGCGGCTATATTAAGCTCTGTGCTGCGGGTGTTGTGTATACGCTGCTCAATAAGTTCAAGCATTTGCTCAGCACTTTTACCACTGGCACACACAATAAATATAAAGCCAAATTTACTGAGGTATTCTTTATTTAGCGCAATCATTTTTTTAAGGGTTTGCTCGTTTGCTTTACTCATGCCTGATTGTTCGTGCCCCGCTTTTTGCGCTGTAGCGGCGTACTTTTTACTTAATGTTGATAAATCGCCTATTTGCGGGTGGCCTTCAAAAGCGGCTAAATAATCGCTCTCATCTAGGCTATCCCATACGCTTTGTGCGCTGTTAAATAAGTGTTCTTTATTTTCAAATGGCATGGTATTTAGCATACCGCTTACCCAGTTAGGGGCTGCGCAGCAATGCTCTAATGCTTGATGCGCTTGCGCTGCATTTAGGTTGTTAATTTTTAAGCTACTCATGCGTTTTCTTCCTCGTGCGTGGTGCTAATTAGGGCATTTTTAAGTGCACGCCATTGCACACCTTGGCGTTTGGGCGCATGGGTTTGCATAGCCTGATAAAGGCCAATTAACTGCCCGCTAATTGATATTGCCACTTCCATAGGGAGCTTGCCCGTTACATTTTCAAGCCCGACAGGGCAGGTCATTTGCTTTATTTGCTCGGTGGTAAAATCGCGATGGGCTAAGCGCTGTTTAAAGCGTTTTGCTTTAGTATCTGAGCCAATTACACCAAGCCAATTAGCATCAGCGCGTTTAATAATGGCTTGTGTAAGTGCAAAGTCGAGCTGGTGGTTATGAGTTAATATTAAGTAATTATTAGCCTTTGGCGCGCGTTTAACTTGCTCTGTTGGTTCTTCATCAACCACTTTTATTACGTTATTAGGAATAACTTGTGGGAATACATCGGCGCGGCTATCTATCCAACGTATGCGCATCGGTAATTGCGCCAATATATCAATAAGCGCCTGTGCTACATGACCTGCGCCGTATATGTCGAGGGTAAAGCGCTCGCATTGCATGCACTCAAGCATAACGGTGGCAGCTCCCCCGCAGCATTGGCCTAAATTTGCGCCTAGGTTAAATTGCTCTATCACTTGCGCTGCCTCGCCTTTGGCAAGTAGCTCGCGGGCTTTTTCTATAACTACGTATTCAAGGTGTCCACCGCCAAGGGTGTCGTAAATATGCTCGCCGCTTATTACCATTTTAGAGCCCGTGCCACGTGGGGTTGAGCCATTGGTGCCAAGCACAGTGGCAATAACATAGTTAGTGCCGCTTTGTTCGTGCTCGTTAATAGCTTGCGCCCAATTTTGCGTATGAAAACCCTGAAACGACTCATTTAAATTAGCCATGTTGCTGCTCCTTAAACCAGCTAGCGGTTTGCTCAATTGCATTTAATACACGCTCAGGTGTGGCAGGTGTATCAAGTGGGGGTGTGTATTTGTAATCGGCCACACTGCTTATAGCATTACGAATAGCACTCCACACACTAAAGGCCAACATAAACGGCGGCTCGCCAACCGCTTTTGATCTAAATACCGTGGTTTCTGGATTGGCCGAGTTATATAAATTTACATTAAATTCGGCAGGGGTATCGCCAATTGCAGGAATTTTGTAGTTAGCAGGGCCAAAGCTTGCAAGCTGGCCTTTATCATTCCATTGTAAGTCTTCGGTGGTAAGCCAGCCCATACCTTGCACAAAGGCACCTTCAATTTGGCCTATATCAAGTACAGGGTTAATTGAGCTGCCCACATCGTGCAGTATATCAACGCGGGTTACGGTGTTTTCGCCTGTCAGCGTATCTACTTCTACTTCACTGAGTGCTACGCCATGTGCGTAGTAAAAAAATGGGCGGCCTTCGCCTTTCGCTCTATCGTAATGAATTTTAGGCGTGGCGTAATAACCGGTTGATGAAAGCGATATACGATTCATGTAAGCAAGGTTTGCAAGTTCGCTAAAGCTAATTTCGCCTTTACTAAAGGTAATGAGATTATCTTTAAATACAATACTTTGGCTGTCTACTTCAAAGTGATCACTTATAAAGTTTATTAAACGCTCTTTTATGGTATTTACCGCGTTTAGCGCCGCCATGCCGTTTAGGTCAGTCCCGCTTGATGCGGCGGTTGGCGAGGTGTTTGGTACTTTGTCGGTACGAGTAGCGCTTATGCTTACTGCGTCAAAATCAACGCCAAAGCCATGGGCTACTATTTGCGCTATTTTTGTATTAAGCCCTTGGCCCATTTCGGTGCCGCCATGGTTTAAATGAATTGATCCATCACTATATACATGCACTAATGCACCCGCTTGGTTTAAGTGCTGTACGGTAAACGATATACCGTATTTAACCGGCGTCATCGCAAGGCCTTTTTTGATAATAGGGGATGATGCGTTAAAGGCTTTAATTGCCTTTTTTCGCGCCCAGTAATCACCCGACTCTTCAAGCTGGCTTATCATATCTTTTAAAATATGCTGCTCTACTGTTTGATGGTACGGCGTAGTGTCGCGGCCTTTTTTGTATAAATTAAGTTTTCGGATCTCAAGCGGGTCTTTACCTAATTTAGCGGCTATATCGTCCATTATCAGCTCGCCCATGATCATGCCTTGCGGGCCACCAAATCCTCTGAATGCGGTGTGGCTTACGGTGTTTACTTTACAGCGATTCCCTTTAATGGTGGCAGCTGGGTAGTAATAAGCGTTATCGGCATGAAACATTGCGCGGTCGACAATGGCATCAGATAAATCAGGCGAATAACCACAAAATCCATTTACAGTTACATCAGCGCCTTCAATCAGGCCATTTTCGTCAAACCCTACATGGTATTGATTATAAAATGGATGGCGTTTACCGGTAAGTTTAAAGTCGTCGCTGCGGGCTAGGCGCATTTTAACGGCGCAGCCAAGGTAGTAAACAGCAAGGGCAGCAAGGCAAGCCCACGGCGCGCCTTGGGTTTCTTTACCGCCAAAGGCTCCGCCCATACGGCGGGTTTCTACGTTTACAAAGCTAAATGGCTTTTTTAAAATTTTAGCAACTAAGTGCTGCACCTCTGTTGGGTGCTGCGTAGAACATTGCACATGAATACCGCCATCGTTGTCGGGCTGAGCAAGTGCTATTTGCCCCTCAAGGTAAAAGTGTTCTTGCCCGCCTATGTGTATTTCACCTTTAAGTTGGTGGGCTGCATTATTAATGGCTTGCTCGCTATTACCGCGGTTAAGTGAATGCGGCGGCCTTACCCAGTGCTCTTTTTTAATCGCTTCTTTAATATCAAGTATGGGGCTGGTTTGCTCGCATTCTATAACCACTAAGCGAGCAGCGCGGCGCGCAATTTCGTAGCTTTTGGCAACCACTACCAGCACAGGTTGCCCGTGATATTGAATTTCGTGATTGGTTAATAGCACATCCCCAGGAAATACTGGGCCAATATCAAGCTTACCGGGTACATCATCAGCCGATAAAATACGTTTAACGCCTTCAACTGCCAGTGCGAGACTGGTATCAATTGATTTAATAAAGCCGCTGGTAATGGGCGCAAGTACAGGGTAGGCGTGTAAGCAGCCATGAGGCTCTGGGTTATCGTCGGCGTAGTTTGCATTGCCACATACTTGTTTTATTGCGCTTTCGTGATACTTAGATTGGCCAACACTTCCGCCTTGGGCTTTTAGTTTATCCATTTCAAAGTGACGCATGTGAAATCCTCGTAATGGCAATGTTGTTATTATTTTTACTACTTGGCTTTGCACCACAAAACTCAATACCAATACGCTGTAGCAAGTTTTTGCTTACCGTAGTGCGGTAATGCGCGCTGCTGCGTACATCGCTCATGGGAGCAAAGTCATCATTTATAGCACTAGCGGCATCTATAAACGTGCTTACTTGCAAAGGCTGAGCATTAAGTTTTTGCTCTATATGCGTGGCGCGTTTGGGTATGGCAGCCATACCGCCCATGGCGCAGCGGGCATTGTTAATTACGCCTTGTGTTTGCTCTATAGCCAGCACTAAACACACAGTAGATATATCATCTTCAAAGCGTTTTGAAATTTTATGACACGCAAGCTTTAACGAGTCTAGGCGTTTAGGTACGGTAATTTTGCTAATGACTTCATCGCTTTTAATGACTGTTTTTTTGTAATCAACAAAGTAGTCGGCCACGTTTATTGTACGTGTGCCTGTAGTGCTTAATAAATCTAAAGTGGCATTAAGTGCAATGAGTAAAGGGGCCGGATCGCCAATAGGAGAGGCGTTTCCTATGCTGCCACCTAAGGTGCCACTGTTACGTACTTGGTTAGAGCCTAGGCGTTCAAACAGCTCTTTAGACTCAGGGTAGTAAGTGTAAAACGCTTCAACAAATTGGCTGTAAGGTAGTGCTGCACCAATATGTAGCTCGCCGCTGTTATCGGTTAAAGTGCACAGCTCACTGGTTTGGCTAAGCGATATAATAATATCGGGCAATAGCATGTTTTGGCTAAGCTCAATGGCAAAGTCGGTGCCACCAGCAACCAGGTGTGCCTGTGGGTAACGCGCTTTAAGTTCAACAAGTTGCGCTGCACTTTGCGGTAAATAAAACGTACGAGGTCCATTTTTTAAACAAGGAATGTCATCACCTATATTTAGTGATGCCTTAAATTGTGCCGCCATGGCAGAGTAAGGCTCATTTTTACGCTCGTAGCTATAAGCTTTTTCAACGGCAAGTAAAATAGGGCTGTAACCCGTACAACGACATAAATTCCCCCCTAGCGCATGAATAGCGGCTTTTTTACCAGGGTAACTCGGGTTATTAATATAAAGCGCCAACATGCTCATTATTATGCCAGGGGTACAAAAACCACATTGCGAACCATGGCACTCAACCAATGCGCGTTGTACTGGGTGTAAATCGTTAAGTGTAGGGTAAAGCCCTGTTGTTACAGCCTCTACGGTTACTATGTGTTTTGCGTGTGCATTACCTAAAAAAAGCAGGCAGCTATTCATGGTTTTATAGTGCCAAACTGGCTCACCGTTTGAATTTAGTTTTTCTTCGCCAACTAAAATTGTGCATGCGCCACAATCGCCTGTTGCACACCCTTCTTTGGTGCCCATTTTCCCTTTTTTGGTGCGAAGCCAGTCCAAAATGGTGAGATTCGGCGCGCATTCTTCTACTTCTATTGGCGTGTCATTTAATAAAAACGTAATCACACAGACCCCCTTAACTTTTATAAAGCCCTGATATGTAAAGGCTTGGCGTATATTTTTTCTTGTTGTTTTTAAGCAGGTAAGAAAAAAACTTTTTCATCTTGGTAAGTTAATTGCAGATACCATGCCATTGTTGACCGCTTGGTCAGCTAAGTTTCTAGGCTAGCTTATTTAACCAACAAGCACAAAGAAAGGTTTAAATAATGGACAATAAATACCGCCTTACTATGCAGGGAATGACAAAGCAGTACCCCGGATGTATAGCCAACGACGGCGTAACAATAAAAATAAAACATGGTGAGGTACATGCCCTGCTTGGTGAAAACGGCGCGGGTAAAAGCACGTTAATGAAAATGCTTTATGGTGTAGTTAAACCTGACCAAGGGGACATGTTTTTTAATGGCTGCAAAATGGACATAAAAGAACCCGCCGATGCCCGCGAATTAGGCATAGGTATGGTGTTTCAGCATTTTTCGTTATTTGAAACCCTAACAGTTGCGCAAAATATCGCGTTAGCGCTGGGCGATTTAGCAGGGCATAGCAGCACACTTGCCAGCAGAATTAGTAAAACATCGGCTAGGTACGGCATGCCGCTGGACCCGCATAGATTGGTGTCTACGCTTTCAACGGGCGAGCGCCAACGAGTAGAAATAGTCAGGTGTTTATTATTAGATATTCAACTGCTTATTTTAGATGAACCCACCTCGGTACTCACTCCGCAAGAAGTAGACGCATTGTTTAAAACCCTTCATTCGCTTAAAAAAGAAGGCTGCTCGGTGTTGTTTATTAGCCATAAGTTGCATGAAGTTATTGCGCTTTGCGACAGCGCCACTATTTTGCGCGCTGGCAAGGTAAGCGGGCATTGCATTCCTAAAAACGAAACCAGCGAATCAATAGCTCGCTTAATGGTAGGCGATAGCACACCAATAAGTAACCAAACGCGCAGAGCGACTGGCACAGGTGATTTTTTAACAGTCGATAACTTATCAACCAGTGCGCAGGCGTTATTTGATATTGCGCTTAAAAATATTAACTTTGCCGTACAACAAGGCGAAATAGTCGGTATTGCAGGGGTTGCCGGTAATGGGCAAGAGGAGCTATTAAAAGCGCTTTCGGGAGAGGAGCCGCAAAAAGATAGCAACGCAATAAAATTTAAAAATACCACTGTTGATGCGTTATGCCCTCTAAAAAGGCGCAGGCTCGGGCTTGCATGCGTACCAGAGGACAGGCTAGGGCGCGGCGCAGTACCCGATATGGACTTAGCGCACAATGCACTCCTTACCAGTTTTGATAGTGGTTTAGTTAAAAAAGGCTTTTTAGTAAAACAAAAAATTAGCCAACTCGCCGACAAAATCATTAAAAAATACAACGTAAAAACCCCCAGCAACCGTACTCACGCAGCAAGCCTTTCGGGCGGTAATTTACAAAAGTTTATTATTGGCCGAGAGGTTGAGCAAAACCCACAATTGCTGGTTATGTCACACCCAACATGGGGTGTAGATATTGGCGCGCAAGTTGCCATTCACGAGGCAATTTTAACGCTGCGCGACGAAGGCTGTGCAGTACTGGTTATTTCAGAAGATTTAGACGAGCTCTATAAAATTTGTGACCGGATTGGGGCAATTTGCGATGGCAAACTCTCGCCTATTTTAAATACCGACTGTGTACCACTTGTGCAATTAGGGCAGTGGATGGCGGGCGATTTTAATCACGACCTTAAAAGCAACACAGCAAAAATAACACAGCAAGGAGCGCTGGCATGATAAAGCTTGAACCCCGCGTAGAGCGCTCAAATACATGGAGTTATTTCTCTCCTGTTTTAGCCATTTTACTCACTTTAATAACAGGTTATGTGGTGTTTGCTTTACTCGGGCACGATCCGCTTAATGCCTTATATACCTTACTCATAGCGCCTATTTCTGACTGGTACGGCGTTACCGAGCTATTAGTAATGACCATTCCAATTTTATTATGTGCCTATGGTTTAGCGCTGTGTTACAGGGCGTCGGTGTGGAATATAGGTGCTGAAGGGCAGCTACTGATTGGCGGCGTATGCGCCAGTGCCGTAGCTGTTAACTTTGTTGACTCTACAAGTTCCTTTGCATTAGGGCTTACATTACTTGCAGGTATTGCCGGTGGCATGCTGTGGGCAGGCTTAGCTGCCTTTATGAAATTACGTTTAAACACCAACGAAATTTTAGTCACCATTATGCTCAATTACATTGCCGTTAATGTGTTGCTGTGGTCAGTACACGGGCCATTAAAAGACCCATACGGCTATAACTTTCCTGAAAGCGCCTTATTTGGCGATAGCACTTTACTGCCGGTGATCTTTGATGGCACTCGCCTTCATTTAGGGCTTGCATTTGCGCTATTAGCGCTGTGTGCCACATGGGTGTTTATTAGTAAAACCTTTGTGGGTTTTCAAATACAAGTACTTGGGCTTGATGCATCGGCTGCCAAAATGGCGGGCTATAAACGCGCGCTTTTAATTGCCGGTGTATTGGTAATAAGTGGCGGGTTAGCTGGGCTTGCAGGGGCTGGCGAAGTAGCTGGGCCTATTGGGCAATTAGTGCCGCAAATATCCCCCGGTTATGGTTACGCCGCAATTATTGTGGCCTTTTTAGGGCGCTTACATCCGCTTGGGATCACCTTGGCTGGGCTGTTAATGGGGCTTATTTATATGGGCGGCGAAATGGCGCAAATAGAAATTGGCCTACCCAATGCCATTACCGGTATTTTTCAGGGCTTAATGCTGTTTTATTTACTCTCGTGCGATGTGCTTATTGGTTATCGCATTAAATTGTTACTGCCATTTAAACAACAAAAAACGCAGCTAACACCCATCGCACAGGAATCTTAAACATGGATTTAGAGGTAATCACAAATATTTTATACGCCACTATTCGCACCGGCACGCCTTTATTGCTGGTGGCTCTAGGTGAAATGGTATGCGAAAAAAGCGGCACACTTAACCTTGGGCAAGAGGGCATGATGCTATTAGGCGCGGTGGCAGGGTTTATAACCATGTACCAATGCGACAACCTCTTTATAGGCTTTAGCGTGGCTGCGCTTGTGGGGGTTATGGCGTCGTTAGTATTTGCGTTTGTAGCACTCAATTTAAATGCTAGCCAAGTGGCTGCCGGGTTAGCGCTAACTATTTTTGGCACGGGCTTGTCGGCATTTTTAGGTGTTGATTACGAGGGCAAAACCATTAATGCCTTACCTACTTTAGCAATTGCAGGGTTTGAGCATATTCCGCTACTGGGCAAAGCGCTGTTTTCGCAAGATGCCATTGTGTATTTAAGTTGGGCATTAGTACTTGGCGCTTATTTATTTTTTAAATACCACAGGGCAGGGCTTGCGGTACGCGCTATTGGTGAAAACCCAGGCGTTGGTAATAACTTAGGCTTGCCTGTAATGCGTACTCGCTATTTAGCGGTGATGTTTGGCGGCGCAATGGCGGGTATTGCAGGGGCGTACTTGTCGCTTGCTTACACACCCCTTTGGACACAAAACATGACCTCGGGACGTGGCTGGATAGCACTGGCTTTAGTGGTATTTGCAAGTTGGCGAATTGAGCGGGTAATGCTCGGCGCTTATTTATTTGGTTTTGCCAGCATTATGCACTTAGTGGCACAGGCGCTTGGCTTAGCGGTGGATTCTAATTTACTGGCCATGCTGCCTTATGGTGCAACGCTTATAGTACTGATTATGCTAAGTAAAAATAAACAAAAACTAAAAATGTACGAACCCATGTGGCTAGGTAAGCCTTGGCATAAGGGCCATTAAAAATTTTATACAAAGAGTAACAATAAGCCTTCAACAGGATATTAAAAATACAACACGGAGAATAACAATGAAAAAACTAATAACAGCGCTTGGCGTAGCACTTAGCTTAGGGTTAAGCACGAGTGCGCTGGCAAAAGACAGCGTAAAAGTAGGGTTTGTATATGTAAGCCCGATTGGCGAAGCTGGTTGGACTTACACCCACGATGTAAGCCGCCGCTACTTAGAGGATAAATTTGGCGAAAAAATAAAAACCACCTTTGTAGAAAGCGTGCCAGAGGGCGCCGATGCAGAGCGAGTTATTACACAACTAGCCAAAAGCGGGCACGATTTAATATTTACCACCTCGTTTGGCTACATGAACCCGACCATTAAAGTGGCTAAACGTTTTCCTAACGTAAAGTTTGAGCATGCAACAGGTTATAAACGCGCTAAAAATGTGGGCACTTATTTTGACCGTATTTACGAAGGGCGCTACTTAACCGGTGTTATTGCTGGGCACATGAGTAAATCTGACAGTATTGGCTATATTGCCGCGTTTCCTATTCCTGAGGTAATACGCGGTATTAACGCGTTTACTTTAGGCCTGCGCTCAGTAAAACCTAACGCAAAAGTAAAAGTAGTGTGGGTTAATAGCTGGTTTGACCCTGGTAAAGAGCGCGAAGCTGCCGACAGTTTAATCGACCAAGGTGTTGATATTATTACCCAACACACCGACTCACCCGCCCCACTTCAAGCCGCAGAAGCCGCCGGAATATACGCGATTGGTTACCACTCAGATATGAGCGGCTATGGTAAAAAAGCGCACCTTACGGCGCCTGTGCATCATTGGGATGAGTTTTACGCCGAGCGCGTGCAGCAAGTACTTGACGATAAATGGGAATCGCAAAATGTATGGAAAGGCATAGATGCCAGTATGACCCGCTTAGCGCCACTGAGTAAAGACATTCCTGCCAATGTTGTTGCAGAGATAGAGGCGATTAAAACCAAAATTGCCAACGGCGAGTTTCATCCATTTAGCGGCCCAATTAACAATCAGCAAGGTGAGCTGGTAACTAAAGCGGGGCAAACAATTGATGATAAAACCTTACTGGGTATGGACTTTTATGTAGAGGGTGTTGAAGGGCAGCTTAAATAAGCGCCACTGTATTTAAATTAAAACCTGGGCAAGGCGTATACCTTGCCCATATTAAAGCGCTAAAAGGATGTTGACTATGTCAAACCAAGAAGCAATCTCAGAAGACATAATTTACGCAGTAGAAGATAAACCAGGGCTGACCGAATCTTTTTTTGCTGCCCTGCAACATGTACTGGCAAGTTTTGTAGGTATTATTACGCCCACACTTATTATTGGTGGCGTGTTGGGGCTTGGTAGCGAAATACCGTATTTAATTAGTATGGCGTTGTTTGTATCGGGGGTTGGTACCTTTATTCAGGCTCGCCGTGTGGGGCCAATTGGCTCAGGGCTTATATGCGTACAAGGCACCAGCTTTGCGTTTTTAGGCACTATTTTGGCAACCGGTTTTACCGTAAAAGCCACTGGAGGCGGAATCGATGAAGTACTTGCCACCATTTTTGCTGTGTGTTTTTTAGCAGCCTTTGTAGAGATATTTATTAGCTTTTTTATAGAAAAGCTTGGCAAAGTAATTAAGCCTGTAGTGACCGGTGTGGTGATCACCACCATTGGGGTTTACCTCATTAAAGTAGGTATGACCGACATAGGCGGCGGGCAATGGTTATTAACTAATATGCCTGAAAAGTTTGCCTCACCAAGCAACTTAATTGTGGGCTTTTCGGTGGTGGCGCTGGTGGTATTACTAAATGCTAGCAAAAATCAGTGGGTAAGGCTTACCGCTGTAGTCGTTGCCATGTTAGTAGGCTGGTTACTTGCACTTATTTTAGGTATAGCCAAATTTAAAATGGGCGAATTTGATTTAATCGCCATGCCATTACCCTTTAAATATGGTTTTAACATTGATTTTGGCGCCATGATTGCCTTTAGCTTTTTATACCTAATTACCGCCATTGAATCCACAGGCGATATAACCGCAAATTGTGCGGTGTCTAAATTACCGGTAAAAGGCGCAAGCTATTTAGCGCGTATACGCGGAGGTATTTTAGGCGATGGCGTTAACTCAATGATTGCTGCCGCATTTAATACGTTTCCTAATACTACTTTTAGCCAAAATAACGGCGTTATTCAGTTAACCGGTGTAGCAAGTAGATACATTGGCCTGTGGATTGGTGTAATTTTGATTATTTTAGGGTTATTTCCGGTGATTGGTGCCGTGCTACAAAATATTCCTAAACCAGTGCTAGGCGGTGCAACGCTTGTCATGTTTGGCACAGTGGCAGCCGCAGGGGTAAAAATTCTTGCAAGCGAAAAAATAAATCGTCGTAGCTTACTTATTATTGCGGTGAGCTTAGGTATGGGGCTAGGGGTTAGCTTTGTGCCCGAAATGTTTATAAATGCGCCTAAGCTGGTAACCGCTATTTTTGGCAGCGCTGTAACGGTATCGGGTTTAACCGCCATCGTTATGACGCTTGTTTTACCAGAAAATTATTCAGCAAGTACAGATCATCTTAACTAGACTAATAAAATTATAACAAAGGGATTAACAATGAAAATTACAACAATTAAAAAATTAGCCTTAGTCAGTGCTATCGCGGTGTGTTCAAGTAGCGTGTCGGCAAAAGAGCTGTGGTCAGATTTTAGTATAACCGCCATGACCGGCGCCGATTACCTCGAGCCGTTCTCGGGGGAGGAAGATGACAGAAGCGTAGTAACCATTGAGCATGCATCGGGGCATACATGGGGCGGTACCTTCTTTTTTATGGATAGATTAAGTAACCCAGATGAAGTATACGGAGAACTAAACATAAACCCAACGCTTTACAAGCCACAAAACAGTTTTGTTAAAGAGGTGTTTTTAGGCCTACAAACAGAATATGGCTCGGGCGATACCGATCAAAATAACTACTTATTAGGTGGCGGCGTATCGTTAGATGTACCAGGGTTTCAATACTTTAATGTGGCTTATTACCGTCGTTTTCAGGACGATATTGGCATAGAGCGTGAAGATAACAACCAAATAACCGTAACGTGGGGCTATAACAAGGGTAACTTTAGATACGATGGCTTTTTAGATATTGTTGACAGTACCGACACTATGTTTGGTAAAAGTGAAGGCGGTTTTAACTTTACCTCACAACTTAAATACAACATTGCTCCTATGCTTGGCCTAGACACAGGTCGCCTTGATGTAGGTATAGAATACGTATATTGGAAAAATAAGTTTGGTGTAGATGGTCAAACAGAGCACAACCCAAATTTGATGGTTAAATGGCATTTTTAAAACCTTAAGCGATACAGAATACAAAAAGGCTGCTAGTTAATGCAGCCTTTTTTGTACAATAAACGCAATAAAATTGGCTTATTGTTAATAATGGCACTGGAGTAACTGCAGCTTAATTGATTAAGCTTTATTGTAAATTAATGAAATGTTAATTGCCGAAGTTATTGATAATTGTTATCATTACGCAAAATAACTAATTAAATACCACGTAATGACTCTGAAAAATACTTTAGCTCTGCCTCTAATTGCTGTTGCGCCATTTTACACTTTGGCTAACGCTAACAATGATATAGAAACAATAGTAGTAACCGCCTCAGGCTTTGAACAAACCTTAGCGCAAGCGCCAGCTTCTATTACCTTAATTAGCAAAAAGCAGCTAGAAAACCGCGCTTATAAAGACTTAACCGATGCACTTAACGATGTTGCAGGGGTTACGGTCACCGGTGGTGGCTCGCGACAAGATATAAGCGTGCGTGGCATGCCAGCGCAGTACACTGCTATTTTGGTAGACGGTAAAAAGCAGTCAGGGCGTGAATCACAACCAAGCGGCAGCGGTGGCTTTGAGCAAGATTGGCTGCCACCACTAGACGCTATTGAACGTATTGAAGTTGTGCGTGGGCCTATGTCTACGTTGTATGGGTCGGATGCAATTGGCGGCGTTATTAATGTTATAACCCGTAAAAATTACGACAATTGGCATGCTAATGTTCGCCTAGAAACCACACAGCAAGAAAACAGTAATTCGGGTGATGAATACCAAGGGCAAATATATGCAGCGGGGCCATTAATAAAAGATTTATTAAGCGTTAACCTTTCGGCTCTTTACCAAGAGCGTGAAGAAGATGAAATTGAGCGCGGTTACGGTGAAAAAGAGCTGACAAGTTACAGTGGTACACTGCATTTAACAGCCACGCAGCACGATGTGATATCGCTTGAATACAGCGAACACGATCAAAAACGTATTTCTACCTCGGGGCTATCGTTACCTAATCGAAATAGCTCTAGCGAAACGAACAATAACCGCAGCACGTGGTCGTTAGCACATAAAGGTAGCTATAGTTGGGGCGCTGCGCATTCGTATATTCAACAAGAGTCGGTTGAAAACGAAGGCCGTGAAATAACCATCGAAAATACCTTAGCAAATACGCAGTGGTCAATTGCACTTGAAAACCACCATGTAACATTAGGCGGCGCATTTGAACAAGAAAAGCTTGATGACAAAACAACAAACGCAGCCACTATTACTAAAATCGATAACAAACAATGGTCGCTATTTGCTGAAGATGAGTGGAGCTTACACCCCGATTTTACCATTACCACGGGTTTACGAGTTGATGATAACGAGCAGTTTGATCCGCACTTGAGTCCACGCCTATACGGAGTTTGGAATATTAATGAGGCATGGACCTTTAAATCGGGCGTAGCTACCGGTTACAGAGCGCCAGATTTACGCGAGCTTAGCCCTAATTGGATCCAAAGCAGCCGCGGTGGCGACTTATATGGAAATGGTGACCTAGAGCCCGAAACATCCGTCAGTAAAGAAGCGGCTGTGTATTATGCTAACAGTGATTTTCAAACTAATATCACGGTTTTTCATAATAGCTTTGAAGACAAAATTAACACCGTTTTATGTCCTATCACAGTGTGTGGTGATGAAACCGACCGCTATAACATCAATATTGATAAAGCGGTGACTTATGGGGCTGAGCTAAATATAGAAACAATGTTAAGTGCAGATATTACTCTTGCAACTAGCTACAGCTATACGTTTTCTGAGCAACGCAGTGGCGACAATAAAGGCCAGCCACTTACGCAAATACCTAAACATTTAGCAACGCTAAATATTAACTGGGATGTAAGCGATAATATTAATACGTGGGCACGTGCTAATTACCGCGGTAAAGAAACCGAAGCAGCCTCTATAACTAGCCGTTTAACCTCAGCCCCTTCTATTGCAACAGCAGATATAGGCAGTGCGTGGCAAGTAAACGGTAACGTTAAAGTTATGTTTGGTATTTACAATATATTTGATAAAGCAACCAGCTACGATGAATACGGCTATGTAGAAGATGGCCGACGCTACTGGCTAGCTATAGATACAAAACTATAAGGGGTTTTTATGCCAAAATTTATATTATCTGCTGTGGTACTTAGCTTTTTAGCTACGTACCCGGCTATTGCGCAAAATACACAATTAACAGCGCAAGATTATGTCGAAAAAGGCATGCAGTACGCTGATGAGTTTCCGGGGTTAACAAGCCTATGCGATATACAAAACCCGTTACGTGATTTAACAAAGCGTGTTCGCACTAATAATGAAGGTAAAAAGCGCAGTAAAAAGTTGGGTAGTAAACGGCGCTCATCAACGATTGAACCTACACAAGTGTTTGACAACCTTTATTATGTAGGTACTGGTGGAGTGGCAAGTTGGGTAGTTAAAACATCACAAGGGCTTATTGTTATTGATGCGCTAAATAACAACGAACAAGCTAAAAATTACATTGAAAAAGGTTTGCTCACACTAGGCTTAAACCCCGAAGATATTAAGTATTTAATTATTAGCCATGGGCATGGTGATCATTACGGTGGGCAAGAGTACTTAGTTAATAAATACAAACCGCGTGTTGTAATGAGTGAGGTTGAGTGGCGACGCTTAGAACAACCAAAGCTTGATTTTGAAAGCCCACGTTGGGGCAAACGGCCAACAAGAGATATAAGCACAAAAGAGGCAGATACAATTACGCTTGGCGATACCAGCATTGGCGTTCATTTAACGCCTGGACACACCCCTGGCACTATTTCGTTGTTGTTCCCAGTATACGATAACGGCAAAAAACATATGCTAAGCCTGTGGGGAGGGACTGGGCTAAACTATGGGCCTGATATTGAGCGAATTAGCGCTTACAGTGTTGCCGCTAAACGTTTTGGCAATGTGGCAATGCAGGCCGGTGTAGATGTGTTTATATCAAACCACCCTAAACGCGATGGTTCGTATGAGCGCATAAAGCAACTTAAAAATAGAGCCCCCGAGGCGGCGCATCCATTTGTAATAGGCCAAGAGCAAGCCTCGCATGGTTTTTCTATGTTGAGCGATTGCACTTACGCGCAGGTTTTAAAAATTAAAGGAGAGTAAGGCACTTATTTGCAAAAGTTTTTAATATTAGGGGTTAACCATTTAACCAATGTGTTGTAATTTGGAGTATCTATATTTACTTTTAACGCCAGATTAAAAGGAAGAATGATGAAACCCCTCATTTTAATTTTATGCTTGTTTATAAGCTGCTCAGTGTGGGCCGAAACCACTAAAAATATGCCCGTAGCAATAAACTGGTTACAGTTAATTGATGCGGGTGAATACACAAAAAGTTGGCAACAAGCCGATGCGTTATTTAAATCGCAATTAAGTAAAGCAAACTGGAAAAGCGCCCTAAACACAGTGCGTGCGCCACTAGGTAAAGTGGCTACGCGAGAACAAATAAGTGCTAATGCTTACTCATCTTTACCTGGTGCCCCGCAAGGTAAATACCTTATTGTGCAATTTAAAACGCAATTTTCAGCAAGGCTTGCGGTGGAAACCCTTACATTAAGTAAAAGCAGTGGGCAATGGCGCGCGGTTGGCTATTTTATTAAATAACCAGCGTTCAATACCAATCCGTAATAATACATAATGATTTTCAGGGGCTAAACGTGTCGCTATCTGCGTTAAAAAATTCTCATTTAGAACAACTAAATAGCGAATTTTTTGCCTT
>BJUT01000042.1 GCA_007988745.1 Pseudoalteromonas atlantica
TTCTAAATGAGAATTTTTTAACACAGATAGCGACACGTTTAGCCCCGAAAAATGATTAAGTATTATTGCGGATTGGTATTACATACAGTAGCGCGCAAACAAGCTCGTTACTGATGCTGCGGTTGGCTTGCCGTGCTGCCAATCACCGCCTTCGACACCACTACCAGCAATGTCCATATGTACATAAGGAAGCGGCTGCTCAGAGTCGTTACCGTGTTTATCAAGCCCACCAACAACGGCTAAAAACGCCATAGGGAATTGATGCCCACGGGCTGTAACAGCAGAGGCGGCATTATTGCTTGATAAAACATCATCAGCGAGGGTACGCGGTTTGATAAAGTCGTAATCTTCACGGCGAGAGCGAGAAACCTCAGCTGCATCTGCCCATAAATCACCACAATCCGCTATTTGACGAGAGGTATTAGCGCTACGTGCAGGTCCGTTTTCAACATACGCTCCGTAAGGGCCCATAGCACGTGCCGCATGGCCTGTAAGGGTTGCCACGGTGAACAGTGTTGGGTTAACTTCACCTTTGGCGACATCTTTCATTTCGCTAAGTAGGTCACCCATAGCTAAACGCCCTTCTGCATCGGTGTTACCAATGCGTACACGTACGCCTTCACGGCTAGTGATAATTTCATCTGGTACAAAACAATCTGAGCCAATTGAATTACGAACCACAGCTAAGTAAGAAATAACTTTAACGCCTTTAGGTTGGTAATCTGCCACGGCTTTCATAAAGCCCGCAACGGATGCAGCCCCACCTTTATCGCGGCTCATACCCGCCATGTAACCGCCTACTTTTAAATCGGCGCCGCCGGTATCGTATACTAAGCCTTTACCAACAAACATTAGCGTGCGCGTTACTTCACCTTCTGGCACGTATTCTAGCTTAACAACACGTGGATGATGGCGCTCAACCGCATAAGATGCGCGCGCAACAGTGCTAAGCATAGGGTAGTTTTTATCTATCGTGTTAATATCGTCAATCACATCAACCGCTACTTTAGAGCCTTTAAAAAGCTCAACACAGTAATCAGCAAAACGTGGTGGCGCCATACGTTCAGGCTCAGTACCACATAAATCACGTGCCGCATATTGCCCTGCTGCAATTGCATTTACAGCTTTAACTGTTTGCTCATTTGCATCTATTAAACCTATTTGCGTAATAGGTTCAATGCTTTCGCCGTGGTATTCGCGCGCCTCTAAAGGCTGCCATAATGCTTGGCATGCCCCTAAATACGCCACTTCTAACGCATGCTGGTAACGCGCATCTGTATGTAATTTAGGTAAGTAAATAGCAGGGTTTACACTACCCGCGGCTTTTGCTTCGTTAATCGCTAGTTTAGCAGCATCAAAGTAGCGCCTTACATCATCGTAATCGCGGTTAAGCGGCCCCGTAGGTGCTAAAACAACGCGTACATTATCAACCACTAAAAACGTAACTTGTTTACCAATACGAGAATCTACTTTAGCGTGTGATTCGATAGCATCACTTAATGAGTTATTGGCTAATTGAGAAAAGTCATCACTAATTATAATAAGTGCATCGTGAGAAAATGAGTCAAAGCTTGCACTAAGTGATTGTGCAGCTATCGCTTGAGGATATGCCATAAGTAAAACTCCTGTTAGAAAACATAAGGGGCTATTATCGTTGATATAAAAACACAAAACCAGCCAACTGCGATCAGCTCATGTTAATCTGGCAACTTGGTTTTACAGCTAACTAAAGTGACTCAGTGTTTTAAGAAGAAACTAACAACAACTATATAGCTTTTAGTAAAGGCAGCCCCTGCTTGCTCCACGTTTAAATTACTGTACTAAAGCACTCTAAATTGCAAAAAAGCGTGTGGTTAATCAAGAATACTCAGTTGCAGATTTAAATTAGGTTCATTTTTAACACCTACCCCAATACCTAATAAACGCACCGGTTGCTGCATACCGCGTTGATACGCCTTAGAGAGTAATTCAGTAAAAATAGCAGTATTTAATTGATGATGAGCTTGATCCGCTGAGGTAACAACAAAGTTTGCAAACTTCACTTTTACACTTAGCTTATTAATACGATTTTGTAGCTGTTGCTTATTAAGGCGCGCTGTTAGCTCTTCGAGTAATTTAGGTAACTGATCTAAACATTCTTGTAAGCTATTTTTATTGTATTCATAGGTGTGTTCAACACTAAGGGATTTACGGACTCGCTCAGTGGTTACTTTACCAATATATTCGCCAGCACATTTTTGATAAAGCGATACACCAAAATTCCCCACATGCTGCTGCATCCAATTAACGCCTTTCTCGCGAACGTCTTTACCTGTGTATAACCCCTTTAAATTAAGCTTTTCGAGGGTTACTTTGCCCACACCAGGGATTTTACCCAGCGGTAAATTATTTAAAAACGCATCAACTTCATCCGGTAAAACCACAAATTGACCATTGGGTTTATTTTCGTCACTGGCTATTTTGGCAATAAACTTAATGGGGGCAACCCCGGCAGAGGCAGTAAGGCCGGTATCGTTATAAATATCTGCTCTAATTTGCTGAGCAATAAGCGTTGCGCTGCCTTTGCATGCGGTGCTGTTGGTTACATCTAGGTAAGCTTCATCAAGCGACAGCGGCTCTATTTGGTTGGTATAGCGTTTAAATACAGCGCGTATTTGGTTAGAAATTTCTTTATAAACCGCCATGCGCCCAGGCACAATAACTAAATCGGGACATAATTGCTTAGCGTGGTAGTTAGACATAGCCGAGCGAACACCATATTCGCGCGCTATATAATTTGCTGTAGAGAGCACGCCACGACGGCTATTGCCACCAATCGCTAAAGGCACACTGCCAAGTTTGGGGTTATCGCGCATTTCAACCGCTGCATAAAAGCAGTCCATGTCGATATGAATAAACTTTTTCATTACCACATAACAACTGTTTATTTATACAGCCATTATTAAGGATTCACTTTCATTAAGCAAGTCCATTAAAGCCTGTTTAACTTGCTAAAGTTAAAAGCGCTACTAGGTGTAGCGCGTTAAACCGTGCAAGCTTTAAACAGCTTTTTTAAAACGGCTGCTTAAAGCGCTTTGATTTTTTAAAGCAATGTAGCCAAAAAACAAACTCCAATAAAAACCCCGCAGCTAAAAGCATTATGCCGCCGGAGGCATTACCCATTGCATAGCAAGCAAAAGACGCTATAAAAACTAAACTGGCTAAAGCCCAATTAATTATATTTTGCATGTGTGTTCTCGTGTGTGTGTTGTCTGTGTTATTTAACTGTAGTCCTAAAAATAAATAGGTACAATCATCATATAAAAAAACATGGCATTTATTGTCTTGAGCTACAAACACCATATTGATAATCTCATTCATTTAAAACTAAGAGTACACATACATGCAAAGGTTCAAAGATCAGCACCCTATACATACCGATATCACCGTAGCATGGGCCGATATGGACGCCCTACAACATGTTAACAACGTGGTGTACTTGCGTTATTTTGAAATTGCGCGTATCGATTTTCTAAATAAAATAAATCAGTTTGATACGATAAAACCAGGTGGAATAGGCCCGGTCATTAGTGAAAACAATATTCGCTATAAACGTCCAGTGACCTTCCCAGATACCTTAACCGTAGGTATTACTATTTCAGATATAAAAAGCGACCGTTTTATGATGAATTACTCTGTATTTAGCCATGCTCAGCAAGCTATTACTACCACAGGCTATTCTCAAGTTGTTATGTTTGACTTTAAAACAGGACAAAAAGCGGCGATTTCAGAGCCATTACTATCGGCACTACACCAATTCGCTTAATTAGGTTTTATTGCGAATTGGTATTAATTATCCACTCTCAAGATCTTACATAATTTAAGGATTTTAAATGCAATACAGTCCGTTAGGCAGCAGCGGTGTTGATGTTTCTAGAGTATGCTTAGGCAGCATGACTTGGGGTAAACAAAATACCCAACAAGAAGCCGATGAGCAAATAGCTTATGCCTTGGCACAAGGCGTTAATTTTATAGATACTGCCGAAATGTATGCCGTTCCTCCTTCACCAGAGACCTACGGTAAAACAGAGCAAATTATAGGTAACTGGCTTAGTCGCAATGCGCAAAAGCGCGGTGATATTGTATTGGCGACCAAAATTGCAGGCAATGGCCTATCGTGGGTACGAGATGGCGGCGATATAACACGCAGCGCTGTCATTGAGGCCGTAGATAACTCGCTGAAACGCCTACAAACCGACTACATAGATTTATACCAATTGCATTGGCCTAATCGCTCTACCCCACATTTTGGCAGGCAGTGGCCAGGTAAACTCACTTTTAGTGACGTAGATACTGAGCAACAACAAGCGGGTATGCTTGATATTTTAGAGGGCCTTAATGAGTGTGTTAAAGCCGGAAAAATAAAATATTGTGGCCTTTCAGATGACACCCCATGGGGCATTAGCCAATTTTTAAATTTAGCAAAAGCGCATAACTTACCGCGTATGGTGTCTATTCAGAACGAGTTTAGCCTAGCGCACGCTAAAGATTGGCCCTACTTAATTGAGCAGTGTATCCATGAAGACATTGCTTATTTACCTTGGTCACCGCTTGCTGCAGGCCTGCTAACGGGTAAATACCTAAACGGCGCGCGCCCAGCTGGCTCGCGTTGGACATTTATGCAGCGCAATGGCATTTTTAGAGATACCCCTAACGCGCAAAAAGCCACGCAGCGTTATGTAGAGCTTGCACATGCAAGCGGCATAACCCCAGCCCAATTGGCACTTGCTTGGTGTAATCAAGTCGATGGCGTTACCTCGTCAATTATTGGTGCGACCAGCATGGCCCAATTAAAAGAAGACATTGACGCTTTTAGCATAACTTTAAGCGACGACACACTAGCTGAAATTGGTACTATTTTTAAAGATTACCCGCAGCCATACTAAACCAAAATAATAGGCAGTTTTTTTACTGCCTTTTTCTCTCTTACATTTGAACATATACAAAGTAAAACTATACTAAAGTTAACTTAAATGGATTATTTTTAGTGAGTTATGCTTAGAAATGTAATTTTATTCTTTGGTGTACTAGGTGGTTTAATGCGTTACGGGTACGCTGACAATACTCACCCAATTAAAGAAATTGTATGGCTACAAAGTTACACGCCCCCGTTTCATATGGATAAAGATTCGCATGCGCCGCAAGGCGGTATTTGTGACAACCTCACCGAGCAACTAATTAACAGTATTGATGATGTAAAACATACGCGACTAATCGTGCCGCAAGAGCGAATTAATAAGCACTTAAATGAAGGCGATAATGCATGTTTTCCGTGTGTTATTCATAAAAAAACGGCCAATGGGGTGTTACAGTTTTCTACCCCCACCACGGTTTACCCGCCTTTTTCGGTTTTAACCACTCAAAAACTTGCTCCAGAAATACACGCTAAGCATGGCAGCCCTATTAAACTTATTCATTTATTGTCAGACGAGCAATATGTATATGGTCAAGCCGCGGCGCGCAAGTTTACTTCAAAAATTAATAAAATAATCGAAAACACCACGGTGTATCATAAAGCATCGCTAAGCTGGAGCAGCGAAAATGAAAGCCAAGCTGTTATTGCTCGCTTAAGTCGCGGCTTTTTAGATTACACAATAGACTACCCGTTTATGGGGGATTATTTTGTCAACCACAGTAAGTTTAAGAATATAGTCAGTTTGCCAATTGAAGAAGACCCCAGAGAGTTTGTTTTAGGGGCTATAGGGTGTGCAGTAAGAGCACCGAATGATTTTGCTACCAAGGCGCTTAATAAAATAAATAAAGCGCTACATAAGCAGGTATTACAATCGCCTGCTTATATAAATAGTCAGCGTTTTTGGTTAGAGCAAAGTTTTCCGCAGTTTACTAAGCATTACCAACAGCAAATACTCAATCCTATTGTGCCTGCCAGCTCTGCGATAACAAGCACGTCGAATTAGCATACAAGCTTACTGTAAATACGCTATTTGCAGGCACTTCTCCTACGCCTGCAGGCGTCCCTGTCATTATTACATCGCCATTTTCTAAGTGCATAAACTCATTAATTTCACTTAAAATATCTTTAGGCTTATGTATCATAAATTGCGTATCGCCTTGCTGAATAACGTTATCGTTAATTTTAAGCTCAAACGTAAACGCCTGCTCGGCATCCGCAATACTTACAAAGGGCGTTAGTAATACCGAGCCGTTAAAAGCCTTGGCGCGCTCCCACGGTAGCCCTTTATTTTTAAGCTTACTTTGCACGGTACGTTTAGTTAAATCCAACCCTAAACCTACGCCTGCCAACTCATTATTTTTAATAACAAAACACAGCTCGGTTTCATAATGCAGTGTGTCGTTATTGTGCGTAGCAAATAAGGTAGACGAAAGCGCACTGTTCGGTTTATTAAACAATACCATTTGATCTGGTAGCTCATTATTAAGCTCAGCAATATGCGCGGTGTAATTACGCCCAACGCATACTACTTTAGAGGGCGTTAATATCTCACTTTCTAGTTTTATCGACTGCATAAAATAACTTCTAAATTACGAGCTGATCAAGGTTTCTAATAAGCTCAGATTAATCGGCTTCAAAAGTACATGATTAATATTTAAATCTTTGATCTGCTTAGGATCGGGCTCTGCACCACTAACAATCACTAAGCTTAAGTCAGGGTAACGTTCGTTAATTTGCTTCCCTAAATCTACACCACGCCCGTCAGGTAAGTGCATATCTAGCAATACCTTATTAAATTGTTGGTCATGATTGAGGGTTTGTAAACACTGTGCACACGTTGAGGTAATAACGGTTTCTACCCCTAAACTTTCTAGCAACAACTGCGTAATTTGCGCTGCATCTTGGTCGTCCTCAACCAATAAAAAGCGCTGTTTTTTCTCTATTACAGCTTTGTCGCTGTGAATGTTTTTAGCTTGAGGCGCATGCTCTGGCGATACTAAGTAATCTTGTAAGCATTGATACAAAGAAGAGCTATCAACGGGCTTTGGTATTACATCGTTAAAGCCAAGGGCGGCAAGCTCTTCATGTATGCCTTTCATAGTGGCGGCAGTAAGCGCAATAATTGGGCCTGTATAGCCCATTTTTCTAAGCTCTATTGTCGCTTCTTTACCGCCCATTACAGGCATATGTATATCAATAAAAATAATGTCGTAAGGTGAGCGATACGCCTCGGCAATTCTTACTTTTTCAAGCGCTTGCTGGCCATGCTCGGCGTAGTCTACGCGCGCACCACATGTGCTAATCATATGGCCAACTAACATACGTAAATCGCGTAAATCATCAACCACTAATACGCGGCCAGTCACTTTGCATGGTGCTGATTTTGTCTGTAATTGCGAGCCACTACTAAAGTTTAATACTTGGCGTTCTACTTCACTTATATCACCTGGGTACACCGAAATAGTAAAGGTAGAGCCTTCGCCCATTCTAGAGGTTAAATCGATACTGCCGTGCATACGCGCTAATAGCTCGGCACAAATCGCAAGGCCTAAGCCTGCTCCGCCAACAGAGCGCGATTCTACATCGGCTATTTGCTCAAAGGGTTTAAAAATTAATGCTTGTTTTTCAGGGGCAATCCCCATGCCTGAATCTTTAATACTAAAAAATAGCATTTCTTGGCCTTCAACCCACTCGGTCCAGGCACTAACCACTATTTCGCCCTTTTCGGTAAATTTAACCGCATTATTGATTAAGTTAATGAGTATTTGGCGTACGCGGGTGGCATCTACTCTCACAATAAGAGGTAAGGGCTGTAGAGACTCAAAGCGAAGGTTTAAGCCTTTATCAAGCACAGATACACGCATTAAAGTGTAAACATCAGCCAGCATGCTATCTAAGTTTACTTCACTTAAGGTGAGCTCTAATTTGTCGGCAGCAATTTTAGATAAATCGAGCACGTCGTTTAACAAGCTCAGCAAGTGCTTACCGTTTCGGTAAATAACCCCTAATTCGTTTTCGGCCTGTTTGCTAAAGTCGCTTTGCAGCAGTAACTCTGTGTAACCTAATATAGATGAAAGCGGGGTACGTAATTCGTGGCTTAAGTGGGCTAAAAATCTGTCTTTTGAGCGGTTCTCTGCCTCGGCTTTTAAACGCTCTACTCGCTCGCCTTCAACATCTTTACGCGCTAAAGCATAACGTATAGCGCGAGCAAACCGGCTCGAACTCATTTCTGTTTTTATAAGGTAATCTACCGCGCCGGCATCAAGTGCTGCAGAGTCTAATTCATCATTAGATTGCCCTGTAAGCATAATAATTGGCCCGCTAAACCCATTAGCAATGGCCTTTTTTAATACACTTAGCCCATTTGAGGCGCCTAATCGATAATCAAGCAAACAAATATCGTGATCGTTTTTACTTAAAATGCTTATTGCTTGCTCAGGAGAGCTTATCCAATCTATGTCAAATGTATGTGAATCTAACTGATCTAAGTAGTCGCAAGTGAGAATGTAATCATCTTCATCGTCTTCTACTAAAAGTAAGCGAGTCACTTTATCTAACATACTACCTCCTTTTGTTTGCATTTAATAAGCCCCTAATTAGGGGCTTAATGTTGCTACTTATTTAGTCGTTAAACGTTGTCGGCAGCTCTACAAATTCTACCCAGTATTTTCCTAGGGTTTTCATTAAATCAACCAAGCCATCAAACGTTACCGGTTTAGTAATATAAGAGGCCGCTCCTAAGTTATAGCCTTTAACCATGTCTTCTTCTTGCTTAGAGGTGGTTAAAATAACAACCGGTATGCCTTTAAGGTTTGGGTTTGCCTTAATGGCCTCAAGTGCTTCACGGCCATCCATACGTGGCATATTTAAATCAAGCAAAATCAACCCCGGGCGTGGCGATGAATTTTTATCTTCAAACTTACCCTTGCGCTCTAAGTACTCTAATAATTCAACCCCATCTTCCACAAAATGCAGCTCGTTTAATACACGGCTTTCGGCTAGCGCATCTTGCGTGAGTAGGCGATCATCCTCGTCATCATCTGCCATTAATATTGTAATAGGTTTCACTTTTGAATACGGCATCTAAGCCTCTCCTTGAAGTGTGAAAAGCGTTGTTTCCACAGGTAATTTTATTATGAAGGTTGCCCCTTCACCGTCTTTACTATGAGCGGTAATTATCCCACCATGCCGCTCAACTATACGCCTACAAACTGAAAGCCCAATCCCTGTGCCTTTATATTCCGAGCGCCCATGCAGGCGCTGAAATGGTACAAATATTTTATCAGCATACTCTTGTGAGAAACCAATACCATTATCTTTTATGGTAATAATTTGCCAACCCACTTTTTCGTTATGCTCTTCACTAAACTCGTCTTTGTGCTCGTACATTACGCTTATATGTGGCTCAACACCTGGCTTTCTAAACTTAACAGCGTTAGACAGTAAGTTTAAAAACAACTGCTGCATTTGGCTTTTATCGGCTTGAATAACCGGTAGTTCGCCCACCTCTACGTGCGCATTGCTTTCTTTAATGGCAACCTCTAAATCACTTAAAATATCGTTAACTACGCCTTTTAAGTCAGTGTCATCAAAGTCTCTACCTCGGGTTGTTACCCGCGAAAACTCTAGCAAATCGTTAATAAGGTTAGACATACGTTGCGCTGCATTTTTCATACGGCCTATGTAATCTATGCCTTTTTCGCCCAGTTCATCTTTAAACATGGTTTCTAGGCGGTCACTAAATGCTTGAATTTTTCGTAGTGGTTCTTGTAAGTCATGGCTGGCAACAAACGCAAACTCTTCAAGCTCACGGTTTGAGCGGCTAAGCTCATCTGAATATAAGGTCAGCTCTTGCGTGCGCTCAGACACTTTAGTTGCAAGTGTTTCGTTTTGTATTTCAAGCTCCTCACGGTATTTAGCCGCGTTTCTTAAATTTAGGCGTGTTAATAAAAACATACCTATTATTAAAAGCGCACTGGTAACCGCTGTAATAGCAAAGGTGATTTTTGCTTCATTTTTTATTTGTGCCAGCTTAGAAAAATGGCTCACCTTAAACAGTAATTCTCGGTCTTGAATATCATTAACTTTAACGCGAATATCTTTGTATAGCTCTCGCCCTCTGTGCGTATTTAATACATATAACGCACGGCGCTCTTTGTCATTAGTAGCCAGCTTAACCGTTTGTTTAAGCTCTTTAATTTTAGCTTCTGTTAACACTAATAGCTCAGCAATTCGCTCAGCTTGGCCATCAATTTCAGAGTGTAGAGACTTTACATGCTCCATTTGCGATTCTATTTGCCCTATCGCATCGTAATAAGGCATTAAGTAGTCTTCTTCTTCGGTGAGTAAGTAGCCGCGCTGGCCAGACTCTGCCTGCACAATTGATAAGTGAAGACGCTCAATGGCATCGGCTAATAAGCTAGTGTTATCCAAGCTTTTTTGCGTTTGCGTTAATCCCTGAATAGTACTTAATGCCAAAACTGCATTGCCAACAACAATACACAGTACTATTGCGATAAAAGCGGCCCACGTTATATTCGTTTTACCCTGCTGCTTTTGCTTACTCATTATGTGTAAATACCTAATTTTAAATGACTACTTATTATTAAAATCAGTAATGTTTTGCAAGCTTTCGCTACATTGCTGACAGTTTGAAATTATTTTATCGAGTGCTGCTAACGCTTTATCTTTTGGCATATCGTTTTCTAATACCAGTTTAATGAGCTCTGCATTCATAGAAATTCTATTCAGTGGAGCTCTCGCATCATGTACCAATTTATTTAGCGTATTAACTTCTTTTTCATCACTCATATTACTTCCTATACTTATTCAACCTGAACTCTGGTTAAGAAACTTACTAAAATATTAAATTATAGTGATAACCAAATTCTTTTCTCTAGCCAGAGATTTTCAATGAAAACAAGCCGAATTTACGCGTCAATAGCTGGCCTATTGCAAGCAAATTTAACGCAGTTAACGTTGAAAATAGCTGCTAGAGATAGGTTTATTATTCAGAGTTCAGGTTATTTATATTCTCCAATTCCGCCGTATGCGTTTAATCGGTTATACAATGTTTTTGTACTGATCCCTAGCATTTGCGCAGCTAGCGTTTTATTACCTTGCACCTTATCTAGCGTGGCGTGGATTAACTCTTTTTCGACTTCTTCAATGGTTTGCCCTGCCGAAACATGGTTGTCGGCCACTTGCGTATTTACACGCGAAAACGGCGACTCTAAGTTATCCGGAAGTGTAATTTCGCTCGATTGTGGGTCGCTCATAATAAAGGCGCGATGGATAGCGTGGCGAAGTTCACGCACATTGCCTGGCCATTCGTATTGCTGTAGTTCTTTTAGCTGCTCGTTGTGCCAATAAAACGAAGTGCCATTTTCATCGTTAAGTTGCTCTAAAAAGGCTTTCGCAAGCAGTGGAATATCTTCTTTTCGCTCTCGCAGCGCAGGTATATCAATGGGAAAAACCGCAAGCCTAAAGTAAATATCTTCACGAATAATATTATTTTGCGCTAAGTCGGTCAGCGAACGGTTAGTCGCAGAAATAACGCGGCAGTTTATAGGCAATTCACGATTGCCGCCTACACGTGTTACTTTTTTAGTCTCAAGCACACGCAGTAAGTTTGGCTGCATATCTATAGGCATTTCGGTTACTTCATCTAAAAATAACGTACCGCCGTCTGCTTGCTCAAACACCCCTTCTTTACGGGCAATTGCACCTGTAAAAGCCCCTTTTTCATGGCCAAATAACTCACTACCTATTAATTCTTTAGACAAAGCACCACAGTTGCTCGCCACTAAAGGGCCTTCGCATTGGCTAGCGTTATGAATTGCTTGGGCGACCACTTCTTTACCTGCACCGCTTTCCCCCATTAGCATCACGTTAGCATTGGTTTTTGCTACGCGCTCTATCATGGTGTAAAGCTTTTGCATTGGCTCTGATTCACCAATTAAGCTATTAAAATGGCGAGTAATAGCCGGAACTTTAGCTTTTTTAGCTGTTTTTTTAGGGCCGTTTAATACCAGCTCTAGGTCTTCGCGTTGCAGCGGCTTTAATAAATGCCCAACATCTTGCTCACACATGTCTGCCAAAATCCCTTTTACTGAAGGGTGGCCAGAAATAAGCGTCACTTTTGGAGACTGCCCAATCATTTTTAAATGATCGAGTAAATGAAGACCACTGCCATCTGGCAGCATAAAATCGAGTAATACGTGATCAAAGGTATTATTTTCAAACCATTGATGTGCTTCTTTTAAGCTAGTTGCAGTACAAATGTTGTGCCCGAGGAATTCGACAATGTGGCAAACAACGTCACTAAATTCAACGTCATCATCGACTAAAAGTATGTTTAACATGATAAATCCCTATGCTTTTCTTCTTATTCTACGCACCCTATTTTGCAAATAAAAGGGGCTACTAGAATCTCTTAAAAATGATTAAACTATTGAGTCTTTTAACGTTTAATTTTAACAACCCAGTATGTACGTAAACTTAAGCCATACCGATCATAATTTTTAAAAATAATTAGAATTATTTTTACTACTCGCCTAAGTATACCAGCTGATATAATTTTGCTTTTAAAAAGGAGACAAAATGCAATTATTAAAAACAATGGTCCACCCTGGCATAAATTTAAACCAAGGCACTCAATTTACCCGCCGCACAGGCCGCGCCATTGTGATTAAAGATGCACACATTTTATTAATGTATACCAATCGCTACGAAGACTACAGTTTACCCGGCGGCGGTGTAGATGAAGGTGAAACCCTAGAGCAAGGGTTAATAAGAGAGCTTAGCGAAGAAACTGGCGCGCAAAATATACAGGTTATTAAACCCTTTGGGTTATACGAAGAGTACCGCCCTTGGTACAAAGACGACTTTGATATTATACACATACAGTCGTATTGCTATTTATGCGATACAGACAAAGAGCTTGGCAAAGCACAGCTTGAACATTACGAGCAACAAAATGGTATGACGCCTAAATGGGTCAATATATACGACGCCATTGCACACAACGAGCGCACAATGAGCCTTAGCAAAAAACAAGGGCTGTCTATCATTCGAGAAACTTACCTACTTAAACAAATAGCACAGCAACTGTTTAACTAAGGCTGTAAAATTTGCATAAAGCAGTATTTTTTACTGCTTGCTCATCACTCGCTTTTTATTTACATCCCATAATTAAATTTAAAGCGACCACTATTCAATAACTTAAACCCTATTTTACTTTATAAAACAAACTGGCTTTGTGTTTGCACCCTTACTGATAACTAATTTGTAAGGAGATAAAAATGAGTAACACAGTTAAAACAATCAACCCCGCAACTGAACAAACCATTGATACCTACACGCTGCTTTCTCAAGAGGAAGCTGAGCAAGTAGTCGAAAAATCTCACGAAACATATTTAAAATGGCGCCAAACCTCATTTACCGAGCGTGCTAAGTATTTAAATAAACTAGCCTCTTTATTCGAAGAGCAAAAAGAAGCCATTGCTAAGCTAATGACCGAAGAAATGGGTAAAGTGTACGAGCAAGGTTTTCAAGAAATTGAACTGTGCGCAGGTATTTGTCGTTATACAGCCGAAAACGGCCCACAAGTACTTGGCGATGAAGAGCGCGATATGGATGGCGGCCGTGCTATTGTTAGCTACCAACCAACGGGCGTTTTATTAGGTATTCAGCCTTGGAACTTCCCGCTTTACCAAGTAATTCGTTACAGTGCAGCTAACATTATGGCCGGTAACACCACCGTACTTAAACATGCCGGTAATGTATTTGGTATGGCAGAGAAAATAGATACACTATTTAAACAAGCGGGCTTCCCTGAATATTGCTTTAGCAACTTACTTATTGATGGCAAAACTGCCAGCGCGCTTATTTCACACAAAGCAATCAGCGGCGTAACATTTACAGGCAGTGACGCTACCGGTAAAAAAGTAGCTGAAGAAGCAGGTAAATACGTTAAAAAAACAGTGCTTGAGCTTGGTAGTAACGATGCCTACTTAGTACTTGATGATGCAGATTTAGACCTTGCTGTTGAAACCTGCGTTACAGGGCGCATGATCAACAACGGCGAAACCTGTGTATCGGCAAAACGCTTTGTGGTTGTAGAGTCACTATATGATGACTTTAAAGAAAAAATTAAAGCGCAATTTGAAGCACTAAAAATGGGCGACCCAATGGCCGAAGATACCGATCTAGGCCCAATGGCTCGTGAAGATTTACGCGATAAAATTCACGACCAAGTAATGCAATCTGTTGAAGCAGGTGTAAATGTAGTCACAGGCGGTGAAGTGCCATCGCAAACAGGTTACTACTACCCACCGACTATTCTTGATAATTTATCGCCGGGCATGCCAGCATACGATGACGAGTTATTTGGCCCTGTAGCCTCGCTCATTAAAGCAAAAGACAACGACGATGCAATGCGCATCGCCAACGACTCTCGCTATGGTTTAGGCGGTGGTATTTTCTCTAAAGATGAGAAAAAAGCCATTGAACTAGCTAAAAAGCACTTTGACACAGGTATGATCAACATTAACGGTTACGGCCTTGCCCAACCCAACCTACCGTTTGGTGGTGTTAAAGAAAGTGGTTACGGCCGAGAGCACGGCGGCTTTGGTATGCGCGAATTTGTGAATATCAAATGTATTATGATCAATAGCTAATATAGCTACACCTGAGATACACGTATTAAAAGAATATTTATACGTGTTTTAAAAAATATTATTAAGCCTAAAGGTGAGCAATCACTTTTAGGCTTTTTTATGGGTATAGCTACTAAGTGTAATGCGTTTAAAGACTATATTTTCACTTTAAAATTCACACCTAAAACTTCACTTCCCAATTTAGCTTATTTAGTAAAAGCCCAAGCATATTGTTTAAAATTGTGAGTTCAGATAGCTCGATAAACTCTGCAAAACATAGCGCTGAGCGTTCATTGAGACTAGCTCAACATCGTCGTTAATAGATTGGTTAAACTGCTCTTTGCGCATATATTCATGAAAATGAGCGCCGATCGCATATTGTTCTATTTATCTATTCTTTAAAGTTTCAGAAAACTTAGTGATAGTAATACCTTAGGTTATTTGTTAAAACTATATAAAGTAGATAAGTGAGCGTGGCGTCAGCAGAAATAAGCGCGATGAGCGCGATGAGCGCACTATTAAATTGTTAGGTGCTCAACAACGGAGTTTAAATGAAATCAAGAGAATTATTTACAACCCCCACATTAATCGTTAGTAATTATAAAATTTTAGGCCGTCCAGACGGTAAGTATTTACATCAATTTACCCCTGAGTCTACATCGACCGTTTATCAATTTATTGCTAACAGGGAGCCAATCTTGGTAGAAGGTGAGAAATATAATATCGGCTACAGAGTAGTTAATAATAACAATGAGGTCGATATCTCAGCCGTTGCAAAAGCAGAAACAGTGAACCCTAAAGTAAGCCATTATGTTGCACGTGAACTCGGTGAACAACAACGGGAAGCTGAAACTCGAAAATCAAAAGAACGAGTTGTTTATTTTGGTAAGTCTGAACTGTATCTCGGAAAAAAATACGCATGGCGTATTTACGGAGAGGCTTTTCCTAGAGGAGTTTTTGACTCTTATTTACACTCGATTGATTACCCGCGAGTAAATTGCACTACTGATGGAACACCTTCTATAGCCTATAAAGATGAAGGGTTAGCTGAAGCAATGGAGACTCTAGTGAACTCATGCATCAGAGTTAGTAAAAATTCTAATCGTTTTAAATCTGACTTAGTGCCTGATAAAAAGTGGTTTAATATCAAGGCCATCCCCGCAATTACCGATAGAAAATAGGCACCTAACAAACACATTAAGGCGCTTCGCTGGGACAGTAACACGTGGGCTCTGTCGCTTCGCTCCAAATTTTAGCCCACGTATTACTGCCCCTTATGTGGGTGTTAGCACTATCAGCAAAATGCGAGTTCAGTAGGAGTGGTATGAACGAAGTTTTATTGTGGGCAAATTTAGCTGTCCTTCTCGGTTTAGTGGCATTTGGTAAACTTTACCTCCCGAGTTACTTAAAAGAGAAAGCAAAAAACTTAGCTAAAAAAGAAGATCTTGTTGAAATTACGGATAAGGTTGAAGCTGTAAAGAATACTTATGCGTCTGAAGTTGAGTTGCTGAAAGAGAGTATTAATTCTCGCTCTGATGCTCTATCGAAGAAACGTGAGGTATATAACCGTTTTATCCAAAGCATGGGGCTTTTCATTAACGGGCGAGAAGTGACAACTGAACAACAGCAGACATTTTTAGATTGTTATGCTCAATTGTGGCTGTGGGCTCCCGATGCAGTGTTGATAAAAGTTAATGTTTTTATCGAACAGCAAATGGCACTAGCGTCAGGGCGAGCTCAGCCACAGGTAGTAATAAAACAAACCTATACTGAATGCGTCCTTGCACTTCGTAAAGATTGTGGCATGGGGGACGCAATGCCAAAAGATAGTTATAGGTTCGTCTTCTTTGGTGAGAAATAGTGCTAACAAGTGCTTTAAACGGAACAAAAACAGTTGGTTAGGTTCCGCTACGCTCCACATTATAACCAATGATTTTTGTCCGCTTAAGCGGGCGTTAGGTTTAAAACATGGTATCGCCCAATCCAGAAGACATTTATTCTCTCATCGGTTTTGCGCTAACGTATATACAATCTGTTGAGAAGAATATCAGTTTCATTACTACATTTGTATTGCAAGATGAAGAGGATTTAACCATCGAGAAGCTAAATTCAATCGAGAGCAAGGAACGAAAAAAGGCGCTTGGCTATTTTATCGGTAAGCTAAAATCAAGAGTAGACTTAGCTCCAGCATTAGAGAGTTTGTTGGCCGACTTTCTTAAAAATCGTAATGACTTCATACATAATCAGGATAAGATTGAAGGATGGGATTTAGATACCGAAGAAGGTATAGCCAAGGCCAAGGTATTTACCGTTACACTTTGGCGGCAAGCCGCTAGAATAAATGAAATTTTGGTGGCTCTTATGTTGCGGTGGCAAGAACAAACAGGGATCTATCCTCCTGGCGCAAGAAATGACGAGCCTCTTATTAAAGAAATAGACGAAAAATTCGGGCCATATATTAATGTCTTGTTTAAAGAAAAAACCTAACAAGGTAAAACCGCCGCTCCTTCGTCGCTCTGGTTTTGCCTCCGGTGTTTGCGGCGTTACCACTGTTTGCAATTGGCACTCTCCTGCCACTCGACAACATAAATATTGATTATAATTGGCAAGGTATTTTACTGTGTCGGATGGCGCTTCGCTTATCCGACCTACACTGGCTGATGAAGTTATCAAGTCTGAAGAAATATCATGGATTAAACCTGAGCGTTCAAGTTAAAACGTATTCAACTAACAGCTAAAAACTAATAGCTAACAGCTAGCCCTCCTCAAACCTTGGCACCTTTCGTTTATCGGCTTTGCTCATAGCAAGCTCTTGAATTTCTTCTTGCTTAAGCTCTTTTGGCTTATCTTCTAATGAATGCTGCTTGGCGTTTTCATACACCAGCTCAGTGAGTAGTGCAAAGTGGTCGGAGCCGTATTTTGCAAGGCGCTTAATGCGCTTTACTTTAAACCCTGGGCTGTGAAATAAATGATCTAGCGGCCAGCGCATAAAAAAGTAACTTGCGTGAAAGGTGTTATAAAAACCACGGCCTTTACGTGGGTCTAAAAAACCACTTATTTGCATAAATAAACGGGTGCTGCGCGACCATGCCACGTCGTTTAAATCACCGGCTACAATGGTCGGGCGTGTTGGCTTTTTAAGTGCTTTAGCGACCATTATTAGCTCTGAGTCGCGTGGGCGCGATGAGTCTTCTTCAGTGGGGCTTGGTGGCGCGGGGTGTATAAAGTGCCCTTGCATTTCAAGACCTTCATTGTTTTCGAACAGGATATGAATTGAAGGAATATCATCTTCAATGAGCTCACATATTTGCGCATCAAGAATTTTAAATTTACTGTATAAATGCATGCCGTAGCGGTTGTCTTTAGGGCATTCAATATAATAGGGGTAGTTTTTTTTAAGAACAGCTAATTTATTTTCCCACCAGCTGTCGCTTTCAAGGGTAATTAATAAGTCGGGCTGGTGTTTATCAACCAGTGAGATTAGTTGCTCACTATTGTGGTTTGACATAAGCACATTAGCTGACATGATTCTTACACTGTGAGCTTCGCTCACTGAGGCCGTTTTAACTTCTTTTTTAGCAAGCCAAGTGTAAGGAAATATCCACTTACCTTGTAATGCCATGGTTAGTAATGCGGTTAAAGCAGTATACAAATACCCGCTATTGCCGCTTTGCCACAGTAAATAAAACGATATAATTGCAACAGCGCTGGCTATATAAAATACCTGTAGTCGAACAAAGTCGCAGCTGCGCACTAAGTAGTGCTGACTGTACGACATAGGTAATAAGGTCACTAATAAAAAAAAGCCAATGATTATAGCCAGTGCAATGAGCATTTAAATATCCTTATAAATTGTACTTAACGAGTTAAAATTGAAAGTATTTCTCGGGTATCGTGCACCATGTGTATAACTGTACTGTCTATTTTTATACTTACTGTACCATTATCTCTAGAACGTTCAATAACGCGGCCTTGTTTATATACATTGCGGTCTAGGTAATCGCCTCTATGGTAACGCTTACTTAACCCTGGTGGCGTCCACCCAGCACGCACTAACTTTTTTTGCTGCTTTTTAGATAGTTTCTTACTGCTTTTATAGTTGTGCTGCTGATGTTTATGGTGGCCATTTTTATGGCCGTGATTGTCTTTGTCGGGCTTTGCCTGTGCATTAACGCTAACCAAGGCACCCGCTAAAAAAACCGTATATAAAAACGCTTTCATAAATAATCTCTAATAATGTTAATAGCTAAAGATTATCAAACACGCCTGAACATCATATGAAACTGCAAGCAGCTATTTATCTCGGCTTGTACTGTGTTTTGCAATGGCTGCGCATTATGGCTGGGTCTCGCAGTTTTAAATGCTTGGTTTTACGCCCTGCGTGGCGTTTGCGCCACACTTTAAAACTACCCTTTGAAATATGCTCTCGCATAAACACGACCAGCTGTGAATAATTAAGCCCGTATAACTGCTCTATAGCCTCAAAGGGGGTTCTGTCTTCCCACGCCATTTCTATAATTCGCGATTGCTGCTCTGCGTTAAACATGGTTATCTCTTAAAAATTTAAACTTATACGAGAAGAAAAAATACATAGATCATCACCTCAAAACCGAATATCGCTGTATAATAAACACACTAACATAAGAAAAAATCGGATTTACATTTATGCGCACATTATTGCTGCTTTTAGCTTTTAGTTTTTCTTCGCTATTATTAGCAGCGCCTAATAAAACGCTGCGCTGTGCAACTACCCATTACCCGCCTTTTACAATTTATGACGATAAAACACATACCTTTACAGGGATAGACATAGACTATTTAACTTTTATAGAGCGTAATTTAAAAGTAACCATTGAGCTGGTGCATTTACCGTGGGCTCGTATTAAAAAAGAAATGACGTTAGGTTACTACGATTGTTACTTTGCGTTGGCAAATAATACCGAGCGTGCGCAATATTTAGAATTTACCACTGAGCCACTACACACCACCCAATTTGGTTTATTTAGCACAGAAAAAGCAAACCTTAATAATGACTTATCAAATTCACGCATTGCTATGCTAAGAGGCGTTAAATTACCCAATGTACTGGCAAAAGAATACAATATTAAACAAAGCAACTTTATGCATTCACTCTCCACTAAAGCCACATTTGATTTGCTTAATAAACAGCGTGTTGACTACGCAATTACTAATTATCAAGCCGGCTTATGGTACTCAAAAGGCTATAAAAACATACATGCTAAGCAGCTTGAAGGCTATGCCCTACCTGTTTATATTGCTTTTAAGCATGGCGTGGTCAACACCGCAATCGTTGATGAGCAAATAAAACGCTATAAAGCGCAATTCGGTGTGCATTAATAAGGTAGGCAATGTTAACTAAATTACCAAAATGGGTGGAGTACGGCGCGTTTGCGCTCGCTTTTATTGCTGGCATTGTGAATGCTGTAGGGTTATTAGGGTTTGAGCATCAGGCTATTTCTCACCTTTCCGGTAGTGTTACTTTACTTGGTATAAAACTAATGAGCAGTACCTCTGCTGCGTTACTACTAATGAGTATAATTTTAAGCTTTATGCTTGGCTCTGCCCTTTCTGGTTTTTTACTTACCGGCGGCTCGTTAAAGCTGGGGCGCCATTACGACACCCTATTATTTATTGAAGGCCTATTACTGCTTTTAAGCACCTATTTACTCAGCCGCGCCCATGTTTATGGCATTACGCTTGCCTCTGCCGCCTGTGGTTTACAAAATGCCCTTGCCACTAACTACAGCGGCGCAGTAGTGCGCACCACTCATTTAACCGGTATTTTTACCGACCTAGGTTTAATGATAGGCAAGGCGCTAAAAGGTGAACCCTTTGATACCCGCAAAGGCGTAATATTTATACTTATTATTGCCGGCTTTTTATTAGGTGGAGTGTGCGGGTTTATGCTTTATGAGCACTTAGCCCTACTTGCTTTAACCGTGCCCGCTGCGGCTTGCTTTATATTATCGCTAACTTATCGGGTATATAGAATACGCGCACTTTAACGCAAGCGGTTTAAAAACTGTTTAAAACACCTTACCATGGCGTTAATAAAGCGTTACTCACCTTAAAGGAATGTATGAAACCTTATATTTTGCCGCTGTTATTACCACTCAGCCACGTTGCACTTGCTGATAATAAAAACGATGATGCAATAGAAACCATAACAACCACCGCATCACGTACAGAAGCACTGGCTACCCCCTATCCGCTTACTATTAGTACCTTATCTGAAGCGCAGTTAAATAGCATTGCGCCTACTCATGTTGAAGAGTCGTTACAACGTATTGCAGGTGCTAACGTACAGCGCGGAAATGGGCAAGAATACCTACCGGCTCTTCGCTCGCCGGTGCTCTCGGGCGCGGCAGCCTGTGGCGGCATACTAACCCTTGAAGATGGCATTGCACTGCGTGCTGCAGGCTTTTGTAATATTAACGAGCTATTTGAAGCGCATAGCGAAATGGCGCAGCGTATTGAAGTATTAAAAGGGCCGGGCTCTGCACTGTATGGCTCAAACTCCGTACACGGTGTAATTAACGTAATAACCCCTGATACAACCCAAGGCGGTGGATTAGTCGGGCTTGATTATGGCTCATACGGGTATGCCCGTTATAAGCTTCGCGCTGGGCAAGACTACGGCAACAGTGGTATTGGCATAAACGCAAGTATTACCGACGATACCGGTTACCGTGATGATGAAAGCGTTAAACAGCAAAAAATAAATATTCGTCATCGCTTTGAGCGCTCAAACCTATTGCTTACCTCTGGCCTTACATACACAAATTTAGATCAGCACACTGCGGGCTTTATTACGGGTTTTGAAAGCTATAAAAACGAAGACATAGCACAGCAAAACTTTGACCCCGATGCATTTAGAAAAGCCCGCTCATTTAGAGCGTGGAGCAACGCCCAGTGGCAATTAAAAAACGGCAATGTGCTTTCTATTACGCCTTATGTGCGCGACCAAAGCATGGACTTTTTTAAGCATTTTTTACCTGGCACCCCGCTTGAAACCAACAGTCAAACAGGCATAGGTGTGCAATCGCTTTATCAACATAACTTGCAAAGTAATGTAAAAGTAAACCTAGGGCTTGATGGCGAATACACTCGCAGCGATTTTACTCAAAGCCAAAACGAGCCAACTCAAGGCTCTGCATTTTTAGTAGCCACAGTACCGCAAGGCAAACACTACGATTACGACGTAAACGCAACTCTATATGCGCCGTTTGCATCAGTTGAGTGGCAATTAAATAAATGGTTTATTAGCGCCGGCCTCAGGTATGAGCATATGCAGTACGATTACACTAATAATATGCTCACAGGGCGCACAACAGAAGACGGCACAGAATGTGGTTTTGGCGGTTGCCGTTATAGTCGCCCAGCCAGTGGTAAAAATAGCTTTAGCAATACCTCACCTAAATTTGGCGTGAGCTACAAGGCCAACAAAAATAATACGCTATACGCTAACTTTTCGCGTGGCTACCGAGCGCCGCAAGCGGCAGAGCTTTACCAATTACAACGCGAACAAACCACCGCCGATTTAAACCCCGAAATAGCCAATAATGCCGAGCTTGGCTTAAAAGGATATTACAGCAATGTAAGTTACGCATTGGCTGTGTATGCTATGAGCAAACACAATACTATTTATCGCGATAGCGACTTTTTTAACGTTAACGATGGCAGTTCACGTCACAGAGGTATTGAGCTTGAAGTAGATTATGCATTAAGCAAAACGCTTAACTTACAATTTGCAGGTACACATGCAAAGCACACGTATACCAATAATCAGTTAATTAATGGGCTAAATATAAACGGTAACAACGTAGACACCGCGCCACGCAATGTGGCTAACCTTGATTTAACTTGGCAAGCCTTTAATAACCTAGCGCTTGCACTGCAATGGCATAGCGTAAGTAGTTACTATACCGACCCAGAAAACCTACTTAGCTACGAGGGGCATGATATTTTAAGCTTGCGTGCAAAGTGGCAAGTTACCAATAATTTAGAAGTGCTTGCACGTATAATTAACCTTACCGACGAAGCTTATGCAGAGCGTGCTGATTACACCAGCTTTACTGGCGATAGGTACTTCCCTGGTAAACCGCGTAACGCCATGCTTTCGGCTACGTACACGTGGTAAAACCATGTATAAAGGTTAATTTAAATCGCCCATATATTTAGTGGGCGATTTTCCCATTACCTTTTTAAACATAGTTATAAACGCACTCACCGATTCGTACCCCAATAACGCCGACACTTGCTGTACACTTTGCCCATCTGATAGTGCCTGCAGCGCTGTAATTATATGTAATTGCATTCGCCACTTACCAAAGGTCATACCGGTTTGCTTTTTTATAAGCCGTGCCAACGTCCGCTCGGTTAAAGCAAAATCGTGTGCCCATTGTGCAACGGTTTTACGATTATTTGGCTGTGCGAGTAACTGCTGCCCCATAGCTTGAATAACCGCATGCTTAGATAACACAAAGTCGAGCGGCTGGGCGGGCATTTCAATTAATAAATCAAACAGTACCTGAGCTAAACGAGCTGTTTTAGTGTCTTCATTATAGGCTTGGTGTTCGCTTGCTAGTTTTAGCATTAAACTTTTTACCAGCCCCGTTATTGCTAATGTACAGGTATGCTGTGGCATGCCGTGCTTATTGGCATCAATAAATACAAAACACAATTTGGCGTTATCAGATGCGCGATTGCTGTGTAAGGTATTTGCAGGTACCCAAATAGCACTGTGCGTTGGCACCATCCACATTTTGTTAGCCGCTTCGCAGGTAACATAACCATCAAGCGCTAAAATTAGCTGCCCCTTAGGGTGAGTATGTAACGGGTATTCTTTACTGCCTTGTGCGGTATCTACTTTGGCAATTATAGGCTGTTCCATGTGCTCGTAGTTTTGTAGGTATCCCCACCCTTTAGGCTCAAACATATTTTGTCAGTTTTTAGTTATTCAATGTCAGTATAGCTAAATTATAATACTGCTGATTTGTTTATACTAGCGCCAATAATTAGCTAACTTATTTTGTAATAATGACTCACACACCTCACAGTAATGCTGATATGTCGCGCTTTTCAAGCGTATTGCTTGTAATAGGTATTTTACTTATTGCTGCCAATTTACGTGCGCCTTTTACAGGGGTTGCCCCTGTGCTTGAACAAATAATTGCGCATTTTAATTTAACCGCTTCGCAAGCAGGCTTTATTACCACCTTACCGCTAATTGCCTTTGCCATTATATCGCCTATGGCTGCAAGCCTGGCTAAACGCCAAGGGCTTGAGCGCACATTGTTTTTTGCTGTATTTTTAATATTACTGGGTATTGCCGCACGGGTGTTTAACTCATCCATTATGCTCTTTGTAGGCACAGCCATAATAGGCGCAGGTATTGCCATAGCTAACGTATTGCTACCAAGTATAATAAAACGCGACTTTGCGGCAAAAGTGGCGGTAATGACCTCTGCTTATGTACTCACTATGGGCATTGCCTCGGGTGGCTTTTCAGCATTAGTTTATCCGCTTAGCCAATATGAAGGGTTAGGCTGGCAGTTTGCATTAGGGGCAAGTGCACTCATTACAATTACCACTTTAATTGTGTGGATGGCGCAATTAAATAAACACACAAAACCGGCACAAACAGCACAGGCCTCAACACTTAATAAAAGCGTATGGCGCTACCTACTTGCTTGGCAAATTACCTTGTTACTGGGGCTAAATTCATTTTTAAATTACATCATTATCACATGGCTGCCTAGCATACTCACCGAAGCGGGCCAAAGCGCAACGCAAGCAGGCGCGTATCATGGTGCTTTTCAAATTGCGACTGCCATACCTGGGCTTGTGCTTATACCTTTACTAGGAAAATTAAAAGATCAAAGTGCGCTTAGCTTTATACTTGCATCACTTAGTGCGTGCTGTGCACTAGGGCTACTTTATATGCCAAGCTTTGCATTAGTGTGGACGCTACTACTTGGCTTTAGCTCGGGAGCGTGTTTTATTTTAGGACTGTCGTTTATTAGCTTACGTACCGATAACTCCACGCAAGCGGCTTCGCTTTCGGGTATGTCACAAAGTATTGGCTATTTGTTGGCGGCTATTGGCCCTATGGTAGCTGGGGCGCTACATACAAGTACCGGCAGCTGGAGTGCGCCGCTTTGGTTATGTGCAGGTGCAGGTGTGTTATGTGCTACATGTGGATGGTTTAGCGGCAAAAACACCACGCTTAATAATAGTTAACTTACTAGCTGCTGTAACCATGAAAACAAGCCCGTTGCTGGCTTTTTAGCGGGGCGATGCTTTTGCTCAAAGCGCTTATTAGCGGCTTGACGTTGCTCGCGGCGCAGCTGCGCTAAATTAGCTTTTGCAGCAAAACGCAAACGCTGCTCTTGGGTTAGTTCGTCATTAAAGTTAATGGCTGACTTTTTAACTGCTCGGCTACTTTTCGGTGAACTACACATATTTTTCTCCAAATGACTGTCTTATAAATAGACAGTCATTTGGTTAAAAAAATTTCACACAAATTTAAAGCGCAACGTTACCTTTATAAAATTACGCAATCTAAAATTACTTACACCAATCGTGTTAAGTTATTAGGCATTTATAGCGACAGATAAATAGCGTGATAACAAGGCATGAATATCGACATGCAGTTGTTCTACATAAGAAATTTACAACGCTGTTAGCGCTCTATTTAGCACGTTAGAATGATTAAATATTTAAGTCGATTGGTATTATACAGCACCAATACACTCTACTTCTACTAACGAATCAAGGGCTAACGCGTTTACTGCAAATGCACTACGTGCAGGATACGGCGCACTAAAATATTGCGTATAAATAGCGTTAAACGCTTTAAAATCGTTAATATTGGTAAGCATAACAGTGCACTTTACAATATTGCTCAGGCTGTAGTTATGCTGCTCTAAAGTGCGCTTAATGTTTTCAAGGGTTTGCTTAGCTTCACCTTCAAAACCACCCGCTGCTAACTTACCGGTTGCAGGGTTAATCCCTATTTGCCCCGACATATAAAGCGTATTACCGGCTTTTACTATTTGCGAAAATGGTAAGTTAGGATTAGCTTTGCCTGTATTTAAAAAGTCGACATTACTGGGTTTTGCCTGGGCAAAACTCGTCAGTAGTACACTTGCTAATAAGGCTGTTTTTGTCAGTGTTTTCATTAATAGCCTACCTGTTTATTTAGGTGTAGTTTCAAAAGCCGGCACTTGGTGTAAATCGTTTAGCCATGTAAGCGTTGATTGCGACCAAATTTGCGCAGCTGGGGTAAATTCATCACGCTGATCAACGGACCCTATGCGCAGGCCGTACACTCTATCGGCTTTTGCTTCGTTCGTTGCGTAAAGTGTAGTGCCGCACGTACCACAAAAACCTTGTGCGCGTTTATTACCGCTTTGTGCTGTTTTAACATACTCTTTTGGCTCGCCTTTAGTAAATACCACCGAGTTTGGCTCAGCCATAATTACGGCTCTAAATGGCCCACTCGACATGCGTTGGCAATCGCTACAATGACATACAAGTACGTTATTATTTTGCGACTGAGCTTGGTATTTAATTTCACCACAATAGCAGCTTCCGGTAATTTTCATTTTACTCTCCTTGAGTATGTTTAAAGGTGCTTAACCTAAATAAGCTAAAATAATTTTAGGTAGTTCTTGCGCGTATTGCTGCGCCGATAAATCACAGGCTATCGCAGGGGTTAAATCGTGATACAGCACTTTATCAAGCAATGAACTGACAATTAAAAATACTGCAGTACCTGCCGCCGCCTCGCTCACTTTGGTATCTGTTTGGCTAATTAGTTGCGCTAACCGCTGATAAATTACTCGCCTGTTTATGTGTTTATCACTGCCTAATAACTCGCTGTGCAAACGCGAATTTAAATGTAGCGTTCTAAATACCCCCTGCTGTGATGATAAAAACACATAGGTTTTATGGCATAAAGTGTTAACTACATCGTCTAAGTTTTTATAGTGCTGCGCCTCAAGCTCTGTTACCCAGTTATCTAATGCAATACCAAAGTCTTGATACAACATGGGCAGCAGCGACTCTTTATTTTTAAAGCGACGGTAAAACGTACCTACCGACACCTCGGCGTAATCGGCCAGCTCTTTTATACTTATGTGCTCAAAAAACTTACTTTTTAAACTGTGATGCAGCGCTTTTAATAGTTTTTCTTGGGTTTGTTGACTGCGTTGTTGCTTAGGTGCCAAAAAGGGTTGATCAGACATAAATTTAAACGTGTTAGGTTAAAGTGCACACATAGTGCAGCTTGTTAATATAAACAACAATACCCAGCCAGCAATTACATTACTCGCTGGGTAGTTATGTCGTTATTTTTGGCTATTTAAATAATCTACCGCTAATTGGCTAAGCGCTTTGGTACCCACTTTAAACGATGACTCATCGGCATAAAAATAAGGTGAGTGGTTACTTGCTACCGTTTTCAAGTCTTGATCGTCAGGCGTACCACCTAAAAATACAAATACACTAGGTATTTCTAGGGCATAAAACGAAAAGTCTTCTGCGCCGGTTATTTTACCCATTTCTTGCACGTTTTGTTTACCGGCTGCTTTTTCAAGGCTAGGTAACATTTGCGCAGTAAGTTCAGGGTTATTAACCGTTACTGGGTAACCTTCGTGAATATGCACATCGGCCGTTGCCCCCGATGATTTAGCAATATGTGTAGCGGTTGTTTTAATATTTTCAAAGATTTGCGCGCGATTATCCATATCAAAATTACGAATAGTGCCAACCATTTCAACTTCTTCAGGAATTATATTATTACGCACACCACCGGCAATTTTACCAAACGACACAATAGCAGGCTCTTTGGTTATATTTACTTGGCGGCTAACAATATGGTTAACGCCCGTTACAATTTGCGCAGCGGCAGCAATAGGGTCAACGCCTGTCCACGGTGCTGAGCCATGCGCTTGGCGACCATGTACAGTTATTTCAAAGCGATCGGCACTGGCCATAAACGGCCCACTTCGATAGCCAATTTTCCCCGTATGTAGGCTCGATGTAATATGCAGGCCAAATGCTACGTCAGGTTTATATTTTTTAAATATACCTTCTTTAAGCATTAGCTCTGCACCGCCCTCTTCGCCTAAAGGTGCGCCCTCTTCAGCAGGCTGAAACACAAACATGATGTTGCCATGCAATTCATCTTTCATATTTGCTAATACTTCGGCTGCGCCCATTAGCATAGCTACGTGCGTGTCGTGGCCACAAGCGTGCATTATGCCTACATCAACGCCACGGAAATTTGTGGTTTTGGTTGATTTAAATGGCACATCTGTTTTTTCTGTTACCGGTAGTGCATCCATATCGGCGCGTAGCATTACTGTAGGGCCAGGCTTTGCGCCTTTTAAAATACCAACAACACCGGTGTAAGCAATATCGGTTTGTACTTGCATCCCTAACGACTTTAAATGTTTAGCCACAATGCCTGCGGTACGCGTTTCGCGATTACCAAGCTCAGGGTTTTGGTGAAAGTCGCGTCGCCATTCAATTACCTGCTGCTCTACATTTTTAACGTGCTGATCAAGGTTTGCCTGCGCGTTAAACGCACCAAGTGCAGCAAAACCTAATGCCACCGAAAGTAGTGATTTTTTCATCCTGATTTCCTTTATTATTTTAATGAAGCCCAACAACCGATTTAGTGTTATCGAAAAGTGCTGTTGAGTTATAGCCTACACCATTTTTAAATACAGTTTCCATATTACGGATAGCCGACGCATCTTTAGCAAAGTCGCCATTAACAATAACCAAGTCGGCATGTTTACCTACTTCAATACTACCTATTGTATTTTGCTTATTTAAATACTGCGCTGCATTTAACGTAGCTATTTTTATTGCTTGTGGCTGCATAAACCCAGCCTCTACGAGTAATTCAATTGCACGCTGGTTGGAAAAGCCAGCAATAACGCCGCCATAACCTGTTGGGTCGGTTCCCACCATTAATTTACCACCAGCGGCTACAAACATTTTTTCTAGCTGCATCATTTTTTTAAATACTAAAGGCCAACTAGATTCGCTCTGCTTTGCTATTTTTTCAAAGCGCGACTCGTACTGATCACGTACTTGCGGTATTAATGCATCAAGTGCTTTTGGGTAGGCTTTAGGGCGACCTTTAGTAAAGGTTTCAAATACAGTAAGTGTAGAGGTAAGTACTACATTTTTAGCCACTAAGTAATTTATTAGGCTCGTTACTTCTGGCGAGTTTATATCTAACTCAACAAACGATTGCTGTACGTCTTTATTACTTGGGCATACATCTTTTTGTTTGTTTTTAACAAAGTCGGTGGCGGCAAAAAAGCCATGTTCTAGGTTATCAATACCTAAAGCGGCTGCTTCGCGGTATGTAACTGAACATAAATGAGCCGTTACTTTGTTATTTTGCTCGTGCGCTTTTTTAATAACAACATCAAGCTCATTTTGATTAATATGCATATACGCTTTATATGAGGTAACCCCCTCTAAGCCCCAGTAGTCCATCATTTTTTTAGCATCGTCTGCATCGCGTAGCGACTTTATTTTTAAAATAGGTAAACCGGGGCCATTTAAATACGGCGCCGTTACATCTATATCTGGGCCTAAACTTTTACCTGCGTTTATATCATCTCTTAATTTTAAATCAGCATATGGTGCAGTGGTGCCTGCAGTACGAATTGTGGTTGCACCGCCTGCTAAATATAGGCGAGGAAAGCTGTAAAGCATTTCGGTGTAATGAGCCTTGCCAGTTGGATAAAACATGTGCTCATGCATCATCACCAATCCCGGAATTAATGTTTTTCCACTACCGTCAATAATATTCACACCTTTAGCGACGCCTACTTCTGCTGTGGCGCCTATATTCACAATTTTATTTTTATTTATTACAACCGTTTGATTAGTTTGTGCCGGTTTGCCGGTGCCATCGATTAACGTGATATTTTTAATTGCATAACGCCCCGCTTGATAACGTACAAATTGCTCATCAACTGCATAACTTGTAAAGCTAGTTAAAGCGCAAGCAATTAATAATAAAGATTTTTTAATTTTTTTAAATGCGTACATAGGTATACTCATAGTGTGTGCTCATCTTGGTAGAAGACATTACTATAAATGCACCACCTAAAAATGTAAATCTGGATTCACATTTTAATTCATCATACTTTAATAAATCTTTTTTACTGTACTCTTTTTAAATTACACGGAATGACTATGAAAAATCGAATCGCTAAAAAGCACGTTTTAAAATCAACATTGGCACTGACTATTGCACTCGCATTGAGTGGCTGCGACATTGATGATGACGATAATAACGACCCTGTCGTTGTAGAAACACCAGAGCCTGCACCGGTTACTTTGCGCGTAATGGAAACAACCGACATACACATGTATTTATCTAACTACGATTACTTTGCACAAGCCCCCTCAGAAACCTTAGGGTTTGTTAACACCGCTACCCTTATAAAAGAAGCCCGCAATGAAGTGCAAAACAGTGTACTTGTTGATAATGGTGATTTAATTCAAAACAGCCCGCTTGGCGATTACGAAGCGATTGTACGTAAAGACGATATTTTAAATGGCGCAACCCATGTGGCCTTTAAAGCAATGAACTTGCTTGATTACGATGTTGCTAACTTAGGAAACCATGAATTTAATTTTGGCTTAGAGTTTTTAGATGCCACATTAAGTGGTGCCGACTTCCCGTATATTAATGCCAATGTATACGTTGATGATGGTGATGATGACGACAGCAACGATGAAAACCGTTACACCCCATACTACCTTCAAGATAAAACCGTATTTGATATAAACGGCAACGAACAAACAATTAAAATTGGTTACTTAGGCCTTACCCCACCGCAGATTATGCAATGGGATAGCGCGCACTTACAAGGTAAGGTAATTGCAAAAGATATTGTTGCTACTGCTGAAAAGTTCATTCCACAAATGAAAGCACAAGGCGCCGATATTATCATTGCCATTCCGCACTCTGGGTTAACAGCCAGCGCCCAAGAAGACCTCGCTGAAAATACGGCCCTTTACCTGTCTAAAGTAGATGACGTAGACGCCATATTATTTGGTCATAACCACCGTTTGTTTCCGGGTGATTCGTCGTACGATGGCTATGAATCGGCGGGTATTGATAACGTAAACGGTAAACTTAATGGCGTACCGGCTGTTATGCCTGGCTTTTTTGGCAATAACTTAGGGGTTATTGATTTAATTGTTGAGCCAAACGATGAAGGCGGCTGGGAAGTAACCAGCTCAAAAGTAGAAACCCGCGCTATTAGTGGTACAGATGAAAACGGCGACTTTGTTGATTTAGCTGCTGTAGATACCGATGTAGCCGCAGCAATTGAGCTTGAACACCAAGCAACGATTGATTGGGTAAGCGAACCATTTGCTGAAATTTCAAACCCTATATATAGCTTTTTTGCTTTGGTGCAAGACGACCCGTCAATTCAAATAGTATCAGATGCACAAATAGCGTGGGGTAAAGCGTTTATTCAAGGCACTGAGCTTGATGACTTACCCGTGCTTTCGGCAGCAGCCCCTTTTAGAGCTGGCCGCAATGGTATTGAAGATTACACCAATGTAAAAGCAGGCGATATTACCCTACTAGATACCGTTAGTTTGTATGTGTTTCCAAACACTATTCGTATGGTAAAAGTAACAGGTAGCGATGTTAAAGAGTGGCTTGAACGCTCTGCAGGTCAGTTTAATCAGATTGATATAAACAGCAGCGCTGAGCAAAACCTACTCGATACCACTTTTCCTACTTTTAACTTTGACATTATTGACGGCGTTACCTTTGAAATTGACGTCACTCAGCCAAAACGATACGACAACGATGGGGTGTTAATAAGTGAAAACAATTCGCGCATTACTAACTTGCAATACCAAGGTGAAGCGATAGATTTAGAGGCAGAGTTTTTAATTGTAACTAATAACTATCGTGCATCGGGCGGCGGTAACTTCCCGGCGATTGACGGTACTAGCCGTGAAACATTTGAAGGCCCAGATGAAAACCGCGGTGTGCTGCGTAGTTACATTATTAGCGAAGCCGCTAAAAGTAGCACAGGCAGTATTGACCCTTCGGCCGATAATAACTGGCGTTTTAGCACCGTGACCACCAGCACAGAGCTAAATGTTGTGTTTAGAACATCACCGCTTGATGAAGTAGCTACTATTGCACAAACACTCCCTGCTGTTGCGCCTACCTCACCACTTAAAACAGACGAAAATGGTTTTGCGCTATACACCATAGATTTAAAGCAGTAACCTTTAAGGCATAAAAAAAGCCAGCTTAGCAGCTGGCTTTTACTTAACCTAAACCCTTAATTATTTAGCAATATACACACTATAGCTTAGCCCTTTTAAAGTGACCGTTAACTTGCCATTTTGTTGCTCAAGTTGCTCGGCAGCTACAAGAGGCGAAAAGTGTTTATACGGGCTATTAAACTCTATTGTTTGTGGCGTTTTTTCGCTATTAAACACAATAATATACGCCTGCTCTGCACCTTTTACTGTGCGTGAAAACGCAAACATGCCAGTGTTTTTAGCAAAAAATAAGTCGTTGTATTCACCGCGGCGAAGCCCTTCGTGATTTTTTCGTAACTTACTTAATTGCGCAATAGTTTTAAATAATGGGTGCTGCTGGTTAAAGTTATTATCGGCCGTTGTTTGCGTGGTGCCTATAAGGTTATTGTCGTTATAGCTTGCAACATTTGATGCAAACATATCTTCGCGTGCATCAATATCGTGGCCATCGCCTGTAAAACCTTGTTCATCGCCATAATAAATAACCGGTATACCGCGAGATAAAAACATAAATGCATGCGCTAATTGGCTGCGCTTTAATTTAAGCTCATCACTTTCGTGATCAAATGTTTGGTTTATAAATAAGCCAGGTCTGCCCATGTCGTGGTTCCCTAAAAAGGTCATAAGTAAATCGGCTTGGCTGTCTTCATCTTGGTATAGTGAGTCTTGTGCAAATAGCTCGCTAATGGCGCTTGGGTTCTGTCCTTTAAAAAACACATCGGCCGCTATTTTTTGAAATGCAAAATCAAGCACCGATGGAATTTTACCTTCTGTAGTAAATACACTTAGGTTTTTAGGGTTAGGGTCGTACACCTCACCAAACACATGAAAATTTGGAATCCCTTGCGCTTTAGCGTAATCAATAATAGCAGGTGTAAATGTTTGCCAAAACTCGAGATTAACATGGCGTACGGTATCGATTCTGAAGCCGTCGGGCTTAAACTCTTTTATTAAATTTTGATAAATATCGACCATGCCGCTCACCACCTGCGGATGCTCTGTTTTTAAATCGTCTAGGCCGTTAAAATCACCATTAAGTGAGCTTTCACCACTAAAGGTGCTGTCGCCTTGGTTGTGATAATAATCGACATTGTTTAGCCACTGTGGATACTTAACATTTTTTAAGTGCTCAGGAATAAATGGGCTATACGGCTTAGGGTTATTTAGCGCTTTATACTCACAATGCGTTAAACCTGCTTTAAATTGACCGTTTGGCATGTGGCATTCGTCGTAACGAATAATATCGGCTGTGTGGTTAGTAATAATGTCAAAAAATACTTTAATGCCTTTTTTATGAGCTGCATCAATTAGCTTTTTTAAAGAAGCATTCCCACCAAAGTGCGGGTCTATTTCGCTAAAATCGACAATCCAATAACCATGGTGCGCAACACCGTCTGATTGAATCGCTTGGTTGCGTAATAAAGGCGTCATCCAAATTGCTGTAACCCCTAGCGCTTCTAAGTAGTCGAGTTTTTGTTCAATGCCTGTTATATCTCCACCATGAAAACCACTGGTGGTTGTTAAATTGAACCCACCAGCCGAAATAGCATGCTCATTGCTGCCATTATCGTTTTGCGGATCGCCATTATTAAAACGATCAGGTAATACAAAATAAAATATATCGTCGCGTACATCGCGCTGTAAATAATTATCAGTGCTTGCAGTGTTTGCGTTATCGGCCGCTGGTGGCTGATTACTTTTACAGGCCGTTAATGTCACTACAGTGCTTAGTAAAAATGTTGTTAGTGTGTTTTTTATCATTTTAGTGCTCCTTTACTAAACTATGGCAACTCGCAACCTTTTACACTTTCGTAAAGTGCATACCAATGAGCGGCCGTTAATTGTATTTTGTTTACTTGTGCACACGCTTTAATACGCGCAGTGTTAGTAGTCCCTATAACAGATTGAATGTTTGTAGGGTGCCTGTTTAACCATGCCAGTACAATGGCTTCTGCACTTGTTTCGTACTGCGCAGCTAAGCTTTGTACTAATTGGTACGTGTTTTTAATACGGGTTTCAGCGCCGGTTATATCAGCACCCGAAAACAACCCTTGGCATAAACTTCCCCACGCCTGCAGCTGTATATTCTCGTGCTGGCAAAACTCGATTAAGCCCGGCGTAAAGTTAATATTTGCGCCTTGCGCGTTACCAGCATATATGCCCTCTTCAACCCAGTCATTTTTTAATAAGCTCATTTCTACTTGATTCAAAATAAGTGGCTCTGACAGGGCTTGTTGAATGGCTTTTATTTGATGTTGCTGCATATTAGACACCCCTAAAAAACGTACCTTGCCTTGGCTTTTTAGTTTTTTATAAGTGCTAGCAATTTCCTGAGGGCACATGAGTGGGTCGGGTCTGTGCAGAATAAGTACATCTAAGTAGTCTGTTTTTAGCTGCGCTAAACTTTTATTTACACTTTGCTCTATCCACTGTCCTGAAAGGTCATAACGCTTTGGGCCATGCTCATCTTCAAATCGAATACCGCATTTAGATTGAATAATTAACTTATCACGGTCGGTGCGCGTTTTTAAAACTTCACCAAATACCTGCTCTGCTTTACCAAAAGTATAAATATCAGCATGGTCAAAGTAATTAATGTTATTTTCAAGCGCTGCCTCTACTACTGTATGTGCTTGGTTTATATCGGCTTTGGTTATTGGGTTGTTATTCCAGCCACCACCCAAGCCCATACAGCCATAAATAAGTTCGCTAGCATTGGGTATAAATTGAGAAATAGTTTTATTGGTCATGAGTTATCGGTATTAAAAAAGAGTGACTTGTAGTTTACCGATTAAATTATTCAACTAAATACTAAAAATAAAACTCATTATTTGCTATAACAAACAATAAAAACACAGTGCTCATTTAAATGCTGAGAGAACATAAAAAATTTGAACGGTTATTTTTGTTTAACGAAGTAGCCAAACACTTAAGCTTTTCAAAGGCAGCTTTAGCGCTTGGGATCTCCCGAGGGTATTTGTCTGAGCAAATAAAAGCGCTCGAAAAAGAATACCAAAGAGCCCTACTTATTCGCACAACCCGCAGTGTAAAGCTCACCCCGCAGGGAAAGCATGTGCTTAGTTGTATGGGAAATATTAAAAGCACATTATTAGAGCTTGAACGAACCTTAGCCCATGAACACGAGGCTATTGCCGGCAACATTAGAATTACCGCGCCGAGCCAATTTACCAATAGATATCTGCTAACTATTTGCGAGCAATTTAACCAAGAGTACCCTGATGTTAAATTTAATATAGACTGCAGCTACACCCCTCACAATTTGATTCAAAGCAACTACGATATTGCATTTAGATCAACCCTTAATCCGCCCCAAAACATGATTGCCAAAAAGCTTTTTAGTTATAAACAGGTGTGCTGTGCCTCGCCTAGTTATATTGCTAAAAATGGTGAGCCAAGCGACGTTGAAGATTTATTAAAGCATAGCTGTTTAACCAGCACGCAATTTAGCCTGTGGCATTTTTCCGATAGGGCCATTGAGCTTGAAGGAAAACTAAGCATTAACGATAACCACATGCTTAAAAGCCTTGCATTGCAAGGTCAAGGAATTATATACACCCCGGAGTATTTAGTAGATTTAGAAATTAACGCGCACACTTTGAAGCCGCTATTAACGCAGTTACAGTATCCGCAATCTGATGTGTATTTAATTCACCCTCAGCTAATTAACGAATCAGCACGTATTAGCCATTTTATTAAATTTACCACTAACTGGTTTAGAAACTAGCTTACCAATTACTTTTATATTGAGATAACTGGTTTACTAAATAATCTACTAAAGCTTTAACAGTTGGGCTTAACAATCGTTGAGACGGATAAAGTAAATTAATAGGCTGTGGGCTTGGCGCGTATTCACTTGGCACCTCTACCAGCTCACCGCTTTTAAGTGCTTGGTTAACGTAAAAATTAGGTAATTGCGCTACACCTTGGCTTGCTAAAGCAAATGCTTTTAAACTTTGTGAGTCGTTAACCTCTAAACTACCTGAGACTTTTACAATGGTATTCTTACCATCAAGCCTATAACTCCAACGCTTTGCGTTAGCGACAACCGTGTTTATAAGGCAATTAAAATTTTTTAGATCATATTAAAACAATTAAGCCTATTTCAGCACCTGAAAAATAAACATCTTTACCTACCTAACTAATTAAGTGCTAGGATAATGGCTTGAAATACTGATAACTTGCAAACCTAACTATGAATTTAAATCAGCTCGATCTAAACCTTCTTATTATTTTAAAGCAGCTTTTAAACGAAAAACATATTAGCAATACCGCCTTAACTTTAGGCATGAGCCAACCTTCTATAAGCCGCTCGTTAAGTAAATTGCGCTCCTTATTTGACGATCAATTATTAATAAGAATGGCTGGAGGGTATGAGCTAACACCAAAAGCGCAATCAATTCAGCAAGACCTAAATTCTATTTTAAATATGGTAGAAACACTGGTTAACAAGCAAACCTTCGACCCTAAAACCAGCACAGCCACCATTAAACTGTTTGGCCTACCGCCGCAAATGCATTTATTTATAAAAACAATAATTAAAGATGTTCGCGAGCAAGCGCCTAATATCACCCTTGAAATAGACACCCTGCCTAAGCCGCAGTTTTCTGATTTGCTTAAAGGCGATACGCACTTTGTGATTACTGGCCACAAGCCCGCTAATTCAGAGGGTAAGTTATATCAACAGCCGTTGTTTGAGCGCGAGTTTAAATTAGTAATGGCTCGCTCCCACAGGCTGGCTAAACAAGAATTAAGCGTTGATTTATTGCGTGATTGTAATTTTGGGCAAATATCAATTCAGGGTGAAAAAGCATTAACTATTGCACAAAACTTTGCCGCGCTAGGCATTGATAATATAGCGACGCCAATACGCTTAAAAAACTTTTACAGTATTGGCAGCATTGCTGAAAACACTGATTTAATATTTTATGTGCCCAATCATTTTGCTGCAGATGTGTGCCAACAGCATGACGTAGTTGCCAGAACCCCGCCCCAAGAGCTTAGCTCAGAGTATGCACAAGTGGCTTTATACTGGCATCAACGCCACCATAATGACCCTGTATGTCAATGGTTTAGAGAGCTTGTAAAAAATAAAGTATTTGAAGTTTAAATAACTGTTATTCATGTAGGGTATGTATTTTAAATTGCCATTTAAGGCAGTGAACGTTTTAATACGAATCATTCTTAATAATATTAAAATTAGATAAACATACTCACCATGAAAAACACGCTCCCATTTAATAAGCACGCGCTTAACGTTGTGATTGGTACTTTGTGTACTGGTATGTCATTCATAAGCTTAGCAGATCAAGCTCCCGATACCTCAGAAACCATTGAAGTATGGGGCACAACAATTACTAATGACTCGCTACTACAAGACGATATTGAAAGAAAACAAGCCAACCATTTAAGTGATTTACTCCGTGACCAAGCTGGTATTGACGTAGGTGGCTCGCACTCTATTGTACAAGGTATTAATATTCGTGGTGTTGACGATTTAGACCTTAACATTACTGTTGATGGTATTAGCCAAAACAATAATATGTTCCACCACTCAGGAAACTTACTTATTAATGCTGATATTTTAAAAGCAGTAGATATAAAAGTAGGGACTAACTCGGTGCTAACTGGCGGCCTTTCTGGTGGTGTAGCCTTTGAAACCAAAGATGCTAAAGATTTACTAGAGCCAGGTGAAGATTTTGGCGCACGCTTATACACAAACTTAGGTACCAATGATTACGCAGGTGGCTCTGCTGCGGTATATGGTCAGCTAACCGACAACATAGACGCCCTTGCCTACTACACCTACACCGACAGAAATAACTTTAAAAACGGCAATGGTAAAGAAGTTACAGGTAACGAAGGCCGCACGGTAGATGGCATCTTCAAGCTCGGCTGGGATGTAAACGAGAGTAACCGTTTAGTGTTCTCATACGACAGATATAACGATGAAGGCGATTACTACGTAAAAACCAACTTTGGTGCTGGCTTTGCTGAAGATTCAGACGCGCAAACAGAAGATATTGACTACACACGTACCAGCACTTCACTTGCCTACGAGCTAGATAAAGGCGATGCCATTATCCTACGCGCTAGCGTTTATCGCAACGAACTAAGCTATATTGCACTAGGAACTGAGGGTAACTCTGAGCATACGGGCTACACTGCCCTTGCAACATCTAAAATTGCACTTGCTGGGTTTAACCATACATTACGCTACGGCGGCGAAGGGTATGAGCAAGTATCAAAACGTATCGAAAACCACGTACAAACCAATAAAGACACTGCCGACTCGCACGCTATTTATATTGAAGACGAAATCGCTGTAACCGATCAGTTATTTGTAACCCCTGGCGTGCGTTACAACTACTTTAAAGTAGATATGTACTCAGCCGGTACTAACGATTCGTTAGATAAATCGTGGAACGAGTTAACGTTTGGTTTAGCGGCTAAATACCTAATTAACGATAACTGGAGTGTTAACGCAAGCTCTACAGAGCTTTTTCAAGGTCCTGGCCTGCGTGAAAGCTATGTTGATTACAGCACTAACTTTGATAAAGACTTAAAAGCAGAAACCGGTGTAAATAACGCCATTGGTTTTGCCTTTAAAGATCAAAACATTATGGGCTTAGACTCATTTGGTTTTTCATTAAACCTGTTTAAAACCCGTATTGAAGATTACATAGACAACTGGGCAATTGGTAAAGGTCGCCCAATTGGTACCTATGAAAACTCGGGTGATTACGATATAGATGGTTTTGAATCAACGCTTTCACTGCGTAAAGCGCTATTTAGTGCGCGTTTAAGTTACTCTAAGTCAGACTCTGAACAACTAGAGACAGGCGAGCAACTGCGTTATGAAGTAGGTGATAGCATTTCACTAAACCTTGGCTACGAAGTACCAAAATACGACTTGAAATTTAACTGGACCAGCCTAGTTAACAGAACTGATGACTCGGTATCAAGCGGTGCTGATATTCATAAAGTGGGTTATCAGGTTCATAACATCAGCATGCAGTGGCTACCAAGCCAGCTTGAAGCATTAAGCATGACCTTAGGTGTTGAGAATATTTTTGATAAAACGTATTACTCTCACGCTTCATACTCAAGCGACACAGTGCAAGATTACGAAGCGGGTCGTAATGTTAAATTAAGCGCGTCTTACGTTTTTTAATTTAATAACTTGCTCATTATTTAAGGCTCAATATTTTATTGAGCCTTTGCTGTTTAAGGGGGGCGTACCTTAAATAGCGTCAACCATACCAATCCGCAATAATACTTAATCATTTTTAGGAGCTAAACGTGTCGCTATCTGCGTTAAAAAACTCTCATTTACGACTGCAT
>BJUT01000043.1 GCA_007988745.1 Pseudoalteromonas atlantica
CCTTCACCGCACTTACCTTCTGCCGCATCAAGCTGGTATCCGCTTACTAGCTGTTGAAATTCAAATGGGTTTGCTTGTGCATCTGCAGAGGCAAAACTTGCAGAGCCAACAACTACTGCACCTAAGGTTAACGCGATTGAGTTTTTCTTTACTGTATTCATTGTATGACTCTCTTATATAAGTGTGTATTAAGATAACGCAAACTAATTATTGTCAATTATGCGTTGCTTGTATAATTAAATAGACCCGCTATCAAATAAAAACTTTCATTTATTTTCATTTTTTTTACTTTTAAATTTATACAAACAAATATGGGCAGTAATTTAAGTTTTATCAAACCATACTTTGCAGGTACACTACGCACCCGTTTTTTCAATAAAAATACTCTATGAAACTTGTTTTAGCGCCTATGGAAGGTGTTGTTGATTTTAAAATGCGCCAACTTCTTACCAATATTGGTGGCTTTGACCTATGCGTAACAGAATTTGTTAGAGTAATTGATAAATGTTTACCGGCTAAAGTGTTTCATCGCTATTGCCCTGAGCTCAATAATAACGGTTTAACCAAAGCCGGTACTCCTGTGCGCGTACAGTTATTAGGGCAAGTGGCCGACGTATTAGCAGAAAATGCGGTTAGAGCTATCGAATTAGGCTCCCACGGTATAGATCTTAATTTTGGCTGCCCTGCAAAAACGGTAAATAAAAGCCGCGGGGGCGCTGTACTGCTAAAAGACCCTGATCATATGTATAACATAATCAAAGCGGTAAGGGATGCGGTCGATAGTAAACATCAAGTAAGCGCTAAAATACGCTTGGGCTTTGATGATGATAGCAATAGCCAAGAAATTGTAGATGCAGTTGTAAGCGCAGGTGCAGATAGTATTGCAATACATGCCCGTACTAAGCGTGATGGTTATAACCCACCTGCATACTGGGAAAAAATCCCCCCGCTAATAAAAGGTAAAAACATAGCCGTGGTTGCCAACGGTGAAATTTGGCAAGTGGAAGATGCCCTACTTTGCCAATCCCGAAGCCAGTGTAGCGATTTAATGCTAGGGCGCGGTGCGCTTTCTCACCCTGATTTAGCGAAAAAAATTAAAGCTCATGTTAATAATGAACAATATAATGGCCTAGAGTGGGAACATATAATTTATCATTTGATTCACTCTGCTATTCATCAAGACCCCACACAAGATGAAAAATATTTTGCCTCTCGTACTAAACAATGGCTGGGTTATCTAAAACGCCAATACCCACAAGCTAATGCACTTTTTGATGAAATAAGACGTCTTAAAGTAAAAGGTGATGTAGCACAGGTTTTAAAAAAATACGCTAAGTCTCCGCAACTTGATTCAAATCATAGCGTATAAGCAGCGCAGCTCAGATAATACCGGTATAACGAAACGCTAAATGAAGGTTATACCAATATGCTTTATCAGCAACAGCTGCACAGTGAAATAGCACACGTTAAATCAGTAATATTAGCGATGCTGAGCCAATCTGCACACCCTGCCCATCTTAAGCTACGTGACGTTATATTAACTAGCCAGCATAACGAATGGCTTGACACTGCCACCTACCACTTAGGTCCTGAATATCAAACTTTAGTTAATAGGCTGACAGAATTAGAAGCGGCAATAAGCCAAATTGATATTGGTCAATACGGCTATTGCTGCGATTGTGAAGAAGCAATTTCTGAGCAGTTACTTAAACAAGACCCTGCAACACAACGTTGTGAAATGTGCGCTAAGCGCACATAAGCGCTTAAAGTGTTAATAGTTGCTCGGCAAAACTAAAAGCGTGGCCAGGGTAAAGCACACTATCTTCAACTAAATACTGCGCATCGCGCTGTGAAATAGCTAATCGTTTTACTAAGTTCACTTTTGCCTGAGATAAAGTCCATGCATGGTAATGTATGCCCACATCGGTTTCCATTAGCGCAAGCATTAGCCTTTTATCTTCTGGGCTTAGCTGGCTATTTTTAGCCATAGCGGGCAACAGCATGTAATCAGTTTGCCAATCAATCCCTTTTACTTTTGGCGCCTTGCTTAAGTATTGGCTAATAAACGAAGTACTATGATGCTCGTTATAGCTCAAATTAGGCGCAGTATGCGAGTCAATTTGAAGATGCTGATTAATAGTATCAACCCATTGCAAAGGCGACTTAACTGCCCCACTGAAGTAATTTAGTTTACTTTGATACCATTCACTGCCATTAGCAAGTCCACGTAAGCCAATGCTTCCCCTTGGTTTGTATTGGGCCAAGTAATCATTAAACTCTGCAATCTGGGCTTTTAAATCGTTTACGCTAGATTGTTTTAATAATGACGTTTGTAAGTAACCCTGCAGGAGGTTTAATTCAACCTTGTTTAATCTCAAATTGCTTTGCAGCGCACTATCTAATTGATCTTGAGTGTACTTAAGCCACTCAATTACCTCGTTAGCCATAGTACTTTGCATTTGCGCTGATAAAAAGTTATCTAACACATTGACCTGTGCAGGCCAGCTGAAAAAGCGCTCAGGAAAACGCTCAGCAATAATTAAGTAATTTAGCTGCTGTGTTTGCGCGTTTGAAAGAGTCATTGTTTGTAGGCGCTGATACATCTGATGACGAAGCGATAAATACGCTGAGGAAAAAGGCAGTACTTGTTCAGTGGATACACTTGCAGTGCCCACAGGCTTTAGCGCCGTATTTAAACTTTTAATACTCTGCTGCGCAGCATCATAAGATTCAAAAGGCGGTGGTTGTTTTGAACAAGCAACCAAAAACAGACTAAATAGGACAGACAAAAGATGCGTTTTATTCATTATAAATTCCAATAAAAAAAGCCCCAAAGGGGCTTTTTATATAATTGCTAAAACAAATTAAAGTTAAATTTTAACACCGTTGCGAGCGGCTTTATCTTTAATAAATGTAGACCAACCTTTAGCAAACTTACGTGTGCGTGGGTCGTCCATTGCTTTAGTAATAGCAGCATAAGCTTGCTTGTATTTAGCTTGGTAGTAGTACGCTTCAGCTAAGTCTGAATAAATGGTGCCTTTTTTGTCAGAGCCAAGCTCTAACGCTTTGTTCAAACGAACAACAGCAGCACTAAAGTTCTCAGATTGTAAAAGTAACGATCCTGCTTTGCGGTAAAGCTCTGCATCGTCGTCAAATTTAGCAGCTTCTTCGTAGTACTTAGCAGCTTTTTCGATGTCTTTAGAACGGTGGTAGTTACTAGCAATTGCGTTAACATTTTGCTTAGTACGCTTAACTTTGTCTTCTTTAATCGCATTTTCAAGGGTTTTAGCCGCTTTAAATGGAATTTCGTTTAAAGAATAAAAGTTAGAAAGTACTTTGTAATCTACTTCCGCTTCAAAATAGCCATTTTTGAATGCTACTTCCATGGTCGCTAGACCTTTAGAGTAGTCTTCGGTTTGTAGGTAGTATTTACCTAAACTAACCCAGGCTTTTTTGTCATCTGGCCAAACTCGTACAATCTCTTCACCAATTTTCACCATGTTGGCGTAATCTTTAAGTTCAAAGTAAGAACCTAATTTTAATTGGTAAGGGGCCTTGTTAGGCTCCTTTTGTAAAGAGATTGCCTTGTCGGCAGGTTTAAAAACATCACGAAACTGACCTAACTGATAGTTAGCTTGCGCAATACGAGTATAAACTTTAGGGTCTTCTTCGCCGGTGAAGTCCATCCAAGCTGTATAAGCTTTTTTGGCTTCTTGGAACTTTTCAGTACCTGCGTATAAATCACCTAATAGCTTTAAAGTTTGCTCGTGATCTGAGAAGTTTAAAATATCAGGGGCAACAGCTTGTCTAGAGTATTTAATCGCTTCATCGTACTTCTCTTTTTGCGCGTACATGCTACCTAAGTAACGATTTACAGTCGCTTTATCGAAGTCGTTAGATGCGTCAATCTCTTTTAACAAAGCAATTGCTTCATCAATTTTGTCTTCATTGTACAAGTCAAACGCTTTAATTACCTTTTTACCAGTACGCTCGCCCATGATTTTAGTCTTGGCTTTTTTACGCTCTTCAATTTTAGCGTAATCCGGCGCTGCTAATACAGGTGCAGTTATAGCTGCACCTGACACAGACATAAGAATTGCAAGAGCAGTTACTTTAGATAAATTTCTCATTACTCGCCTCCTTAGCCTTGGTTAAGTTTAAAGTCTAGTTGAACTTGTAAACCAACTTGTTTTTGTGGTTTACCGTCAATAATTTTAGGACGGTATTTCCACTTGCGTAAGGCACGTTTAGCTTCACGGTCAAAGATACGTTTTGGTTCTGCGTCAATAACTTGAACGTCAGTCACGCCACCTAACTCATCAATTGTGAACGAAAGTTGTACCCAACCTTCTTTACCATCACGCGCTGCTTGCGTTGGATATTTTGGTTCAATACGAACGATAGGTGTCGCATCACCATCTCGTCCAAATGCACCTGGACCACTTAGTCCACCAGCCGAACTTCCTACATCAATGCTACCCATGTTAAATGACATAGCACCAGGATTAGGATTGTTATTCTCCGGCTGTGGCGGCTGCGGTTTAGGCGGCTGCTTTGGCGGTGGCGGAGGCGGAGGCGGAACACGCTTCCTCTCCTGCACCTTAGATTCAGGCGGATTCGTCATTATTTCGACTATGATCTGCTCTTTTTGTTCAGTATTACGGTCAGCCCCACCAGAGATGAGGTAAGCCATGAAGTAGAACAAGCCGAAAGTAACTGCCCCACCTGCAATCAGTGAAAACAGAAAACGAATCATTACTGATCTCCAGCTATTGAAATTCTCAGGTTGTCACCTGTCGCTTTGATCTGGTCCATAACTTTAACCACTACGCCGTGCTTTGCTTCTTTATCAGCTTGCAAAATCACAACATCAGTAGGTTGTTCTGCTAATAAACTTTCGATTTTTGCTGAAACACGTTCAACATCAACTTGCTGTTTATCAATCCAGATAGCACCATCACTGCGAATAGCAACAAAAATGTTAGCATTTTTTTGCTTCGTAGCTTGGGCCGCTTTAGGTTTATTGACCTCGATACCAGCCTCTTTAACGAACGATGTAGTTACGATAAAGAAAATAAGCATGATAAATACGATGTCAAGCATTGGCGTCATATCTACCGCTGCTTCTTCTTCTTCACGAAAACGTTGTTTACGTGCCATATTTAATTCTCTCTCTAGTGATGAGGCATGCTATCTACAAGTTTGGCTTTCACCATTCTCGCTCTTGCCTCAAGGCGTGAGCTAAAGAAAACTCCAGATAGTGCCGCAACCATTCCAGCCATTGTTGGGATTGTTGCCATTGAAATACCTGATGCCATTAAACGTGCATTACCAGTACCTTGGGTTGCCATGGTTTCGAAAACCGCGATCATACCCGTTACAGTTCCAAGTAAGCCTATTAAAGGACAAACAGCTACTAATGTTTTAATCAACAACATACGCTGATCTAATTTTTCAGACGCTTCAGAAATCCATGCTTCACGGATTCTGTGTGCGTACCAAGACGTAGTGTCTTGGCGGGCATCCCACTTCGCTACAATATCCTTCGTTAAACGAGGAAATTCAGCAAGTAGGAACCAATAGCGCTCAATCATTAAAACCCACATAAGAAAGAGTGCTATCGCGACCACGTATAATACCTGGCCGCCTGTGCCAACAAAATCCCTGATAGATTCCCATATCTCCATCAGGACTAGCATTAGGCTTTCTCCTTCTCCGCGTGAGTAGCAACGATACCTGCGCTTTGCTCATCAAGGATATGTAATACTGACTTACTACGACCTGCAACAATTGAATGAAGTAGGATAAGTGGTAGTGCAGCAATTAGACCTAGCGCTGTAGTTACAAGAGCTAGAGAGATGTTACCAGCCATGATCTTCGGATCGCCCGTACCGAACAATGTGATTGTTTGGAACGTTAAGATCATACCGATTACTGTACCTAGTAGACCAAGTAACGGTGCGATTGCAGCAAGAATCTTGATGATGTTAATACCAGCTTCAACACGTGGCGTTTCACGTAAGATAGCTTCATCAAGTTTAAGCTCAAGGTTTTCAACGTCTTGGCTCTTGTTGTCATGGTACACTTTAAGAATACGACCCAGTGGGTTGTTTGTATTCGGTGTAGACAAGTTTTTAAGCTGAGACTTGATCTTAGAAGTAGTAAGCGCTAAGTCAACGAAACGTACTAAGAAGATTAGTAGACCAACAGCTAATAAAACTGTGATGATGTAACCAACTTCAGCACCTTGCTCGTAGTATTCCATAAGCGTTTTCTTCTGCGTGTTGATACGTAAGATTGCACCACGAGTCGGGTCAATGTATACGCCAGCGTAGTTGTCAGAAGAAGTACCTTCAAGAGCAGAGATACCATCTAAAATGTAGCTATCAGGTTGTTTACCTAAAGGCTGAATAGATTTTGTCTCTGGCGAGTAGATTAAGTAACCTTCGTCAGTAACTAAGTTAAAGTTACCAATACGTGTTACTTGCTTAACTGTAGAGTTGCCGTCAAGACCTGACACTTCAGTTTCAAAAGTAGAAACTTTTGCTGACTCAGTCATTTCTGTTTGAAGTGCAATCCAAAGTTCTTCAAGTTCACGAACTGTTGGAAGCTCTTTAGCAGCTGCTAATGAACGAAGTACTTCTGCACGGCCTGGCTTTTCAGCACTTACTAGTGAAGCTTCGATAGAACCGATAGCGTCTTGCGCTGCACGACGTACAACACCAAACATTTCACCAAGAGTACCTTGTGCGTTTTGAAGCGCTTGCTCTTTTTCAGCTAATGTATTTTCGTTTTGTGCATATTGCTTAGCTAAGCTGTCACCGCGTGCTTTTTCAGACGCTAATTGGCTTTTTGCTTTGTTAAGTAATGCTTGCTTGTCAGCACGTTCTGATAAGAACTCTTGCTCACGTTGCTTATTGATTTTACCTTCAGAGATACGTTCTTGCTTTACTTGCTCAAGAATTTTATCTAAAGCATCAGTATTTGCATGTGCATTAAGCGCGGTACCTGCAGAAACAGATAGTACTGCTGCAACAGCAAAACCTTTAAATAGTTTCTTCATTATTCGATTACTCCGCGCCAAAGATTGGTAGTTTAACAAGTTCTAGTGTCGCTTGCTTACGCGCCATACGAATCACTTCTTTAACTGGTTTTAGGTATTCTTCACCTAATTCTTTCCACTCTTTAGTGTTGTTGTCCCACACCCAAGCGTGTTTTAAGTCAAAAGATTGTGCTACGTAAGTGATACGACCTAAACGACCGATATCAACGTTAATGTTTTTACCATCAACTTCTAAAGTACCTTGAGAAGCAGTTACAGCCGAGCTGTAAGCAGTTTCAACTGTGTATGCTTCAAGAACTTGGCGGAATTTCTCAGACGTCGTTACAGACGCAGAAGCCATGATTTCACGAAGTCTTTCTACACGAGCAAGACGAGAATCAAGATTGAACGGAACGTCCGCTTTGATGAATTGCTCAAGCGTATCGATCATGCGATACATCAAAGGCACAACGTTTTGTTTAGTGTTGTCGATAGTAGCGATTTGACGGTCAAACGATTCGATTGACGCATTTTGGTCAGCGACCAAACGTGCTACGTGATCGTTGTACACTTTCATAAGTTCAGTCTCATCAACAATACTACGGTACTCAGCGATTAGCTCTTGAGTTTGACCGTATACGTTGTCAATTTTAGTTTGAGACTTAACAGCAGCCTTTTGAATTTGCTGACCTGCTTTTTGCACGTCATTCAAAGGATCTGCAATCACATTGCTGCTTGCAAATGCAAAAGCGCCAACCAACGCAGATGCTACAAGACTCTTTCTGATTTTAACAGACATAGTTCCCAACCAATTAAGTAATGTTACTTTTATAATTTAATTATCAACCTTATTAAGGATGACAACCCTGATATCTTTTAATAGATATCAACCCTCCAATAATGCTAAATGCAATACGCCCTGTCAACTTGATGTTAGCTATTCTAAGTAAATAAATACCTTGAAAAAGCTAAAACTAAAGTATTACAAAAAATACTGTTAACATAAATGCAACCAGCATTAAGCCATTTTAGCATTATATAGCCCCTTTAAAATTAAACACTAGTTAAAAATTAGACACTTACATGAAACAAAAATGCAACATCTAAACAAAACTGAATTACACCTTAAAAAAAAACAAAAATAATAAAAATGTGACAATTTGATGAACTAGATTTGGTTAAATTAGGCTAAAAACACATCTTAACTTACAAATCCTGCGCTTCATCGTATAAAAATACAACAATTCGAAAGTGGTTTTGAGATGATGTATAAATATTACTGCATTTAAGTTAATGGCTTTAACTTTGCTAAGGCCAAGTTAAGCCTTATTAATGCCAGTAAAACACTCAGTTAATTACACGGTTTTTTAATACACACTATGCGTGTGGTAAATGTATTGTTTAACCTTGGTGAAAGTATGCAGATTATGAGCTGTTAGTGTATTGAAGCGGCGTTGCTATTAAATAGGGTTTTTAACTATTTAAATGGCAAATATGTTAAACGTGTTTGAAGCTATAGCGAGAAGTAAATTTTAACGTTTGACTGTATTAGAGAGTGAACAAGCAATATTAGAGAGTATAAAAACAATGAGGAAGATTTTGAGGAATTATGGTGAAACAGAAAACTGCTTCACCAAGATGAACTAAGGTTCACATAATTAAAATTATGCTACTTCTACGTTCTCAGCTTCAGGGCCTTTTTGACCTTGTTTGATGCTGAAAGTCACTGCTTGACCTTCGCTAAGAGTGCGAAAACCAGAACCAGTGATTGCGCTGAAATGTACAAACACGTCAGGACCATTTTCTTGTTCAATGAAACCAAAGCCTTTAGCTTCGTTGAAAAATTTTACTTTACCAGTAACCGACATACTAAATTTTCCTGTAAGTCAATAATTAAAATTCAGCCATATTATTATGGCTATATCCTCCCTGAGTCAGTGCCCAAAATTCTGGAGGTATAGTACAGGAACAAGTTTTAACCTAACCGGTAACCTTAAACGCAGCACAATATCCGTAAATTCAATACGCAAAAACTCAAAGCAAGTTAAGGTTAACACATTAATTTTTTTTTGGCTCTATTAATTAAGATTTATTTACTCAGAACAAAAATAAATAAAGCATTATATGTAAGCGGTTATTTTTAAAGCTAAAATTGAACAAAAAACGGCAACTTTGTTGCTCCTAATTGTAACAAATCATGTATAACGGCTTAGCTTTACAAATAAAGCCCCTCGTAAAGAGCGTTAAATCTCAGGTAAAGATTGAATTTCAAGCGAATAAAAAGCCGTACAGCAAGCTATACGGCTTTAATACAATGCTAATTTAATGCACTTTACTTAACCTGCCAGTCAATAGTAGCTTCTGCTTTAATAGGCACAACTTGTGAGTCACCAAGTGTGTAACTTGCGGGAACTTGCCAAGGGCTTTTCTCTAGGGTAATTGTATCGGTGTTACGGGCAAGTCCGTAAAAGTCAGGCCCAAAATGGCTTGCAAAGCCCTCTAGTTTGTCCAGTGCGCCTGCTTCTTCAAAGGCTTCGGCGTAAAGTTCAATCGCAGCATGTGCTGTATAGGCGCCAGCACAACCGCATGCCGCTTCCTTTTTATCTTTATAATGTGGTGCTGAGTCAGTCCCTAAAAAGAACTTTTTATTTCCACTTATAGCTGCCGCCATTAATGCTTGTTGGTGAATATTGCGCTTTAAAATAGGTAAACAGTAATAATGCGGGCGTATGCCACCAGCTAACATGTGGTTACGGTTGTACAATAAGTGATGCGCGGTAATGGTTGCCGCCACATTTTGCGGTGCGGCTGTCACAAAATCAACAGCGTCTTTTGTCGTAATGTGTTCAAGCACTATTTTCAGATTTGGAAAATCAGCGACAACATCGCCTAAAATCGTCTCTAAAAATACTTTTTCACGGTCAAAAATATCTATTGACGAATCAGTCACCTCACCATGCACTAATAACAGCATGCCCACGTCTTGCATCGCTTCAAATACAGGGTAAATATTCTTTACTGATGTAACCCCTGAATCTGAGTTAGTGGTTGCCCCTGCTGGGTACAACTTGGCAGCAACAATTTTACCCGTTGCTTTGGCTTTTTTAATTTCTTCAGGTGTGGTTTTATCGGTTAGGTAAAGCACCATTAAGGGTTCAAAGTTGCCCTGCGGCCCCGCTGCCATAATTCGCTCTCGATAAGCTAGCGCTAAATCAGTGCTCGTTGCTGGCGGTACAAGGTTTGGCATTATGATGGCGCGGCCCATGTAGCGGCTAATATCGCGTACTGTATCTTTAAGTTGCTCACCATCACGTAAATGGACATGCCAATCATCAGGACGAGTTATGGTTAATGTGTTTTTTGAATCGGTATTAATGCTCATTACTTTTTTCCACGGCTGAATTTATCCGATCATAGGCATATGGAAAGACCTAGTAAAGTGTTATCTAAACTATTCCCCTCTATGAGTGCTGCAAAATACTATTGGGTTTAAGTTTAACGACGATTACACTCGTTTAAGCGTTTTATTTTGAACATGCTTTAAATTTGGGTTAACTTATCAGTGCTAATACAAATAAAAAGAATAAAATTACCCTATGTCGAATCATATCGATACCTATAAAGCGCTCGAAGTTAAAACTGAACAACTGAGCATAATAAATCAGTTTTCCTCAAGCTTATTACAGCTCGATACCCTAGAAGAGTTATTTGAGTATGTAACCACTCAAGTAGTAAACCGCCTTGGGTTTGTTGATTGTGTTATTTACCTAGCTGATGAAACACGTTTACAGCTAAATCAAGTCGCTTCTATGGGCATAACCCACGCCAGAGACGAATACCAAGCAGAGCGTAAAATTATTGGCTTTAACGAAGGTATAACCGGTTATGTCGCCCGTACAGGCACAGCTATTATTATTGGCGATGTTACGCAAGACCCTCGCTACATTGCTGATGAACGCCCTGCTCAATCAGAGTTATGTGTGCCACTTATATACAAGGATCATGTTTTAGGGGTTATTGATTGTGAACATCCAATAAAAAACTACTTCACAAACGCCCATCTAGAAATATTAACCACGGTTGCGCATTTATTAAGTGCTAAGCTAAACCAAGTAAACACGGTCAATAGCTTAACGCACACAGTAAAACAGTTAAATGATGCGCAAAAGCTTGAAAACAGCTTACTGCAAATCGCTAATTTAACGTATAAAGCCAGTAACCTAGATACCTTTTTTGAAGCTCTTCACAGCATAATAAATAGCTTACTTCCTGCAGATAACTTTTTTATTGCCCTTTACGATAAGCAAGTAGACATACTCGATTTGGTTTACATCGTTGAAGAAGGCATTCAAACGCACGCACACAAAAAAATATCAAAAGAGCAATTAAAAGATACAGCTTCGTATTACTTACTAAAATCAGACCGTGTACTGCTATTAAATCAAAACGATTATCAGCAACATATAAATAACGGCGACTTTAAACTTGTAGGCCGTCTTTCTGAATCCTGGCTAGGTGTGCCTTTTAAAGCAAATGATAGAATAAGCGGTGTAATTGTTGTTCAAAGTTACGATAAAAAGCTGCATTACAACGAACACGACAGCGCCCTTTTAACCTACGTAAGTAGGCAAATTAGTATGGCGATAGATAGGCAGCTTGCAAGGCAAGAGCTTGAACACAAAGCATTGCATGATGAGCTTACAGGCCTCGCTAATCGCTCGTTACTTATTGAGCGTATTAAACATGCAATTTTGCGTTTGTCGCGTGTTAAAAAAGGCACGAGCCATGCCTTGCTTTATTTAGATTTTGATCGATTTAAAAGTATCAATGATTCGCTTGGGCATGAGGTTGGCGATCATTTTTTAATTAAAATTTGTGAGCTCATAAAAGGCACCGTCAGAAACACTGATACGTTTGCACGACTTGGTGGCGACGAATTTGCTATTTTTATGGAAAACATCACACACCGAAACCAGGTTAGCGAAGCGCTAAAACGAATAAACACAGCCCTTGCTAAGCCACTTAATGTGGATAGTCATTTATTGCAAGCATCAACCAGCATTGGCATCGCCTTTAGTGAAAGCAGCGACGATAAAGCCTATTTGCTATTACAGCAAGCCGATGCCGCTATGTACGAAGCTAAGTCAAGCGGGCGTGGCCAAGTTAAGTTTTTTAATAACACCATGCGTAAAAAGCTCAAAACACATGCCGATATAGAAAACGACTTACAACACGGCATTGAACACAACGAATTTGAGCTTTATTTTCAGCCTATTTTTACTATAGCGACAAGCGAAGTTGTCGGCTTTGAGGCACTAGTAAGATGGCACCATCCTAAAAAAGGGTTTGTGCCACCAAATGAGTTTATTCCGATAGCCGAAACCACTGGGCAAATTATTAACCTCGATTTGCACTTGCTTGACCTCGCAGCCCAACATATTGCGCACTGGCACACATTAGGGCATCGCTTTTTAAAAGTAACGGTCAATGTGTCATCGCGTCATTTTGCCAGTCTCGACTTTGTTGCCCAAGTTCACGCATTGTATAATAAATACCAACTGCCTTTAGGGTCGTTGTGTTTAGAAATCACTGAATCAGGGCTTATTGCTAACCTTGATTTAGCAACCCAAATAATAGAAGGGCTTGCCCCACTTAAAGTGAAGTTATGCTTGGATGACTTTGGTACTGGATACTCAGCACTTGGTTACTTACACCAATTACCTATTCATATTTTAAAAATAGATAAAAGCTTTATCGATCACCTCAACAAAACCAATAACCCATTAGTAGAGGCCATTCTCTCATTAGCGCAATCACTAAACTTTGAAGTTGTGGCTGAGGGAATCGAAACCCAAGAGCAACTAAATATTTTACAAGCCACTCAATGTAATTACGGGCAAGGCTTTTTAAAGTCAAAACCAGTTACAGCACAACACGCCATTAAACTTATCCATAAACCGCTGTAGTAGCTGTTATCCAAAGGCTTACTTTTTCACAACCAAAAGATATAAAAAGTAAGCCCCGTAATACCCATTCATTTATTTAAGCGCTCAGTTTTGAAGTAATAAAAACATGTTGTTGCTGTTTAAGCTTTAGCCCATTAAAAACAGACCTGTTATTGCGCGTTGTGATAATTACTTATCCCTCTTAAAAACCAGTGCCATTTATTAAGCTGCCCTGCCCATAATGCGCTTTAAACAGCCGCTGCATAACCCAACAAAACAACTTGAGCTAAACTCATGCCAAACTCATCAAACCAGTAGCAACCAAAGTACCCACATTAGTTAATTTAACTTTAAGGGCATATTTTAGTAAATAATAGATTATTTTAGCCATCTAGACGTTGAAACGTTTTTTGTAAAGGCGTAGTATGTAGTCAATCTGAGCCAAACTCACTTTTCCCTTGAGAATTATTAAAGATGATTGATATAAAACACCTTAAAACTATTGCGACATTAAAAGACACCGGATCGTTAGTTAATACAGCCCGCGAATTATTTTTAACGCAATCAGCTTTATCTCATCAAATTAAAGACTTAGAAAACAAATTAGACTGCCAATTATTTGAAAGAAAAACGCAGCCTGTGCGCTTTACGCCACAAGGAATGCTATTACTCGAACTTGCCAACGAAGTTTTACCTAAAGTAGAAGCCACTAAGTGCCGTTTAAAAGAAAGCCTTAATCAACCTATTTCCCAACTGCGCTTAAGTGTTGAATGCCATGCGTGTTTTCATTGGCTGCTTCCTACTATTAAAGAATTTAATAATTTTTGGCCAGATATTAAAATTGACTACGAACGCGGCTTTAGCTACGACGCTATACCAGATTTACTCAACGATGAGCTCGACTTAGTATTGACCTCAGATATACGCGATCCTGATAAACTTGAATACGCTCACTTATTTGATTTTAAATTAAAGCTTATCGTCGCCCCTGATCACGACCTAGCTAAAAAAGCATATGTAACGGCGCTTGATTTAAAAAACGAAACCATTATTTCGTATCCTATTCCGCGCGAGCGACAAGATATATTTAAACACTTTATTCAAAATGCCCGCTTTGACGGCACCTTAAAAAATGTAGACCAAGGCTTATTAATTTTTCAGCTCGTGAGTGCAGGAATGGGTGTAGCAGCGCTGCCTGATTGGTTGGTAACACCTTACGAAAGCCAAGGTTTAATTAAATCTATCCCGCTTGGAGCACTAGGCCTAACCCGCCCTATGTACCTAGCCATGAAAAAAGATATGAAAGACAACCCCGTTTATCGCCATTTTTTAAATACCTGTAAGCAAAATAACGGTCGATAAATCACAAACGAATAAGTAACATAAGGCCTATTGTGTTTTATGTTGCTTGTTATGTTTGAATTAAAAAAATTATTAGGTGGCTTAATTATGCCGCTACCGCTATTTGGTTTACTTGCGTTTGTAATGCTAGTTTTGGCGTTTCGTGCACGTAGGTCTGCTTTAGTGATCGCAAGCTTAAGTCTATTGGCGCTTTTAGTATTAAGTACGCCGTTTGCTGCGCATCAACTGATTAAAAACAATGAGCCCGTGTCATTGGCATTTAATGCACTAAAACACCCAACCCTTGATAAAATTGTTGTGCTGGGTTGCGACATAAACCCTAATCCTGCTTTAAGCGCTAATAATCAGCTAGGAAATTGTGCGCTTACTCGCTTGGTAGAAGGGGTTAAGCTTGCAAAAAAATACCCTAATACAACGCTTATCGTATCTGGCGGTGGCTATGGCAAAGTAACAAATAGCGCGTTAATTAGCCAAACAGCAATAAATTTAGGGGTGAGTAAAAACCGCATAAAACAAAACCCACAGGCAATGGATACAGCCGCAGAAGCCAAACTCCTCGCGCCTAAGCTCGTTGATTTTAAGGTTGCACTGGTTACGTCTGTGCTACATATGCCGCGCTCAATAAACTTGTTTAATGCCCAAGGCATTGAGGTAATTCCTGCCGCTACGGATTATCACAATTTTGCGGCTTTACCTTTGTATAAACAATTTATACCAAATGCTGAGGCATTACGTGTAGTAACGCAATATGCCCATGAAGTGATTGGGAATGCTTGGATAAGTATGCGCCGCTGGATAAACCCAGAGGCGCTGTAGTATATATAAATTTATACTGGGTTATCTATATCTATAAAGCTCACATCAAAACCATGTTCTTTGGCAAGTAGCTCACCAAGGGCTTTAATTCCGTAACGCTCGGTTGCATGATGCCCTGCTGCAAAAAAGTCTATATTTTGCTCTCGCGAGCTGTGAATAGTTTGCTCTGAGGCTTCACCCGTTAGGTATGCATCAATCCCCTGCTCTGCTGCTAAATCGATATAACCTTGCCCACCTCCTGTACACAGGGCAATGGTGTTAATTTTTTCATCGCGTACAACACTACTTAAAGGCTCGCGGTTTAAAACTTTGGCTATTTTATTTGCAAACTCGCTACCTGTAAGCGGAGTTTTTAACCGTCCTTTCATAGCAACGCTATTAGTAACGGGTTCAAGTCCTGTCTCTATTTCAATATCGAGCAAATTAGCAAGCTGGGCGTTGTTACCTATAACAGAGTGAATATCAAGCGGTAAATGATAGGCAAATAAATTAATATCGTGCGCTAACAAAGCCCCAATACGGCGTTTTTTCATGCCTGTAATAGGTTGCGATTCACCTTTCCAAAAATAACCATGGTGAACCAAAACAGCATCGGCTTTTTTTTCTATCGCTGCATCAATGAGTGCTTGGCTTGCAGTCACCCCCGTAACAATCGTTCTGATTTCATTTTTACCTTCGACTTGCAGCCCATTAGGACAAAAATCTTTAATTGTGTGAGGCTTTAAAATGTCGTTTAACAGTTGGTTAAATTCTCTACGTTGCATACTTATTACCTTACTCAGCACTGAATTTTGTGCAAATTTTGGCGTTTATGGGGCTAAAATGGAAGGAAAATCGCAAAAAATTGAAAAACAGTTGGAAAATAGGTATAAATACGGCTTCTTTATCTGTGTTCACAACGTATAGGGTCTCTGATGAGCAAACTAGACAAAACAGAAGTTTTATCTGCCTTTGAAGCTGCATATGAAGCTGCCAATGGTAAAAAACCTGAAATTACTACAAAACCTGGCTGGTACAGCATCGATGGTGGCAAAAACTTACGCCTAGCTGATGTAGCAGAGCTAACGAAAGAATTAAGCTCTGGCAAATCGCCTGCACAAGCTGAGCAAAAAGCGCCTGCGAAAAAAACTAAAACTAAAGCTGCTGCGCCTGTTAAAGCACAAAAAACAGCGCCGTTTACTGTTGTAACACAAAGCGAAGACGGCTACACAGCTGAAGAGCTTTGGATTGTTGAGCTTGCAAGTAAAGATCACGACTGTCGCTTACCGCGCGGTGTTGTTTAAACAACATGTGATTAATAAAAAAGCCGCGTTAAGCGGTTTTTTTGTGCTTGTTTATCACCTTCTATCGATTCGCTTTATTAAATAATTTATTTTGAGCTAAAAAAAGCGGCTAATAGCCGCTTTTTAAACGTGTATTACAATTATAGCTTTTCAAAATAAAGTGGTTTTCGCTGCTTTTTACCCACTTCGTTCATTGTGCTTGCATCAAATAAGCGCCCATTGATCATGGTGTAATCGACTTTATCTGAATCGCGAATATTTTTCAGCGGATCGCCATCAATAACAATTAAATCGGCAAGCTTACCTACTTCTAGCGAGCCTATATTTTTATCAAGCCCCAAGTATTTAGCAGGGTCAAGCGTAGAGGCTCTAATTGCTTCAAGTGAACTCATACCGCCTTGAGCAAACATCCACATTTCCCAATGTGCACCTAAGCCCTCGCGTTGTCCGTGAGCACCTAAATTTACCAGTACACCTAAATCTTGCAGCTCTTTAGCAACGCGGGCGTTATTAAAGTGGTTATAGTGATGATCGGGCGCTTTTACTCGGCGCATAGCACGTGGCAACAGCTGATTTTTAGGCACAAACTTACTTAAACGCGGGTGATTCCACACGTCCGTTTTATCGTACCAGTAGTTTTCTCCCCAAATTCCGCCATAGGCGACAACAAGCGTTGGGGTATAACCAACATCACTTTGCGACCATAATTGTTTTATATCATCGTAAATATGCTCAACCGGAATTGAGTGTTCAATGCCCGTATGCCCATCCACAACCATACTTAAGTTATGTTGTAGCAATGAGCCGCCCTCTGGCACAACCATCATCTCAAGCTCTCGCCCTGCTTCAATAACTTGTTGGCGCTGCTCACGGCGTGGCTGGTTATACGATTTAACACTAAACGCCCCAACCTTTTTAAGACGCTCTAAATGAAATTTAGCATCATCTAGCGAATCAATATGCGAGGTGTAACCAGGCATATTTGCTCCATATAAAATGGTGCCGGTAGAAAAAATACGTGGCCCGACAATCATGCCGGCTTTTTGCATTTCACTGGCGGTAAATATTTCAGAGGTATCGTTTGATGGATCATGAATTGTTGTGACACCTAACGCTAAACCGGCATAGTTTTTCCAGTTTTGCTGAGGAATAATTTCATCGCTGGCTTGTGAGCCATGGGCATGCGCATCAACAATCCCTGGCATAATTGTTTTACCTGCTACATCGATAATTTCAGCCCCTTTGGGGATCGTTACCTCATCAGCAGTACCTATTGCTTTTATGCGTTTACCGTCTGTGATAATGACGCCATTTTCAATGACTTGCTCACCCTTCATGGTAATAATGTTGGCGCCCTTTAGCGCAATCATGCCCTTTGGTGCAGCCATTTTTTTACTAAAGCTAATATTATCACCGCTTTTTACTTTAAAGTCGGCATCATCGGCTTTATCAATAGCAAACATACCATCAAGGCTTGCATGGTATAGCTCGGGCCCTAAGCTCCAGTAGAGAGTGTTACTTTGAGCACTCCAACTTATATTTTCACCCGCACGCACAGATAACTGCTCAATAGGAAACTGGTTATCTTTAGGGCTTATTGTGATAGGTGAGCCGCTTTCTACCAGCGGGGTAACAAATACTTTAAAACGCTCAGCAAACGCTAAGTATTTACCATCTGGTGAGACTCGAAATTCAGTCGCATGCTCTGATTCGTAAAGTTTACGAACGTTTTTAGTTTCAAGCTCCACAACACTTAAGGTAGGCTTAGGCCAAGGGCTCATGATAAATACACGGTCATTGGCGCTACCAAACTGAGGTTGATAACCACTTTTAGAAATAAGCTCGCTCTCTCCCCCTTTTGCGCTTACTTTATAAATACCTGGGTTGAGTGACCACTTAGGATTTAAAATACTTCCGCCGGTGGCTTTACGATAAACGATTGTTTTGCCGTCAGGACTAAAAGTAGGCTCAACATATTTACCCGGCTCGCGGGTTATCGCCTCGCCGCGCCCGCTTCGGGCAGAGACAACGCGTACAGTGCCTTGCTTAGTATCACTCCAGGTGGTGTAAACAATCTTTTTCCCATCGCGGGAGTACTGCGGGAACAGCTCATAATGATCAGTTTGTTTGGTTAAGCGCTTAATTTTACCAGAGTCTAAATCGCGTTTATAAATATAACCTAATGCTTCAAAAATCGCAGTTTCACCATCGGGGCTAACCTGCACGTTGCGCAACATTTTTACATCAAACTCATCGGTATCTAAATTTTGAGTAAAGCGTACCGCGGTTTGTATTTTTTTACTGGTGTTTACTTTAAAGGGAACACGCGCAACAGCTTTATCACCAACAGCAATTTTATGTATTGAACCTGAAGCCCAAAACACCAGTTCTTCGTTATCTGGGGTCCACGCAATGGTCGGATACACACCATGAATAGCCCAGGTTTCTTGCATATCGCGTTCAAGCTTGCCATAAAGCTTGGTGTGCTCGCCACTGGTTAGGTCGTATAAGTACAAGCTTGTTTGAAAGTCATCACGTCTTATATAGGCAAGCTTTTTACCATCAGGTGAAGGTGTGGGTCTTATTGCACCGCCCATGCCTTGTATTATGGTTTCTATTTCGCCTGTTTCTCTATCGTAGCGCTTAATTTTATAAATACCGGCAACAGAATCTTTAGAGTAGTGAAAAGTTTTACCTGGCGTCGCGTCATGAGAAAAATAAACATAGCGCCCATCTGGTGAGAACATTGGCTCACCTAAGTCTTTTTGGTCGTTCTCACGTTTAGTAAGCTGAACACCTTTACCACCCGCTTTGTGATAGAGCCACACTTCTCCAGCCCCTAGTGATCGACTAGCGGTAAAGTGTTTGCGTGCGACAAGGTAATCGCCATCAGGGCTCCATGCGGGGCTGTTTAAAAGTCTAAAGGTTTCGTTAGTCACAGCGTGTTGATTGCTACCATCAACGTCCATAACCCAAATATTATCACCACCGCCTTGATCTGAGGTAAACGCAATGTGTTTCCCATCGGGGCTAAAGCGAGGCTGCATTTGCCAAGCAATATCTGAGGTGAGTTTAGTTGCTTCACCTCCGCTTATAGGCATAGTGTAAATGTCGCCAAGTAAGTCAAACACCAGCGTGTTGCCATCAGGACTAACATCAATGTTCATCCATGTGCCTTGCTCTGTGCTAATGGTTGCATCTACAAACTCACCTTTTGGTGAGTCTACCTGCCACTTTTCTTGCTCTTCGTTTGCGTGCGGCTGACCTATTGCAAGGGCGACTGATAAAGCCAGTGCAGTGTGAAGCATTTTTTTCATGCATTTCTCGCTTGTTATTATTGCAGTTAAACTCTCTAACACGATTGCAACAAAAACAGCGCTAACTTGCCAGCGTTATCAGACCAAGTACCAAAAATTAATGCCAAACTATGGGGTCAAATTGGTAGTAATCCACCAGCATTCTATAAATTTCAGGGTCGTATTGCCTAAGCTGCGCCGGCTTTTCTAAAAAGGTCTCTGTGAGTACTGCAAAAAACTCAGCCTCGTTGGTGGCCCCATAACTGTGAATAACGTGAGGCATGTTATAAGCAACATGACTTTTTAACTGCACAAAGGCACGGCTAAACACTCGAGCCCATTCTTTATAAGCATTGGGGGGTTTTTAATAATGGAGTGCCAGTGGTTTTTCCGGTTTCTTGGTCTAACTGGTGGGCAAATTCATGAAACACTAAATTATGGCCATCGCTTGGTAAACGGTTGCCTTCAAGTACATCGTGCCAACTTAGCACTAACGTGCCACCAGGCCACGACTCACCTAAGCGTACCGCGTTGTGGTAACTAACCAGCCCAGCACTATCTCGTGTAGATTGCGGCGCATAATACGCACTGGGATAGAGTAAAATTTCTTTCACGTTTTTATAAAGTGGCCAAGGTTTATTAAGCACTAACACACAGGCATCGGCAGCAACTATCAGCTTCATGGCGGGGGTTAGCTTTAGTCCGTCTCGGCCTAAAAAGCGCTTTTCATTTAAAAACCATATTATGTGGCGCTCAAGCTTGGCTCTGTCGTTATCCGTCATCTTTTTATAGATAGGCATGCAACGAAGGAGTATTTCTTTTTGTTGAGAGTTTAAAACCGCGTTTTTATATTTTTTATTCCAAAGCCAGTTTTGTAGTGCCTGCCAGCGCCAATAAATTACAACAAAAATAGCCAAAGCAAAAATGAGTAGCCCGTTTATCATGGGGACATCCAAAATAAGTTAGTCTCTTATTAATATGTGCGCATGCACTCATTTTCAATCAGATAATTTCTGTGCAATTTCGTCCGCTATTTTTAGCTTTGTATAAAGCTTGATCTGCCCGCGATAAAAGACGGTCGTAATCACCGACGTTGGTTGAGTCAGACAAGCCAAAACTGGCTGTTACACTTAATCCCTCACCAATGGCCGAAAAGTCATGCTGTGCAATGCTCTCGCGCAGTGCTTCGCATATGATTTTTGCTTCGCTGGCGGTTTTATCTGCAAAAACAATTGTAAACTCTTCACCGCCCCAGCGTGCTATATGCTGGTTTTCTTGGCAGCCATTTTTAAGCAGCTCTGCAATAGTACAAATCACTTTGTCACCAATAATATGCGACCAGTTATCGTTAATCCGCTTAAAGTGATCAATATCCAGTATAGCTATGGCTAGCGGCCGGTTTTGCTGTTTGTAAGTGGCAAAGTTATGGGCAAGCCAACTGTCAAAAGCGCGCCTGTTAGGCATGTCGGTAAGTTGGTCGTGCGTTGCTTGGTATGCAAACGCATTGGCTTGCGTTTGTAGGTCTTGGGTTTGTTTTTCTACGCGATTAGTCAGCTCTATTTCTATTTTTTTGTAGTGGTATAAACGGTATTTGTATATAGCAAAAATAACCATTAAAAATAATACAAATACTGCAAACTTAAATTGCGGTTTTTGCCAAAAAAATGACTGAATTACAATATTTACAGCTTGCTGATTATCTTGCCACTGTGCGTTAGGGTAACTTGCTCGTACCATAAAGGTATATTCCCCAGGCGGTAAGTTAGTGTACTCAGCACCGGTCATATGTTGGCGATTAACCCATTTATCGTTAAAGCCCTTTAATTGGGTTTGAAAATTTAATCGCTGCGGCATAATAAAGCTCAGCCCTGCATAATGAAACGATAAACGCGATACCCCAGGTGGCAAAAATACCGACTCTCCTTCAAGCGGAAGCGCAATAGGCTTACCATCTACAAAAATATTTTCAATAATGGTCGGCAGCGCAATTTGCGTTGATGCTTGTAAGCGCGCGGGTTTTACGGTACTCACCCCCTTTGCGGTTGCAAACCAAATACTCCCATCGTTATGCGTTACAGCCGAAGGGGTTGAGCCTCCATTGGCCTGTGCACTTAACATACCATCGCCTTCATCATACAGTTGATAGTTGAGCACGGGTGCTTTAGCGCTCGCGGGAGCGTCGAGGATTTGCTGTATATGATTTTTATCGATTTGAATAATTCCGCGATTGCTCGAGAGCCAAAATGAGCCATTGTGCGGCACCACTTGAAATAGTTTATCGATAGGTAAACCTTGCTCTAAGCCAAGCATGGCCATTTTTCCGCTTGTTAGCTCATAGCGTACTAAGCCTCTATCTGTGGCCATCCAGGTATAGGTATCATCAATATAAAACCCAAACGCATATTGCGCAGAAAACTCACGAGGGAATTCAACCGTTGTAAATTGCTCACTAACAATATCAAATACCACCACCCCATTGCCGGTGCCTACCCAAATATTGCCTGCGTTATCTTCACTAAGTGCAAGTACAAACCCACTTGGTAAGTCTTTTTTATTTGTAAATTGATTTAAGCTGCCATCTTCATTGATGCGCGTAAGCCCCATAGCAGAGCCTATCCACAAACGGTTTTTAGAATCAAATAATAAAGCCCTTACTTCGTTACTTCCAAGGCCAGTGCTACGATTAATAAACGGCGTAAAGGTATTATTAACTACTTTTAAAACACCTGAGGTATACGTACCTGCCCACACGCTACCATCGGGTGCTTCGTGTAAACTGAGCACAGAATATGGACTGCTTTGTTTAGAGCCTGAAACCAAGGTAGCGCGATTGTTTTTTATTATATTTAAGCCAGAGCTTCCCCCCACCCATAAACTGCCATCGGAGTGAGAAAGCACTGTGCGGGTATAATCCCCCGCTAAACCTCTTTTTTGGGTCCACGATGAAAACGGCGACTCACGCAGGCGAAACAATCCGGCGTTTGTGCCAATCCAAATACTGTTTTCTCTATCTTGTAACAAAGATAAAATACGGTTGGCGGGTAATCCATTATTGGCATCTAACTGCTCTACGCCATCGGGTGATAACCTAAACACCCCTTTATTAATTGTGCCAAACCATAAATCTCCATGGTTATCCTCTAATAAGCTAGAAATAGATTCATTGCTAAGCTTTTCATGTATCGGCTGAAACTGCGCATTGGTTTTGATCCACGCGCCTTTTTCACTTCCCACAATAAGCGAGCCACCACGAGTAATTAATAAGTTATAGACAGGTGCATTTGGTAAACCAAAGTGTGGCGTCATTAAAGTCGGTATTTTGTTGTGTATTTTATAAAGGCCTGCACTAGTTGCTGCCCAAATAACCCCATCGTGATCTTCTATAACTCGATAAGCACTTACATTTTTAATAATTGCAAGGTCGGTATCGCTGTTATGTTCACGATAAAACACGCCGTCGTTTTCAAGGGCTAACCATAGGCTTTGATCAGCACTTTCAATTAAATGATTAACCATGGTTGATGCTGATCGCTTGGTATCCCACTGCCTATGTTGATATAAGCTAATTCCTCCGCGCGACCCCGCTATGTATAACCCACCACTATTTGTGGGAGTGAGTGCCCTTAAACCCGAGTCGGGTAAGTTATTAATATGAGCACGGGTTAATATTGTAAACTCTTGGCCATTAAAACGTGCCAAACCTTCCCATGTAGCAACCCATAAGTAGCCATCTTGGGTTTGCGTAACGCTATTAATACTGTTGTGTGGCAATCCAGAACGGGTATTCCATGTTTCAGAAAAATAATCACTTAACGGTAAACGGGTTTGCTCTTGGGCTTCACATAAAAACATGACGAAAAAAGAACATATAATGCTTAATTGTCTCATCATCAACTGCCTTAGTTATTCTTTTACTTGTGTGTAAGCGTTTTATCGTTATTTAAAAGGAGTAGGAAAGAATTTACTTGGCACTGAGCACACTAAAATCGTGCGCTCCAACAAAGCGTTAAAATCCCTATACGCATTGGGTGAATACACTAGGGTTTGTTTAAGCGCTAAAAGCGCATTAATTAAAACTAAACAATAGCGTAAACAACTAATAATACGTGCTAAAAAGCACCTTAAATAAGTCGCTAAAACTTAATGTCGTAAACGTATCAGCTAATCGTTACAAATTAACTTATATCGCCTATCTAACTAAAAATACTACCATAGCAAATAAATACATTGCATTAACTAAATTCAATTAATCTTTACAAAAGTCGTCAATATTGTTTTGTAATACGTTTATAAACGCTGCGACGTGTAAACCGTCCATTAGCGAATGATGCACATCAATCGAAAACGGCATTAGGCCCGTGGTTTTATCGTATTGACCAAACACAAATTTAGGAATACCTAAACTTTTTCCTTCACTAAAGGCATGCGAAAAACTACTAAAGTTCAGCCAAGGTAAAGCCGATATATGTATCAAATCGGCCTGCCCTTCGGTTTGATTAAACGCCTGAGAAAATAACGGTTGAGATTTAGCATTGGCGCTTATCGCTGTGGCGTGCTGAGCAAATTCTTCAAGGCAAGGCGAATAATTAAAGTAACTAAATATAAACGAATCATCACTAGCAAGCTCTACCACACTGGCTCTTACTTGCTTTAATCGCCATGGACGGTCATTAATAATTCTTAGCATAATCGGGTTATAAGCGTGGCAAGCTTTTAATGTGGCATGCACATATGCTTGAAAAAAAGACAGTTTATTTTGTTTACAATATTCAAATAAAGGCTTGGCGTTAAGTGTTACGCACACATTAAAATATGGCTGGGTAAAGTTTTTAAATAATTCGAAGTGTTGTTGGCGAGGCCATGTATCAAGGTCGATGGGCTCCATTAAGGCATTTGTATCAGTCATAATATCCATAAGCTTGTCGTTAACGATTAGGCCGCAATGCCTTTAGGGTCTTGGCCACAAAATTACCACGCCATAGAGTATAAACAAAAAAGGCGTACCACTGTACGCCTTAGTTTAAATAAACGGGGTAAATTTACAGGCCGTTTTGAATTATCTCTTGCGCTAACTCATCGGCAATCAAATGCGTTGATTTTTGCTCTTTTTCACTACGGGTGAATATTTCGGTTAAGGTATCAAAAATACCTTCAACATGTTTATTAGACGCCGCTTCACTGTAGCCTTGTGGCGCAGTTTCGTAATACACATTAATAATGCCACCAGCGTTAATAACGTAATCGGGTGCATACAAAATACCTTTTTCACGAAGTACTTCACCGTGACGAGACTGCGCTAGCTGATTATTAGCACACCCAGCAATAATGGTTGCCTTAATACGTGCAATGGTTTCATCATTAATGGTGGCACCTAATGCACAAGGTGCGTATACATCAACATCAAGGTCGTAAATTTCATCAATACCCACCGCCGTAGCACCAAAGTCATTTACTACGCGCTCTACAGCATCTTGATTGATATCTGTTACAAATAATTTTGCACCAGCTTGGGCTAAATGCTTACATAAACCATAGGCGACTGCACCTAAACCTTGTACAGCCACTTTAATACCGGCAAAATCTTGATGTCCGCGTTGGTGCTGTAATGCCGCTTTAATTCCTAAAAACGTACCGTAAGCTGTAAAAGGTGACGGGTTACCGCTTTTCCCTTCCAAGCCCAACACATAATTCGTTTCTTTATTCATTAAAGCAACGTCATCACATGTAATGTTTACATCTTCGGCAGAATAGTAACGGCCATTTAATCGCTCTAATTGACGACCAAAAGCTCGAAATAACTGCTCTGATTTAATCTCTTTTGCATTACCAATAATAACCGATTTACCACCACCAAACGGTAGGCGAGCAACCGCATTTTTATAGGTCATCCCTTTAGAGAGACGTAAAACATCGTAAACGGCATCTTCATCGTTGGCATAGTCCCACATTCTACAACCACCAACAGCAGGGCCAAGGTTAGTATTATGTACGGCAATAATTGCTTTTAAACCTGACGCTTCGTCAGAACAAAAAACCACTTGTTCGTGGTTATCAAATTCAGCTTGATTAAACACAGCCACTGTAATTACTCCAAAATAGTTTACCCGTGAGAGGGATGAGCGCTGGAAATTGACGAAACTTTACCACTTCATTTTTAAGGGTGCCACATAATGAGAAGTTAAACCCGAAAAAAGCGAGCATTGTGAATTAATAAATCTAAATAGCAATAAAATATGGATATAAAATTCAACAAAAAGCATATAAATTAAATTTAAAGCTAACAACACCGTTAAAAAGCGCCTTCACATTTACGTGAACGTAAAGGTAATACCAAGTGTAAACCTTGTATTACACAGCTCCCCTCCCAGCAAAGTCGCACAGTGTATAGGTTTATGAAGAAAAAAGCAGATTTACCACAACTGGTCTGAGGTGTTTATTTGAAGGGGCAATTTGCGCTTTTTTAATATTTCATAAAACAAATACAAAAAAAGCGAGCCTAAGCTCGCTTTGTAATTAGATTACGTAAACCTTTATTTAAGCTTACCGTCTAGCTCTTCAATTTTAGCTTTCCAAATTGCAGGGCCTTGCGTGTGTGCGTTAGCACCTTCGCTGTCTACGGCAACCGTAACTGGCATATCTTCTACTTCAAATTCGTAGATTGCTTCCATACCTAAATCTTCAAAGGCAACCACGCGTGCTTTTTTAATTGCTTTAGATACTAAGTATGCCGCACCACCTACAGCCATTAAATAAACCGATTTATGCTCTTTAATCGACTCAACTGTAGCAGGACCACGCTCAGCTTTACCTATCATGCCTACAATGCCGGTTTTTTCTAGCATCATATCGGTAAATTTATCCATACGTGTTGCGGTAGTAGGGCCTGCAGGGCCTACGGCTTCATCACCTACAGCATCAACTGGGCCAACGTAATAAATAAACTTATTATCAAAATCAACGCCCTCAGGTAAACCTTCACCTGAATTGATCATATCTTGTAAGCGTTTATGAGCAGCATCACGGCCTGTTAAAATAGTGCCTGAGAGTAAAACAGTTTCTCCCATTTTCCACTCGCGGGTGTCTTCTTTAGTTAACGTATCTAAATTAACACGGCGAGTTCCTTCACCTACTTCAAATGTCACTTCTGGCCAGTCTTCTAGCTTAGGCGCTTTTAAATCTGCAGGGCCTGAGCCGTCTAGTGTAAAGTGTACGTGGCGCGTAGCTGCACAGTTAGGGATCATCACAACAGGTTTTGATGCCGCATGCGTAGGCGCTGTTTTTACTTTAATATCAACAACCGTTGTTAAACCACCTAAACCTTGCGCGCCAATACCTAGTTTGTTAGCACGTTCAAAAATTTCTAAACGCAGTTTTTCTTCCGTTGTTTCTGCACCGCGCTCCATAAGCTCATGAATATCAACCGGGTCCATTAACGACTCTTTTGCCATTACCGCTGCTTTTTCGGCGGTTCCGCCAATACCTATACCTAGCATGCCTGGCGGGCACCAACCAGCGCCCATTGTCGGTAGCGTTTTTTCTACCCATGCAGCTACATCGTCAGATGGGTTTAGCATAACCATTTTACTTTTGTTCTCTGAGCCGCCGCCTTTCGCTGCAACCATTACTTCTACTTCGCCACCCGCCACTAAATCAATGTGTACAACTGAAGGGGTATTATCTTTAGTGTTTTTACGTGTGCCAGCAGGGTCAGCTACAATAGAAGCTCGTAGTGGGTTATCTGGATTTAAATATGCGCGACGTGTGCCTTCATCAACCATTTGTTGTACGGTTAAATCTGTTTTATCCCACTTAACATCCATCCCTACTTTTACAAAACAGGTAATAATACCCGTGTCTTGACACAATGGACGCTTGCCTTCAGCCGACATACGCGAGTTAATTAAAATTTGCGCGATTGCATCTTTTGCAGCCTTACTTTGTTCTTTGTTGTAGGCTTTTTCTAGCGCTTGAACAAAATCAAGGGGATGATAAAAAGAGATATATTGCAACGCATCTTCAATGCTATCAATAAAGTCTTGCTGACGGATTGTACTCATAGTGGTTCCTTAAGTTAGCGTTACGCTTAAGCGTAATCTATACCAAACCGGTGACGGTGGTTTGCACTGTTTTAATTACAACGTAGATTTGATACTAAACGCTGCCAAAAAAATTTGACTTATGATACCCTCCCAGCCCGTTTCGAGCCAGTTCTTAAAGGGGCAGTAAATGCTAAACAATGAAAAAAATTGTGTAAAATTAGCCATAACACAAAACTGCATTGATGTTTTCGCGCATTTTGCGCATTTACCCTATGCCGTATTACTAGACTCAGCCAATAGCGAGCACATAAATAGTCGCTTTGATATTATTGCGATAGAGCCTCACGCTATTTTAGAAGTAAACAACAATCAAAGCGTATTTAATCAGCAGCTTGACTCGCGTAGCCCCTTTACAATAATGAACGATGAACTAAGTAAACTTAGCGCGCTAAAAGCCACTAATAACCTGCCTTTTAACGGCGGCTGGCTTGGTTATTTTGGTTACGATTTAGGGCGTATTATTGAGCACATGCCACGCACGGCAAAACACGATATAACAATGCCACAAATGGCCATTGGCCTTTATTTAGATGCGCTGATATTTGATAAACACCAGCAAAGCTGGTTTTACGTTTCTCAACCTGAGGTGAACCGTTTAGCGCTTTACCAGCAATTTTTAGCAAACGATGTAGCGCCTGCACAGTTTTCGCTCACCAGCGATTGGCACTCAAATATGAGTAAGCATGAATACGCTGATAAATTTGCGCAAATACAAGATTATTTAAAAAGTGGTGATTGCTATCAAATCAACCTAGCACAGCGCTTTAGTGCCGGTTTTAAAGGCGACCCTTTCCAAGCCTATAAAGTATTGCGTGAGGCTAATAAAGCGCCATTTTCTAGCTTTATTAACCACCCACGTGGCGCCATTTTATCAATATCGCCAGAGCGCTTTATTGCAGTTCACGACAATATAGTTGAAACAAAACCCATCAAGGGCACTTTGCCACGCATGGCCGATGCAATCGCCGACCAACAGCAAGCCAGAGCCCTTGAAAACTCAACCAAAGACCGCGCAGAGAACGTAATGATTGTTGATTTACTGCGTAACGATTTAGGTAAAGTTGCAAAACCTGGCTCTGTAAAGGTGCCCTCACTTTTTGCTATTGAGAGCTTTCCGGCAGTTCATCACTTAGTGAGTACCGTAACGGCAGAACTGGATGAGAGCAAAACGTGTGTTGATCAACTTGAAGCAGCATTCCCCGGAGGGTCAATCACTGGCGCGCCTAAAATTAGAGCTATGGAGATAATTGAAGAGCTAGAGCCTCATAGGCGTAGTATTTACTGTGGCTCTATAGGGTATTTAAGCGCCTGCGGTAATATGGACACCAGTATTACAATTCGTACATTGGTTTGTCATAACGAACACATTTATTGCTGGGCCGGCGGTGGTATTGTCGCTGATTCTAAAGTCGAATTGGAATACCAAGAAACATACGATAAAGTGAATAAAATACTTCCTTTATTAAAACAGTAGAACGCTTTGAATAGTGAACATATTATGGCGCGGTTTCAGCTAAGCCCTACTGCTGCGCCAAATCAAATAAAAGATACCCGTAAAAAGCGTGCCAGTGCGGTTATGCTGCCTATTATTGATGTTGATAACCACGCGCATATTTTATTGTGCAAACGCCCTACTTATTTACATCATCACCCTGGGGAAATTTGTTTACCCGGCGGTAAATTTGAGCAAAGCGATAAGCACCTGCGCACCACAGCGCTTCGAGAACTACACGAAGAGCTTAATATAGCGCCTAGTAATGTTAAAGTGCTCGGGCAGCTGCCACAATACTCTACCCTAACTGGCTTTAGCATTAGCCCATTTGTGGGTTTACTTGATGAACACACAGTATGGGAGAACGATTATAATGAAGTGCAAGCTAGCTTTTTACTGTCGCTTACCCAGCTTTCAAACGAGGCCAATTGGCAGCCCATTCCTTTTCAACGTTTTGGCAAAACCATCACCTTGCGAGGGTTTAGTACACCGCACGGATTACTGTGGGGAGCAACGGCTAGCATTATAAAAAACTTTACAAAACAGCTTGCCCTACCAGTGTAAAACTTACGGCCAAATAGTTACATAATATAGAATTAACGTTATGATACTCGACCGTTCAAAGAACAGCTTTCGGGCTGAGTAAATAAAGTAGAGACCCATAGTATGATCAGTGCATTTGATATGTTTAGCATTGGTATTGGCCCATCGTCGTCACATACCGTTGGCCCAATGCGTGCCTCGCGCTTATTTGTTAATGACCTACAAGAGCAACAACTTTTAACCTCTGTTACCGATATAAAGGTAGAGCTTTATGGCTCACTGGGTCAAACCGGCGTAGGCCATGGCTCTGGTAAAGCCGTTATATTAGGGCTTGCCGGCTACGACCCAGAAACAATAGATGCCGATTTAGTTGACGATATCCTTGCCACCATTGAAAAAGAGCAAGTGATATACCTCAACCAAACCCATAAAGCGAACTTTCCTAAGCAAGGGGCTATTGTTTTTCATCGCCGCAAAACGTTACCTAAGCACTCTAATGCCATGGAAATTATTGCCTCAAATAATGGCGAAAAAGTATATAGCAAAGTGTACTATTCTATTGGCGGCGGCTTTATTGTTACCGATGAAGAATTTGAAAACGAAAAACAAGCAGCCCTTGATATTCGCGAGCAAAACCCGGCTCCTTACCCGTTCGAAAGTGCAAAAGATTTACTAGAGCTGTGTAAAGAATCAGGCTTTAGTGTATCTACTTTAATGATGCATAACGAAAAAACGCTGCGCAAAGAAGACGATATTAAAGACGAGTTGTTTAATATTTGGCAAGTAATGAAAGCCTGTATTGAACGTGGCATGCGCACCGAGGGAATTTTACCAGGTGGTTTAAAAGTTAAACGCCGTGCACCTAGTTTGTATTTAAAGCTAAATGTAGAAGTGAGTAATGACCCACTCAGAGCAATGGATTGGGTGGATTTATTCGCCTTGGCTGTAAATGAAGAAAATGCCGCAGGTGGGCGCGTAGTCACGGCGCCAACAAATGGTGCTGCGGGTATATTGCCGGCCGTTTTAATGTACTACCACACATTTATTAAAGAAGTGGACCGCGACATAGCCACACGCTATTTATTAACCGCAGCGGCGATTGGTATTTTATACAAAAAAAATGCCTCTATTTCGGGCGCAGAAGTAGGCTGCCAAGGTGAAGTAGGTGTTGCCTGTTCAATGGCCGCTGGCGCACTCACCGAAATTGTTGGTGGTAATGTAGTACATGTTGAAAACGCCGCCGAAATAGGCATGGAGCATAATTTAGGCCTAACTTGCGACCCTGTAGGCGGATTGGTACAAGTACCGTGTATTGAGCGCAATGCCATGGGCGCCATTAAAGCAATTAATGCCTCTCGCCTAGCAATACGTGGCAGTGGCGAGCAAAAGGTGTCGCTTGATAAAGTGATTAAAACCATGCTCGATACCGGTAACGACATGAAAACCAAATATAAAGAAACCGCTCGCGGTGGATTAGCGGTAAACATTATTGAATGTTAAGCGTATAAAAACAAAAAACCGCGTATTTTAGCAGTACGCGGTTTTTTAGTATTTGTATACTTAAAGTTTTACTATTTTACTGGCAGTTCTATGTCGGCAAATAACGCATCAACATCTTCTTGATTACGTAATAGGCTTGCTCGCTCTACTCGCTCTTTAGTTAAATGCGGGGCAAAACGCTCAATAAAGTCATACATATAAGTACGTAAAAAACTGCCCTTTCTAAAGCCAATTTTAGTTGTGCTAGCTTCAAATAAATGGCTGGCATCAATACACACTAAATCTGTGTCACTTAATTGATCAACAGCCATTGAAGCGACTACACCTACACCTAGCCCTAACCTTACATAAGTTTTAATTACATCGGCATCGGTTGCAGTAAACACAATGTGCGGCTCAAGGCCGTGCGCGTTAAATGCTTTATCAAGCTCAGAGCGCCCAGTAAACCCAAATACATACGTAATAAGCGGATACTGCGCTATATCGGCAACGGTTAAATTGTCGGCCTTTTGTGCTAGTGGATGATCTTTTGCCACCACAATGCTGCGGTTCCAATGATAGCAAGGCAGCATAACTAAATCTGAGTATAAATGAAGTGCTTCAGTTGCAATGGCAAAGTCTGCGTCACCGCGCGCTGCCGCATCAGAAATCTGTTGTGGTGTACCTTGATGCATATGCAGCGAAACAGCTGGGTATTTTTTCATAAAGCCCTGAATAACACTTGGCAAAGCATAACGAGCTTGCGTGTGTGTAGTGGCTATATTTAGTTTACCTTGATCAGGCAGCGTGTGCTCATTAGCAACCGCTTTTATACCTTCGACTTTAGATAAAATTTCGCGAGAAATGTTAATTATTTCTTCGCCGGCACCTGTAACATGCGTTAAATGCTTACCACTGCGGCCAAAAATTTGTACACCTAGCTCATCTTCAAGCATGCGCACTTGTTTAGATATACCAGGCTGTGAGGTAAATAAACTCTCAGCAGTTGCTGATACGTTTAGCTTATGGTTTTGAACTTCTACGATGTATCTAAGTTGTTGTAATTTCATGGTTGCAGTTTTTAACGTTATTATTAAGCTTATATGATGGTAATACTAAGCAAAACCAAGTTTAATTTAGTTAAAACTTGGCAAAGTAAGCACGTATATTTTCATTATTTAAGCATTAAGGCTAGCATAATAAACCCGCTGCAGATAGCGATGTTTATTCAGGTTCAACTTATAATACATTATTCTTATATCTAATTTTTAACATATTTTTAAGTTAATCAGCGCAAAGCTACCCTCAAAGCATATATTTGATGTAATATAAAAAAATAGATTATGAATCCGAGAATTAAGCCATGATCGTTTCGATTATAATTGTGCTTATAGTGGCACTGATAGTGATTGCACTATGGGTAAGCGCTGTACAGCAGCATAAAGAAAAGCAAGAAGTTGAACGTCGCAAAGAATTGACAAAACAAAAAGCGATAATTGAAGAAACCGAAGAAGCACTTATGAATAGCGCTAATATTCCGCTTTCTGAAAACATTATACGCGTTTTACAACGTAGATGTTACGAAGCACTTAACGCTATGGTGAACCATTCACCTAATTCTAAAGCATTAAAAAGCAGAATGAACGAAGCTAAAGAAAAGCTAAGTGGAGCAGTTCAAGGTAATAGCAGCGACAATTTATCGTTACCAAGTAACGATAAGCAGTTAGTCTCGTTAATTCAGGGCATAAAAAAGCTTAGAGTTATTATGCGCTCTGAGCACAGTAAAGGCCGTGTAGATAGCCAAGTATTTGCAGCAGAAGATAAACGCCTTGAAAAGTTACAACTTAGAATCAACATAGAAAGCCAAATTAAACGCGGTTTATCTGCTCGTTCAGCGAGCATGGTGGGCTCTGCTAGGCAATATTTTGAAAAAGCCTATGCCACACTTAGTGCCGTTACCTATTCTGATGAATACGTAAACGCAAAACGCCAAGAAGTTGAAGCCTATTTAGAAGAAATAAGCACCGAACTAAAAGCATCAAATGCCACTGCCTTGAAGAAAAAAGCAGAAGCAGAGCAAGATGACTTAGACGTATTATTTGCACCTAAAAAGAAATGGTAATTTTAAATACCCAAAAGAAAGCCCATACATAATGTATGGGCTTTTTTGTATCTGTTAAGCTGTTTTTACCAATGGGTAAATACTAACGTATTTTGAGGCACTACCTAGCGCTAACTACGTTATAAACGCTCATTTACCACAACATAGATACGCAAGGTATAACAACGCAGCGGCATGAGCGATAGACACTAAATAATAAATGTTTACCCACCCTCAAACTAAGCCTCTTAGCTAAAAGAATGGGTATTAGCTATTACGATAAAAATGCAAACTTGATAATAAATAACGCTGTTAAAATCCACACGCTAATACTAACCTGATCGCGTTTACCACACAGTACTTTAACCGCAGTGTACGATATAAAACCAAGAGCAATACCATGCGCAATAGAGAATGTAAGAGGCGTCATAAGTAGTACTACACTTACCGGAATTGCATCGCTCATGTCATCCCAGTTTACAAACTTAAGGTTTTGCAGCATTAATACCGCAACGTATAAAATAGCACCCGCTGTTGCATAAGCCGGCACCATTTGCGCAAGCGGCGCAAAAAACATCATTAGTAAAAAGCATATACCCACAACAACAGCTGTTAAGCCAGTACGCCCACCAACCGATACACCGGCTACAGACTCAATATAAGAAGTAGTGGTAGAAGTACCTAACATTGCACCCGCAATAGTAGCTGTACTATCGGCACTTAAAGCACGCCCTAAACGTGGCATATTTCCTTTTTCATCGGCTAAGCCTGCTTTTTGAGTTACCGCAACTAACGTGCCTGATGTATCAAATAAATCAACAAACAAAAACGCAAAAATTACACTCAGCATAGAAAGCTCAAAGGCCGCTGCAAAATCAAGTTGCATGAAGGTAGGTAAAATAGACGGTGGCATTGACATTACGCCGTGGTACTCAACTAAGTCGAGGCTTAACGCAATGCCCGTTACTAGCAAAATGCTAATAAGTACGCCGCTTTTTATATCACGATAAAGCAAAGCAGCAATGACAAAAAAGCTTAAAATAGCTAATAAAGGACCTGCCGAAGTAATATCGCCAAGCTGTACTAATGTAGCTGGGCTTGAAACAATAATGCCTGCATTTTTAAGCGCAATTAACGCTAAAAACGCACCAATACCAGTGGCAATAGCCTGCTTTAAAACCAAAGGAATAGCATTAATTATCCACTCTCTGACCTTAAACAAACTTAATATTAAAAATATACAACCAGACATAAATACCGCACCTAATGCAGCTTGCCAGCTATAACCCATGCCCAGTACAACACCGTAAGTAAAAAATGCGTTTAAACCCATGCCCGGCGCAAGTGCTAAAGGGTAATTAGCCCACAATCCCATAATAAAACAGCCAATAGCAGCCGCAATACAGGTAGCAACAAATGCAGCACCTTGATCCATGCCTGCTTCAGCAAGCATTGCAGGGTTTACAAATACAATGTAAACCATAGTAATGAAAGTAGTGATTCCAGCAATGCTTTCGCGTCGCACATTGGAGTTATTTTCGCGGAGTTTAAATAGAGCTTCGAGCATAATAGACTTGTGATAGTAAAAAGTGACGTGATTTTACCATAAAATTAAGTATAAACAGGACATTTTACCTTGCGATATACTAAACTGTTGACGTAGAAACTATAAAAAAGAAAATATATGAATAAGACTCAGCCTAGCGGACAAGACTTAGAGCAACAATTAAACAATATTTTAGATTTTGTAACACAGCCTACAAACCACAGCGCTGAAAACAATAGTGATGTCAGTGAGCAAACAACACTTAACAAAGCCCTGTATTATTTAAAGCATAACCAAGCACCGTTGGCAGCTAAGTGGATGCGCCTTGCCGCAATGGCCGGAAATCATCGCGCCCAGTTTTATTTAGGGTTATTTTTTGTCAAAGGCCAAGGCGTACCAAAAAGCGTATTTCACGCAGCAGCATGGCTGAGTTTAGCCAGCAGCCAAGGCTACGAACCGGCAACCGCTGCTTTAAATGATTTAAGAAAATATATCGACACCAAACGTCTTAAAGACGCTCAATGCTATGCAGCCAGTTTGTATGAGCAAATCCACCAAATTCAGTTTGCCCACTTAATTCCAAAAAATGACTAACTACTGTATAGCTAATAGCTAAGCACTGTAAAACACACTAAAATAACTGTATAGCCACCTCTTAAGTACTGTATAACACTGCTACACTTTATACAGTACTGCAAACACCCTCAGCTTTCACTTACACAGCTTGAATTATAACCTACTGTTTTTAAATGGTTATTTTTATTGTTTATTTTTTAAAACCATTAACTGTATAAAAAATAACAAAAAACGCTTGCACACAACAACTGTATAAACTACTGTATACATGTACTGTATATAAACCCAGTGAGTGAGACCTATGCTACAGCCAATTACCGTAAGAACCGTTAAAAGCTACCAACAACATAATGAAAGTGAGTCGGTAAACTTAATAAAAGTAGAAGATGAAATTTCTGCTACGTTTGAGATGCTAAAAGTGTTGCACCAATACAATAGCTCTAACGCGTGGACCTTACTGATTGCGCCCGACCATGTGCCTAGTAAAGCCTTGCTAGATAGCTGCTCTATAGATACCAGCAAACTGCTTGTAATAAGACAAAAGCATTTAGTAAATTTAGAGTATGTGCTTAATTCAGCACTTCATAATGGAAACTTTGCAGCCATTATTACGTGGACCGATATAGTAAGTGAGCAGCAGCTTGTTAATTTATCGCTTAATTTAGACAAAAGAAGCGCTAAGCTATTTTGCTTTACTAAAAAAACCAGCACTACAGCAATATCACTTACTCAATAAGCTTGGTAAAATGCATTTTTAATTTATGTTAATTAGTATTTTATGAGTGTAACTAGTACTAGCGCTTGCTTATGCAACAGTCAGCTTAATTATGGCGACTGTTGCCAGCCTTATCATCTTGATATAAAAACCCCAGCAACACCTGAGCAACTAATGCGTTCGCGCTTTAGTGCTTATGCATTAAAAAATGCATCTTATGTATTTAAAACTTACGCCAAAGAAAAACAAGCACAAAACCCAGTAAATGAAATTGCTGACTTTGCTAATAGCTGCCGCTTTGTAAAATTAGTTGTGCGCGATACGCAGCAAAGTGATGAGCGAGGTTATGTTGCCTTTAACGCGTATTATTTTTACCAAAACTTATATTGTGAGTTGGATGAGAAATCAGACTTTATAAAAGAGGACGGTGAATGGCGTTATTTAGAGGGTATTATTAATCCGGTCGCCGATATAAAAGTTGCCAGAAACGACCCCTGCCCATGTGCAAGCGGTAAAAAATATAAAAAGTGTCACAGTGTATAAAATAAGCTAAACACTTAGCATAAAAATAGCTTTTTATTTAAGCGCTACTCTATACCACTAAACATGTTAATAACTGCCATAAACAAAAAATGGACCATCTAGGTCCATTTTCTACAATATTGCTATTGGTTTATTCATCATCATCTAGATCGAACGATTCACGCTGCGCAGGTCTAGCTAAAATCTCAACATAGAATGAAGTAAGCGCCTGCTTTTCGATTTCGCTGATCTTGTTGTTAATTTCAGCTACGTGAACAACTTCGGCATCATCGGCACTTGTGCCAAACTTACAGTCAAACGCCCAGTAATCAGCTTCAACAGGTAGCGTTTTATTGCGCTCTCTTTTCAAATATTTTTTCACTTCATGCTTTGCAGCATCAACCATACGAGGGTATTTGATTTTCTCATGATTTAGCGTGAATGTTTTCTTCATTACGTTCCTAATTACCTTGATTTAATGATAATGGCACTCAAGTCATACCATTTGCAGCCATTATAGCAATTGCATTTAATTTGTGGATGCTTTTTTTAAACAAAAAAAGAATTGTTCTATTTTATTGCATAACCGGTTATTAAATATAAGGTGTTTTAGGCTTTTAAAACGCACAAGTGTTAAATTATTTTTATGCGTTAGCAACAAGCAATGGCTTATGTATAGCCTCATTAGTTAAATCGTCATAAAATGCTGCGGCGTCCATTTGTGGACTTGCAAGCGCGGTGTGCGTGTCATTTAAGCGCCTGCGTACTGATAGTTCACAATTATCGATTACTGTTAAAGGAATATGTAACTTGTCATCTCTAATCGCTAGTGGCTCAGGGTTTAAGCAGTGGCTTAATTTTATTGCTTTCATGCCCGCTTGCTCGCCTTGTTGAACAATCACCGACGCGTGCTCTTGCCCTATGGTCATATCAAATTTTTCGGGAGCTAATAATTGCTTTGGTCCAGCACCAAAGCGCTCCCTTAACTGTTCTTCGTCTACATAAGCACTATGCGTTTCACTTGTTGGCAAGTGAAATTGACTAAAATCCAGCACATCGTGCGATAGCATCGCTAATAAAAGTGAAAATTCGCCTCTGCGATTTTCATGCACACTTTTATTTAGCCTAGTCTTTAGTTGACTCTCTGTGATTAACAAATCATCGATTTGCATAGTCTTTAGCCGATTATGATAACTGGTAGATATTTATCGGCTTTATTTCAAATTTCTTTAGCTTTTTTCTTTACTTAAATACGCAGTTTGCTATTATCAGCGCCGTTGCATT
>BJUT01000044.1 GCA_007988745.1 Pseudoalteromonas atlantica
GCTCTTTTGAGGCATTCGCCTCAACACGTTTTGGGGCAGAAACGAGTTAATCATGAATGACTGCTCATGGCACTTAGCCAAACTTCGGCAAAGAGCGAATAGCGGACATCAACGTTCACTTCAGCATTACCGAATACTGAACGGTTTTGAGCTAAAGTTTTTGCGCGGCACATGGAAAAGAACTGCGTAGAGTTTGGTGCCAGATGCAAGTCCATGCTAGGGATTTACTGCTGACTAAATAACTGATCCTAATTGTGATACACCTGCTTCAAGCCATGCTTGCCACCTGGGAACGGAGCCGCTGTGTCCATAAAGTGGTATACCTGCTCCAGTAAGTCATCCATGTTCTTACACTGATGGTTACGGGTTATCGTTTCATGCAACGCATGCCATAGCTTTTCAATTTTGTTGTGCCACGGGCTGTATACCGGTAAAAACAAGAGCTTGAACTTTGGGTTCTCATTCAGCCATTTCTGCGTTTTTTTGCTCTTATGGATGATGTAATTATCCACAATTAGCGTGATACTTTTCGCTCGCCGGTATTGCCCTTTCAGTTGCTCCAACAGCGCAATAAACAAATCACTGGTCTTGCGCTCACCACCAACATAACTGATTTGTCCTGTCTGGCTGTGCAGTGCCCCCGCCAGATAGTGTTTCTTATTCTGGCCGGGTGTAGCTACCTTACGCTGTTTACCTTTAAAGCCCCAGTCGGCACCAATCTTCGGATTCAGGTGGATATCCACCTCATCCTGATAAAACACCGGATGGTCCACGCTGCAATTTTCAAGTGCCTCCCGCATGGCTGCTAACTTAGCTTCTTTATCTGGGTCTTGGATATACAGCGTCGGTGCCGCACGACGCCAGACGATGCCGACTTGTGGCAACCACCGCCTGAGAGTTGAGCTATGAATAACGATACGGTAAAGCTTATGCAGTAGCAGTGCGAATAATTCACTACTCCAACGCGACCGCTGATAACCCAGTGTCCTGGGTACATGGTTCACCAACAGTTTTAAAACACCGCAGATAAAGCCTTTGGGCTGACTTGGTGGTCGCCCAGCACCCTTGGTTTTAAGGCCATCTATACCTGCTGCTTCATACCAGGTTACCCACCGGTTTACTGATGAACGGCCTGCTTGCAAAACACGGGCTACTTGCGACTTGGTTTCACCTTTTAGCACCAATAACACCGCATTTGCCCGGCGGCACAGGTCTTTATCTCGGGTTTTATGTACAATTTTCTTCAAGCGGCGGGTTTCTGCGCCGTATAAAAATGCTATTTTGTTCATACTCAATGCGGTTGTTGATTGGTTATGTTTGGCGACTGATCTGATCGCGCAAACCGCATTGAGTTCCCTTCCTCGGGTGATCTACTATTTGGAACAGCTATTTAGGATGCCAGCCCATACCTTTCTAATTCATATGTAACATTTTTTCTGTCGTACTGGCATCAAGATAACCAGAACTGAGCAAACAATCTCAAAGGTTGTACAAAATAACACTAAAGTTTTTTCATTAAGTTTTATTGTTATGCTCTTGTGGTGGCTTTCGCCACCACTTTATTAGTTTTCAAGTTCCACCATATCTTTCGCTGCAATGTCACCAGACACTAGCTTTACAGTTGCGAAATGATCATTCACAATTTTAGTAATTTGTACCGTTCCTACCTTTTCGATAGTGTAGGGATCTTCACCTTCACTCAATACTATTCTTTCATGGAATCTAATAACACTGTATTTTTGCCCAACCTCTGCGCCATGCTTAGCACCAATACAGATTAGAGTTCGATTATCAGAACTTTCTACTACCTGACCTCTCACCATGTATTTATGATAAAAAGTGGTATTGGAACAACCCACTAAATATAAACCGAATGTAAGCAATAAAAGAGCTTTTATATAGGGTGTTTTCATCACTGTTACCTCATTTGACTAACTAATTATCTATACACTTTTTTATGAATTCATTTGTTTTTCCGGCCAGCCCCCGAAGGTGCTTGATGACAACTCCAAGGCTTATGAACAGAGTTATCTTTGATGTTCTGATCAACAAATTTATAGTAACTTTCTTTAGTATGTGTCCACCAATCATTATGAACATCTGCGCCATACTTACGGATTACCTCCTCAATCCCATCAAGGCTTACGTTTGCGGCATCATAGGCAAGGTGTATTTCACCTTCTTTGATGTTGTAACTAACTTCATCTATACCAAAAAGCTGATCTATTTCTTTTACTAACTCGTCACAGCTTTCTTCTGTGACATTGCTAAGCTTTAGATTTCGAACAACTAAATTTTGCTCTCTAACGCCAACTCTATGATTTAAATCGCTCATAATTTTTCTCCTAATGTTTGTGTGAATGCTGTTGATTGCTATCTTTCATTTCTTCCATTTTGCGGTTCATCTGCGGCATCATGTTCCCCATCATTTCTAAATGATGTTCAGCCATCTTGATTTGTTGATGCATTGGCATTTCTTCCATGTTTTTATGCATGGATTGCATCATCTTCATCATTGAACGGTGATGTTCAACCATCATCTGCTGTTGCTTTTCAGGATCTTTTTCAGTTTTAATGACATGGACTTCCTTTTTCATTTCCATCATCTTTTTGTGCATTTCTCCCATGTTCTCATGTGGTATTGCCATGCCTTGATGCATATCAGCTTTGTTCGCACCTTCATGTTTATGCTCATTGTTTTGGGCAAATGAGCTAGTGGTTATCAGTAGTGAACTAATAAATAAAATTGATTTAGTTAACGTTTTCATGATTTTTACCTTCTACACTTTTATTAAAATTTGGGATCCAACTCGGTGTCGATTCCATATACCTGTGGTACTCCGAACCAAACTCAGCAATCGCTTGTGCTTCTTCGCGTTTCGCTAGCTCGACGTAAACAACGACTAAGATCGGAAACATCGCAAGTGTTGGAATTGTCGGCCACTGCAATAAAAAGCCGAACATGATTAGAATGAAAGCTACATACTGTGGGTGGCGACACCTTGCATACCATCCAGTTGTAGCCAATTGATGATGTTTTTGCGCGTGATGCAATACATTCCATGCTGAAGACAACATAAAGAAACCTGCAACAATAAACACCATACTCACTATATGAAATGGGTCCCAATGGGCATCACCTTGAAATCCAAAGAAAGTATGTAATAAATGCCCATTTTCATGCGCAAAGAAATTTACTTCTGGATAGGTCTCCGTCAGCCACCCCGACAGAAAATAGATAGTTAAAGGAAAGCCATACATTTCAGTAAATAGGGCAACAATAAAGGCAGAGAACGCGCTTAGACTTCTCCAATCAGTTGATGTTTTTGGTTTGACAAAACTAAAGGCAAAAAAGATAAAAATTGCTGAGTTCAGTATCACCATTGACCATAAGCCATAATCATATGTTTCATTCATCACTGCTCTCCTTTTTATGTGATTCCTTACGTGCCTTTTCTAACCCTTGTATGTAGCCATCGTGATAGGCTGCATTTTTATCCGTGAGTTCTTAAGAGCTCTCTTCCTTTTTTTCATCAGGCGCATGTGAATGATCGTGACCATGTTTACCATGACTGCCATGCATAAATACGTGCATCAAGGGGCATAGCAATAAAATCAAGTAGGGAAGAAATTGCAGCATATGTTGACCATGCTCAAGCACTAAGAAGTAGGTCACTGCGGCAATAAGTGCCAGTGCAGCCCAGCCTGTAGGTGTTGACCAAAAATTAGTGTGTTGATTTTTCATATTGCCCTCCTAAACGACTTTTAAGACACCGCGATACATTTGCATCTGACAGTGAAACTCATGCTCTCCCGGTGATAAGTTCAATAGGGTAATTTGAGTAATTTCATTTAATTTAAGCTGTTCGCTTATATCCAATGAAGGAATAAGCATTGTTTCAGCGCAGGGGGATTGATCTTTGCGCATAAACTTCAGAGTGACAGGTTGGCTAGCAGACACCTGAATTGAGGATGGGGAATACACACCATCCCTCACTTCAATGAGTACTTCATTACCTTGAACGATTGTTTTATTGGGTTTATATAGCCAAAACCACCAAACAATCAGCGCGATTAACATTAAGCCTAATAAGTTAATAACCATCATTGTGATTCTCCTTAATGCTCTTTTGCTTTAAAAAAGCGAAGTCGATTTGCATTTGACACTACAGTCAATGACGAAAACGCCATTGCAGCACCTGCAATTACAGGGCTAAGCAGAATGCCAAAGAAGGGATATAGAACCCCCGCAGCAAAAGGAATCCCGGCTACGTTATAGACAAACGCGCCAAACAAGTTTTGTTTGATATTTCGTAAAGTAGCTTTGCTTACCGCTATGGCATCAGCAAGGCCATGAAGTGAACCACGCATTAGGGTAATGTCAGCACTTTCGATAGCTACATCAGTCCCTGTGCCTATGGCGAAGCCAACATCGGCTAACGCTAGCGCAGGAGCATCGTTGATGCCATCTCCTGTCATACCAACAATTTCGCCGCCTTCTTGTAGCTCTTTCACCTTGTTGGCTTTATCTTCTGGCAGCACTTCAGCAAGAAACTCACTAATACCCACTTTTTTAGCTACGGCGGCAGCGGTTTCCTTGTTATCACCCGTTAACATGATGACGCGTATACCATTAGCCTGAAGCCGTTTGATAGCAGAGATTGAGTCTGACTTGATAGGATCTGCAACAGCAATGATTGCTGCAAGTTCACCATCTACAGCAAAGTACATAGGTGTTTTGGCTTCTTTGGCTAAAGACTGTGCTTGTTCAACAAAGCCTGTGAGGTCTATGCCTTTTAACTTCATTAGTTTATCGTTTCCGAAAAGCAGGGCTTTGTTGTTGCAGCTTGCTTCTACACCAAAACCCGTAATGGCGTTAAAGGCTTCAATTTTTAGTAACTCAATATCCTGATCTAACGCACTTTCAACAATCGCTTGCGCTAAAGGATGCTCTGAGCCGCTTTCTAAACTTGCTGCAAGCTGTAGTACGTCTTTTTCGTCAGTAGCTTTTGCTAAAATAATATCGGTTACCTTAGGTGCCCCTTCAGTAATAGTGCCCGTTTTATCTAAAATCATGGCAGTGATTTTAGAGGCGGTTTGCAGTGCCTCACCGTTGCGAATAAGCACTCCGGCTTCTGCTGCTTTTCCTACTCCCACCATGACAGACATGGGTGTTGCCAAGCCTAAAGCACACGGGCAGGCAATAATAAGCACAGTAGTTGCTGAAACGATGGCAAAAGCAATGGCTGGCTCAGGTCCAAAGTTAAGCCATGCTAGCGCACTTAACACAGAGGTAATCATCACGACAGGTACGAAAAAAGCTGAAATAACATCGGCCAAACGGCCAATCGGCGGTTTTGAATTTTGTGCTCGTTTCACCATATTGATGATCTGTGCAAGCGCCGTGTCTTTACCAACGCGTGTGGCTCTAAATAAAATCATGCCTGATTTGTTCAAAGTACCTGCGACAACCTCATCTTCTTCAGCTTTTTCAGCAGGCATAGGTTCGCCTGTCAGCATGGACTCATCAATAGAGGTGTGTCCTTCCAATACCACGCCATCGACGGGAATTTTTTCACCCGGTTTTACCTTCACAATATCGTTAAATAAAACCTGCTCAATACCTATCTGAACTTCTTTGTTGTCACGAACCACGGTTGCTGTTTTGGCTTGCAAGCCGATAAGACGTTTAATGGCCTCAGAGGTTTTACCTCTGGCTTTGATTTCTAATGCTAAACCTAAATCAATTAAGCCAATGATCATGGCGGTAGCTTCAAAATAAACATGCCGTGCCATCAATGGAACAGCGTCAGGTGCAAACACGACAACCATCGAATACAACCAAGCCGTGCCTGTTCCTAAAGCAATTAGGGTGTCCATATTGGCTGAATGATTTTTGAAGCTCTTCCATGCTCCTACATAGAAATGCTTGCCTGAAAAATACATAACACCAAAAGTTAAAATGCCTACAACCAACCAAGAAATTCGTTCAAGGTTTGTTTCAACCGTCATTTCTCCAACTACAATGCTGTAGATCATCAAAGGAACGCCGAGTGAAAGGGCAATAAACGTATCGCGCATTAGCTTCTTATAATATGCCCAATCAGCCGCCTCTTTCTCATCAAGCGCATCTGTTGCTGAGCTATCATCAATTGGCTTCGCGTTATACCCCACTGACTCAACAGCTTTGATCAATTCTTTTGTTTTAGCTGTCCCATAAACTGTTACTGTCCTATCAGCAAAATTCATTTCCGCACTGACGACTCCAAGAGTTGCCTTCAACGCCCCTTCAATTTTGCCTACACAGCTAGCACACCCAGCACCTTCAATGATAAGCTGTTGGTTATGTGATACTTTCTCCAACGTATTCTCCTTACTTTTACACGAAGAGGATTGAGCTTTTGCCTGACAGCAACAGCCTGATTCAGTTTTTATATTTGTGTTAGTAGCCACCCTTTTTCCTCCTATGCTTTTTTTATTTGCTCAAAGTTTTCGATGAGATGACAAACCATGTTTGCAGTCGGTGCTTTGTCTTCCATTTCTTCCCATCGAGAAAGCGCAGAAGACATTTTTCCTCGAAGTGCCAACATTGCTTGAAACTGCTTTTCTGTTTCTTCAAGCCGCTCTTTGATCAGGCTTCTGACTAATGGGCACGCACTTTTACCATCTTCAGATTCATTAATAATTTCCTTGATATCTGCAACAGAAAACCCAAGGTTTCTGGCACTTAAAATGAATTTAAGTCTCGATACTTCTTTATTCGAGTATGACTTGTAGCCGTTCACTGACTTAGCAGGTTTTAACAATCCCAATCGCGAGTAATAGCGCACCGTATCAGCAGTCGTTCCAAGGCTTTTTGCCAGCTCTGCAACTTTCATGTTCACTCCTTAGTTCTTCACCTAAGTTTGTAATCTCACCTACAGCTTAGACCTGTGTCTAAGACACAGGTCAAGTGATTATTCGTGATTAATAATGCAAAAGCTAAAAACTAATTTTTGGTAAAAAGAGGAATCTCGGCCAAAATCGACAGTATTAATTACTGTAAATGGCAATAACTTGAGCATTTTCATAATGCCTTTCCAAATATCGTACTAATCGTTCAAAACAATTGATTATTTAAATCAATGAATAAGTCATTCTATTTTTGATGGGAGTGGCGAAAAAAAGACGCACTGATCCTGTGATTAGCCAATAATTGGTGGACGATAAAGTAAGAGATGGATACCAGATTTTGGTAGGGGTGTACGCTGTAGAATTAGCTCAGAATGAATATTGCAAATACCTTCGTCTTGCGCTTCCACAAGATAGGCATTTAAATGAAAGCTTGTACAAAAACCGCCTTCACAACAAACACAATCACCAGCTTTACATTTTTCACAGTCTTCATCACCATGACGGTTTTTAGAATCTTGCGAATTTTCAGTGTGATAGTGACTATTGTCAATCATTGATTGATGATGCATATTTTTGCTTGGTTGTATAATATGCGTGTCGGATGAGCCATTATGATGCTCTTCACAATTCATTGGTTTAGCAATAGCAAAGCCATGCTGCGTAAGCAACACAGTTATTATTACTATTTTAAACCACCTGAAAAGTCCAAACATTATCATTCCTTCTTTAGCACCTACAATATTAGCCACTTTATAAAAATAATTTTATGATCTTGATCAACCTTTGAACTAAAACCTAAACTTTTTACTTTTTACTTTTTACTTTTTACTTTTTACTTTTTACTTTTTACTTTTTACTTTTTACTTTTTTAAACAGCTTAAACTTCACAAGTATAAAAGGGGTGTCTAATTTATACTCATGAGATTGAAGCCAAGCATGAGCACCATTAAAAGAAATAAAAACCCTACGCTCATAACTAGGTATTGAGTAAGGGATCATTTTTCCAATTGTTCAGCTTTAAGCGCAGTACTTTGCAACAATCGGTTCTATCCCGGGCACATCCAATTCCCGTTCATCAAAAGTGATAAAATGGCCTATTGTACGTCTTTCAATGGCGATGTTTTTTGCCTTTACTCTTTAACCTTAACCATTCGCCAACTTTACTTCTTAGCTGATATTCCACCTTGATAGGTATACACCAGACTGGCACCGACTGAAAACAAGAAGTAGCTTACTATTACTGCTCTTAGTTCTTTCCAAAAAAACTATTAGCTAGGCCTTTCCTAACATAACTAAAATGGTTTAAATCCCAAAAAACGAAAGCTACCATCAATATAGTTGCGGTAGCTCTCATCAAGTCAATATAGTATTTCTTCATATCAGAGCCAGAACTTGATACCTGCAACAAAAGCAGTATCACGAGTACTTTGCCCATTTAACTTCGCAAAGTCGGCTGTATTACCAAATTTATTTGTCCACTCAACGCCAACATAGGGAGCAAACTGGCGGGTAAACTCATAACGAACCCGAAAACCAATAGCACTGCTAGACAAGCCACTACCAAGGTTATTTTGGACGTCATCCTTACCGTAAAGCGTCAACTCTGCTCGTGGTTGAACAATTAACTTTTGAGTAAGTAATAGCTCATACTCAGCTTCGATCGAAAATGCACTATTACCTTGCTCTCCTAAATACGCAGTCATATCAATTTCAAACCAGTAGGGGGCTAGACCTTGTAAACCAAAAGCTAGCCATTTGCGGTTTTCACCTTCGTTATTGTAATCAAGTCGAATACCGACTTGTGTATCCCAATAAGCAGATATTGCGTGGCCCCATAGAAAATCTGTTTGGTTCTCCTCTAAATTACCTTCGCTAAAATCTCCTTCAGTTTTGATGACTAATCTATCAAAAGTAGTGCCATACCATGCCTGAAAGTCAAAAACACCTGCGTTTGTTTGCTCATTATATTCAAGACGATCCCCTAGTAGCGCGTAAAATGAATGCTCATCTGCCAAAGTCAGTCGTTTGTCGCTACTGAGTGCATAAGGGCCTTCAGTCAAAGTTGTACCTGCTGCATAAGCATGGGGGTCTCTAGCATCTTTAGGTGCATCTCCACCTTGTGCTTGCATTTTAGAATCACCCATCTCAGTCATCTCATCTTTTGCAGATACAGATACAGATACACTTATAAGGGGCAAACCTATTAATAATAGTCTTAACGTATTGGTTAGTATTAATTTTTTCATGATACAACTACCTCTCTAAACATACCTGCATCCATGTGGAATAATAAATGGCAATGCCATGCCCAGCGACCTACGTCATGAGGTGTTGTTAAAAAACTAATTCTTTGCGCTGGTTGTACAGGGATAGTATGGCGACGAACCTGTACATCACCTTTTTCATTCTCCAAATCGCTCCACATACCATGCAGGTGCATGGGATGTGTCATCATTGTATCGTTTTGTAAAATAACTCTTAAACGTTGATTATGCTTCATGTGAACTGGCGTGCTTTTTCCAAATTCCAAGCCATCAAATGACCAGCTATAACGCTCCATGTTTCCAGTTAAATGTAATTCAATTTCAGCCTCTGGCTCTTGCTGGTTTGTAATTCCCTCAAGAGAATGTAAATCTGCAAGTGTTAAAACACGGCGTCCATTTTTACGTAAACCTATACCGGGATCATCAAGGTTTGTTCTAGGCATATCAACACGCATATCAACAGAAGCTCCATACTCTGTTTTTGCATGACGCACTTTAGTGCTAGCAACAGCTAATGGGTTTTTAGTCATTCCATGTTTACTATGATCCATTGCCATCGCTCCATGACCCATTGCACTATGATCCATTTTATTAGAATTCATGCCCGACATACCTGCCGTATCAGCCATTGTAGAATGCACACTATCATGGGTCATATTGCCCATCATATCTGTCATCGTTAACCACTCAACGGGGTCTAAAGAAGGTACTGGTGCATCAACGTTAGGTGCCATTGATAAAGTACCTTTAGCATAACCTGAGCGATCCATGCTTTGTGCAAAAATCGTATATGCATCATTTTTTGGCTCGACAAGTACATCATAAGTTTCACCGGGACCAAATCTAAATTCATCTACTGTCACAGGTTCAACATTTTGTCCATCAGCTTGTACAACTGTTAACTTCAGCTCAGGTATTCTTACATCAAAAAACGTATTGCTAGAACCGTTAATAAATCTAAGCCTAACCTTTTCGCCAGCTTTAAACATTCCACGCCAGTTTGTCAAAGGCGCACAACCATTCATTAAAAAAGTCATTGCAGATGCTGATAAGTCTGCAAGATCTGTAGGGTTCATTCTCATTTTATTCCACATTTCCCGGCGTTGTAGCGCATTTGAAACGCTGCTATTTGAAATGTCATCAAAAAACTCTGGAACAGTAGGTTGATTAAAGTTAAATACATCGCCCTGTACTTTTAACTTGCGAAACAAATCCATTGGGTCATCATCAGTCCAATCAGACAATTGGATGACATGCTCATTGTCAGCACTAATAATATCCTTTTCTCTTGGCTCAATAATTAATGCGCCGTACATACCTGTCATTTCTTGAAAGCCACTGTGTGAGTGATACCAATATGTGCCGCTTTGTTGCAGCTTAAATTTATAAACAAAGGTTTCACCCGGCATTATACCTTTAAAGCTAATACCCGGTACGCCATCCATTTGATACGGAAGAATGATCCCATGCCAATGAATTGAACTCGGCACTGATAATTTATTAGTTACCCTGATAGTAACGTCATCACCTTCTCTGAGGCGCAAGGTAGGAGCTGGTATTGAGCCATTGATTGTTGTAGCCATTCTTACAACACCTGTGAAGTTTACGGGTGACTCATCTATCACTAAATCTATTACTTCTCCACTTAGTTCGGGCGCAGTACCTGTTGAAGTTCCAGCAATCAAAGATGAAGCTGCATGAAGAACACTTGGAAAAGCAGCTAATACACCGCCAGCAATTACACCTTGTACAAAGCGTCTACGTGGCGTAGAAACTTGATGTAATGGACTTTTAATTCTCATTTTGTACTCCGTTATTTAACCAATAAATTAATGTGACCAATGAATGTGCTTAATCTTCCATTCACCATTTTGTTTTTCCAGCACCATCGTTTCCATGCCTTGATAATCGCGTTCAACACCTTTATGAGTACCTGTAGTTTGACTACGCGACGCAGAGATAGCGGTATTTCCAAGTATCGTCACTTGATGTTCAAGTGTGTCGCTCTTCATCGCTGCTAAATACTTCATATCCGACAACATATGATGATGAGCATATTCATCAGCGCTCCTTTCAACGCGGCCTCCCTCGAAAATGGTGACATCATCCGCTAACTGCGCTCTAGCCTGTTTTTGATTGCCAGTTTCAAGTGCTTGATGAAATGCCAAAACAACTTTTGCGGCAGGGGTATCTATACCTTTAAACAAACCTTTGTCTTTGTTCTTATCACCATGAGCGTTTGCTGCGAAACTAAACGTCATTAATAAAACGAGTAATATATTTATTGTTTTCATTTTCATTCTCTCTTTTAGGTTTTAATTTGCAGGGCCAACAACACTAGTAAGCCCAGCCGTTACAGATAAAATGGCAAAAGCTACTACCATTTCTATCGAGATAGATTTAGATAAAGCCTCTCTGCCTTGACTATTTTTAAGTTGTGGAACGAGTATTAGTTTATGTTTAGCAGCAAGTGCCAAAATAGACACTACAAGGGCCAATTTAAACAACAGTGTTTGTCCGTAACTTGAGCTTATTAGTGCATCAAGACTTCCGACCAATTGAATCACGAGCCAGAGGCCTGCTACCAACAATAGGCTCAATGTAAAACTTGCTTGTTTGCCAAAGCTTTCCATCAGCAAATGAAGTTCTGCATAACTTAGCTGATGGCAAGCCTGTTTTAGTGGCAATAACGCCCCAAACCACCATGCCATAACGAGCACATGCAAAATAAGCAAGCCTTTTTCAATTGTGCCTAACTCAGAAATATGACCCAGTAACGTGAATGAGTATGCAAGGATTAATAAACTCAACATTAAAGCGCTTTGTTTTAAGTACGAGTTCACAGCGAGTTTGAACCTTAAAGCTAAAGCGATTATTGCGGTAACTAGCCCAAGCGCTCGAAGCAAAGCTCCAGTGCCGACAGAGGAGTCCCACATAATAGCCAATATATCAGCGTCTATCGCCCCCTGAATTCCCTCTTCTGCCATTGCACCAGTACTGGCAAAGAACCAAGTAATATTAGCGATCAAAGCCATAGCTATATAAGTTCTTGTCCACGTTAAATTCGCTATTACAGTATTAGTATGAGATTCATTATTCTCAAATATTTGCCTGAAAAATGTATAACCAGCAATACAGGCAAAGCCGACGTAAAATACAATTTTTGACAGTACAATGACTGTATTCCAGATATACATTTCCATATCAATCACACCGCCTATTTTAGTGAACCATAAAGCCGAAGCTATGTTTCATTTTATGACCATCGTTACCTAAGAAGGTTACATCCACAGCATAGTTTGCAGGAGCTAATTTAGGTAGTTTCCATGTAAATTTGCTAGTAGCGACTTTAGAAGGCTCGAATCCAAATTTAAATTCTTCGCCTTGTTTATTGGCCAATGAAACTTTTACAACACGTACCTCTTTGGTGAACACCAAAGTTAACTCTTCTGGAGGATTCATTAGCATTGCATTATCAGCAGGCACACTTTTTTCAAGATGCACATGCGCAAATACCGCACTACTAAAAACGACACTGATTACGGTTAAAAATTTAATTAGTTTTTTCATATTTACCTCTATTTTAGTTTATTGAAATTGCTATTTATGGTTTCTTAACTTCGCTAAGCATTACTTTTTAGCTCCGCCTTAGAAAGCTCCTTGTTAAAGGCGTTTAATTCTGGCTTTTTAACGATTGAGTAAATTACTGGGAGCACAATAAGAGTGAGTAGCACAGCACTTGTCATTCCGCCTACCATAGGTGCAGCAATACGACTCATAATCTCCGAACCTGTTCCTGTACCATATAAAATGGGCATCAAGCCGATAATGATTGTTGCAACTGTCATCATTACTGGACGAACTCGTAAGCCTGCACCGTGCAATAATGCATCTTGATATGCATCATCAGAGATAGGTTCAGCTCGCTCTTCAGCTTTTTCCTTAAGCTCAGCAAGTGCCTGATTGAGATAGACCAACATTATCACACCAATCTCAACCGCTACCCCAGCTAGAGCAATAAAGCCCACGCCAACAGCCACAGAGAAGTTAAACCCTTCCAGATACATCAACCATAAGCCACCAATCATCGCCATCGGCAAGGTAACGATAATGATAGCCACCTCACTAAACGCTCTGAAGTTTAAGTAAAGTAGAATAACAATAATGGCGAGTGTTAAAGGCAATACATAGGTGAGCTTTTCTTTCGCTCTTTCCATATATTCGTATTGCCCAGCCCAAGTAATTGAATAACCTGCTGGTAGTTTTAGATTATTAGCCAAGTGTATTTTTGCACTTTCAACATAAGTACCTACGTCAACACCGTCTATATCGATAAACGTCCAGCCATTTAAACGAGCATTTTCACTCTTAATCCCCGGCGGACCGTTCTCAACTCGAATATCTGCGACATCACCTAGTGCAATGCGTTGACCACTTGGTGTTACAACAGGTAATCGTGATAGCTGCTCAGGAGAGTCTCGATAGTCTTGCGGATAGCGTAAGTTAACAGGGTAACGCTCTTGACCTTCTACCGTTTGGGTAACGTTCATACCACCAATAGCTGTAGAAACCACTTGTTGAACATCTTCGATGTTTAACCCAAAGCGACTTGCCTTATCGCGTGAAATATCAACCTTGATATATCGTCCACCTGCAACTCGCTCTGAGTAAACTGATGCTGTGCCTGTAACTTCGGGTAAAATTTGCTCTATTTGTTGGCCGATTTCCTGAATCACATCAAGCTCTGGTCCGGCGACTTTAATACCCACAGGCGTTTTTATGCCTGTTGCTAACATGTCGATTCGGGTCTTGATTGGCATAACCCAAGCATTCGTTAAGCCCGGAAACTTAACCAATTTATCAAACTCAGCTTTTAACGATTCAGTAGTCACACCCTCTCGCCACTGCTCTTGTGGCTTCAATTGAATAAAGGTTTCAATCATGGTTAAAGGTGCAGGATCGGTTGCAGTTTCAGCTCTTCCTACTTTACCAAATACAGTTTCAACTTCTGGCACAGTGCGAATAAGCTTGTCTGTTTGCTGCAATAACTCCCTTGCTTTACCAATTGAAATACCGGGATAGGTAGTAGGCATATACATGAGATCGCCTTCATCCAATGGCGGAATGAATTCACTACCAATTTTATCGACAGGCCAAAAGCCAACGATAGTCACTAATATTGCTGCTACTATTGTCGATTTTGGAAACTTCATGACTTGCTTTAAAACAGGCATGTAGATAGCAATCAATAATCGGTTTAACGGGTTTTTCTTTTCAGAAACAACTTTGCCTCGAATAAAGTAGCCCATCAAAACAGGCACCAATGTGATCGCCAAACCTGCTGATGCCGCCATTGCATAGGTTTTTGTATAGGCGAGCGGAGAGAACATTCTTCCTTCTTGCGCTTCCAAGATAAATACAGGTAAGAATGAGACTGTAATGATCAGTAAGCTAAAAAATAGTGCAGGGCCTACTTCACTCGCAGCCTTAGCAACAATTTGCCAGCGATTTTCATCTGTTAGTGGTGTTTTCTCCATATGCTTGTGCATATTTTCAATCATCACTATTGCACCATCAGTCATCGCACCAATCGCAATAGCGATACCGCCTAAAGACATAATGTTGGCATTGATGCCTTGCATATACATGATAATGAACGACACCAAGATACCTAATGGCAGAGTAACAACTGCCACAATAGATGAGCGAAGATGAAATAGGAAAGCCACACAGACAATAGCAACGACTGCAAGCTCCTCTAGCAACTTGCTCCAAAGATTATCAACAGCACGATCTATTAACTTCGATCTGTCATAAACAGGGACAATCTCCACCCCCTCTGGTAGAGAAGATTTAAGCGATTCAAGTTTTTCTTTTACCCCGTTTATGGTTTGTTGAGCGTTTTCACCAAAGCGCATAACGACAACACCACCAACAACTTCGCCTTCACCATTAAGCTCTGCGATACCACGGCGCATTTGAGGCCCTAAATTAACGGTAGCAACATCACCAATACGCAATGGCGTGCCTTGTTCGTTAATACCAAGTGGGATTTTCTCTATATCACTAACTGATTGAATATACCCCGTTGCGGTAACCATATATTCAGCTTCAGCCATTTCCACAACGGATGCGCCAGTTTCTTTGTTCCCTTTTTGTAAGGCTATTTGTATTAAACTTAGAGGAATATCGTAAGCTCTCAATTTATCAGGATCTACTTGCACTTGATACTGCTTAACCATACCACCAACGGCGGCAACTTCGGACACGCCCGGAACAGTTTGTAGTTCATACTTTAAGAACCAGTCTTGAATGCTTCTTAATTGGCTTAGATCATGGTTTCCAGACTTATCTGTTAAAGCGTAAATGTATACCCAACCCACACCTGTTGCATCAGGTCCTAATTGAGGTTTTGCCGAATCAGGCAGGCTTGATGCTACTTGGCTTAAGTATTCAAGTACTCTGCTTCTAGCCCAATACAAATCAGTATCGTCATCAAAAATAATGTAGACGTAGGAATCACCAAAAAATGAGTAACCACGAACAGTTTGCGCCCCCGGCACTGATAACATCGCTGTAGTAAGAGGAAATGTCACTTGATCCTGCACTACTTGTGGTGCCTGTCCCGGATAGCTCGTCTTAATTATCACCTGCACATCAGAAAGATCGGGGAGTGCATCTACTGGTGTTTTTTGTAATGAATACAAACCACCAAACGCGATAATTAAGGTAATCAACAAAACAAAGAAACGATTGCCGATAGACCATCTAATAATTGATTCAATCATTATTTTTCTCCCACTTAATGATTAGAATGATCAACAGCAGCTTTATTTTCCTTGCCGTGTTGTTCATCTGATTCAAGAGAAATGTCAGTGATAACTAAGTCATCTCTAACCTCAAAAGTGAAAGTGACATTATCACCGACATTGAAATCAACCATTTCTATATTGTCCGCGACGATAAAATCCATCGTCGCAGCAGGTCTATCCCATTTCTCTATTGGGCCTCTGCTAATATTTAGAATCCGTGTATCAATATCAATCGCATTAATCAAACCAGATACTGTTGCTGATGATACTTCAGGCTCACTCATGATATGAATTCCAGTAATTTCATATCCACCGTCTTCGGTTTTGCTCACTTCAAAGTGCAAAGATTGACCTGACTTTAATGAGTCAATATCGACTTTTTCAGCCACAGTAAAATCCATAACCATTTCAGGCCAATCCCAAGCTTCAGCAGGGCCATGTGAAATATTAACCATGCGGTGCCCTGCCATAACACTATTAACATCCCCTTGCATCCAAACAGAGTTAGGCACTTCATCATGAGTCATTCGTTTAAAGTCAGAGCTTTTACTTGATTCAGAATCAATCAAGAATTGGGCAGATGTCACCACAACGTCATCTTCATTTAAGCCGTCTAATATTTCGATGCTGTCGATATCAACCCGGCCAATAGTCACTTCAATAGATTTAAATTGCCCATCACCTAACGCAAGTACTACTCTGTCCTGTTTACCTGTTCTAATAACGGCTTCTTTAGGCACGAGGATGGTGCTATCAGCTTGATTAGCGTGAATAGAGACTTGTGCAAACATATTTGGTTTTAATTGATAGTCTGTGTTATCAAATTTCAATCTCACTCGGAGTGTGCGTGTTTTACTGTTCAATGTTGGATAAACATAATCAACGACACCAGCCCAGTCCTCACCGGGTAAATAATCCAGTGTCATTGATACAGGAAGTCCTTTTTTAATTAAGGCTGCGTCACGTTCAAACACTTCTGCTTCAACCCAAACTTGATCTAGCTGGCCAATGCTTAATAAGGTGTTTCCCGGCTTTACATAAAAACCTTCTCTAACCTTCAAACCATCGACAACACCTGCTTGTGGTGAATAAAAGGTAATTGTTTGCTGAACCTTTCGTGTCTTTTCTAGCTTTTGAACAAAGTCTGCTGAAAGCTGTAACGCTTTTAGGCGATCTTTGGCTGCTGAAATTAAAGAACTATTGTTGCGCTTTAACGCTATTAACAGCTCTTCCTGAGCATTAACTAACTGAGGAGAATATAGTGTATAAAGAGGCTGCCCTTTCTCTACAGGGTTACCTGCTGCTTTGATGTAAAGTTTATCAATCCAGCCATCAACCCGTGGGTGGATATGAATTAGCTTATCTTCATCATATTGAACATAACCTACCGTTGAGATTTCAGTATGCATATTTTTCAGTTCAACAGGTGCAGTGCGAACCCCAAGGTTATTCACTACATGAGGCGCAATTTTTACTGCTCCGGGGCCAAAGTCATCACCAGATGATCCTTCCTCATACACTGGAATTAGATCCATCCCCATAGGCGACTTACCGGGCTTGTCCCGGCGGTAATTAGAATCCATCGGTGCAACCCAATACAGAGGCTTTTTTTCTCCTGATGTTGCTTCATTACTATTACTGTTTGAGCCAGTACCTTGATATAAACTCAATGCTCCAGCACCAAGTGCTGCCCCAATGATGATGGCAATAATTGTTTTTGTATTCGTTGACATTATTTTTCTCCAAATTGCTGACTGGATAAGTGCTGATTAGTTTTGTGTGAAGTTTGCATCGACTTATGTTCAGCATTTGAGTTAGATTGAGAATGCGCAAAGAAATAGTTGATACGAGCAACTGTTTTAAGTGCGTCAACATCAATTCTTAAAGCTGATATTCTGGTATTTAATTCGGCAATTCTTGCTCGAACAACTTCGGCAAAATCGCCATCATCATTTGTGTAGGCTGTCAATGACGCTTCTGCTTGGTCATGAGTTTGTTTAAGGAGTTGTTCTTGATAGATAGATTGTCTATCTGATAAGCGTTTAAGCTGTCTTAGTTCTTTTTCTAAAACACTGATCATTTGCTTTGTCAGTAATAGTTTCTCGGTTTTAATAGTCTCTGAATCTGCAATAGAAGCTGCAACTTGCTTATCTTGTCTGTTCTCGGTAAACAAGGGTAAATCAAACGTTACCCCAACAGAAAATAAATCAGCTCGGCTATCACCAGAGGGCATATTGTCGCGATAGGCATAACTAGCATTAACACCCCATTGCGGCTCATATTGCTGTTTGGCTAACTCAATTCCTTTTTCTGAAGCTTTGCGTTTTATATCAATCGCAAGTATGGCTGGGTGATTCGAAAGCTCCTGAGCCAATAGATTTCTTGAGTAATTAGATGCTTTTAGGACTGTTGGATTATTCAATTGAATCGAAGGCAATTCTTTTGAGACGCTAAACTCTAATGGTTGCGCGTCAAAGTTGAATGATTCATTCAAACGATCCGCATCGTAAATATGAAGCCACTCATTGAGACGAGCGATTGTCGTTTCTAGTTTCTGCTTTTGCGAAGTTAATCTGTCATCTAACTGCACGATTTCCAACTGAGCACGAATAACATCTTGCTGTCTAGTTTTACCAACAACGTTTGAATAGCTAGCTTTAGCCACTTCCGCCATCTGCTCAAAGAGAGACCAATCATCTTCAATCAATTTAATAGTTTGTTGGGCTAAGTAAGCATCTAACCAAAGTTGTGACACTTGGCTTTTCAACTTAGCTTTACGATCCTCTCGTAACAGTGGAAATTTCGTGGACTCAATTTGTAACTGGTCTTTCTTGATCTCTAGACTGTCGCCTCTCGGAAACATTTGAGAGACGCCAACCTTTAGCTGAGTCATTCCTTCCTGATCTAAATCCCAAGTATCTGTTGGTAAATTCATTATCCCTAGCGATACTTTCGGATCAGGCAAAGTACCTGAAGCAATACTTCTATTTTCAACTGCACTTTGTTTCAATCGGCTACCATGAAGCCAAGGATCATTTTGCTGAGCTAAGGTGATAGCTTGTTCAAGCGACACTACTTTCTCAGCTTGAGCTGAGAATACAGATAAGCCGAGTATTAATGCAGTTGAAAGTGAAGTAAGGTTTGAAGAGTTCAATTTCATTAGAATTGCTCCTCGTATGTCTTAACTTTTGCATAGACTTTGCTCGTTCCATCTTTAAATAGAATTAACACGTTGTATGGCATAAAGCGGTCATCGACTTCCATACCGGGAGAGCCAACTGGCATTGCTGGAACTGAAAGCCCAATCGCATTGGGATGTTCTTCTGATAAGAACTGCTGAATAAATTTAGCAGGTATATGACCTTCAAAGGCAAATCCATTTCTACTCACTGCCGTGTGGCATGAACGGTAATTAGGTTTGATACCATACTTAGTTTTGATGTTGCCGATGTTTCGGAAATCTTTGGAATGCGCAACGATCCCTTTGTCTTCAATATGAGTTATCCATTTTTTACAACACCCACAAATAGGGGTTTTATAAACGATTAACTCCAAAGGTGTTACGTCGTTATTGTGTGCATGGTTATGTTCGTTGGCGTTTGCAAACGCAGGTGAAAGCAGCATTACTACTGCTATTTTTAAATACTTATTGATCATTTTTGCCCCCAGACATCGCTGGAAAATATCTATAGCGCTACGACGCTATATTGACTAACAGAAAAATTAATTACATGTGCGAGAAATTTGGACGCACTAATCCTGTATTAGGCAAAAATTGGTGGACGATAAAGGGAAGTGGAAATTGAATGAGGTTGTTTAGATTGCAGAGCAGCTACAGATTCACTGAATATTTGAATATCTGTCGAATCAATACTGGAATTTAGGACTGTCGTAGATGAGCAAGCATTTGCAGGACAAATACATTCAACGTCACAACAATCTTCTGATTGACCATTACTGCTTTTATTCATATCACCATGATCCATGTTCATGTTCATGTTCATGTGTGATTCGTGAGAACCTGATGACATTTCACAAGGCATAGCAGAATACGCAAATGCTTGCCCTACAAAGGCAACCAGCATAAGCGTCATTACTAAGACTTTTGAAAATGCTTTAGACATAAAATTCTCTTACAAATATACATCTCCAATACTAATGCAAATTTTTGACTAAGTCAATTGATGCTGTATAAACATTTATGAATATTTGCTGAGGGATCCCCTCGAATTTGACCATAGTATCAGCTCTTTTCCAGTTTGATGACACCCCAGTCAAACTCTGCGGCCCAGAGCGTGACTTGCCGTCTTGCCGCTTGTATCTCTTCTTCAGTTAAGCCCAGCTGGGCGGCCTTTGATAATCGCATTCCCAGGTAGTTAAATGAGAGTACTCGCCGATGTTTGATGCTGTTAGCCTGAAACTGCAAGTGCTTCCCGGCCAGCTCTGCCGCCAGCCCTATCATGTAATGCAACCAATTTGCCAGTGCCGCCAATAGCAACAGCACTTCCAATCGTTCGCGTTTATAAGTACGGTGGGCTTCGCTACCTAAGCCATAGGTCTGGCTTTTCTGGTCGCGGAAGCTCTCTTCTATTTGCATGCGTTTGCCGTAGCATTTGGCAATCTTCGTCGCGTAATCGAAGCAATTGGGCAAGGATGAGACCAACAACCACGGCTCTTTATATTGCTTGTGTTTGTCGGATTTTCGCAGCTTCCAACCGGTGCCCACCAGCACGGCTTGAGTGCGATATTGCTGGGCTTTGGTCAGCTTAACCTCACCCAAGACTTGGGGCGTAGGGCGTGCTTTTTTGTAGGCTTTGGCAACCGTGATATAGGCATCCTGGCCGGGTAGTTGCAGTGTCTGGTTGCCACGAACTCTGGCAATGTAATGCCAGCCGAGCTTACGTATTTGCTTAAACCACGGCACTTTAAAACCCGCATCGGTAATAATCACCGGCTTAAAGTCTGCCGGCAGTACCTGCTTTAACCGGTATAAAAACGCCCTGTGTACGTGTGGGCACGTATACTCGTCCATCGGCACAACAACTTGATGTAACGTCAGTGGGCGACCTTCCAGCGCCAGGCTGGCACGCAGGATAAAATGGCGCTTTTCGGTGTCGGCATTGCTCCAGTCCACTAAAATCAGCGGCTGTTTGCCCTGACGTAGCAAGCGGGTCATTTCGCCATAAATAAGCGGCGCCTCTGCTTGAAGCGCTTCATTTCTTAGCAAACGGTCAGCTCGTTTGATGCCGTGTTTTTATGACGTTTCACTGTCAAAATTACGGCCGATAGCCGTTACCGTGCATTGGCCATTCTGCATCAAGCTTTGTACTGCCGCCCCCACAGCTAAAAATCGGGCTTTGTGCATACATTTGGGGGTGACAAATGAGAGGAAATCGGCGAGCATTGTTTTTACATTCATGGCAGCATTCATGGTTAGGTGTTTTTGGCGAAAGATCAGATCGGGAACTGCCATGAATGTTCCCTTCGCCTCTAACTATTTGTTTTATCTACGCCATTCGTGGGGATTCGTCAGCTATATTGCTTTAATTAAACTTACAAATACTTTTAGGTACATCTGATATTTGTGCAAGCTATAAATTCGTTGCTCACCATTGACTAGAAGTGTCCGCTTTTGGCACTCTCCAGCCACTCGACAACATAATAATTGGTAAAGTATTTTACTGTGTCTGATGGCGCTTAGCTTATCCGACCTACTCTGGCACTAACTGAAAATACTTTTACTCTAAATTAAAATTGAAGCTCTAATCAAAAATATCAATTTTTGTGCCCTGTTTTACTTCAAATTGTAGTTATTCTCAAGCTGTGGCTCAAAATCATCTGAAATGATGGTACCCACAAGCCCACACTTGATATCTAATATTTCATAATTTATACGTTGATGTTTGTCGAATCAAAATATTTTAACTAGCTTAAAGGCAGACTGGTCAAAAACTTAAATACTTATAAAACTAAAAAAGCGCCTGATTAACTCGGAGCGCTTTGTGTTTAGGACAAATAAACAGGTTTTATACAAATTTAAATAACAAATATTTGAGCGCTATCTTCATACTACGCTTATTGCTTTGGCAATATTGCTCATAGTTAATTATGCCAATAGCCATTTTGCTACAGAATAAAGTGAGCGAAATAAACCACGCAAAATTTTGAGTTGATTGATATTGAAAAAATAATATAGCTAAGCCACTAAATGCGATAATCGAATAGACAATTTCTGTACGATATTTATTAATAGTTTTCAAAATTTTGGGCATTAAAAATTATCATCAAACGTGTCAAAAGCATCAAAGCAGCCACCATCATTTGAATCCGCTATCGAATCTTCAATCTCATAAACAGTCATTCCCCTGTCTGGCTGGCCCACCACATTGCCACCAACATCAACCATATTAGCGCTCGCATTTGTGATAGGTAACCCTGTTGTTGGATTAATAGCAATATCATTAGCGTCATTATTTTTCATTTTCAAACCTTCTTAATTATTAATTAGACTTCACAATTTAATGATTTCGTGATAAAAAACAAACATGTTTGACTGCGCAGCTCAGCAACAAACGGTTTGAATAAGGCATACACTCCTCTTCTATTTTTACTTAATTTTTTTAAGTAAAAACCCTTTCCTCTTTATCTAAAAATTCATTAATAAGTTTAATTTAGAGGCGATTTTTGTCTGCAAGACAGGTTTTTAGATCGCATTTTTCGGAACGACAAACTGCAAAAATAGCGCCTCAGAATGAGGCCAACAAGCGCGTAATGTGGCATAAGCGAAGCTTAGGACACATGGAGTTGCGCGAATGTACAGCTGGTCTGTACTAACCGCGATAGTGTTTCGCATCAGCGAAATTCGATATCAATTTGGGACAAATTGATATTCGAACCATAATTTTCGTCAGAAAATAAAAGCAGATGAAAAATGCAAATTATGGGGGACCCATTGCATTGTCAGGCGCGGCAGTATGGCGGTTAGTACAGAGCGTAGCTCGGTGCATTCGCGCAGGGTCTAAAACGCTAGCGCGATAGCGCGTTGAGCCAGCTCGTTGCGGAGCAACAACCAGAGCTGGCGGGCGTTTTAGGCCCTATGGTTGAGTAGCGCAGCAACGAGGCCATCCGCTGACAGCGGCTTTTGTTGCGATTATTATCGCGACAATGATTCCGTGCATGCTGTAAGAGCATCTCGGAATGAAAAACGGAAATACATTTATAAAATGATGATAATTTTTATGTTGCGGTGCTAGTTAATTTTACTAATTAACTCATCAAAAGGATTTTTGAATTGACTCAGCAGCCATCAAAAAATTTAGAAACGAACAACCTACTTCTCACTCACTACCCTCGCTATTTTGATATTGATATGCGGTATTATCTAGGCGCAAACAACCATCAAAAAGGGGTTAACCGAACTAGGTTGACCGTATTAATCGCGATTCGATTTTCTATTGTTACACCAAGCATTGTGCGTTGGCTCTACGGCATTAATCATCGCCTCGCGTTGGAACACCTAAACAGGCTAGAAAACGATGGGCTATTGCGTGTGGTAAAAACACACCGAAGCCCAGACGGTCGAGTCTATGTACCTACCTACACTGCAGCCAAATTTGCAGAGGAGTTAATGGGCATCGATATACATTTTAGAGCGAATAGAAACCCTGCTCTGCAGTTCAATCAAAACAATGTAATGCATAACCTGATTAATGCATTTGTCATGCTGCGCGGTATACATAATTACCACAGTGATGAAACGTACGCACCAATGTGGAATGGGTTTATTACCGAGCCTGAATTTAAACGTATTAATAACCTATCTGATACACGAACCGTGGATGGTGCTGTGCGACTCTTAGATGGCTCTATTGCAGCAGTTGAAATTGAGCACTCATTTAAAAATAAAACGGCACGGCAGGCTATTTTACTAAAATATTTGGCCTCGTTAAAAAATAACGATTACAGTAAGATTTTTTTATTCTCTCAGTCGGTCAAAATTTTTGATGACATTAAACGTTTACATGAGCAGCTATTTACGGAGCTACCTGAACGTTACGACAAAAAGTCGCGCGCACCACTTCTCAGTGAGGGCGATGCTGAGCTGCTGCGTGCCTCAATAATATACCGAACTAAACTTTGCACTGAAATTGAAAAAATTTTTTACTCGTAATGCAGTAGTATAAACATTAAGGCGTTATGGTTTTTTTGTTCAATTGTTTAGAGTAATACGACTTAGCTTTATCGTCACCGATGATTTTTGCATACGTTATACAGCGCCTTATATCGGCTTTTGCCAATCTAAAAGCAGGGTTTTCGTTTTGGTTTGATAGCTCATAGCCTCCTAATCGATTGAGGTTTACCCGAGCCCATACCCCCTCTTCATGCGAGCCCTTTTTTACCTTAGGACGACGAGCTAACCTCGGCCTAGCTATATGCTGACCGTCGGATTGAGGGATGTATGAAAACTCGATGGCGGTAATACAGTTGCCAATTTTTTGTGGCTTAAACGTTACGCGTATGTCTGTGTGGGCATTGATTTTTTCAATAGCAGGTAACAATACACGCGACTTAAAATCCCGCCATGCTCCATATGATTCGGATAAAAATAATTTCTGTTTCATCTCTGGTAGTTGTAAATTCATAACTACAGAGCCCCGTCGTTTGTAATTTTTATAATTTCGCACCTCGTTTAGGAGTCCATACAACCGAAATGATGCTAACGTGTTAAGTTTTACTGTGTTATGAAAAAATAACTCTGTGAAATTACCCTCTATATTAAAAATATAGGGCTCTATTTCTTTTGAAAACTCTATATTAATGAATGAGCCCTGATTTTTTAGCTTTTCATATCTAGCATTGCTCACCCAGGGGATTGAAAGCGACGTCCCACTATCGTCTAAAATAGTGACAGATTTATCTCTTAGTGACTCTGCAGCTGCGCTCAGCTGCTCATAGACACTGCTTTTATTGAGGCCGAAACACTTGGCATATTCCGTTGGATAAATCACAATTTTTCCTGGGTTAGGCTTTTTTGAATTTACTTTAGACAGCGCTAGATTTATTAATCGCTGCTCATTAATATCGAGCGAATAACCCGCATGTAGTAATTTATTAGCGAAAACAATTTTTGGAGAATTTTTACTGCTCATCTCTCTACCTCATTTCTAATTGATGGTGTTATGCTAACCGCGACCCAACCAATAAAAGAAATTTCGGTAAGTTTTTTGGTAAATAAAATTTTTATTTATTCACGGTAAAGGTGTCCCCCTAAACCGTATAAATTGCCTACTCATTTCGTATAAAGTGCCACAATAAACATATAAATTGCCCACCAAACACTTAAATATTTCATTTCATTACACAAGCTTATGACCCTCTAAAAGTATTAAAATAGAAAAAGATAAAATAAAGGCTCATTTGGCACTTTTATAGATTTATTAATTCATTTCTGGCGGTTAAAAAAATAAATTAATTATTTTTTATTTTTTACCTCGCCAATATGATTTGTAATGAGGCTACTGAGTGAACTAACTGAAATACGCAAAAGGGAGGTAGACGTATCTACCTCCCCTTTGCATTTGACCTATGCCTTGCCAAACATGATTACAATGACCTCGCTTTTGAGACATTGTAACGAAATCCTGTATTTGCGCTGGACCTCCTCCCAGGTTTGATACTCAGTAACTGAGTAAAATGCCCTATTAAACGCTATTGCAGTTAGGGCAGCGAATCAGCAAATAATGATTCACGGCATATTTGGGGAGATATGATTAGGCTTGTTATTTTTATTTTGAAAATAACCATTGTGACCTCAGTTTCAGTCGCTAATTTTTTCCAATTTAACCCTAAGAAAAAACATCATCTTCAAAGTCGCACGGCAGCTCCACACGCTCTATTGGGTGGCTAATTAGGCTGTGCATGAGCTCATAAGCGAGTTTTCGCATAGCAAACTCATTTAGTGTTTTATTCGCTGTAATTTCAGGGCCAATAACCTCCCATAGCTCATTTAAATTCGCATTATCACTGCGTAACTCTAATAAGTTAATCTGGTGGTCATTTGCGGTGATTACCCGACTAAATGCGTGTAATAAATTTAAAAAATCTAATGTTGATACGTATGTGCTTTCCATACTTAACTTTCCTTGTGTGATTTGTTATCAAAATCGATAACGTATTAGTAAATAAAATCAGGCATGGGTATTTAAATCGGTTTACGAAAAATATTATAAAAAAAGCGAACAAATGTTCGCTTAGGGGGTTATGCATTGTCGATAATATCGACCCAATCACTTTCTGCTGCTGCAAAAAATGTAGTTGGCGTTTGCATAAATATTTGCTGAAACTCCTCAGAGAACAGCTCACTAAACTGTGTTATTTGCTCTATGTAGATAAGTAAAAAAAGCGTCATGTCGTGCCCTTCTAAATACCTATTCTCAAAACTTGGATTTTTTTCCAACATACTATTTGAAATACTAATGCCAAGTATTTTTCCAACGCTATCTCTATGTAAATAGATGTAATTATTGAAATTTAACTCTAATGTTTGTTCATTAACTACATCTGCTAACAATAAAATTGTAGAGCAGTCATCCCACGGAGATCTACTGGCTCGAACGTATTGGCGAATAAATTGAGATTTAATATTTTTCATGATTTGTCCTCGTTAATTGTCCTGAAATTAACTAGGGCCATGCGATGGGTAAAAATAGAAAATCACGTTTATGTAGGCTAAATTTGCAAAAAGAATAAAAATCATTAAGGTTAAAAAAGTTCCTAACTTTGAGGTAGAACAATATGACTGATTATATTTGGCTATTACCTGCGACCATACTAACAATAGTTTTAGTCAAGCTTATTAAAAAGTCCAGAAAGTAAACCTACACTTTAAGTGCATAAATAATTCAGTGTGAAAAATAACTTAAGCCTACCTATTGATAATAAAAATATTGAACAATTAATGAACCAACCCTAACGATCGCTTAAAAAAAACACAAATAAAATTACTTTATCCTCCATTTATCTAAAAAAAATTAAATAAAATTTTGTATATTTTTCTGAATTTTAATCAAGATGAAACGTAAATCTCCATTTGGCGGAGGTATTCAGAAGTTCATCAAAAAAATCACTAAACTTTTGAAATTTATTGAAATTAGTTATCATAGTACTATTAGTTTGATTAATTAAAACTTCAAGCTAACCAATTCTTTTTTTAATAAATTAAAGGTTTCTATGCAAATTATTTTTTCTAATAATGATGGACTTCAAATGCAAAAAGGATTTGCGCTAGCGATAATTACCAATCAAGGTAAGATTATTCAGTCAGGAATGGTTGTTGAGTCAATGGTCTTTGAAGCCATGTTGGCCCACACTATTGAAACCTTTTGTTCTAAGTTTACAAGTATTGACCCTAATTATTTTAAAGAACCTCAATAGCTAAGCCCTTTAGCTAAGTAATATTAAGTATGGCCTGTTGCAAGGTTAAACTTGCAACTGACCTCTTCGTAATTACGTCAAAAGTCATAACCACTAACTAGCTCACCAGTATGTTTATGCAGACGTAACAAACGCCTCTTATCATTATGAAATTCAAGTAAAAGCTCAAAGTAATCAGCATTTGAGGTACCTAACAGACGCTCAAATACATTATTGAGGCCACCTTTATCGCCGCTAAATGTATTTAATTGTAAACTGATGCTTTTAAAAGTGTCTTTAACTAGTTGACGAATAGCTAGACGTTCGTCGTTGGAAAGTTTTATAAGGTTTTTAGTAATTGATAACCACCGATCAGTTACTTCATCACGAAATGAGTTATCAATTCTAGCTAACTTATTTTTACTAATACTAATCTGCGACTCAACATCACGTGCCTCAGACTCAAGTTTGGATATTTTGTTAGCAATGGCCTGTGGCGGAGTTCCATTTAAAGTCAGAAGAGCCTCAGTAAATAAATCTATATCACCATTAATTTTAACTAAACGCGCCCTAAGATTAGCCTCTTGGCTGTTAATGGCCTCCCTATCTCCACCTTTTAACAAAATACGCTGTAGGTTAACCTTATCTTGGCAAAAAGTGACAACTGCTTTTTCTATCACATCAATTTGGACGGTTGAATTCATTTCACAGTTATTTTTTCGCCGTGCTTCAACACAGCCATATCGTTTATGGCTGCTTTTTACTTCATTCAAACATTTGTTTCGATAAACAACATGTGAACCTACAGACTTTCCGCAATTGCCGCATTTAAATACACCTACCCCAGATAAAATACCAACAAACTTCTGTGATTGTTTAGTAGCGCCACGCTTAGATGAATCAGCGACTAAAAAGTTAAATTCAGATTCACTCATCAGCGGAGGATAATAACCTTTAAGGCCATACTCTGCATTCCCTACTTTTACATTGAGCTCACCAATAAGTGAACGACGCTTAACCTCTTTATATACATTGGCACCAGTATGATGAATAGTGCCTGCACCAAACTCACTATTAATTAACATTGCTATTTTTATGCCGCCATATCCTTTTTTAAAAAGCTCTATTTTGCGGAGCATAATTTTTTTATGATGTGGCTCAAATTCAAATATTTTTTTATCATCATTCCACACAGTCCAACTAGGCGGCTTACCACAATTTACTCTGAATCCACGCTTGCCCGCACTCCAATCATCACACTGCTGTTTCAATACATCTCGTACACGTTGAGATTTGGTTTCACTCTCTTCATTTGCTCGCATGAAGATCATCAACATGGCAAGTAACTCAAACGGGTTTTCATCAATAAGTTGGCTGTTATATTCTTTGTTGTCTATTGCGGTTATTACTGTAATACCAGCATTGATTATCTGAGTTACAATACTTGCGCATTCTGAGACCTTCCTTCTTGACATTCTATCTAGACTTTCAATAAGCAAAACTGAGCCTGAAGGGATATTACCGTCCTCTATCGCTTTTAAAAATACTCCAAATGCACCTTTTTTAATATTATTTCCATGATATGCACTAAGGCCTAGATCTCTCATTGTAAGAGACTCATCCAATAATAATCCTCTTTCCTTAGCTACTTTATTTGCATAATCTAATTGCCTTTTAAGGGAATGTCCCTTGGCTTGCTCTTGAGTAGAAAATCTCACATAGCTGAACAACAAAGGTTTTTCTGACATAGGGCTTTTCAAATCGTTAGTTATCTATTATGAAAGGACTGTATCACAATCTAGTTTAATTATACATTGTCTGGCCGACCATTGCCGTAGACACGCATATTTTTCGTGTTTCAAACCGCACCAAATTTGCTATGGGCAAAGATGTAGTCGCCGTTGAGCAAAAACTTGAAAAGGTTGTTCCTAAAGAATTCAAAGTAGACGTTCACCACTGGTTAATACTACACGGACGCTATACCTGCGTTGCCCGTAAGCCTAAATGCGGCAGCTGTATTATTGAAGACTTGTGTGAGTTTAAAGAAAAAACGGACTAATAATTGAAAAGCTATAGCAATAAAGCACAATTATACAATTTGCTTTTAGCCATTACTTCAGCGTTTTTTATATGGCTCTCGAATGGCTTTATCACCTTTATTGCTTTTAACGAGTCTGTTGCGGGAGTGAAATTTGAAGAACTTTTGCTCATATTTTCACACGTCGATATTCTAAAAGTTTTGGCTTTTCCTGAGTTTTGGGAAGCTAATGCAAATCACTCTTTCATTGAGGCCCCTGGTTTATGGTTTGAGCCGATGACTATTTTATCTTCGTTAGGCTCATTACTTCTCATAGCTTTATTTTCTATGTATGTCAGTAAATTAAAATCTGAAACAATATCTTTATCATTACTCTTAATTGGATTTTTATACTTGGTTGTTTCATGGGGTGTTTTGCTAGATGTATCTGATGCTAAGATGATTGGGCCCTATTTAAGTATTGGCATTCAAGGTCTGTTATTACATTCGTTTATAAGTTGCCTAATTTGTGTTTTTACCTTTTCAAAAAATGTATATTTTAAAATTAGTACTATTTAGTCTTTCTTTATTTAGTAGCTTTGCATTTGCAAGCGAAATTGATTGGCAAAGCAAAGCGGCTGATCATATTAGGTTAAATATAATTCTGTTTATTAACCTTGGCCTTTTCATTCTCATTTTGTTTTTCTCAATTCGTCATATTAAAAAATTAAAACGACTTAATATAACAATCACTAATGAATCGTTAATCGACCCTTTGACAAAAGTGTTAAATAGAAAAGGCTTTCATGAACAAGTTTCTCGCTTAGATAAACAAAGTGGTTTTTTACTCATTGCAGATATAGATAACTTTAAACTCATTAATGATCGATTTGGACATAATGCTGGTGATAAAGTTCTTCAAAGGGTCGCTCATGCTTTAAAAGTTCAAACTAGAGAAAAAGATATTGTTGGACGATATGGCGGAGAAGAGTTTGTAGTTTTCTTTCCAAGCAATGATGTTGAAACCGTAAAAAAGATTTCACATAGGCTTGTATTAGCCATTGCTAGCCTTAATTTAAATGACATATCGCCTGAATTAACAGGAGTCACAATTAGTGCGGGTGTAGATAAAGGTGATACAAAACGCTCTAAGTTTGAAAGGTTATATGAAAACGCAGACCAACTATTATATAAAGCTAAGGCTGCTGGTAAAAATCAAGTTATCGTATTTGATAACTAACAGCTTAAGCCTTAGCTATTCCACTTCTGGTCGCACTGCAGTAATCCGGCATCTAATCGTTTAGCTGTCTGTTGATTCTATACTATTTATAAATTGCGCCATATTTACTAAACGCTCACCGACAATAAATGCAATGGTGCGTTTAACCCAAGGCGCTTTAATATTTGTGTAGTTTAGTTTAGCTAATACGCAGCTTGTAATTATTAAAAGTAGAAGCGATGACACGCTGTAAAACCAAACCATGTGTTGCTCTAGGTGAGCATACAAGTCAATTTCAAATAGCACATCAAAGCCAATAAAAACATAAGCCATATAAAAAGGTGCAGACATTAATAACAACTTAGTTAGTTGTAATTTATGTGAGCAAAGGCGGTAAACGTCTTTTTGAAGTTGGCTAATTGGCTTTGCATAATCAACGTTAGCAATGTGCACTATTTGGCCAATATTACCTGCAAGGCCAGCAATGGAAAATACACTCAGTATCAACGCGGATATTGAAGGCGCTGAAACACTAAAGTTATTTGCAATGTACTGCCCCAATAAAACAATAATAAAAAAGAAGGCTGCGCTTTCAATAATACGTGCCCACTTCATAGTATTAAGCTCTTTCATTTGTTTATTCACTTTTGTTTCGCTCAGCAGTGATTGGTTTATTGTAATGGCCGATTCGTTGACACTATTTTGCTGCTGCCAAGTGTTTTTAATGTTATCTAAATTCATTTTAAGCCCCCTGTTTTTCAAATTGATTTTTTAGTGTTTCTTTAATTCGGCCAATTCGCGTAGCGACGTTGGTTTTACTTATGCCTAAACTCGTCGCTATGCTTTGATGGGATTCGCCTTCTAAATACAGCAATACTATGGCTTTATTTAACTTATCGAGCTTTGCTATAAATTCATAAAGCTGCTTAACCTCTTCGCTTTTATCATTGTGCGCTGAGAGGTCGGCTATGTGCACAATGCACTGCTCACTTTCATTGGCTTTATCTTCTCGTTTACTGTCTTTGCGGTAATATGAAATCGCCACATTCAGTGCTATTCGGTACATCCACGTAGAAAACTTATAGTCTTTGTCGTAATTATCATAAGCAAGCCACATGGTGGTGAGTATTTCTTGCGCTAGGTCTTGCCTGTCGTGTTGGTTTTGACAGTACGAGTTAACTATTTTATAAATAATGCCTTTATGCTGCTCCATTGTTTGAGCAAACAGTGCTTTTTTATTGGTGTTCATTTACGCATAAATCCATCATCTAAATTAATCTCATCACGTAGTTGGCTCATCACAGTTTCATTGTGTTTAATTTCTAATGCATCTGTTTTTAAAAGTAATAAAGTGCGGCGCTTTGGCTAATGCAACATAGCCTGTACACATTTATATAAACATTTTAGCTGCACGATAGTACTCACATAACCTTCTTATCTAGTTATTCGCAGTATCGCTGAAATAATCACAACTATTTAAAAAATAATTATTTGAGGGAGTAATAAGCTAAGTAAAAGAGCAAAGCGAGGAGCTAGCTCTTTTTTCTGCTTTGCTATTAAAAGGGGACTCCTAGTTAAAAGATTTTTTTAATATAGCAATAGTTAATATTATTGTATCTCTGGTTATCAAATATGACTCAGGCTAAAGGTGGTAAAAAAACATACAATCTGCTATTAATAGTGAATAATAATTTAAGGAGGTTTCTGCGTTAGCGCTGTAAGAAACCACATAACTTCAAGGATGTATTTTGCAAAGTAATCATTCAAAATTTCAGCCAAATAAGTGGTCATTATTAAATTTAGCTGTTGTGCTTATACTGGCGGGTGCATTTTATTATTTGGGTCAATTTTCTGTATTTCATTCGATTCTTTTAAGCCTAATTTGTTTTATTTCATTTTTAACCTTATTAATTTTAAAGCGTTGGAAAGCATATATTAACTATTTAAAAGCAATAGGAGATGAGATAGAGCGAGACAGATTTCACTTAGGTGAACACATAGTATCGATGGTTCCTTACATGAACTTACAAATAACAGTTCATGCACGTATGGATGAATCAGCTTTATTAATCAAAAAAGCAAATTGTTATATTTCGATTAATTTAAAAGATATTTGCTCATTTGAGCCAACTGAATATTTCGGACGGCCAATCGCGAAAGTAATTTTGGCCGATAATAAAAACTTAACTCCTGCACTCTATGTACCTTGGTCTGAAGAAATGGCGCTAACTCAAAGTAAAGCTCATGGGTAAACGCCTTTGTTTGCTTATCATGCCATAAAGGTATTAAGCGTTACACTCTAAGGCGATACTAAGATTTATAGCGGTTTAACTCTGATACTAAGTGCGTACTTTTAAATACCACCAAATTAGAGGCGCCAGTATCACTATTTCAATACCCACATTCAGCCACTGTTTTGCTACCGAGCCATCTAACATAATGCCAATAAGCCTTGCAATTAATAGTCCTACGAGTAACGATGACAGTGTTGCCGCTATGCTAGCTTGCCAAGGTACAAGCTGATGATGAAATTGCAGCAATAAGCCAAAACCAATAAATAACCCCCACCAAATTCTGCGCTCTACGGCCTTAAAAATATCATTAGGAACTGGCTTATTGCTTATCAGCTCAGGGTTGGCAGCTAACACTATGCCAAAAATAATTAATACCGCACCAACAACCCTAAAAATGACTATATTATCCATGATCAATCCCTCAGGCTGGTTGTTTGATCAACTGTTTGAACAATCGATTGCTCAACAAGCTCCTGAGGTAACTCCTTTGCTTGGCTCCACTGCTTTGGCGATTGCCCATACATACGTTTAAATTCTCGGCTAAATTGTGATGAGCTAACATAGCCTACCGACATGGCCGCCGAACTTACGTTCATACCCGCTGCAATTTTCATCGCGGCGGTATTTAAGCGCATAGATTTAACAAATTGAATCGGCGACATACTGGTCGCATCCTTAAATTTTCGATGCAAAACTGCCCTACTTACGCCAATTTTTGCTGCCATATCGTCTATGGTTATGGTCTCATCTAATCGAGATGCCAAATAATCAATTGAGCGTGCTATGTCGTTTCCTACGCCAAAGGCTTGGTGCACACTACTACCTGCCTGTCCGTTTAATATGGCGTAATATAATTCTCGCAGTCGCCCTTCGCCTAAAACCGCAATATCTACAGGGTTGCCTACGAGTTGCAGCAATCGTAGTAATGAATCGGTAAATGAGTCATCCCATGCTGCGAGTGTAAGCCCTTGCGTTTTGGGGCCTGATGCGTGTTTTTTTACACCTTGTGCAGCCATGGTAATAGATAATTCGGTCATCACTTTTGTATCTAGCGATACAATAACGCCTAGCAAGGGGGTCTCAGGTGAAGCCGTGGGTGTACCCGCTTCTACCGGCATAGACATAGGGCAGCACATATAATTATTTTCATCGTATATAAAATGCTTACCATCGAGTATGGCTTCTTTAGCGCCACTGACTATAGCAACAATACACGGCTCGTATACCGCAGGTGCACAGCGCATAGCATGCGTTACTTTAAACAACTGAACACCTTTAATACCCGTTTCTATTAGCCCTTGGGTATAATTTTCATCGTTGTTTACATCGTTAAAAGACAGGCTATTTTGTATAAGTTGCTTAATGTGGTGTTTGCTCATTCACCCATACCTTTTAAATATAGAATAAATCCAATCTAGCACCGTAAATACACATTCTCAATGCAGCGATACAAATAGGCATATTTTAAAGAGGATATCGCCTAGTTACACCTGGTGGCGAGAGTTATATTACCTAACAAGCACTTTAGAGCAATATGCATAGCCCTGTACTGCATATTTATACTTAACTATTGATAGGAATTTAACTAATGAGCGCAACTAACCCATTTGGCCCTTCTGGCTGGACTCCCGACCAACTCAGTTCTTTAGTTGGTAAATGCTATCTAATAACGGGAGCAAATACAGGCGCAGGCTTTGAAGCAACCCGACTATTACTCGCTAAAGGCGCAAAAGTAGTTATGCTCAATCGTAACCCTTTAAAATCAGATGAAGCTATTGCTAAGTTAAAACAGGAGTTTGGCAATAGTACCGATGTGAGCTTTATAAAAATGGACCTAGCAGAGCTTGCATCAGTACGCCATGCAGCCAACGAGGTATTACAAGCTGTGCCACACATAGATGCACTTATTTGTAACGGCGCTATTGCGCAGGTCGCGACTCAGCAATTTACTAAAGACGGCTTTGAAAGTCAGTTAGGGGTTAACCACTATGGGCACTTTTTACTGTGTGGTTTGCTATTTAATAAAATAGAGCAATCTAGCGGGCGTATTGTCGTAGTGGCCAGTGAAGGCTACAAAATGGGGCTTAAAACGATTCAATTTGATGACATGAATTGGAATAAAAACTACCACCCAAATAAGACCTACTGCCACAGTAAACTTGCACAAATGATGTTTGCTTATGAGCTGCAAAATAAAATAGCCGCCGCCAATAAAAATGTGCAGGTGTTTGTGTGTCACCCAGGTGCAGCTAATACCTCTCTTATTGGCGATAATGTTAACTTTGCAACCCGATTTACCTGGTCACTAATAGTAAAAATGGGCTTAGCGCAATCGGCAGAGCAAGGTGCATACCCTGAGGTTATGTGTGCCACCGAGCATAACCTAAAACAACGTGCGTATTATGGCCCATCAGGAAGATGGAATTGGAGTGGCCCCGTAGGAACATGCAAACTTGAGCCGTTTGCTTTAGATCAGCCTGTGCTAAGCAAATTATGGGCGGTTACTGAGCAGCACACTGCTTTTAAATGGACAATATAATTGCTAATAGCGAACGTGTGTAGGGTGTAAAAGTAATGAAAAAACCATTAGTAATCGGCCTAATATTTTTACTTTTCCTAACCGGTTTTAAAAGTACCAATAACCTCCCTGTGCAGTATAAACCTAATGATGAGCTGGTAGTACTTGCCCATGGGTTAGGCAGAAGCGATTGGGCAATGCGATATTTTGCCCAGCAGCTTAAACGTGCACATTATAAGGTATGCAGCCTAAATTACGCCTCTTTAGGGCAAAGTGTTGAGGCTGTGTTTACGCAAACAACCACACAAATTAATGCCTGTATTGCTAACGCGAGTAAAGTACATTTTGTAGGGCACTCCCTAGGTGGCTTAGTTATTAGAGCCTACTTGCAAAATAACCCTCGGGTATTTAATGGTAATACACTTGGAAATGTCGTGTTAATTGGCACGCCTAACAAAGGCAGCGAATTAGCTAATCATTTAAATGGTTCATGGTTAATGCATATAGCCGGCGGTGTAAGCCAATCTTTAATTACAGGCAGTAAGAGTTTGGGCAACACCATAAATGAGCTGGACATTGATTTAGGCGTAATAGCCGGTGCTAAAGCATCCACCCTGACACAGCATTATTTTAAAGGTAAAAACGATGGCTTGGTGTCTGTAGAATCAACCAAACTGAGGGCGTGTTGATTTTTGCGGATTGAAATTTGTTCAATCTAGGGGCGA
>BJUT01000045.1 GCA_007988745.1 Pseudoalteromonas atlantica
TTTGTGTGTTTAAAAACAAATTTACCACCGAGACGCTGAGCCTCTACGAATTAGCTTTTTGCGCTAGCTCGTCTAGCATATTACTTAACTGTGCACGCCAATGTATTGTTTGTACGCCACTAACCTGCTCTGCTTGAGCTTTATTTAAAACACTAAACGCGGGGCGCTTTGCCGGTGTTGGGTAACTAGTTGCCGGTATCGGGCGTATAGGTATTTCTTTATTTAGCAACCCCTTTTCCAACGCCAGCTCTTGTATTGCCACGGCAAAATCGTACCAAGAAGCAACACCTGCATCGGTCCAATTTAAAATATCTGCTTTATTGTCATTTTGTGTTGAATTTATACTATTTTTTGACATTATTTGCACAATTAAAGCCCATATAAATTCAGCAAGACCTTTAGCCCAAGTAGGAGTTCCTACTTGGTCTGCCACTATACCTAAATGCTCTTTTTGTTGCATTAAATTCAACATGCTTTTTACGAAATTATTGCCAAAAGCCGAGTAAACCCACGCAGTGCGCACAATTATAGCTTGGCTGCCTAATACATTCTTTATTGCTTGCTCGCCTGCTAACTTCGATGCACCGTACACACTTAATGGGTTGGTTATGTCGTTTGCTTCGTAGGGGGTGGTTTTTGTTCCATCAAACACAAAATCGGTTGAAACATGAATCAACTTCGCGCCAATTGTTTTACACACAGTAGCTAAATTAGCAGCGCCCTGCTCGTTTACAGCATAGGCAAGCTCGGTTTCGGTTTCGGCTTTGTCTACCGCAGTATAGGCTGCAGCATTAATAACTACATCAGGTGAATGTGCGATTAACACTTCGTTTAACATAGCTATGTTGGTTATATCTAACGCTTTACTATCAAATAATTCTATCTCTGCATTCGCAGGACTTAGCTTGGCCAACTCGTTGCCTAACTGGCCATTTTTACCTGTTACTATTACTTTCATACTTTACTAGCTTTTATAAGTTAAACGTGGGCGCATCATTTAATGCAAGGCCAGCTTCATCTTTAGCTGAAAGCTGCGGAACTTTTCCACTTACTAATGGCCAAGCTATATTTAGAATTGGGTCATCCCACTTTATCGACACCTCTGCGCTTGGGTTATATACGTCTGTACATTTATATACAAACTCAGCGCTTTCGCTGGTTACATAAAAGCCATGAGCAAACCCTTCTGGCACCCATAGTTGGCGTTTGTTTTCAGCCGATAATAACACTCCGACCCACTTCCCAAAACTTGGCGAGTTTTTACGCATATCTACTGCCACATCAAATACTTCACCTTGGGTAACACGTACTAACTTACCTTGAGTGTTTTGTGTTTGGTAGTGTAAACCTCGCAGAGTACCGTGTGATGATTTACTATGGTTTTCTTGTACAAAAGTACGCTCACTACAGTGTTCGTTAAATAGCTCAGTGCGAAATGTTTCCATAAAAAAACCTCGCTCATCACCAAAAACTTTTGGCTCTATAATTTTTACATCTGGTATTATTGTTTCTATAAATTTCATATGTATTACTTTGATATTTTGAAAGGCAGAGTGAACAGTTTAAAGCAAATAAATGAATTTTTATTTGCTTTAAACTTATATGCGAAGCTTTTAAAAGACTTTTTGATCAAGTATATCTAAAAGGTATTTGCCATACCCTGACTTTTTAAGCGGTTTGGCTAATTTTTTTAACTGCTCGGCATTAATATAGCCCATACGGTAAGCAATTTCTTCTGGGCAGTTAATTTTTAATCCTTGGCGTTTTTCTATAGCGCGAATGAAATTAGCGGCATCGAGCAGGTCATCGAGCGTGCCGGTATCTAGCCATGCAGTCCCTCGTCCCATTATCTCAACATTTAGTTCTTTTTTTGCTAAGTACTGCTCTATTACATCGGTAATTTCTAGCTCGCCACGTTCTGATGGCTTTACGTTTTTAGCAAACTCAACCACACGATTGTCAAAAAAGTATAACCCCGGCACGGCATAATTAGATTTAGGCTTAGCTGGCTTTTCTTCTATTGATATTGCTTTGCCGTTTATGTCAAATTCAACCACACCATAAGACTCTGGGTTAGCTACATGGTAACCAAACACGGTAGCGCCATTTTCACACTGTGTTGCATTTTGTAACGATAGCGATAAGTCATGGCCATAAAATAAGTTATCGCCTAGTACTAATGCTGCACTTTGGCCTTGTAAAAAGTCTTCGGCTAATAAAAAGGCTTGCGCTAGACCATCAGGGCTTGGTTGCTCTACGTATTCAAAACTAATGCCCCATGCACTGCCATCGCCTAGTAGCTCTTTAAATCGTGGTAGCTCAGCAGGGGTGGCAATAATTAAAATTTCGGTTATGCCAGCAACCATTAATGTGGATACAGGGTAAAAAATCATCGGTTTATCGTATACAGGCATTAACTGTTTACTTACCACTTTTGTAAGTGGGTACAAACGGGTACCCGAACCTCCTGCTAAAATTATCCCTTTACGAGCTGTTTTTTGCTTTACAGCAGTTACTATATTCATGTCATACCTAGTTTATAAATTATACTTCATTAATGTAATTTAAATTTTGTACTAAATTTGACTACTAAAACTTAAATTATTTAAATTATTTTGACAATTGTATGCTTTTTTAGCTTAACCCTATCTGAGCTCTTTTGCCGTCGCGAATAAAATTTTACCTATTCCATAAATCATGGTTTGTAATACCGCGAACAGTAAAATATTGTAAAGAGTTTTCGGGTACTGATTATCTTCTGGCAATGTGGGGGCCTCTACTACTACTAAATATTTTAGCTGTCTGTAGGCTTCTATACGTGCTTTGTCTAGCGAAACTTCTGATGAGGTATAGCCTTGTACAGCAAGCTCTAGCTCAATTTTTAAATCAGCAAACTGAGCCAATACTTCACTAACTGCTCTTTCATTAAGTTTGCTGCTAGGTGCTAGGTGGTTGCTATTTGCAGTATCACCTTGTTGTGAAAGTCTTTCACGCTCTAGTTCAAGTTGATTCTTTAAGGCGCTTAGTTCTGCCTCAAGCATTACAACTTGTGGAGCTTTATCCGTCATCGTTGTTCGAAGGCCTTTTAGCTGAGCGCTTTTAGTTGCTATTTCGCTTTCTAATCCATAAGTAATTTTTTGTAGTGCCAAACCCTCTGCCTCTGGGTCAAGCAAGTTATTCTTTTGCTGAAACGCCAAAATTTTACTTTGTGCATTACGTAGGCGTTGTTCTACTTTGTTATGCTCTGTTTTTATAAATTTAAGTTGTGCATCTGCTAATTGGTGCCCAATAGAGTTTATATACCACTCAGCGCGGTTAACTATAGTTTGTGTTAATTGTTTGGCAAACTCTGGTGTAAACCCTTGTACTAATATTTTTATAACCCCTGAATTTTCATCAATCTCAATTGTGGTGTGATCTTGATAATACTTGAGTAAATCTTCAATACTTGCATTAGCACTTAAGCGAGAAAAAATATCCCCGCCTTCGTAATAGTGTTGCTTAATATTACTATGCGTTTGCAAATAATTTAGCATGTCTTCAGAGTGAATATACGCTTTGGCTATCTCGGTATCTGCGGTTGAGCTTGAGCTCACCCCTAAACCACTGAGTATCGCCATTGAAGGATCCATAGTTGCCATGCCATCTGGCTGCTGAATAATAAGCTGCGCCCTACTTTCGTACCTTGGCGCAGCCCACACCAGCTGATAAAGCGCAAATAATAAAAATGGTACTAACAAAAATAAAAACCAAGGCTGCGTATATGTTTTAAAGCGTGGCTTTTTACTTAGCTCTGCATAAAAACTGTGTGCTTTTAAAAAATGTCTATTTTTATTTAAATTGTCGGCATCACTTTTTTCTGTAGATGAGCTTGTTTGCGTTTGCTTTGCTTTGTCCGCTATTTTTGTTGATAAGCGCTCAAGTTCTTTATTTATTTGCTCACTTTGGGGTTTTAAATTTCGGGCACGCTGCATAATTCGACGAGCTAAATATATGTCTTTTGGCTCTACTTGCTTGGCAAGGCCGATTAATTTTTCGCCATCGTCCCAAATAACTTTATCGGTTTTTAAACCAATATCTTGAAAACGTTGCTCTATTTTATCTACCGCTTGTTGACTCATAGTTATAATGCCTGGTAATGAGCAATTCCTTGCTCTAAATCGTTGTAAAAAGTGAGTTCGCCTTTATGGAGCACAATTGCACTGTCGCAAAAGTGACGTAGTTCGTCCATCTCGTGGCTAACCATAATAACATTGGCGCTTTTACTTTTTTGTGTAAGCGCTTGGCGTGTTTTATTTCTAAAATTAGCATCACCTACCGATGTAACTTCGTCGATTAAGTAAACATCAAAATCGATTCCTATTGAGCAGGCAAATGCTAAGCGAGGTTTCATACCACTTGAGTACGTATTTACAGGTAGGTCAAATTTAGGGCCTAACTCTGCAAATTGCCGCACCCTACGTACATATAAATCTAGATCGGCCACACCATTGATCATGCCTATAAACCGAGCGTTTTCAGCGCCACTCATTTGTGGGTGTATCCCCGTTGTAAGTGCTACCGGCCACGACAAGTGTAAATCGGTAATAATTTCCCCTTTATTGGGGTATTCACTGCCGGCAAGCATTCTAAATAACGTAGATTTACCCGCCCCATTTGAACCCAAAATGGCAATATTATGACCACTAGGTATTTCAAAGTTTAAGTTTTTAAAAATGTACTGGTTCCCTAGTGTAGATGGGTAGTACTTAGTTACATTATGGAGCTTAATCATTATTTAACCTTGTACTTTATTTAACGGCTAATTGCCTGTTTCCACGACACATGATACGTTGCTATTGAAAAAAACAATAAAACTAAGGCTGATGCAAATAAATAAAATTCACTTACCCCATCGGTATTGTAGGTGTTATATGCAGCATGGCGCGAAAGCTCTATTGCATGCAATATTGGGTTCCAATTTACATACGCCCAATATTCTTTAGGGATATCTTGCATCGAAAAAAACACGCCAGATATAAAGAATAAGGGCCGCGTTAATACAGATTGAACTTTTCCTACCTCTGGTATATAGCATTGACTGATTGCAAACAGTAAACCCAAAGATAATGCTATGAACCAAACAGTAGCTGCGTTAAACAGCAAAAAAAGAGGATCGTCGATTCGGATATCAATACGTAGAAAAAACATCAACAGGATTATTAAAGCAAAAACTGCAATTTTCACTAAAAAATAAAAACAGCCTATAGCAATCGCACTACTTATAGGTTGTACCTGTCTAAAAGCGAATAGAGCTTTATTTTTCTTAAATGAGTTGGAAACATTCATAAACGTGTCTAAAAACAGTTGTATGAGTAGCATTCCATACATCATAAATTCAAATGTTGGAACAGTATGTGATTCATTTCCTTCTATCATGCCACGCAAGTAAGACAATAAAAATATAAAGCTGAGTGGTTGAAAAACCGCCCAAGCCAACCCTAGCCTATCGTTGAAGCTGGTACGGATTTCGCGAACAAACAGGGCAAATATAACATCGCGCCATATTGCCCAATTGTTGCGTTTAATTACTGCAGTCATTGATTAAGTAGCTACATTTGCAGCAATGGCAATTTGATAAATAATTTGCGTTATATCTTTAACCGATTGCATTAGTTTTGTATCTACTTTAGGGAGTACTAAAATTTGATCGCCTGCCTTAAGTGGGCCACTTGCATTAAGGTCAATCATTCCATTTGGGTGAATAACCATAATTTGTTCAAAGTTAGCTCGCTCGCTATAGCCGCCCGCCCACGCTACGTAGTCTTCTATGGTGGCTTGTTCGTTATATACCAGTGATTGTGGCATTAATACCTCACCACTTACATGCACTAAATCTGTTTTAGCGGGAATATGAACTACATCACCTTGTTCTAGGCGTATGTTTGCCACTTTACCACCATCAGCAATAACAACCTTACCTAACGGCACGGCTTTACGTGCTCGCTCGGTAAATTCTAAAATCATTCGGCCTTCTTCGGCTCTAATTTTAGCTTCGCCGTCTGATGAAGCTGGTGCTGTAAATACACTTCGCTCTAGCCTATCTAACGATTGCTCTATCATTTCTTTTTGTTTAGCCGCTACACTTTTACGCTGGATATAAATGGCTTGATAATCAGCAAGGTCTTTATCAATTTCGATATTAGCTAGGAGGTCATGAAGACGTGTTTCTTTTTTAACAGCAAAGTACGACGGCCCTAAATAGCTGCCTGCGACTTGTATATCTAAAACTTGAGCACGTATGTCGTCATTAAATATAAGTTTATCACCATCTTTTAGCGTAAAGTGTTTAAATTCACCGTATGGCAAGTACACAGAAAAAGGCCCGTCGTTTCTATCCCCTGAAATTGCTACGTGGCTTACTTTAGCCATAGGTAGTGCAAACTCAGCTAATTGTTCGCCAGTTGCTTGGCTGCCCTTAAATTCAAACCTAAATGGAGCTCGTACACTCCCTGATACAACTACGGTTGCTTTTTGACGCTCTACTAAAATTACGTCACGGTCTTTAAAATTAAATTTGGGGAGGTAACCTTTTAAAATAAAGTCATATAGGTCAATATTTTGGATTACTTTATTGTCTCGTAATACTTTTATGCTGCGGTAACTACCGCGTTCAGAGTCTATACCACCTGCGCGTTTGAGGTAATAAAGTATGCTATCTGAGGCGATACCGGCATATTGCCCCGGGCGAGCAACACTACCGCTTATATAAACGCTAACCGGTGTAGCGGTAAGCAAGTTTACGTATATCTCAACGCTCTTTTTATATACTTGCTTAATTTTTTTTGTTACGTAGCTATTTAACTGGCTGGCTTTAACGTCTGCTACATATACTGGGCCAATGTTAGTTATAAACAAATTACCCTGATTATCTACAGTAATAACCTCTGATTGGTTAATTGCACCCCATAACCATATTGATACTTTATCTCCTGGTGCTATCGTATAGTCGTCATTTAGGCCATCTTGGCGTTCGCTTTCATAACCCCCAGCAAATAAGTTTGCACCGTAAGGTGGCGGTAAACCAGCCTCTGCAGAAGGTAGCAATTGCGAAGCCGACATTTCGCCCGGTAACATAGTCCCTGCGCGAGGCTGCGAATTGTAGGTACCGTTTTCTAATTGGTTTAACGAAACTTTTTCAGCAGCATATGCAACATTTGTCACTTGTAAGCTTATAGCTAACAAGACCAACGCATAAATTGATTTTAAATTATGGATAAAAGTGTTCATAGCAGCCGTTAAACTCCAAAGCTAATTTGGTTATTTTTATTTTCGATAACTTGCGGGGTCATAGACCATTGCTGAGTTTTTTCGTTTTTGCATACTGTTCGACGCTCTTTTTTTACTTTGTTGTTTTCATCACTTAAATATATTATGCGGCACTGCGTGCCTAAAGCAGATGTATATTTTTTTCCTAAGAGCATCATTGTCCCATTGTAAATACTAACATATCCTTGTGGGCGGCCTTGAACTGCTTTATCTAGCTCACTAGGCAATGCATCTACTTTATTAGACTCTATAGGTTTATCAATAAGGGCAACTGAAGCTTTTATAACTGGAGGAGACGAAGTACAACCTAGTGTAAATAATAGAGGTGTAAGCAACGCAATTAAACTTTTATGTTTCATTTTATAATTCATAACCTTACGTATTAGAAAATTAGCAAACTAATGCTAACTATTTTTAAGCTCAATTTTATTCCATACACGCTGTGTTATAGCAGCATAACAAATAAATAAAATAATAAATGTGACTAGCATAATCCATTCAGGCACTAGAAATATATCAGCAGCACACCCTAGCACAGCCAGTAACGAGGCAAAACTAGAAATACAAATAAGTGCTGACGTACGACTATACCCTGCAGCCTCAAATAAATGATGTAAGTGCTGACGATCAGCAGAAAAAGCGGAGTTTCCAGATTTTAACCTGCGTATTATCACAGTAGCCATATCTAAAATAGGCACCCCCATTATATAGAGAGCGGTTACAGGCTTGAATGCAGGAGTTTCTAAGTTGACGCTTAATACCATTAACCACACCAATGATAAACCAATGAGCATGTTACCTGAGTCACCCATAAATATTTTTGAAAAAGACTTATGTAGATTTAAATTAAACATTAAATACGCAAGTAATGAGGCTATAAATAAAGTGGGGAGTAAAAACCAGTCATTTGCTACCCTGTTTAAAAAAAATGCTATAGCAGCAAAAGCAATTAAGCTAAGCGCACCCGCAAGCCCATCGATTCCATCCATCATATTTATTGCATTAATGCCGGCAATAATCGCGACTATGGTTACAACTATTCCAAATGTTCCAAGCTTAATTTCGAAATCACCTAAAAGATAACCAAGGCTATTTAAGTGCGTTTCAGTGCCAAATATCATTAAAGAGGCAACAATAACTTGCGCAACTAACCTCGTTTTTACAGATAAGTCGTAACGGTCGTCTAGCACCCCTAAAAATAAAACTAAGGCTGCAGCGACTAAATATATATTTAAATTTCGGCTATGCTCAATAAATAACACTGATGCAAGCATAATAGACAAATATATAGCTATACCACCTACTAAAGGTATGTGCCCTTCATGTACTTTGCGTGCGCATGGATAATCGACTAGGCCTGTTTTTATAGCGATAGGATTTACAATCTTTATTGCTACAAAAGATAATATAAAAGATATTGTTAGAGGTAACCAAAAGTCCATATTTAGGCCATTGAGACTGTTTAATCTTTATCAGGTAAATGTATATGCGCTTAAACAACTTTTATAGGGTTTGCATTAACCTACTAAAAAAGCCTTCATTAGAGCGTATGCTAAGCCCATTAAACTGTAAACTCAATTAAATTTGCTTTGTAGTAAAACGCCTAACAAAAGTAAGTACCTTCCAGATGTGTAATATAGTAACACTGTAAATTAAGAATAAAATAATAAACCCAAAAAACATTACAAACTCGGGTACATTAAGTAATTCTGCTATCACACCTACGCCTGAAAAAAGTACACTTAAAGTAAATATAATTATCAAAGCTGAACGTGAGCTAAACCCAGCCCGAAGAAATATATGGTGAAGGTGATCTCTATCAGCATGAAAGGGAGATCTCCCCTTTTTTATACGCCTAACAATAAGTGCGGCCATATCCATTAATGGTATAGCGACTATCCATAAGGCAGTAACAGGTCTAAAGCTTGCCGATTGTCCTTGAGTGTTAGTCACTAGTAACCATACAACCGTAAAACCTATAAACATACTACCAGCGTCTCCCATAAAAATTTTTCGATAACGGGTTCCACAAAAGCCTAGGTTAAAAATTAAATATGGAATTAATGCAACTACAATTAACACGGTAAATAGGTTTTCTTTTTGGTTTAGCAGTAACAAAAGTGCAATTGCACCTAAAGTATTAATGGCCATAGCCCCTAAGAGGCCGTCTATCCCATCGACCATGTTAAAAGCGTTTATTAACCCAATGACTGCTAAATAAGTAAAAAAGATACCAAAATAACCTAACTGTACATCACCAAAATAAAAAATATCGCCAAGTTCTACAATATAATTATCTATTGCTATTATCATGAACGTTGCAACAATAATTTGGAAAACAACTCTAAATTTCACGCTTAATTCGTGTTTATCATCCATCACACCAAGCAAAACCATTAAACCAGACGCACATAAATAGCTCGTTAGTTCTTGATTAAAAGGCAGCCAGATACTGCATGAGATAGCAACACTTGCAAAAACAGCGACTCCACCAATAAGCGGTACGTGTCCATCATGGTGTTTACGCTCATTTGGTTTGTCGACAAGATTATACTTAACTGCAAATGGTCTAAATAATTTAATGGAGCAAAGCGACAGAACAAATGATGAAATAATAGCTAAAATAAATTCCATACGCCCTCCTATGCTGTGTAATATCTTAATGATAAATTATTAGTACTCATGAAAACCCATTTTTATTGTTACGCGCAATCTTAAGCGATTTATAGTATTTTTCTATAAATACGTGACTACTAACTTATGGCGCTTTTAAATGCGGATAAACCAATTGATATGAATATTATCAACAGATTCCTTCCCTTAAGCTTAAAGCATCCTGCTTTAAATTAACCCTAACCACTACTGCGTATCTAAACTTAACGCACCCATAAAATGAGTGGAGTTAAATTCTACTTTAAATCAAATAGTCGGAGATTCTAACATAGCTTTTTTTGTAAATCACAACTGTTTACACTGAGCTTGCAATTTACGAAAGCTTTTCAACTAAAGTCATACATTGAGTAGCTATTACGTTTTAATATCTCTTTTTACCCTACGTGTATTTACAAGCGCACATTTGAGCTATGGCAACCTAAATAAACTTAGGTATAATCCCTCCACTAAAATCAAGTACGTCACTAATTAAGCAGGGAAAAATAATGGGCAACGCTGATAAAGCTTTTGAGAGCTTACCGCCTCCAGAACTGAGTGAAATAATAAGCTCTATATGGTCTTTTAAACTTTATATCTTTGCAATTTGCTTTGCCTGTGCAGTTATCTCTTTTTTTGTAGCCATAAATACTCCCAATACCTACAGAGCTGAAACATTACTAGCCCCAACACAGTTGCTTCAAGGGCAAAGCTCACAAATGGACTCACAGCTTGGAGGTCTTGCTTCTCTTGCCGGTTTAGGTGACTTAACAGATGACGACTTTAAAACAGAAGTTGCCCAAGCAAAAATGTTAACCAAAGAGTTTGTATATGCGTTTATAAAAAAATACGACCTAGTTGCTCCTCTTATTGCCGCTAAGAGCTGGAATAAAGAAGAGCAGTCATTTACATACGATTCAGAAATATACGACACTAACAACGCTAGCTTTTTACTCCCAGAAGATACAAACCCATATTGGCTTGCCTTTAAAAAGTTTGAAAGCAACCTGCTAATAGATACAGAAAAAAATGGATTGGTGAGAATCTCTTATGAGCATATATCTCCTGTACTCGCGCAACAAATTGTGACCAATTTAGTTAAAGATATAAACGCACAAATGCAAAGTTATGATATAGAACAAGCAGATAAAAGCATACATTACCTCAACGAAAAACTAACACAAACTCGTATTGCGGATATGGAAGCGGTTTTTTATAGGCTAATAGAAGAACAAACTAAAACAAAAATGTTAACCGAAATAAAAAGTGAGTATATATTTACTACTTTGGATCCGGCTATTATTCCTGAAGAAAAGGCAGGTCCTAAACGTGCTTTCATTATTATAGTAAGCATTTTTTTAGGTGGTATTTTTGGAAGTTTTATAGCCCTAATTCGCTTTTATAAGGCTCGCTAATGCAAGCCCCTTTAATAACAGTTTATATGCCAACGCATAATAGGCTTAACAACCTAAAACGTGCTGTACAAAGCGTGCTTAGTCAGTCTTACTCTCAGTGGGAGCTTATTATAGTCAACGATGGTTCATCTGACGGAACCTTTGACTACTTAAATGAGTTAGCGCTCACTGACCCACGCATTATTGTTTTTCATCATGAAACAGCGCTTGGCGCCTGCGCTGCTCGTAACAAAGCAATTAACACAGCCTCTGGTGAATTTATAACAGGCCTTGATGACGACGACGCATTCACATATGACAGGCTTTCCTATTTTATGGATAACTGGTCTGATTCATACACCTCGTTATGTACTCCTGTAACCGTATGTAAAAGCAACTCAAAAGTTGAGCACAATTTCTTTATAGGCGAACTTACCTTAAACGATATCCTTGTAGTGAATAAAGTAGGCAATCAATTGTTTTGCAAAACTGAAAACCTTAAAAGTATTGGTGGGTTTGATACTAAGTTTAAAGCATGGCAAGATTACGACACGTGGATTAGATTTTTCAAACATTATGGCACCGGCCTAAAACTACCTAAATCCACCTATCTACAATATGAAGAACTATGTGATACAAGTATAACGCGCTCTCCAAACAGGCTTACAGGATTTAAGCAGTTCTTAAATAAACACTCACTATTAATGGACAATAAGCAACTAAACGCCATGAAATGTTGGGAAGCAATTATATGTGGCAATTGGGTGTCGCTTAGTTTGCTAATAAATTCACATAAAGATATTTATAAGTATGCACTGCTTCACAATATGAAAAAATTACTGGGACGTTAGGTGTTAACATGCACATTTTTTTTGTTTTTGAAGACTTTTGCTTAGGTGGTGTAGAAAGGGTAACCGAGCAGCTTATAACCGGTTTGCAATCAATTCATAACTGTAATATTACGATTGTGTGCGAACAAAAAAGTGGCGACTTAACGGCTCGTTTTAAAGAACTAGCGCCAATTTACGAATTGGGTAATAAAAATAAATTTATAAATTTTCGCCAAATATCGCTCGACTTAAATCCCGATTTAGTTGTATTCACTAAAGGTGGGCTATCTAAATATGGATTATTTATATCTAAAAAAATAAAAAAAATAGCCATACAGCATACACCTATTAATCTTCCTCAGGAGAGCAGATTTAAAAATGTCGTTAGGCGCTTAGGTGCCACATTCCTGTACTCCCAGCTGGACGCTGTAGTTTGTGTATCAAAAGGTATTTTAACAAACTTAGTAAAACTAAATGTTGTATCAAAAAATAATGTGCATTGTATTTACAACCCTGTACTAGATGAGTCAATTAAACAATTAGCAAACAAAGAAGTTAAATACAGTGATTACTTTGTGTGTGTTGGTAGATTACATCATCAAAAAGGTTACGATTTACTTGTTGATGCGATTGGCAAGGCTAAGCAAACAAACCACGTAATAAAAGTCGTAATTATTGGCGATGGTCCTGAGCTTAAAAATTTAAAAAAACTGATAAGCGATAAAAGTTTAAGTGACAATATAATTCTTCATGGTTCAACAAATAACCCATATAAATATATTGCCAATGCAAAGGCAATATTACTGACCTCACGATGGGAAGGCTTACCCACTGTTTTAGTCGAGGCCGCTTATCTAAATACACCAATAATAACGTTTGATTGCCGATATGGCCCTAAAGAGCTGACTAACAATGGTAAAAATGGCTATTTAGTCGACTTTTTAGATACAGATCAACTTGTAAAAAAAATAATCACTGTAAACGAAAAAAGAAACCTATTGCCCTCACCTGCCGTGGATGATTTTTTATTACCTGCAGCCACACAATACTATTACACATTATTCAAATCACTATTATGAACGAACAGCTTAATAATAAAATACACTCTGGCGATCGCTTTATTGATATTCAAAACAGTGCATTTGAATCAAAAAATTCAACTGTCATTTCGTTTCTCAATCCCTTTTCGTATTACGAAGTAGTTAAAGAAGAAAGTTTAATTAATGACGTTGATATTTATTTTTCTGATGGCGCTTTGCTATGCATTCTTCACAACTTATTTTTACCCAAAATAACCAGGGCAAGCTTTGACTACAGCTCAATTGCGGAGCCTTTCTTACAGTATGTAGCAACAAAAAATAAACGCATTGCAATTATAGGTGCCACTACTGACGAAAATACACTGGCCGTTATTAACCTAAAAAAGCAGTTCCCTAACTTGAATGTTGTGTACCAGCGAGATGGATATATCAATGACCCAGATAAGACAATTAATGAGCTTAATTTGCTAAAGCCTGATGTTGTGTTAGTCGGTATGGGTACTCCATATCAGGAACATTTTTCTATAAAGGTAAAACATCAACTGATTAAATCAGCTGTTATTATTACTTGCGGTGGTTTCTTAACGCAAACATCCATAAAACCCGATTACTATCACCCTTTAGTGAAAAAGCTTGGGTTAAGATGGCTACAACGTATGGTATTGCACAAGCATGTGCGCGACAGAGTATTAAAAAAATACCCTAAATTTACAATAAGCTATTTATATAAAATGATTGGGTTTAAGTTTGCAAAAAAATAATGTTCCTCTAAACACTGCACAATGGCTAGTGCTATCGACATTATTTGTTTTATGTTACTGGCCTACGTACTTTATTTTGTCTATAGAACCGGCTGTAATGCAGAAGTCTTACTTTTTAGTTATGCTTGGTTATTTAGTTTTTGTAGTGTTTGCTACAAGGACTACAGCCACAGTCCCGAATGTGGCCTATATTTATTGCCTTCCACTTTTTGCAATGATAATGAGTTTCCCTTTTTCTATTGAGGAGTTATCGAGCTTTCACTTTTCTGTCCTAATAAAGCCTATTTTACTATTTTCATATGTTATTTGTTTCTATTCGTTACTTGCGGAAAATTTCGGCTTTAATGGTGCTTTAAAAGTTAAGCAAGCTTTAACTTATATCTTTCTCATCCAATTAATAGTTATTGTATTGCAAATAGTTTTTGGTGATATTACAGCATTGAAAATACTGAGCTTCAAGGACGTTTATAGTGGCTTTGGTTTTAGAGCCCCTGGCACTTTTGACTGGGTATATATTACCTGTTATTTCTTAAGCTTTTTTTTAGCGATTCATATTATTGAGTTTTTCTTTGGTAAAAAAAGGAAAACAGCAGCTCTATTTGTAACTTTAAGTTTGTTGGCCATATTTTTATCTCAATCCAAAACTGGTTACTTAGCCACTATAATAATTGCATTATACTTTACGCTTTTATCTATAATTTTAAGACTAGGTATTGCAAAGAAAATTTTTTTAAGCATGCTTATTCTTTTTACATTATTTATACTTTTTATTATTTATTTTGATATTAATCTTGATTACATCACGAGATTTATAGATCTACTCCAACAGGGGCATTTAGATGGCTCTACATCGACTCGAAAAAGTCAAACTCTACTTGCCTTAGATGAGGGGTTTAAATACTGGCATAGAGGCTCTCCACTAGCTTTACAAGGCATGATCATTGAAAACAGTTACTTAGATTACCTATTTCGCTATGGTCTGCTTGGTTTATTCGCTTTCACTTCTATGATTTTTATTTTTTATTTTTACTCACTCATGGTTTGCATTAAGTGTAAAAAGCTTTTTGATAAACAGTTAATTACTTTTGAGCTATTTCAATTAAGTGTTGGATGTCATGTTAGTTTTTTTGCCGCGTCATTATATTCATTTACAGGAACACCAGTGGATGCATACCGCTCAGCTTTGTGGTCAAGCTTTGTAATTGCTCTATTAGCTTTCATCAATAAATTGATTAAAGCAATAGCGATTGTGCCTGAAAACGACCCCTCAGCTTTAATTGCAAGGGAGTGCCAGTAATCAAGCCCTGTAACGCCAGCTAAATATACGACGACACTACGTAATAAACAGAGTGAAGCTACTTAAGAACAAGCTTTACCAAGAAATAAATATTAAATTTAATAAGCCATATAAACCCACATTCGCGGTTAACATGATAAAAAAGTTTCTTTTGGATATGTTTTTATCGTAGCTACGAAAGTAGAAAAATGATCCTATTGTCAGCGCAATTTGTAATACAGCTACCCCTAACGCAAATTGATTTATATTGTTAAATTGTGCGATAAAAAATAATGAAGTTACACTAATAAAAGCAGATATCATACTCCATTTAAATTCAATTTTAGTATTACCCTTTGCTTGTGCTATTACGCCAAATAAACTGCCAAAGGGAGCTACAAGGCCTAATATAAATAGTATGCATAGTACGGGGAGCGATTTGCTGTATTCACTAAAAAATAAGCTTACTAAGGTAAGTAGCCCTGCTACATAGAGTAGATATAGGGTAGAATTTAATATTAATAGCGTTCTGGTTGAACGGTTTAGTACGCTGTAAAACTTTTCTTCGTTACTTTGAAGCTTAGCAAGCTTTGGGTAAAGCATTCTGGCGATTAGGATCCTGATAAATTTAATAGGCTGCATTATTAATTCTTTTGCAAAAGAATACAGGCCTAAGATTTCTACCCCCATTACCTTACCTATAATTAACTGATCTAGCTGTGTCCTCACTTGGCTTACAATTTGTGAGCCCATTTGATAACTGCCGAATTCAAGCGCTGGCTTAATTATTTTTAGGTCTAATGTAAATGTAGGGTGCCATGTTTTTTCTGCATTGATTATAAAAATAATATAACGTGCAAAGTTCATTATAAGATACGAATAAAGGTATGGAAAAATACTGGGTACACCTAATTTTATTAAGGTGAATGTAGAAATTAGCATGCCAAATTTAACAAAAATATCAATTTTTGCCAAAACGACGTTTTTTTCACTTTTGATAAAATTAGCTTGGTATTGCGCCGATATAGCCAATAAAATGAAGTTAAAGGCCATAATATACATGCTTTTTGCTATATCACTGGACTTGTAAAAGCTTTCAACTGGCGAAGCCAATAGCAAAATAATTATGCTCGCTAAACCACCTAAAACACAATTTGTAAAATACAGAGTAGAGCTTTCTGCTCGGGTTAAATGCTGCTTATATATAAAATAATTAGACAACCCCATATCTTGCACTAAAAATGCAATTGCTAAAAATACATTTACAATAGCTAATACACCAATTGCTTCTGGGCTTGTGTAATACGCTAGCATTGAAAATATTAAAAACTGTACACCTCCTGCTACCCCTGACGATAAAAATAACCAAGCTCCCTGCTTTTTATTGCTCATTAACCTTTTCCAATATCCCTATAAACTCTTTGTAAAGTTTGGTTTGTTCAAAAGAAGCATCAATCCTTTCCTTGGCTTCTTTACGTATTTTTTCGATATTTATTTCATCATTTGCTATTTTTAAAGCCACTTTAGCTATTTCTTCGGCATTACGCTCTGGTACTAAAAAGCCACTTTTCGAGTCAGTTATTAATTCTGGTATACCACTATGGTAAGTAGATACAGCAATTAGGCCCATGGCCATAGCTTCCATTAAGGACACTGGAATGCCTTCCATATCTCCTGACTTTGCTGTTATTGATGGCAATAAAAATACATCTGACACATTAAGTAGCTCTGAGACTTTATTTTGTGGCTGAAAGCCTAATAATTTTACATTTTTTAATGCTAATTTAGCTATTTGATTTTCAATATCACTTTTTAATTCGCCGCCACCAATAATACTGTATTCAAACTCAACTCCTTGGTTTTGCAATATAGCCATTGCATCTAGCGCGTATGTAAGCCCTTTTTTTTCTGTAAAGCGAGCGACGGTGATAATTTTAAGCTTTTTAAATAAAGGCTTATCAAAACTCCTACACTTAAACTGCTTACTATCTATCCCCATGCGATTGACTTTTATTTTATTCTCAGGACAGCCTAGCTCTTCTAGCCTACTCCTCCACAGGTCACTAATAGGAACCATAAGTTCGCCGGTCATAAAGAGTTTTTTGTAGTCATCTTTGAATACTTTTAATATGGAATGAACAGAAATATCCGAACCATGGAAGATCGTTACAAGTTTACCCTTTAATAAATTTAGCTCTCTTAATTTGTTTGCTACTACGCCTGCAGTACCAAAATGGGCAACAAAAACATCAGCTTTATATACCTTGCTATTTCGAGTAACAATACTAGGTAATAATAGTGACCGACTATGGATACCAAAACGATTAATATTTAATGCTTTTAATTTATTTTTTATGTTTAGTGGCTTAATTGTATTTAATATACGTTTAGCTCTAATATTAATCGCGCTATCTTGTGTTAATTCGCTTGTTAAGTAAGTCGTTTTTTCTATTAGTGAGTAGTCTATTACAGATTGGTGGCACTGCGCTATATTACCCTTGCGAGTAGCAATAATATTGACTTCATTTCCAAGTTTGATCAGCCCAATGATCTGATTAATAACAAATGTTTCTGAGGGTTCTGGAAATTGGTTCAAAAAGAACGTAATTTTCATTTTTTTCCGCTGATATTATTCAATGTATTTTGTACCATCATCCTTACTTTTTGCCTTTCATGTTCAACCTGAACATTCATTTTTACTTTAACTTGCTCAATGTTGTTTAGTACTTCCTTTGCACTAGTTAATAAATTACCATCAAATAAGGTACTAATATCTTTTGAAAGCTCGGGCATTTCCAGCTGCGCCATAATGCCTTTAGATTTGTGCTCGTAATTTATCGCAATTGCAGGCGTGCCAAAGTTCATTGAAATAATGGCGCTGTGTAGGCGAGTACCAATCGTTAAGATACAGTGGCTCAAGAAGCTTCCTATTTGTACATCGTTAAGTTCGTCCATAATGACATGACATTCAGGATTTTGTGTTAACGCTTGCACTTTTAAGGCAATCATACGGTCATCTCGCCAGTAGCTGTCTATACCTGTGCCTGTAGAACATATTGCAACTCGATAACCTTCTTGTATTAGCGCGTTTATTAAATCAGCAAAACGCTCTTCGTACTGAGCCTGAGTAACGCCTAACTGGCGATCAAAGGGGGCTAACTCCCTTAACGTAATAGCTATGACGGGTTTGTTTTCTAAAAGCTTGGCTAAATGAGGAAATAATGTAATTGGCGTATTTGGAACAATCCAAGCTGTATCTGCGCCTTTCGTTACTTTAATATCAGCAACGTTAGATTTTTTCATTAAACCGTGACTCAACTCTTCCCTTAGCGCTAAAACTTCCACCCGTGAAAAAACAGTACTGGCTAATTTTGCATAACGTTTGCTATTAAAAGGCCCAACAGAGTGACCAATTAAAAATAGTTTTTTCTTAGCCAATAGCGCGCACAGAGCACTTTCAAATTTGGCTGGGCCATATAAGTCAACAAAGTTTGAGCCACCAACCTGAATGATAGCATCGTAATTATGCATTACATTAATTTGTTTTAATATGTGTTTTGGTAAATTAACAAAGTCTTCTTTTTTTAGCTTTCTAGCTAAATAATAACCCAAAAACCGACGGCTAAACCTTTTATACACTTTATCTATAAATGAAGTTGCGCTGTCGTGGTACTGCTCGATAGGGTCTACGGTTAGTGTTTCATCAAGAATGTAACTTGAGCTCACAGGATAACGACTGTAAGCATCAATCATTACATCAGGATGCTGCAGTCTTAGTTCAGCCATTAAGCCTCTTAAAATTGCTGCGTCTCCTCTATTACCACACGTGTGATTACCTATTAATAATAACTTCATTCATTTACTCATTTAATTGTAATTGGTGCGCTGTATAGCTCGGCCATAGCTTCACTGAATTCATCCACTTCAAAGCTCTCGTTTACAACTTTTGTGGTAATTAACATAACTAGCTCAGTGCGGTCCAGTGAATCTACATTGCTTTTAAACAAGTTACCTATAATTGGGATTGTGCTTAATAACGGTACACCATTGTTATACTTATTTTTCTTTTCTTGAATTAAGCCACCTAACGCTACTGTTTGGCCATCTGCTGATAAAATTTCAGAAGTGATCGCACGGTTTGTGATTGTAGGTGATGAACTCCCCCCAAGTTCATTTGGGTTTGCATCACTCACCGACATTGAAACACTCAATGTAATTACACCTTGAGAGTTAATAATGGGTGAGATAGACACATTTACACCTGTAGAGCGATATTGCACAGAGTTAGATACTGCGCTGTTGTTACCCAGGCTTTCTACTGTTTGCGTAATAATAGGCACTTGATCACCAGAGGTAATCGTTGCTGACTCACCGTCTCTTACTATTAAGTATGGTCTTGATATAACACGGGCATCGCTCACGCTGTCCTTCCAGTTGAAGGTTGCTTGCCAGTTACCACTTAACACCGCCCCAGCAATACTTCCGGAACTAGAAAGAGTTGCATTACTAGCAGAAAGCGATTCATTAGAATTTGAATTTTCATAAAACCAGTCTATACCAGATGACATACTATCACCGAGTGTTACTTCCAAAATAGTCACATCAAGAATAACTTGTCCGGGTAGTACATCCATTTTTTGCATTAACGATTCAACTAAGCGGTATTCATCGTTTGTTGCATAAAAGATCAGCGCATTTTGCTGCTTATCTAGGCTATAACGCATAGTACCGGTAGTACCACTAGATTTATTACTGTTGCCTTCACCTTTAGGCCTTTGTGTAGGTGTTTGCCCTGACAATAACCCATTTATCGACTCTAGCATTTCATCAGCTTTAGCAAACTTTGGTTTGTACACAAAGTACTGCCTTTCATCACCCGCGATTGGCACATCTATTTTATTTGCCCAAAATGTAATTCTGTCGATTATTTTTTCACTCGCCGCATACGCTACAAATGCGTTAATACGAGGAATAGAAACAAACGAGGCATCGCCCTCTTTTGACACTTGCATTCCATCTTCGATTAACAGCTTTTCAATTTGTTCTATCCCTTCAATAGGCGAAATATTAGCAAATTCAATCAATCTAATTTGGCGACCATATGCACGAGGTACATCTAGCATATTAATTATTTTCATAGCGCGTAAAATTTCAGCTCGCTCGCCTTCTAAAATAATTAACTTTTGTAATGAATTAACAGTAACTTGGGCTGTGGATAGCTTTTTCATTATGCTAGTAATGTTTCGGCTACTACTATAAACATAAGGCACAATCTGTGTGATAGCACCCGATATGTCAGGGATATCCGCGGTATTATTACCTATACCAATTGCTATTGAATTCTTTTTATCTGAAGACGTTGCTTTAGAAAGATATAAAATATTATCTTTTCTTAATGTCCTTATTGCACTTTCTTCGAGTGTTCTTATCACAACCTCATAAAATGCAGCTCGTGATATAGGGCTCGATATATTTAATGTTATTTTTTCACCTGATGCCGCCAATTTCGGCGCAACCACGTAGTTAATATCTAAAAGGTCGTCAAATACACGGCTTGTAAACTCTTTTATAGACACTTCATCTGCAGAAAAAGTAATCGGCTCTCCGGTTAGTTTAGGCGCTTTTTTAGCTTCTTCTTCTAAACGCGTTATGCCACCTAAATCTTGAACTTTTAATGAACTAAATTCAGCCTGCGTTTTAGCTTGCTCTTTAGCTATCTGCTCTTGTGTTTGTTTAATACCTGTTGTTTTTAGTATTGATCTATCTACTGCTAAATCGTTATCTCGTAATTTACTTGTTGTTGTACAACCAGATACTGCTAATGCGACTAAAACTAAAAGAGATCCTTTTAATGGTTTATCAATCATTTTGTTACTTCCTCAACACCATTTGTTTTTGTAATACTGACAATCTCAGGTTTGTACATTTTCAGTAAAACTTGTTCACCATTGTTAGCTAATTCAACCGCTGCTGCTAAAACTTCTTGTAGCTCCATCGATTCATACTTATCTCCTTTAGAGAGGTTAATTAATTCCTCTCCATCAGGACTATTTATCCTTATCCTCGCATTAGCAATCTCACCGCTGGCGTAAACAGACACTAATGAAAGCGTTGCATCTATAATATCGGGACCTTTATCATCGTCCTCGTTGCTGTCTTTACCTATTTCTGTGTAATCAACGCCTAAGGTGCTCGCCAATTGCTCTATATCGAATTGAGTTTGTGCTACTCTACTTACATTTAATTTTACCGAAGCGGGCGCTTTTTTTTGATGACTTTGATTTCCGGGTAACAAAAAATCGCTTACCCATATAATTATCGCAATACATACGCATAAAAGTATTAGTATATTTCTCATGATCTTTTAAATACCCGCACAAACTCTATATTTGCAGTCACTTTATCAGGAGTCGCTTTTGTGCGCGAGAAAGAAACTTGCCTGACACGATTACCTTTCTTAACGTTTTCGAGTTCATAAAGTAAATTTAAAACCTCGTTATAACTGCCTGATACGTTGAGTCTACCTGCATAAACAGAGTATGCATCGTTGATTTTTACTTCTCGAAAAGGGGCTTTGTTATTAATACTCAACTCATACCGCTCTACAGCCGCATCAATGACCTGAAGCCATAATAATGCAGGGTCCTGATTTTTATCTAAAGTAGGCAGCTGTGAGAAATCACTTAAGTTAGCTGCGATCGACTCGGAATTATTTTGCACCTGCTTATCTGAAGCTAGCAAGCTCTCCTGCTTCACTACTATTTTCTCTAAACTTTTTAGCTCATTTTTACTCGAATCTAACCAATCTAGCCAAGGGAAAACCAAAAATTCAAAACTTAAAAGCAACGCTATAGATATACCGCCCCACTTTTTTATAGATATAGATGATGCATTCACTTCCATGTCACCTCAATAGTAAACGTTTCCAAACCTTGTTTGTTTTTTGTAACCGCTCGCGAAAATTTAGCCTCTTTGACAGATTCAGCACTAATTATTTGCTCAAGTATTTTTGTTGCGGAGTTCTCTGTTGTTCCAAATAGCTCAACTCCGGTAGGAATCACTTTAACTCGCTCTATAAATACATTATCGTCTTCTAGTTTTATTTGGCTCAACTTATCAAGCACATTTGGATTAGTCGCTAAAAATTCGATTAAACCCGACGCTAAAGTTAATTCCTGATTAGTTTCTTGACGCCCAGACAACACCTTTGTTACTGCCGCTTCATTTTGCAGCTTTTTATCAGCGTAATAATTAGTAGCTAATATTAGGTATGCACTCATCAAAATAGCTGTTGCACTTAATAATGATATTATTGCTATTATCAGGTTTCGATTGGAAAGCTTTTCGAACTTACTTACAGCTCTATTATTTAAGCCAAATAAACCCAATACGCTTAACCAGCTTAACCTACTTACGTGGCCTGACAAGTCAACCTTTTCTACGTTATGCTTTATCAGTAAAGGCTGTGCTTCTGTTTCGGCAGTATCAGAATATAGAGGGACTATTAATTGGCAATCTGACGGAACCTTGCTCAAAACATCTTTAGGTACAACAAAATATGATACTGTAAATTGATTACTCTGCAGAGCTTCTATTGACCAATAAAAATCTCCATCCATAGGTGGTAATTGCAACTTTTCAGCTTGAATTATACTTTTTAGTTCAGTTATTGAGGTGTTCTCATAAGTCCGTGTTGTCGCCCAGAAAAGGTTACGATCCAAAAAGCAAGCTGTCATTAATCTCAGCTTGGGTTTACTTAATATGGTTTGCGATACAATACACTCTGCTGTCAGATGGTACTTGTAGTGGCAAAAAGCAGAGGGTGAACCTAACTTTTTTAATAAGTTGTTCATTATCTAAAAATCAACTCTTCATCTGTTATGGAGTATGGACGGAAGGATTCCTGTCCCCGTAATAAAATAAACTTTTTTGTTATTGAAATATTGTTATTTGAAGAAATTTTAATGAGGAAACGTCCGCTAGGATAACTTATATCCCCTTCTGATGTACTTTGCGCTCCCTGTTCAGAAATTCCTAGTGCGGAGTATAAAGATTTAGGCGTAAATTGTCGAACTATGTAGTCTCCCCCATACATTGTAATATAAGGTTGTATTTGTTCATATAAAGCTTCGTTGTCTAAAACATACATCAGTTCTTTAGTTGTTTGAATAACTCCATTTTTAGGAAGCTCAGGTTGGGAGTAATCGCCTTTTTCAGCCCCCTCTAAATGTCTGAAGTTATCCTGGTCCTGCCAATCATCAAGCCTATCTTGAATTTTTAAAAGCTCTGTCTCTCCCACGCCTTGCAAGGCTAATAAGCGGTTAAAATCTTTTTTATTAAATGGCACTAGAGAGACTAACCCACTTATATCTTGTACCGAAACACTGTACTCTCCTAGCTCTTTAGCTTCACCTGTAAAGCTTTTAGTAAAATCATTTTTAATGGGCTTTCCTAAGTAATCAGCTCTAGGACCTAAAATATTAAAGTTACTTGTCATGTAACTGTAAATAATTTCTGCTTGAGCGGTTTCTAGATTTAAATATGCATCTGTATTTTGCTTCACCATACCAGCCAAGCGGGCATTATTTTGTCCTTGGCCAGACATATACAGCATGATAACCGCCATTACAGCCGTAATCATTAAAACAACAATTAATGCGACTCCTCGGTTCGTTTTAACCTTCGAAAGCATTGCTTGCCCCTAACTCAAAAGAAGTCAATTGAGGTACTTTAATAAGGATATCTGACTGGCCCTCTATGGAAAATCTAATATATAATGGCATTAGCTTTCTTTTAAAAGCTGAGAATGAAGTACTCCATGATGGCTTTGGCTTTACTGTTACATTTAAATATTCAGAATAAAAATTGCTTAATTCAAAGCTATTTTTCCAGCCAAAGTAGCTAATTGATAAGCCTTTACCTGACAAATAATTAATCGGTGTACTGCACGTGTTATTTATAAGCTCTATATCTTCTAGTAAGAACATACCATATTCTATCTCACAATATTGCACCGTATCGTCAATCACTTTTAACGACGCCACAGCCAAAGGAGAATTAACTTGTATAGGGGTATCGGTGATAAATGAAAAGCCATAAGCATTACCATGAAAAAAAGGAACCTGTTCCGCAAGCTCAGTCCTAAAAATAAATGGAATAAGCGAGTGGATTTGGTTATTAATTAATTTAATTGTGGACAATTTTTTAATTTGGTAATTCTTTTCTGATTTGGTTAGCTCACTAACAGAAAAGCGATAACTTGTAACTGATATACTCATAACTAGAGAAAATATTACCATTGCGACGAGTACTTCGATTAACGTAAAAGCCGACTGCCTCCCTTTATTGCTTCCAATATACATCTTTAAATCTCAATATTGTCTTTTCTTGGCTTTTCTGACTAACAGTTACTTCGTACAGTTCTAAATTATCCTCTTTTTTGTCAGTATCCTGTGTCGTTTCGGAGGAAATAAAACGCACTACAGGCTTTGATTTAATCACCTCTACATGCCATTTATATTCATTAGTGCCTATCTTATAACTACCTTGCGTTATATTTTCATATTGATATTTGTAACTCACAAAATCTTTTATATATTCGGCAAGTAAACCCCGAGATATATTATTTTTTAGCTTTTGCTCATGTAGCATTGACGCTCGAGATACAAAACTAATTGCGCTAACAGCTATAAATAAGATAATAGAAGCAATTAATACCTCTATAAGCGTCATTCCCTTGCTATATCTCAATTTTTTCTCTCTTTTGAGTTCCATTTATGCCAATCGTTATTACTACTTTATTGAAGTAGCTTTGTGCATCAAAAATAAAAGACTTATCTTGTAATGTTAATTTATTAAATTCAATTTTTTTAATTAACCGCTCTAGATTCTCAGCGTCTTTATTTTCATCTTGTAAATTTTGTTCATCATCAAGATTTTTCGTTTCATCTTTGATTTCATTCATTCCTGCATCAGATTGCGGTATTTTTTGTTCGTAAACTCTTAATGTATTTTCGTTTAAAACTAACTTTAATGAACCGCCCTTATAAACACTGTACTCTTTAGCAAAAGTTATAATTGAATAGAGCTGTTTTTTTTCGCTATAGAGTTTAGCTTGATCAAATTGTTTCCACATATTTGGTAGAACAAACGATGTTGCTAACCCAATCAGCACCAATACGATAAGTAGCTCTATTAATGTAAACCCTTTATATTTAGAATGAGACATCGTTTATCGATACAATACTAAGCAACATGGTGATAACCACAGAACCTACTACTCCACCCATTACTAAAATCAGTAATGGTTCTAGCATAGCTGTAAATTTAACAAGCCATTGCTCAAAACTTAATCTTGAGCGTTGAGCTATTTCGGTGAATGAGCTTGTAAGCGTGCCACTTTCTTCACCCACGGAAATTAGCGAAATACCAATATCATCAAATAACGTTAATTTAGCTAACTCGTCACTTAATACGCCGCCAGCAGATACTGATAATACAATATTTTTTAAGCTTTTCTTTAATTTAGGATTTATTACGGTTTCGCTGGCTAGCTGCAACCCCGAAGATAAACTTACGCCACTTTCTAATGTCAACTGCAATGATGTGGCAAAGCGTATTCGATCTGATTGCTTAATTATAGTGCGTATTAAAGGCAAGTTTACTGTTGCCTGTATCATTTTTATTTTAAACTCATGATTTTGAAAGGCAAAAATTAAACCTGATATCATTGCTAAAATGCATACTAGTAAATGAAGCTGATAATTCTGTATCCATTGTGATGCGTCAATAAGTACTTGCGTGTAGGTAGGAACATCATCGACGGAATCAAACATTGATGACATGCTCGGTATAACAAAGTTAAAAATAGCCCAAATAGCGGTAATACATACTATAAGTATAAAAAAGGGATATGTTATTGCTTGAATTACCTTATTGCGCAGCGCATTTTGAAACAAAAGGTTTTGACTAAGTCTATTGAATACTTGAGGCAAGTTACCTGTACTCTCTCCTATTTTAACCATTTCTACAAATAAAGTAGAAAACGCCTCTGGCCTTTTTGCGAGTGCATCGCTTAATAAAGCGCCTTGTTTTATATCAGAAAGTACCGAAGACCATACTAAACCGATTGCCGATTTTTGATTTGACTTTACAAGCACAGAAAGTGCTTTATCAATTTTCAGTCCATTTTTAAGCAGCGTTGCTAATTGATTTGTCGATTGCTCCAGATCAGCTAAGGTGATTCTTTTTCGTTGCCTTGCTTGGTAAGTTGCATTTACCTTAATAACTAATTTGTAATCTTGCTTTAATTTAGAAAACGCTTCTTTTTCATTTTCGGCAGAGATTTCTCCGTTTACAGTTTCGCCGCTATGAGAGTAAGCTTTATACTTATATAGTTGGCTCATCCTGCCACCCTCATAACTTCTTCAACCGTTGTAGTCCCTTGGATTGCTTTTAATAAACCATCTTGCTTTAAGCTTCGCAGGTTTTTGTCTTCCATTAGTTGATAAAGGTGATCTAAAAGCTTTTCATCTTTAGGGATTTTTTTAATATCGCTATCACAAGGAAGGTACTCTAAAAAAGCAACACGGCCCGAGTAACCAGTATGCTCGCAATGATCGCAACCTACAGCTTGGTGTAACTTAATGTTTTGTAAAGGAGCTAGTTTATTTAGTGTATATTTAGCAATAAGTTCTTGGCTTTCTTCTTGCTCTAACGGTTTCTTACAATGGTTACATAAAGTCCTAGCAAGACGCTGCGCCATGATTGAAACTAAACCCGCATTAAGTAGGTATTCTTCTATACCTAAATCCATTAAACGGGTATAAGCTGAGGGCGCATCATTAGTATGAACAGTACTAAATACTAAATGCCCTGTTAATGCAGATTGCAAAGCAATTTTCGCTGTTTCGTTATCTCGGATTTCACCAACCATAATAACATCAGGATCTTGGCGTACTATACTTCTTAAACCTGCAGAAAAATCAAATCCAATATCTGAATTTACTTGCACTTGGTTTACGCCGGCTAGTTGGTACTCAATAGGATCCTCTAAGGTGATAATTTTTATATCGGGTTTATTTATCTGATTTAAAAAAGAATATAATGAAGTTGTTTTACCTGACCCTGTAGGGCCTGTCATTAAAATAACACCAGATGTACGCTTTAGATCTTGGTTTATATAATCTATTAAATCTTCCGAGTAACCTAAAGTACCTAAATCGAATTTAACCGCATTTTTTATTAAAAAACGCATTACAACACTTTCACCTACCCCTAGTGGTAATGTTGAGCAACGTATATCTAAGTCTGTAGAGCCTGCTTTCATTTCGATTTTGCCATCTTGTGGTCGGCGCTTTTCGGCTATATCCATACCCGATAAGATTTTTATTCTGGAGATAACGGCAAGCTGCAGACTATGTGGGATTGGATCAGCTTCTTTTAAAATGCCATCGATTCTATAACGGGCACGATATCGCCCGTCCACAGGTTCAATGTGTAAATCAGAGGCACCCAACTTAACACCTTTATTTATAAGGCTATTCACTAAATTAACTGTAGGTGCCCCTAACGCGAGCTCTTTAAGTGCGGCTACATTATCTGATGAAACTATTAAATCGGGCTGCTGCTGGAAAAGCGCTTTAAATTGCTCGCTGAGAAGCTCAAAATCTTTTTTTGATAAAGCAAAAAAATCTATTTCAAAATCTAGAAACCTTAGATAATCCAAGCCATCCATATTATGTGGGGAAGCAAACCCCAGCTTAAGCGTTTTATTATTTATTTCTAGTGGCAATAGCTGTGCTGAGAGTAGAAAGTCTGTATTGACAGCCTCTAACGCTTTTATATCTGCTTGATCTAGCTGCAGTGGCTGAGTCCACCTACCACATTTTAATAAATCAGCGTACATAATACTTAGCTGATCTTCATCGATCCAACCAGAATTTAATAAAAGAACATCTAACTTCTCTGATGTTGCATTTTGGTATTCAAGCGCTTGAGACAGCCTATTTGCATCAATTAAATTGTGTGCGGTTACATATTCCTTTATTTTAGTATTCCACATCAGCGTCTTCACCCTCGCCACCTAATTTGCCATCACGCCCAAAGCTTTTTAAAACAAACATATCACTATTAGCTTCTGAGCTGGCAGAATAGCTATATTCGTTACCCCAAGGATCTAGTGGTATTTTTTGTGGGAAATATGGTCCATCCCATTGTCTTTTAGTACTTTGGAGTAACTCATTTAAGGTGTCGGGATAATAGCCAATATCAAGACGATATGAGTCAAGAGCAGTCGCGATTACTTGCATTTGCGCTTTCGCCGTCCCCTCTCTGGCAGAATCCACTTTACTAAACATGCGAGGTGCAACAATTGAAGCTAAAAGGCCTAAAATAACCATAACAATTAGCAGTTCCACGAGTGTAAAACCGGAGCTTTTAAATTTGTATTTCATAATCAAATCCATGACGTTTTGTTTTTTAGATAAAAAAGGAGGCTTTTTATTTAGCCCCCAAATTTATCACAGCTAAAAAGCAATGCAACTACATTCACTATTTAGATTTTGTTACTTCATCTATTACAGAACCAAACTTTTCTAAACTTCCAGCACCTGTCAATATTTGGTAATTAGTAATGTAATTACCTTCTTTTTTACCAATTATAAAGGTTGGCGTTGAAGATAGACCCAGTTCTGCAGCATCTTGTAGCGAACGGGTAACAACATTATGAACATCAGTATTTGCCAAACAAGCGTCAAACTGCTCTTGATCTAAGTTAAAATCTTTTACAATTTCATCTAAAGAGGCTTTAGCCATAGACTTGCCAAGTTCAAATAAACGGTCTTTTACGTTTTCGTATTGATCCTGTTCATTGGCACAACGCAACGTTACTGCAGCGTAGGGTGCTTTAGGGTGTAAACTTGCTAGCGGAAATTCACGTGCCGAAACAGCTAATTTGTTTGTATCAACATATTTAGCTTTTAACTCTGGCCATACTGTTTGCTGAAACTTTTTGCAATATGGACAGTGTAAGTCTGTAAACTCTATCATTACTACTTCAGCATCTTTACTACCAATCCAAATAGCTTCTGAAGATAATTCAATTTTTTCTGGTCGAACTAGCGCACCTAAGCCTACTTTAATAGCAACTTGTCTTTGCACTTTCTTTAATTGCGCAAGCTCTTTTTTTAACTCTTCACTTTCATTGTTTTGTGTGCTTTGACACCCTGATAAAATAACAACAAAACAAAGTAATAATAGCTTTTTCATTAATATTCCTTTTGATTAAAAAAAACCCCCGCTTAAGCGAGGGTTTATCAGTAAATAACTAAATTAGTTAATTATTACTGGCTCCATACATTGCGGTCAAGTACTGGCATTACACGGTCAGAACCACCCACTACACGTTGTACAGATACACCGTGAACTGTGTCACGTGGTGCTGTTACAGTGAAAGTAAGTGAATGACGCTTAGTACCAGCAGCAGCGTTAGCACCTAAGTCACCTGCAGCGTAACCGCCGTCAGCGCCTGTGTAACCTGCTTGTTCAACAGCTTCTTCGATTAGGTCTGGAACAAAGTAAACTACTGAAGACTGAGCAGCAACAGTACCAAGTTTAACAGCTGTTACTTTACGGTTGTTAGTAGTACCGTCAGCTGACTCACCAAATACGTCTACAGTTACTTCTGCTGCTTCGTCATGCTCGTTTGTTACACGTACAAAGTTACCTTCGCCGTTTACAGCGTATGGTACTTTAAGTACTGCACCGTTAACACCGATTTCGTGTGAACGAACAGTCATCTCACAGTGGTCAATGTAGTTAGCATCGTCAAAGTCTAGTGTGTAGTTAGTATCAACAGCATAGTTAAAGTTCATTACGCCGTCAGCTTGAAGATTTGAAACTGCGTAGAAAACTTCGTTATATGCTGCACCATAAAGCGTTTCATCAGTAACAGGGCGAGGGTTAGCTTCAGCTGTACCGTTATCCCATGCTGGAGTAAACACATCTATAGCTTGAGTGTCGTATACGCGAGCAGCAGCTTTAGTTAAACCAAAGGTACCCCATACAGCGCCGTTATCAAGCTCAAACTGATCTTTTGGAACATTATCAGCGTCTAAACGTGCATTGAAAGCGCCCATACGTACAGATGCGCCAGGAGCACCTGAAGCAACGAATGAGGTTTCTAAGTAATCATCAACCTGAAGATCAATACTACGGTCTAAAAGTGCTTCACGATCGTAGAAAGCTGATTTGTAAACAACTTGAGTTTGACGAGCTACTAATTGATTTGCAGCTGTTGGATCAAACACGAATTCAGTACGCGCTGTAATAGCTTGACCTAATGAGTTAGTGCTTTCTGCATTTACATCAGCTTCAGCTGTCACAACGTCTTGGAAAGCGTAAAACTGCGCAGAAATGTCTGCAATTTTAGTGTTTGGAGAAATTGCACCAAGAATACTGTAACCATTACCACCATCTGTAACAGCTTCAAGCGCTTTCAAGCTTACAGATGCCGAAACATCAGCAGTTGTACACTCATCATTAGCAATTAGGATACCTACAGGATCTACTTCGCTTCCTAAAGTACCAGCGTCTTCACCAGTAGAAACACGAGAGAACGCTAAACGCGTACCCGCACCGATAGTAATACCAGCTTTAGTGATGAAAGTAATTTCAGACTCACCATCAACTTGACCATCTGAAGAAGCTACAGCTTCTATTCGAGCAGCACCGTCTTCATCAGTGTGCTTAACTAGGTGGATTTGGTTTGCGTTACCGTCGAACACAGCACCCGTTAATTTAAACTTAAGCTTAGTACCACCTGGGATATCAGTAGTTGGAATGTAAACGATTTGCTGGTCGCGACCTGCATCATTTACTGTAATATCATCGCCATCGATATCATCAAAATCGATTGGTAAGTTACCAGTTAGCTCGTATGCAATTTTTGTTTCATCGATAGGTGCTAAAGTAGTTTCACCAGCACCAGAACGTGTAATTTCACAAGCTGCGCCAGTATACTTTTGATCAAACGCTGAAACGCCAGCATTATCACCAGTTTTGTAAATTTCAAAACATGCTTCCGTACCAGCATATGCGTTACCTGCTAACACAGCTGTTACTGCTGCAGGGATTAGAGCGAGTTTAGTAAAACGCTTCATTTTTATCTCCTTGACCTTTAAATGTGCCTGTATTAGCACGTTAGTTTTAAAACTGTTTTTGCTAACTAAAACTAGTTACCAGAAATATTCTTAAACTCATCCGATACTCCTCAAAAAGAAGCATCAGTTCGAGGTAGGGCAATTATGATAACTTAGGTTACTAAATTCAAGGGTTTATTAATAAAAATGCCGCATAAATAATAAAAAAAAGGTTGAATAATGTTCAACCTTTTGAATATTAAGACTTTTAATTATTATTATTATAGTAACTTTTTATGAACATTTGTCCCGAATTAAAGCGCACTTAAAGCAGCAACAGCAACACCTAATTGATATAAAACTTGAGTTGCTTTACTCCACAGAGTTAGTTTATCCATATGCTCTGCATTTAATGGCACTACTATAGTATCACCTGGCTCTAGCATTGTTGCTTTATTAGCTGCAAACCAACTACTTTTATTGGGCACTCTAACTGAACCATTAGCTTTTATTATGTATATTCGATCGTCCGCCGCTCTCGATTTTAAGCCACCACTTTTGTCTATGTAATCTTCTATTGATATACCTTTTTCGTACAAATGCGATGTCGAGTAATTAACCTCACCTATAACACTTATAGAATCACGCTTACTAGGGACAAACAACATGTCTCCATCTTGTAAAACTAGCTTTTGTTTATTTTGTACTATTAATGGTAAATTAATAACTAAGCGCCCTACCGCTTTAACATTGGCTAAATCATCAAGTAGATTATTCATTTCATCATACGATAAAGAATTACTGGTTATGGAGCTTTGGAAGCTCTTTGAGGCTATATCGCGACGTAACTCTGTAGATAAACGAGCTAATTGCTCTTGCTCTTGCTTTTTTATAGACTTACGAGTGAAAACAGCGGCACTTTGCTCAGCAAATTGTGAAAAGCCACCCGCTCTTTTTAGTAAGTCATTTAAAGTCTCGCCTCGTCTTATGGTATATTCCCCAGGAAATTTAACCTCACCTTTTAGCTTAACCTTCACATTTTCTTGCCAATTTGGAATAGGGAATATATTTAAACTATCCTTACTTTTTAGCGTTACATTTTCGCGATTATCGCCACTAACGACACTTTGCAAATCAAATTGTATGTGTTCAACCTCAGAGATATCTGATCCCGCTATACGTGTAATTTCTGCTTGCTTTACGTAAGCCGACTCTAACAAACCTCCTGCAGCAGCAATTAAGTCGCTCACTTTTCCACCTACTGACAACGGGTAAATTCCTGGGTAAGTTACATGCCCTGAGATTTCAACTAACTGCATGTTTTGGCTAAAAGAGGCCTGCTTTCGTAGCTTTCCAATAATTGGTTCTAAAAGATTAAAACGACTAAATGTTGCATAATCTTCAGGTTTTAAGCTTTGCTCTTCCTCTTTTTTACGCTCAGTATATTCTGCTATTGTTAATATTTGATCATTATCAGTTATTAACTCTTGTTCCTTTTCGTTAATACCGATGTACTTTTCAAATTCTTTTTGTTGAAATTTTTGCCATTGCTGAGTTTTAAGTTGCTGAATGCGCTGCTTTTCACTTAAAGCCATATTAGCTAATGCTACTTTCTCAACTTCTTTCTCTTCGAATCGGCTAAAGATAATAACTTTATCGTTTGCTTGTAGCTCTAAATCGTTTTTCTTATTTTTAACTATTGCTTGCGCTACATCAAATTGATGAATTTCTATGTCACCATTAATATTTATTTCACGAATAACCAAACCATAGCTTAGATCCGCTTGTGGAAGCAGGTCGCCTCGTACAGACTTTAAAACATCAGAAATTCGCTTGCCTGATTGCCATTCATAGCTCCCAGGACGTGCCACAGCACCAATTAAGCTAATTGAATTTAAATATTGTTCACTTATTGAGTTGAAGCGTAAACGGTCACCATCTTGAGGGGTGTAATTAACTTGAGGTTTTGTAAAATCAATAGAAAGAATTTCTTTTCGTTCAGCGTTAAAGCGCTCTACAACAGCATTTTTAGCATATGCTCCTGGTTTGAGCCCACCGGCCATAGCGAGTAATTGCTTTGCTGTTTCGCCCGCTTTTAGCTCAAATATTGCTGGGCGCTTTACTAACCCCTCAACAGTTACTTGTTTTCCTACGGGAGGAACAAAGACAACATCGCCTGATTTTAATACTATATCGTTACTACTGTCGCCTTCGATGAGTAAATCATAGAGATCGAAGTTAGTAATAACCTGACCAGAGCGCTTTACTTGTATATTGCGAAGTGAAGCTATATCTGATACCCCACCACTAACGAACAAAGCATGCGACACTGTAGTTAATGATGAAACGCTATAACTACCGGGTTTATAAGCTTCACCTAAAACAAGGATACGCATGCTGCGTAGCTGCCCTAATGATACAAATGCCTTAACTCCAATAACCTCTTGGTCTACCTTTAATTTAATTAATTCTTTTACTTCAGCGAAAGTAAGGCCTGCGACTTCTACAGGGCTGAGATTAGGTATGCTAATGCGTCCTTCTCTGTCGACAGTTACATCAAAGCTGTTACTCTCTTTCCCATAAAAGCTAATTTTTAGTTCATCGCCAGTGCCAATAGTATAACTATCTGGGATTGAAGCATTTTCACTTGGCATAAAAGTAGTTGGTTCACCAGCAAAAAGTTCATATCCAAACGGTTTCAGTTCCTCGACTTTAGGCTTAAACCGCTCTTCATCGGTTAAGGTTTTCTCTTTCTCGTCAAAACGTTCTCCAATAGATATTGGTTGAGGTGAGTTACTTGCTTTCGAGGTTTGCCCATCACCTGTAATAGCTGAAATATCTACACCGTACTGCTTAGCTAAAGCCTCTTGCTGAGCACGTGGTAAATTTTTAAACTGTTCAAGCTGAGCTGCTGTTGGTGTAAACGCTAATAAATTAACGCTAAAAACTAAAAATAAAAAACTTACGTAATATTTCAAAGCTTTCACGAGTGTATATATCCCTAATCGACGACCGAAAATTTCAGCTATAATACATTATTTGCTTTTAAATAGAAGCGCAGTGGACTAAGAAGCTAGCTATTAATATTAACCATATTGGGTATCAATATTGTTTAACTTTATTTAGCTTTCAACCAGTAAATAAGTTTGTGTGCAAGTGAAAACGTGGAGTGATAGGGGGCTTATTTTTGGATTTCCATTTAGTCACTTGTGCGAATTCAATCGAAATAGTCATTTTACGCTTAGTTTGTTCGCTAACTCACTTCTATTACTTTAATAGTTTACATATGTACAAGTAACACTTTCTTGCCCCATGTCCACACCCACTTGCAACAAAGCGTAATTTAATCTATAACTGTTCTGCTCTAACTACATTAATAGTTTCTAATAAAAAAGGGACTTTCGTCCCTTTTGTCAGCTAACTGTCATTAAATATGTTTATTTGATTAAAAACTATACACTAACGTTAATGACGTCTCTGTATCTGTGCTTTCTTCGTCATCAGCAACTTCTGAGTTGTTGGTAACATTAAAAGCGACTTTCATTTGCAGCGAGCCATTTATTTTTGCTAGCAATGCAGTTTCTGAACGCGTTTTGGTGTTTGAATCACCGTACTCAACTGACACAAGCTGAGTAAAACGTGCGCTATCTGAAATCTGCCAGTTGTAATCAAGTTTACCCAAAGCAATTACTTCACTGTCGCTTTCGCCTGCAAGTAGGTTACCGTCGTCATCAACTTGCGTGCTGTCGTCAGAGTATTCAAAAAATTTGTAACCCGGACCAAACTCTGCATTTAACCACATATCTGGTTGGTCAATTAAACGTAAGCCGTAACCAGCAGAAATTACAGATTCAGTTCTATACGCGCCAAAGTAGTCTGAAACGTGTGAACCATAAATGAATAAATGAGAATTCTTTTCATTTAATTTGTAATTACCTTGCGCAGATGCAGAGTACTTTTCGTTCGTACGCTGCTTGTCTTTGTCGCCGTTGTCATCCTCTACTTCATCTTCTTTATAGATGCCGTCGATTTTGTACTCGTTATTCCAGTTTTCTAGGTGATGTAATACCTTTAAACCGCCTTTTAACGTTGTAGTTTCAGTGTTACCACTAGTAACAATAGCACCTAGCTCGCTTGTTACTTCCCACGTTTTTTTCTCTGCGTCTTCAGCGAATGCGTTAGTTGCAGCAGATGCTGCAACTAACAGTGTTAAAAGCTTTAATTTCATTAAAAATAACCTATTTAATCCTAAAAATTATACTAATTCGCTTAATTAAGTAATCTATTTTGAGGCTGGAAAAACGTGTTGATAGCCAGGCAAAAAATT
>BJUT01000046.1 GCA_007988745.1 Pseudoalteromonas atlantica
GAGCACGATGAGCACGATGAGCACGATGAGCACGATGAGCACGATGAGCACGATGAGCACGATGAGCACGATGAGCACGATGAGCACGATGAGCATAACAACCTAATCGGTGAGCCAAGTCAAATTACTGCGTTTTTAATGGGATTCGACTCGCCTTTATACACATTGCAAATTAGGCGTAATATCAACCAATACAAAAAAGAGCCACTTCTGGCCATTATGCCCACAGTTACTCTAAAAGAGCTGTGGCAAATGCTCGCCATTGTCGAAAAAGTACTCTTACTGTTTTCAGGCGTTATTATATTAGTCAGTTTATTGGGCATGTTGACCACACTACTGGCCAATTTAAATCAACGCCGAAGAGAACTTGCTATATTGCGCTCAGTCGGCGCACGGCCATGGCAGCTATTTACACTAATAAGCATGGAATCGTTATTTACAACATTATTAGGCTGCCTAGTTGGCTGTGGTTTGTATTATGGCGTTATGCTTATCAGTAGCAGCTATTTGCAAAGCCATGCAGGCATAAGCGTTAATATTGCCATGCTCTCTTACTATGAACTCACTTTAATAGGCGTTATTATGGCCGCTGGGTTTATAATTGGCTTAATACCAGCTACCCGCGCTTACTTTTATTCGCTTAGCGATGGTATGAGTATAAAAACTTAACTTTAGGAATTTCATGATACTTTTTAAATCCGCGCTTTATTACTGCATGCTAGTAAGCTGCCTACTTATTAGCTTTGTCAGTAGTGCAAACCCGCCGAAAGAAATTTTTTGGGAAGACTTAATCCCACAAGGGCATGTACAAATAGATACCCAAGCACAAGCTAACCACGAAGGTAGTGAACAAAACTGGGTGCAGCCAGAGTTAGATGCTCCTGTGGTTGAAGCATTAAATGGCCAATCAGTAAGTTTACCGGGGTTTGTTGTCCCACTTGAAGGCGACAGTGAAGTTATTACTGAGTTTTTGCTTGTGCCATACTTTGGCGCGTGTATTCACGTACCACCCCCGCCGCCAAATCAAATCGTTCATGTAACAGTAAAAGGCGGCGTACCCATTGAGAGCCTGTATGATGCGATTGTTGTTACCGGCGTTATCAGTACCGAAACCTGGTCTGGTGAAATAGCCCAAGTGGGCTATAAAATGAAAGCCGTCGGTGTGGCACCGTTTGAGCTATAACACGGCTATTTTTGGCAGTGCTTACAAAACACCGTACTGCGCTGCCCTAGTCTAATTTCTTCAAGTGGCGTTTTACACGTTACGCACGCCTCTCCTTTTCGTCCGTACACTAACAACTGCTGTGCAAAATAACCTGGTTTGCCATCACTTTGGGTAAAGTCTTTAAGGGTTGTACCGCCTTGTGTTATTGCCGCTGCTAGAGTGTCTTTAATAATAGGGATCAGGGTTTGATATCGCTTTAGCGATACTTTGCCTGCTTCGCGTTTTGGGTGTATCCCCGCCTTAAATAACGACTCATTGGCATAAATATTACCTACGCCCACCACCACCGCGTTATCCATAATAAATTGCTTCACGGGGACTTTTTTATTTCGCGATTGCTCGTACACACGCTTTGCAAAAAAATCATCCGTAAGCGGCTCAGGGCCAAGTTTTGAGAGTAACTTATGAACATCCCCTGGTGCTTGCCATAAACAGCAACCAAACCGGCGTGGGTCGTTTAATCGCAGCGCCTTGTCATTACTAAGAACAAACTCAACATGATCATGCTTTTTAAGCGGCTCGCGTTTATCTACAACGCGCAAATTACCCGACATTCCCAAATGTAAAATAGCACTCCCTAATTCGCAGTGCAGCAATAAATACTTTGCACGGCGCTCAATTCGCTCTACCCTCTGCCCTTCTAACTGATAAACATCATCAGGCACAGGCCATCGCATGCTGGCATTATAAATATTTACCTTCGTCACCACCTGTTTTTCTACATGCGGGGTGATCCCCAGTCTACTTACTTCTACCTCTGGTAATTCAGGCATTAATGCAACTCACTTTTTGAAAAATCAACACTTGGAAATAACTGCTTTGCAGTCGCTAAATCAAGCCCCATCACGCGCTGGCTATTTTTTTCCAACAAATAATACTTACCGTTACCTTTGTACAGTAAATAAACCCAAGGTAAGCGCTCACCAGCCAACTCAAAGGTGGCCACGTACAATGGTGAGTTTGGATTAAATACAACAGACTCATTTACCTGCATCAACGCAGCCGTTTGCCAATGGTTAATTAGCTCAGCTAATTGCTGCTGTGATGCATCCCACCTCACTGGCGTATTTTCTTTTAATGCGGTTGTACGCCAACTTGTACCAATACGTTCAATTTTCTGATCAACAAAGCTCAGTGTTAGCACAAAACTTTGTAATGGCAGTACCGGTTGTAATGTAGGCTCGTCTTCGCCCCCTAAAAACTGTTTATGCCAGCCATTTAAAAAGAAGATCATAATCAACATCGAAAAAATAATAACGTTGTTCCAACCTTTGCGGCCCAGTCGCATATTTATACACCCAGTAAATTCAAGATTTTAAAGTGTAACTAAAACTTAATTGCACTGTCTATATGTTAAAGGCCACAGACTTTGGTAGAATATCGGCAAATTTAAAGGAGTTCCGTCAATGTCTATGTATGTAGTGGGCCATAAAATCCCAGATTCAGATTCTATTTGTGGTGCAATTGCACTTGCTTATTTAAAAAACCAAATCGATGAGCCAGCAATTCCAACACGCCTTGGTGAAGTGTCACCAGAAACTCAATTTATCCTAGATAAATTTGGCTTCGAAGCACCGGAGCTTAAATTAAGCTACGCTGGCGAAGATGTATATATTGTTGACCACACAGAAAAAACACAAGCACCAGATGATATCGACCAAGCACGTGTTGTTGGCGTAGTCGATCACCATAAACTAGGCGATTTAACGTCATCTACACCGCTTGAGTGTTGGATCCGTCCGGTAGGCTGTTCAAACACCATTATTAAAATGATGTATGACTTCTACAACGTAGAAATCCCTAAAGATATTGCTGGCATCATGCTATGTGCAATTTTAAGCGATACCGTTATTTTTAAATCGCCGACCTGTACAACGGCTGATATTAAATGTGTAGAAGCACTAGCAGAAATTGCCGGCATTGAAGACTTTAAAGAACTAGGCATGGACATGTTCCGTGTTAAGTCAGCTGTTGAAGACACCCCTGTGCGTGACTTAGTAATGCGTGACTTTAAAGACTTCAACATGAACGGTCACCTAGTGGGCATTGGCCAGCTAGAGGTTATTGACCTTGCAGTGTTTGACGAAATTAAAGCAGACTTAGAAGCCGATATTGCTAAGCTAAAAATTGAAGGCAACCGCCACTCAGTATTTTTACTGCTTACCGACATCATGAAAGAAGGCTCACAAATGCTGATCGCTTCAGATGATGCAAACCTTGTAGAGCAAGCTTACGGTGAAAAGCCGAGCGAAGATAAAGTATGGCTAGATGGCGTATTAAGCCGTAAAAAGCAAGTAGTGCCACCACTACAAGACGTGTTTGCCAAGCTGTAAGCAAAAATAAATATTAAGCACCGCGTTTACCATAAACGCGGTGCTTTTTATTGGTAGGCGTGAAGCTTGCTCACGCAAAAAAGAAAAAGCGTAAATAGATTTTATATCAACGGGCCAGCAAGCAAGGCGCCTATAGATTAATTAAACTACGATGCTAATTTTAGCTGTAGACGAAGAGCTTGCTTACGTTAGAAGCGCAGCTTCTCATGGCTTAACCCCGAGTTTAGCCCCGCGAATTACCTCATACTTTATTCACCGCACTCTTTGCAGTTTATATCTTTAATCATTTTAAATTGCTGTTGCTTTAAGCTCAGCGCATCAAAGCTGATAAACACACTACCTGCAACATGCCCTAGCAGCATATTAAGCGTAAGCTGTGCCTGCATAGAGCCTATAATTCCTAACAGTGGGCTTATTACACCCGCATTACTACAATTTACAGCAGGAGCGGCGTCACTTTTTGCAAAAACACAGCCATAACATGGGCTATTGTTTTGCCTAAAATCAAAGCCCATAAGTTGCCCACGACTTGCAATCGCGGCACCTGCAATTAAAGGCAACTTATGAGTAAAGCAATAACGGTTAACACTGTAACGTGTGGCAAAATTATCAGAGCAATCAAGTACTATGTCGGCATTTTTTAAAAGCTCCCCTGCGTTGTTATCATCGAGCTTTTTACAATGCGTCATTATTTCTATTTGATTATTAAGGCTTGTTAATACTTTGCCAGCAGCCGCGACCTTGTTTTGCCCTAAGTGATTAACTTTATACAGCACTTGGCGCTGCAAGTTAGAAAGCTCAACCGCATCATCATCTATTAAAATAAGTGTACCAATACCTGCCGCAGCTAAATACAAAAGTGCAGGGCTACCTAGCCCGCCAGCTCCCACTACTGCTACTGCGGCTGCTTTAAGTGCTAACTGCCCTTCTAGTCCCACTTCTTTTAATAATAAGTGGCGACTATAACGCAGAGTTTCTTTATCGCTAAGCTTATTCATTAGGCTGATTTATAGCACTTTTTAGCGCACTAATTGCTTCAATATAATCATCCGCTTCACTAATTGCTCGTACAACCGCAACACTGCCTACTCCTGTATTTGCCACCTCGCTTGCGCGGGTTAAATCTATGCCGCCAATGGCAACTGTTGGGTAGCTTTGCATTAATAGCACACACTTTTTAAGTTTATCGAGACCTTGTATCTGGCCGCTCATATCTTTGGTCGTGGTTGGGTAAATAGCACCAAATGCCATATAACTTGGTCGGTAGTTGTGCGCACGTAACATTTCGTAAAAGCCATGGGTAGAAAGCCCAAGCCTTAAACCTGCTTCTTTAATTGCTGCTAAATTAGCGGTTTCTAAATCTTCTTGGCCTAAGTGTACGCCGTAGGCACCGTGCTTTATAGCTAACTGCCAGTAGTCATTTATAAATACGTGAGCGTGGTACTTTTTACCCAGCTCTACAGCCTGCTTAATTAACTCATCAAGCTCAAGGTCGGTTTTATTTTTAACGCGAAGCTGCGCCGTAGTAATACCTTGCTGCAAACATTTATCTAGCCAATCTAGGCTATCGACCACAGCATATAGGCCCAGCTTTTTGCTCTCACAAGGTGCAAAATCAGCCGCCATATTAAATTCAAGCGGCACATCAAAATCAATCTCATCACCAAGCCAGCTGCCAGGCTCTATTACTTGCGGGTAGTCATCTAACTGTGTAGGAAAAGCAGTATGTGCAACAGGGCCTATTCCTTCGCCGTATCTAACTGACTGCTTTAAGCCCTGATTTATATAAGCTTTAGCTAAAATAAAAGCATCTTTTAATGGGTAGTCTTTTGCTAAACACGCGGCAATAACCGAGGCCATGCTACAACCTGTACCATGACTATGAGGGCTTTGAATTTTTTTATTACCAAGCCAATACTCTTCGCCGTTTTGTGTGCAGTAATCTATACAATAACCTGTTGGGTAATCCCAGTGCCCGCCTTTAATAACAACCGCTTTTGCGCCCCAGCTTAATAGCTTTTTAGCAGCGTCTTTCACGGCGCTTGGGCCAATTAAATATACGCCTGTTAATAATTGCGTTTCGTGCGTGTTAGGCGTTATTACATCCACCAGCGGCATTAAGCATTCTTTAATGGCACTTACGGTATCTTCCTCTGTTAATACATCACCACTTGAAGCAATTGCAACGGGGTCGTAAACAATTACAGGCGGTACAGGCCATTTAGCTTTATAATGCGCTATATGCTCGCTTATCAATTGAATTTGCTGCACATTAGCCAGCATGCCAATTTTAATTACTTTGGCTTTCATGTCGCTTTCGAGTGCGAGTAATTGCGATTCAATAATATCGGTAGATACCGCGTTAATGGCCTCTACACCTAAGCTATTTTGCGCCGTAAGCGCGGTAATTGCAGTACAACCATGCACGCCAAAACTTTGCATTGCTTTTATATCGGCCTGAATGCCTGCGCCACCACCTGAGTCTGAGCCTGCAATTGTCCACACTAAATTATTCATACTCTTTATTTCCTTACTGCTGATGCCAAAACGGCATACCCATTGTAGGGGTTGAGGGGGCTGCTAAGTCTTTTTCAGGCATTGCTTTGGCATTATACGCAAAGCGCCCTGCCTCTACCGCGGCTTTAAATGCACGGCTCATCGTAATTGGGCAGCCAGCCCCTGCTATCGCTGAATTTAATAATACCGCATCATACCCTAATTCAAGCGCTTGACAGGCATGCGAAGGCAAACCAAGCCCCGCATCTACAATTAATGTTGTGTTTGGTAAGCGCTCACGAATTGTTTTTAAATTATAACTATTTAAAAGCCCCTTACCGGTGCCAATAGGCGCGCCCCAAGGCATAAGCACCTCACACCCTAGCTCGTTTAAACGCTGGCAAAGCACTAAATCATCGGTGCAGTAGGGTAATACTTTAAAGCCATCATCAATTAATATTTTTGTGGCTTCTAACAATGCGAATGGGTCGGGCTGTAAGTTGTAGTCATCACCTATTAGTTCAAGCTTAATCCAATCGGTTGCAAATACTTCACGGCACATTTTAGCAAGTGTTACGGCTTCTTTTACACTGTGGCACCCTGCGGTATTAGGCAGTATTTTAAGGCCTGTGTTTTTTATAAGCTGCCAAAAGTCATCCCCTGCGGCAGCGCTTTGCTGGCGCCTTAATGACACCGTTACTATTTGCGCGCCAGAGGCTTTTATAGACTCTTCCATCACCGCTGGAGAGGGATAAAGCGCCGAGCCTATTAATAAACGGCTATTTAGTTGCTCGCCATAAATAGTTAAGCAATCGTTACCTTGCATAATGCTACCCACCTTGAATAGGCGATAACAATTCAATGCTATCCCCTTCGTTAATTGTGGTGCTGGCGTGCAGACTTTGTGGAATAAATTCGCCATTTAGTGCCACCGCGAATGGCGGCTTTGCACCAAAATTTTGTAATACATCAACAAGCACTGCACTTTTAATAGTTAGCAGCTCACCATTAATTGTTATAGTCATTTATTACTCACCCTATTTGAGATAACGCATCAGCCACTAAGGCGGGCCCTAACATATAGCCATGACGATATAAGCCATTAATGCTAATTACGTTACCTGTTTTTAAAACCGCAGGGCGGTTATCGCTAAATGCGGGGCGTAACCCGCTTTGAATATTTAACAGCCGCGCTTCGGCAAACCCGCTGTGCACAGTGTAGGCCGCCGAAAGTAGCTCAAGCGTGGAGCGTACTGTTGCAGGGCCGCTATCATCAGACTCTATTTCAGTTGCACCAATTACATACTCATTATTAGGTTTTGGCGCTATATAAATTGGGTAGCGCGGATGCATTAAACGTACCGGCCGCGTTAAATTAACCTCAGGTGCATGTAACCTGGCCACCTCACCGCGAACCCCTCTAAGGGGTTTATCGCCTTTAGCGCCTAAGCCACGACAATCAATAATGTAATCAAACCCGCGGTTATTCACCTCGCCGTTTTGAATGCTAACGCGTTGGTTAAAAACAAACTTAACCTTACGTTTATTAAGCATGGTAAAGCTTGCTCTATAAAAGGCCTGGTTATCTATTTGCCCTTCGCAGGGTAAAAACACACCTTGGTTAAAACGATTAGCTAATTCGGGTTCTAACTGCATTATTTGCTGAGCATTTAACGCCTGCGCGCTGTGCCCTGCTATAGGCTTAATACGCTGACTAAAGCTTTGTAAGTCACCTTTATCTTGCTGGTGCGCCACGACCAGCGTGCCTTTTTGCTGATAAAAAACCTCGCCTTCAAGCTCGCTCACTATCTCTGGCCAGCGCTTGAGTGAATTTAGCCCCATGATGGCTAAATCCGTTTCACACAATACCGACTCAGCAAGCGGAGCAAGCATTGCCGCAGCCACTTTACCGGCACTATTTTGTGTGTGTTCGTCACTGGCTTCAAACACGGTTACATGATGCGACTTACTAAGCTCAAGGGCAGCTAAGCGCCCTGCTAAACCAAACCCCACAACAGCAATGTTGTAAAACATAAAACCTCCTTTTAATAACAGGCTAGCAGCCATAAGCCGCTAACCTGTTATTGGCTTATATTGCTTTGTGGTAAATTTCTGAGCCCGTTTGTTTAAACTCTTCAGATTTCGCTTTCATTTGCGCTTCTACATCAACCATTTTGATCTCAATTGCATCACCAACATTGTTAGGATCGATCCCGCGTGATTCGAGATCTTTTGCGTAATCGCGTACTTCTTGGGTAATTTTCATTGAGCAAAATTTAGGGCCGCACATAGAGCAAAAGTGCGCTACTTTGCCAGACTCTTGCGGTAAGGTTTCGTCGTGGTATTCACGGGCACGCTCTGGGTCTAAACCAATGTTAAATTGGTCGTGCCATCTAAATTCAAAGCGCGCTTTAGATAATGCATTATCGCGCTCTTGCGCGCCGGGGTGGCCTTTGGCCAAGTCGGCCGCATGCGCTGCAATTTTGTAGGTAATTAAGCCCTCTTTTACATCTTCTTTATTGGGCAAACCTAAATGCTCTTTTGGTGTTACATAACACAGCATGGCACAGCCGTACCACGCTATTTGTGCAGCGCCTATACCCGATGTTATATGGTCGTACCCTGGTGCTATATCAGTCGTTAATGGGCCTAATGTGTAAAAAGGCGCTTCGCCACAATGTTCTAATTGTTCATCCATATTGGCTTTAATCATGTGCATTGGCACATGGCCTGGGCCTTCAATAAATACTTGTACATCGTGTTTCCACGCAATTTTTGTAAGCTCCCCTAACGTACGTAGCTCACTAAATTGCGCTTCGTCGTTGGCATCAGCAATCGAACCTGGACGAAGGCCATCTCCAAGCGAAAAACACACATCGTATTGTTTTAAAATTTCGCAAATATCTTCAAAGTGCGTATATAAAAAGTTTTCTTTATGGTGCGCTAAACACCACTTAGCCATAATTGAGCCACCGCGCGATACAATACCGGTTACACGCTTTGCCGTCATTGGCACGTAACGCAGTAATACGCCGGCATGAATAGTAAAGTAATCAACGCCCTGCTCGGCTTGTTCAATTAACGTATCGCGAAATATCTCCCAAGTTAAATCCTCGGCCACTCCGTTTACTTTTTCTAGCGCCTGATAAATTGGTACCGTGCCAATGGGCACAGGCGAGTTGCGTACTACCCATTCACGGGTTTCGTGAATGTAACGCCCAGTTGATAAATCCATTACGGTATCGGCACCCCAGCGGGTAGACCACACCATTTTTTCTACTTCTTCTTCGATTGATGAGCTTACCGATGAATTACCAATATTAGCGTTAACTTTAACTAAAAAGTTACGGCCAACTATCATGGGCTCGGTTTCGGGGTGGTTAATATTATTTGGTAAAATAGCGCGACCGCGGGCTATTTCGTCGCGTACAAATTCAGGGGTAATAAAATCGGGAATACTCGCCCCAAACGATTCGCCTTTATGCTGTGCTGCTAGCCGCTCTTCTCTAATTTGTGCACGGCCCATGTTTTCGCGTATGGCTACGTATTCCATTTCAGGGGTAATAATGCCTTGGCGAGCATAATGCATTTGCGTCACGTTTTTGCCCGCTTTACCACGGCGAATTTTAGGTAAATGATCAAAGCGAATATGATCAAGGCCGTCATCGGCCATACGTTGCTGAGCAAATTGCGAAGTGACCGAGCCGAGCACTTCAGTGTCGTTGCGCTCTTTTATCCACTGTTCACGAAATTTAGGTAACCCCTTACGTACGTCTAACTCAAAGTTAGGGTCGGTATACGGGCCTGATGTATCGTAAACACGCAGTGGATCGTTTGGCTCATACACAGGGTTTTGCTCATCGCCACCAATAAACGTATCGCTTAATGTAATTTCGCGCATACCCACGCGTACACCGCTTTGGCTGCCCTCAACATACACTTTTTTTGAGCTTGGAAATGGCTGACCCGTTAAATTATAAATATAATCTGACGCAGCAGCGCGTGTTTCTCGACGTGTAGACTTATTTGTAGTGTTTGACATGACTTACCTCATTGCTAAAGGGTTGTCTTGTCAGATATTCCATAAGGAATAGAGAAAGATCGTAAAGCAGTGGTTACGCTGCTTTGCGGCCTAAAATGGCTAGTTATTTTGTTGTGCGCATAAAAAAAGACGCACAAGCGTCCCATTTTAGGCAGCTTGTTCCCTACGCAGGTTTTAACCTGATCAGGTTCACGGATCCCGCTTTCGCGATCTCAGCCTTAATTATTTAAGGCACTCCGACAAGTAAAATTATGTTCGTTGATTTGCTATTTTGATCAAATCAGCGTTGAGTGTACGCCAGTTAAAAATTGCCTGCAAGAGGCAGTTTTAAATACTCATGCCACTACTTTGCAATAAATAAAAAAGTTTGATCGCCCTGCATAACTAACTGTGAGCCTTGCATGGTAAGCGTTGCACCTTCTCGTAGCGCTTGTAAAAACTGCTGCTCTAGCTCATCAACGTCTGCTCCGCACGACTTACGCGTCATGCCAAGTTTATTAACGCTAATACTGCTGTCTTTAAGCTCGCCTTCACCAAAAAACTTATTACATCCTGCAAACCCGTTTACTTGCAACGCTTCAATAAAGCTCATTGATGCACTGTAAGAGGCCGGCACAGCTAAACCATCAACCTTTGATAGTTGCCATTGTGTGTACTTTAGCTGCTCAGTGGTCACCGTCCCTGTGGCTGTACAACCAATACATAAACCGATTAAAAGCATCGGTAGTGCTGCTAATTTCATGCTATTTCTAACTAAATATTTAATTACCGTAATAGTAACAATTTTTATGCGGTTTATCCGTTAAAAATGCATGTTTTAAATGTAAATTTTTGTTCTATGATAGTTTAGAGAGTGTTGAACTTTGCAGATTATAACATGTACACAGTAAGGGGGCTTTAATCGCCTTGCTTGATTTGTAACTTAGTAGGCTCGATAACAGCACCTACGCTACCCACTATTTACGATAAACAATCCCACTACCTAGGCGCTGCTATAAAACAAACTAGGTTAAATTTAGCCCCAAAGGTCACAGCCCCTAAAAATTATACCCGCTAATCTTGGGTGTAATTTTTAAATAAATTATCTATTTCGGGAGGTAAAAAAGGGCGCCCTTTTTCATTAACCGAGGTGCCTATAACCTTGGCTTGTAGCATTACTTTGTTGTCGTGTTTACGCACTAAGGTTTGCTTAAACGCAAACTTTATACGGCTTATACGCTCAGGTTCAACTGCTATATAAAATTCATCATCTGGTACAAGCGAATGTTTATAATCAACCTCACTGCGTATCACCACTAAATTAACTTTTTGCTTTGCTAGTAGTGCAAAATCAACCCCATTTGCAAATAAAAACTCATGGCGAGCATGCTCTAAATAATTAAAGTACACACTGTTATTTACAATTCCTTGTAGGTCACATTCGTAATGGCGCACTTTAAAATCAACTTTAAAGGTCATATTAGTAATCCTGATTATTTAACGTATAATCGCTGCGTTATAACACAAGTATTAAAATAATTGCTACCATACGAGTCCCCAAAATGGAGTTAAGTAACCTAATGAACTTACGTTTGTCTTTAATTACTGCGGCGTTATTACCGCTAATTAGTACACCACTTATAGCAAACGCTGATGACAGCGACCTAGAACGAATTGTTGTTACAGGCGACTTTCAACGTGAAAGCATTCAAACATTAAGCGCTAGCGCTAGCCTATTTAGCAAAGATGAAATTAATCAACGTGGTGCAAGTTACTTAGACGAAATGCTAGGTAGTACAGCCAACGTAAACTTTACATCTGGTGCGTCTCGTGGTCGTTATATTCAAATTCGTGGAGTGGGACTTCGTTCACAATTTGTAGATCCAATTAACCCATCGGTTGGCTTAGTTATTGACGGCATTAACTACTCGGGTTTAGGTGGCAGCTCATTATTATTTGATATAGACCAGGTAGAAATTTACCGCGGCCCACAAGGCACTCGCTTTGGTGCAGACGGCATGGCCGGTATGATCCAAATGGAATCAGCTCAGGCAACTGCCGATCCTAGCTTAAAATTACAAGTGGGTATGGGTACTTATAACTCGCGCGAAGCAGGCCTTGCAGCAAGTACTGGATTAACTGACGACACAAGTGCCCGCGTCAGCTACTTTCGCAGAAAATCAGACGGCTACGTAGATAACCTATATTTAAACGAAGAAACTCAACAACAAGATGAGCAAGTAGCCCGCTTTAAATTAAACAGCCAACTTACTGAGCATTTAAACACAGAGTTAAACCTGCACTACATAGATATAAACAACGGCTACGATGCGTTCACGCTTGATAACAGCCGTAATAGTGTAGCCGACGAGCCAGGCCAAGATAATCAACAAAGCTACGCCATTGGTATTAATAATACCTACACAGGCTTTAATGCCTTTGATGTAAGCTTAAACCTTTCAGCTATTGATACAGAGCTACTTTACAGCTTTGATGAAGACTGGGTATGTAACGATGCAAGCGAGCCACAATTATGTGCAGCTGGCCTACACCCTTGGGGTTATAGCTCAACCGATGTATACACGCGTGATCGCGATGATCAATCGGCTAATTTACAATTTAATTCTAAAACAGGTAACTGGGTTGCCGGTGTTTACTATCAAAACCGCGATGTAGATTTAGAGCGAGAATACACTTGGCTTGCAAGTCCATTTGCATCAACCTACGAAACCAGTAACGTAGCTGTTTACGGCCAAGTAGCCACACCTATCGGCCCTAAAACCACGCTCATTACCGGTTTACGTGTAGAGCAATACCAAGGTGATTACACCGACAGCAACGGCTTTATTGAAGAGACTGACGACGTAATGGTAGGCGGTAAAATAGCACTTGAATACCAAGTGATTGACCGTACTATGATCTACACCAGCATTACCCGTGGTTATAAAGCTGGCGGTATTAATTCAGAAGCATTAGCAAAAGCTAAAGATGAAGGCTTAAACCTAGATGCTGATTTTTTCCAGCAGCATACAAGCTTTGACCCTGAATACCTTTGGAGCGGCGAGTTTGGCGTTAAGGGTTCATCGCTTGATGATAAATTTACCCTTCGTTTAGCAGCATTTTATATGTACCGCGACAACATACAGCTAAAAGCATGGCAAGTAGAAGGTCAGCAATTTACAGGCTACGTTGATAACGCAAGCTCTGGTAGCAACTACGGGCTAGAAGTTGAAGGTAGTTACCAACTTACCGAAGATTTATTCTTAACAGGTAGCGCCGGTTACTTAAACACAGAAATTGACGACTTTGTAACGCAATCTGGCTTAAATCAAGACGGTCGTGAGCAAGCGCAATCACCTAAATACCAATACGCATTTAGCGCACGTTACAACTTTACTAATGAGCTGTACGGTATGATTGGTGTTGAAGGTAAGGACGATTACTACTTCTCAGATAGCCATAATTCAAAAGCACCTAGCAGTAATTTAGTAAACCTAAGTTTAGGCTACGAAGCCGACATGTGGGCAGTGCGCGCATGGGCACGTAACGTATTTGACGAAGAAGTACCAACCCGCGGCTTTGAGTTTGGTAACGACCCACTTGATAGCTATGCTACACACACCTACGTGCAATTAGGTGAGCCAAGAGTAGCGGGTATAACGTTTACGTTAGAGCTGTAAGCTGTAAGAAAATAAATATTAAGCACCGCGTTTACAATAAACGCGGTGCTTTTTTATTGGTAGGCGTGAAGCTTGCTCACGCAAAAAGAAAAAGCGTATAGATTTTATATCAACGCGCCAGCAAGCAAGGCGTTTACAATTAATTATTACTTCTTCACTACTGCATGTTTTCTGTGGTGATAAAATTTCTTTAGTTTTTACTTAAAAGAACAATTTTGACCACCGAGGGCGCAGCGCGCTACACTGAGACGTTGTTTGCTCTTCTCCTTCACTTCTCCGTGTTCTCTGTGGTGATAATAATTTCTTAATTACTGATGCACTAGAACAAAACGCTTTTACCACCGAGAACACCGAGGCACTGCCACTACACTGAGAAACACACAAGTAGCAGCGAGTTTATCTCGCGTCTGGCATTTAATACAAAATACGCGGCATAAAGCCGCGACTACAACATGACCCTCTAAAGCGCAGCGCCTCCTAACCTCTTTGTGAAGAAATAACTTAACCCCTATTGCACAAAGAGAATAAAAAGAGGAGTAAATGAGAAAACATAAAAGTAGCAGCGAGTTTACCTCGCGTTTGGGTTTATTGTTTTAACGCGGTATAAATACCAAATGCGCCTACATTAAAAACACAATGTCGTAGGCGTGAAGCTTGCTCACGCAAAACTGCTAATAATCAATACGCGGCATAAAGCCACGCCTGCAGGTAAAGCATCACGCCCTATCTACATCAAACGCGATGACTTCTTTTATTGTATCTTTAGCGGTGGCTAGCATAACTAATCTGTCTATCCCCATAGCAACGCCTGCACATTGCGGTAAGCCGTGCTCAAGAGCGTCGATTAAGCGGGTATCCATAGGCACGTGGTTTAACCCATTGGCAGCGCGATAGGCGTTATCTTCATCAAAGCGCTTTGCCTGCTCTTTAGCATTAGTTAGCTCATTAAAGCCATTCGCTAATTCCATATTTTTATAATAAAGCTCAAAGCGCCCTGCTACGCGGTTATCGTGCTCACAAATTTGTGCCAGTGCCGCTTGCGATGCCGGAAAGTGATACACAAAACACGGCTTAGTTTGCCCAATAGTTGGCTCTATTTTCATACAAAATAACAGCTGCAGTAAGGTATCTTTATTGGTTTCGTTTTTGGCTATATCGGCAAAGCCGTGATCGCAGGCAAGTGTTTGCAATTGTCTAAGCGTAGCTGTTAATGGGTCAAGCGCTAACACTTGCTCAAATGCTTGCTGGTAAGTAAGACGCTCTGCAGGTTCTACATTTAAAATGAGCTGCATTAGCTCATCCATTTCATCCATTAATGCAAACTCATCAAACCCAGGGCGATACCACTCAAGCATGGTAAATTCGGGGTTATGATGGCGTCCCGCTTCTTCGTTTCTAAATGCCTTACAAAGCTGAAATATGGGCCCTGAGCCTGCTGCTAGCAAACGCTTCATTGCAAATTCAGGCGATGTTTGTAAATAAAGAGGCAAGCCACCAGCGTGGCCTGGGCCTACAAACTGTGTATTAAAACTTGCTAAATGCACATCGGTTACACTGGCACTGCTTAAGCTCGGTGTTTCTACTTCCATTACATTACGCGTATAAAAAAACTCACGAATAGTTCTCAGTATGGCTGCACGTTGCTTAAGGGTGTTTATGCTTGCACTAGGTGCCCAAGGTGTTGCTGACATATTTTCTCCAAAAAAAATCCCAGCTTAAGCCGGGATTTTATAAACCGTACTCAAGCTTACTTAACACGGCCTACGTATTCACCGCTACGGGTGTCTACTTTAATTACTTCACCAATTTGTACGAATAATGGAACGCGTACTACTGCACCAGTGCTAAGCGTTGCAGGTTTACCGCCTGTGCCCGCTGTATCGCCTTTAAGACCAGGATCAGTTTCAGTGATCTCAAGCTCAACAAAGTTAGGTGGAGTAACCGCGATTGGGCTACCGTTCCATAATGTAATAGTACATACATCGTTTTCAACTAACCATTTAACGGCATCGCCAAGTGCTTTTTCGTCAGCGGCAATTTGTTCAAATGTTTCGTTGTTCATGAAATGCCAAAACTCACCGTCTGTGTATAGGTACGCTAAGTCGGTATCCATTACATCGGCGCCTTCAACTGATTCACCCGATTTAAAGGTTTTTTCAAGCACCTTACCAGAGATAAGTTTGCGGATACGAACACGGTTAAACGCTTGGCCTTTACCAGGTTTTACCATTTCATTTTCTAAAATACTGCAAGGTTCGCCGTCCATCATAATTTTTAGGCCGCCCTTGAACTCGTTGGTGCTATAATTCGCCATCGTTTCCTCTATTTAATTTTTTTCGAGTAATCTACGTGCCAATGATACAAAGAAATGAAGCAAATTTGCATAAAAACTGGCAAAAAGAATTAGCAAATGTAGTTACCTGCCCAAAAACCTTGCTTGAAATGGTCGGTTTATCGAGCCAAGCCCATGAAAACGACCTAAAAGCCCGCAGTTTATTTCCGGTACGCGTGCCAGTCCCTTTTATAAAAAAAATACGCAAGGGCGATGCAAACGACCCCTTATTGCTACAAGTTATGCCACGCCATCAAGAGTTTTTAACCAAAACAGGTTTTAATAAAGACCCTTTACTAGAGCAAGACAACGAACAGCCAGGGCTTTTACATAAATATAAATCCCGTGTTTTAATTATGTTTAAAACTGGCTGTGCAGTAAATTGCCGTTACTGCTTTAGACGCCACTTCCCGTATCAAGAAAACCAGCTTAATAAAAAAAGCCTGCTTGATGCGCTGAGCTATATAAAATCAGATGCCAACATAAACGAAGTGATTTTAAGTGGTGGCGACCCACTTATGGCCAAAGACGATGCCATTAGCTGGTTTTTAGATGAGCTTGAACAGTTACCTCAAATTAAACGCATGCGAATACACAGCCGTTTGCCTGTTGTTATACCTGCGCGTATTACCGATGAGCTGTGCGCGAGGCTAAAGCAATCACCGCTAAAAATTATATTTATTAACCATATAAATCACGCCAACGAAATAGACGATGAGTTTAAAGCCGCCATGCAAAAGCTAAAGCAAGCAGGCGTAACGTTATTAAACCAAGCAGTTATTTTAAAAGAGGTGAACGATACCGTTGAGGCACAAATAAATTTAAGTGAGGCGTTATTTGATGCCGACGTACTGCCATACTATTTATATTTGCTAGATAAGGTTGAAGGCGCAAGCCACTTTGATATAGAAGAGCCACAGGCAATAAAAATAATGGCAGAACTATTAAAAGCCCTGCCTGGATTTTTAGTGCCTAAATTAGTAAGAGAAATAGGCGGACAAAAAAGCAAAACACCTATCGACCTTAAGTTAGTTTAAACGTATATATTTACATTATTACCCAGTGTTGCAGTAACCGACTGAGCCGGTGATTGCGCACTTGTTGGCTGGGCAGCACCTTCAATTAGTGCAAGTGCTGCTGCGCCATCTGCTAATTGCTGCTTTTTAGACAAAGCAGCGGTATATACTTCACCACCTTGGCCAGAGCTAGACATAGCGGGTAGATTTCCACCTGATATATTCATCGTTATAAGCCTTAATCAACCTGACATTTAAATGTAATCCAAGTACTATATCGGCAATGCAGTACAAAGCTTTAGGAAAACCATGGATTCTATAATTGAACAACTCAACGCTAACTTAAAAATTGTTTATCGCCAAGCACTTGATGCCGACAAAAAACTAGATGAGCTACAGCAACAAGGCCACGGTAAATTTAAAGCCTTGTTCCCAGCTGATGCCGGATTTAGTTTTGAAGCTAAACGCTTTAAGCCATACGTACTTGATGTAGCAGCCGATGTAGAAAGCTTAAGCACAGATGGTTTTGATGAAGAAAAGCTTAAAACAACGGTTATTAAGCTACAACAGTTACTTACCCTGCTCGCTACGTTTAAGTAATAGCGGTAAGCAAGAATAAATATTAAGCACCGCGTTTGCAATTAACACGGTGCTTTTTATTAGTAGGCGTGAAGCTTGCTCACGCAAAATATAAACATAATGTTCCGCCTCTAAAGCGACCCGCTTCTTAACCTTTCAGTGAATAAATAACTTAATACTTTGCACAAAGAGAAGTGAAAGAGGAATAAATGAGAAAACAAGACAAATACTTATTTTAAGCTTTTCTTTCCCTCTAAAGCGCAGCGTCTCTTAATCTTTTTGTGGATTAATTCTTTAATTTTTTGAAAAAGTGGAGTGCAAAGCTAGTAGCAGCGAGTTTACCTCGCGTCGGATATTTTGCATTAATAAATATACGCAGCATAAATTCCAAATGCACCAGCAAGCAATGCGCCTACAATAAATTTAACCTCGGAGCTTGTTTGGGTTGTAGACGTAGAGCTTGCTCACGTTAGAAGCGAAGCTTCTCATGGTTTTAAAATATAATAATAACCACTGCTTTTAAACGCCAGCAAGCTGCGCATCTACCAGGTGGTACTTAACACCTCTGTGATTTCAATCTAAGCAGTGAAGCCTACTCACGCAATACTACCTAATCTAAATTTGCTAAAATTTGCTCGCCAAACCATTCGGTTATTAAGCGTTTTTCATAAAAAAACGGCTCGTCGCGACCCATTTTAATTTTATCCATAAAGCCCATGTCTTTAAGCTCTACATCGTCCTCTTCACTCACTACACTCCCTTTATTATCGCTTAGCGAGTAATTGAGCTTAATGCGCGGAAAATAAATAGGTTTTACTACGCGTATTTCATCCATACCGCCATAGCGTACGTCCCCTGCTAAATCGATATCGGTTATTTCTAAATTTAGCTTGTAGTCTTTTGGCAATTGCTCGGCAAGTTTAGAAAAATGTTTTTCGAACTGAGTAGCAATTTGTTTGTGGTACGACGCTTTACCCTGGCTAGAAGCGCGCACATCGCGGTAGTCTTTAAAATCTTGCCACTTAACTACAGATTCTCCAGCGTGTGCAAATGCAGGTAATGTAATACACATTGCCATAGCGATTGTTTTAACTGAATTCATAGCATTCTCCAAAGGGGCAGTACTAATTATTTAGACTTAGCCCAGTAATAGACCATACAAGTTTAACACTAGTTTATTAACCATTACTTAATTAACCTATTTTAATACGCTTTTAAAATAAAGCATGTAAATAGTAAGAATATATGATGAAATTAAGATAATTGAAAAAAGGTATCCACGGAGCATTCATGGCAATTTTAGTAACAGGCGGCGCAGGCTACATAGGCTCACACACCGTTTTAGAACTTTTACAGCAAGGCAGCGAAGTTGTTGTTGTTGATAATTTAAGTAACGCATCAAAAGAGTCGCTTGCACGCGTAAAGCAAATCACAGGCAAAGAAGCCACGTTTTACCAAGGCGACATTCTTGATAAAGTTTTTTTAGATGCCATTTTTACAAGGCACACTATAGAGAGTGTGATTCATTTTGCTGGCTTAAAGTCGGTTGGTGAGTCGGTAGCTAAACCTGTTGAGTACTATCAAACAAACGTACAAGGTACGCTTACACTTGTAGATGCCATGCGCGATGCAGGCGTATTTAAATTAGTATTTAGCTCATCAGCCACAGTTTACGGCGACCCTGCAAGCTTACCGATTAAAGAAGACTTCCCGGTAGGTGGCACAACTAATCCGTACGGCACATCAAAACTGATGGTTGAGATGATGCTGCAAGATATTGCTAAATCAGATGAGCGTTTTGCATTTGCTATTTTGCGTTACTTTAACCCAGTGGGCGCACATGAGTCAGGCTTAATTGGCGAAGATCCAAATGGTATTCCTAATAACTTATTACCATTTATTGCCCAAGTTGCAGTAGGTAAATTAAAGCAGCTTGCTGTATTTGGTGATGACTACGACACCGTTGATGGCACTGGTGTACGCGACTATATTCACGTTGTAGATTTAGCGATGGGGCATTTAAAAGCGCTTGATAAAATTGCCAACAATACCGGCGCACTTGTATATAACCTTGGCACAGGCAATGGTTACTCTGTACTGCAAATGGTTAACGCCTTTATAAAAGCCAGCGGCCAAGACGTTCCTTATCAAGTATCGCCTCGTCGCCCTGGCGATATTGCTGCATGTTACGCCGCGCCAGAAAAAGCACTTAATGAGCTAGGCTGGGAAGCGGTGCGTGGAATAGATGCCATGATGGAAGACACATGGCGTTGGCAGTCAAATAACCCTAATGGTTATAAAAGTTAATTAAAAAATACTTTATAAATTTTGCCTGTTTCACAAGCAGGCAAATCACCTATAAATAAATTTACTACCGCGCTAATTTTTTAATGGAGACGTAGAGCTTGCTCACGTAGAAGCGAAGCTTCTCATAGCTTTATCAAAGGGGTTTAACACAACGTAAAAGCGCTGCTTTTAAACGCCAGTAAGCTGCGCATCTACAACTAATTATTACTTCTTCACTACTGCATGTTTTCTGTGGTGATAAAACCACTTTAGGTGTTTGTTAAAAAATTTACCACCGAGGGCACTGAGAAAAGCTCTTCTCCTTCACTTCTCTGGGTTCTCAGTGGTGACGTAATCGCTTTTAAAACGCCAGCAAGTCGCGCGCTAACAATGTAATATTGAAAAGTTGTTACCAATTTTGCATTTCGACAATACGCGACTGCGTTCGCGCATATTCAAAGCTCAGCTTTTGCCCCTCATACAAAGACTCAACGTGCGCGTGGGCGTTAATAACTAATAACTTGTGGCAATCGTAAAACTCGTCCACCAATGCAATAAAGCGCCGCGCTTCGTCATCTAAATAATGCTCATTGAGGGTTTGTTTTTCGCGTTGATAACTGTCTTCAATACCATGCACTATTACTTTACCTGTTGCGCCTACACCCATTTTTGGTACATTTTCTATATATAAAATATCAAACTGCTTGGCTAAAAACATATAATCGTAAGCGCTACGCGCTCCTGAACAAAGCGCTATAAAATCGATCATTAATGCATTATCTGCGGTTAATAAACACGGTAAGCTGCGGGAGTGTACCTGTAAAATTTGGTTTTCCTTTGCTTGTGGATACTGAGATAAAAACTGCTTTTTAAACTCGCTTATAGGTAAATTAATAAAATAATGGCGGCTATTTTTACCATACCTAAAGCGATGATCATCCTGCCCTTCAACACTAATTACATGGCAAAAATTTTTAATTAAATCGATTGTGGGTAAAAACCGCGCGCGCTGTAGGCCATTGCGATAAAGCTGCTCAGGTTTTGCGTTAGAAGTTGCCACCAGCACTACCCCACTATCAAACAAGGCGTTAAATAACCTTGCCATAATCATTGCATCGCCAATGTCGCTAACAAAAAACTCATCAAAACACAGCACTTTTATATCTTTCGCCCATTGTTTAGCAATTAACGTGAGAGGGTTTTTATGACCTTGTAGCTGGGCAAGTTGCGTGTGTATTTGCGCCATAAAGTGATGAAAATGCAGCCGCTGCTTACGCTCAGTGGGTAAATTTTTATAAAATAAATCCATTAGCATGGATTTACCCCGCCCCACCGGCCCATGCAAATAAACCCCTTTAATTAACGGCGCTTTTTTCCACCAAGGTATTTTTGTGTGTAACTGTATACTTAGGTTATTTAACGCATTTACTGCATTTTGCTGAGCGCTATCAACACACAGTTCACCCGCATCTATTTTTGCTTGGTAAAGCCTTAAAATTTGTGGGTAGTTTACTGACATGGGGTTTCACTATCGGCTATAATCGCCGCCATTGTAGCCGACTAAAAATGTGAACCAAAATGAAATTCCCTTGCCGCTTAGATAAATTTATTAGCCACCTAGCCGAGCTACCACGCTCAAAAGCTCGCGCGGGTATTAAACGCCAAGAAGTGCAAGTAAATGGGGAAGTTGTTAGCGCGTTCGATTTTCAAGTAACCCAGCAAGATGAAGTAACATTTGCTGGTGAGCCTATGGTATTTTTAGGCAAACGCTACTTCATGCTACACAAACCTGTAGGCTACGTGTGTGCCAATGTAGATGAACTACACCCCACCGTATTTGATTTGCTCGATGAGCCAAATATGGCCGACTTTCATGTAGCAGGTCGCCTTGATATAGACACCACCGGCTTAGTACTTATTACTAACGATGGCGATTGGTCGCACCGTATTACCTCGCCAAAGCACAACAAATTAAAAACCTACTTAGTAGAAACACAAGAGCCTATAACCGAAGAAGCATTAGAGCAACTACGCAGCGGCGTACAACTTCACAACGAAAAAGATCTCACCCGTCCAGCTAAAGCAGAAGCACTTGCCACCTACAGCTTACGTTTATCAATCAGCGAAGGTAAATACCACCAAGTTAAACGCATGTTAGCCGCGGTAGGTAACAAAGTGGTAGAGCTACACCGCGAGCAAATAGGTAATATTATACTGGACGAAAACTTAGCAAGTGGAGAGTATAAGGAGTTAACGGCTGAGGAGATTATGTTGCATTCAAAAACATAATTAATAATAATGCTTGTAAGGATTACTATTATAATACCTCTAAATAAGCTCAATCTTATTTAGAATAAATTACTCAAAGGAATGAATATGAAGAATAATACTTCAACTATACAATCTCACTACCCCTTTCCAAATAAAGGAAATAATAAGTGGGGGATTAGATTTAGTGCGAAAGGAACAGCATCACATAAAGTGTATGACCAAAAGGTTATTGTTTTTTCTGCTGATGGTAGCAAGTTAGGCTCGTTCAATGGAAGTAGTACGCCAAACCCTTTTAAACCTAAAGATTCTAGCATTAAAGGGACTGATGCCTATCCATTTGTAAAGGCCGGAACTTACAGAATTAAACAGGGCTCTCACAAGGGCAAACCTGCTTTGGTCGTTAATGGAAATGCTAATGTCCCTACAACAGATATAAACCCTAACTTTCCAAACCAAGGTAGTTTTGCGAATTATATACATGTTCATTGGGGTTATAGTGATACTTGGAAGGGCTCTGCTGGCTGTCCCACAATAGACCCATCACAGTGGAAAAAGTTTTTAAGCATAATACCGAATGGTGAAGGCTTTATAATAATTCCATAAATTGAAGGAACCTCAATGAATAAATTAAATTATTATAATTTAGTAATCTTGATAATTACTTTATCAATAAGCTTTACGACTAGCGCTGTACTAAGCCCTATAGAAGCTGAATACAACTCTAAGCTTCAAGAGTATAATCAAGCAATTATAAATAAAAGTTATGATGATGCATGCATCACAGCAGAAAAACTTTTAGCTATGGATCCTTCGGATACATTTTCTCTATTAAGGCTAACTTACTGTTCAGAAAAGCTAAATGGAAAGTATAAAAAAACAATTGAGTCATACCTTAATCAGGTAGCTCGCTCAAGCAGGCAAGAAATAGAAACTATTGAATTGATAAAGGCAATTAACTCTCATTGATAACCTTTTACAAATCCGCTTGCTTACGATTTTATCTGCACTAAATCAAAGTCAGCCATGCCTGGGACAATCGCTTGCAAGCGTGATTCGGTCACATCGAGTGCGTTTAAACATTCACAGTATTCAGAGGCTTTAAGCTCAAGTTGCTGAGCCTTTTTTTGCAGTGATTTATCTATTTCTTTAGAGATAATATCCATACGTTGGCCCATGTCATTAATGCGGTCTTCAATATTACCTTCGCGTGATTTAAACGCATCACCAAGCGACATTAAAATAGCCCCTAACGAGCCATGTACGGCAGAGTGTATTTGCTGGCTAATTTCTTTAGTGAAAAAATCATCTATTTGCGAGAGCGACTGTGGCGCGATAAAAAAGAAGTCATCACCACGCTTAAATTTGTCCATAAGCGCACGTTCTACGTACTGGAGCTGGGTTTTTAGCACCTCTGGCTCTTTGTCAGACATCCCCTCGACTACATGTTCAATGGCGCTTAAACCTAAGTTAACACCATCGGTAGCCAAATTAACAAGCTCCGGCACCGTATGGCGAATACCATGGCTAAACTGCTCAAGCACTTTGCTTTCTTCAGTGCTTAAATCAACCCAGTAACCTCGAATAAAAAGCTGATTGTTATTATTAATTTGTACGCGTGTTTGGCCTTTATCAAGAATACGTATAACGTCGTCGGTAATTATTAAGCCATGACTAAGCTCAACATCACACTGTGACTGAGCTAGAACTGCAGAGCTTGAAAGTGCTAAACACAACGCCAATATCGAACGAGATAACAACGCCATATACACCTCAACAAGCTAAAAAAGGAAGGCAAGTAGGTTAACAAAAAACCAACTTTATGCAAGAAAATTTAGCGAAGCATATAATGGGATTAATAGGTTAAATATTTTTAATAAAAAGCCGGTGAAGCATTCACATCACCGGCAATTAAATACCTATTCTTGCTATGCCCAATTCAATACGCAATAGCTATAATCATTAGCACAAAGCCATCCACATATGTAAAACTAAAAAGTGTTAAGATGTTGTTCTATTTAGCAAGTTTATTTAAGTATCGAGTAAAGTCATCACCAAGCTTACTATCACGCATGCCGTATTCAACAATCGCTTTTAAGTAACCTAGCTTATCGCCACAGTCGTGAGAACGACCACTCATATGAAATGCTTCAACGGTTTCTTGAGTCATTAGCGCATCAATAGAGTCTGTTAACTGTATTTCACCACCAGCGCCCACAGGCGTTTTAGCAAGTAGCGGCCAAATGCTTTTACTCAATACGTAACGCCCTACTACAGCAAGGTTTGAAGGTGCCTTATCGGCATCTGGTTTTTCAACCATTGTTTTAATTGCCGCACTGTTACCTGGTGTTAGCTGTACGCCGTTAATATCAGCAATACCGTATTTACTTACATCATCTTGTGCTACTGGCTCTAGCATAATTTGACTTGCTTTAGTCTCGTTAAAGCGTTTGATCATCGCGGCTAGGTTTTCAGTTTTTTGATCGGCCGTGTAAGCATCAAGTATTACATCAGGGAGTAATACTATAAAGTCGTCATTACCTACAATTGGCTTTGCACATAAAATAGCGTGCCCTAGGCCTTTAGCTTCGCCTTGGCGTACACTCATTACCGTTACATCAGTAGGACAAATAGAGCGTACTTCTTCAAGTAACGCACGCTTAACGCGCTTTTCTAAGGTTGCTTCAAGCTCGTAGCTGGTATCAAAGTGGTTTTCTATGGCGTTTTTAGAGCTGTGTGTTACAAGTACAATATCTTTAATACCTGCAGATACACACTCACTCACTATGTATTGAATCAATGGTTTATCTACAATTGGTAGCATTTCTTTAGGAATTGCTTTAGTCATAGGTAACATACGTGTGCCAAGGCCGGCAACAGGAATTACAGCTTTCATGGGTAGTCCTTTGTTTGTAAATTAATTATTTTTAAGTTAACAGGTTATATGTAGATGGGGGCTGAATGAGTGTGAAGCTATCAGTTTTTAACTTTCGGCTTTTAACTTTTAAAACTTATTTATAAAAACCTTTATACCACTTTATTAGCTCTCTAACGCCTTGCTTAACATTTACTTGGGCTTTGTAGCCAGTTACTTTAAACAAATCTTGCATGTCGGCATATGTTTTATAAACGTCACCCGCTTGCATTTCGCGAAAGTTTTTATTTGCCTCAATACCAAGCTCGGCCTCAATTGCTTCAATAAACTTCATTAGGTTTATTGGACTCCCATGGCCAATATTATAAATAGCATAAGGAGCAGAGCTAGTAGCTGGCGAACCGCTCTCTACTCTCCAGTCTGGGTTTGCTTGAGGTATAACATCAGCAGCTCGTACAACAGCTTCTACAATATCGTCAATGTAAGTAAAGTCACGCCACATATCACCATTGTTATTTATATCAATAGTATCCCCATCAAGTATCTTTTTAGTAAAAATATACGGCGCCATATCAGGGCGACCCCACGGGCCATAAACTGTAAAAAAGCGCAGCCCAGTAGTTGGTAAGCTATATAAATGAGAATAGCTGTGAGCCATTAGTTCATTAGCTTTTTTAGTCGCCGCATAAAACGATACAGGGTGATCAACACTATCGGTAGTTTCAAATGGCGTTTTTTCATTTAGGCCATAAACAGAGCTAGATGATGCATAAACAAGGTGCTTAACATTGTTATGCCTACACCCTTCGAGTACATTTAGGTACCCCACTAAATTAGAGTCGGCGTATGTATCTGGGTTCTCTATTGAGTAGCGTACGCTCGCTTGCGCAGCTAAATGTATTACTTTATCAAACTGTTGTACTACAAATAACTCGCTCATTACTGAGCGCTCACTTATATCGAGCTTAATAAACGTAAAGTTATCGTGGCTTTCAAACTGCACCAAACGTGCTAATTTTAAATTTACATCGTAATACTCGTTTAAATTATCAATACCTACTACAATATGGCCCGCAGCTAATAATTTTTGACACGTTGCAGCACCAATAAAGCCCGCAGCCCCTGTAACTAAATACTTCATAAAATTCCTAATTTAAGCAAAAAAGCCGCATCAACATACATTTCAGCGGCTTTTAAAAGTAATCTCTAACAGCTATTATCTAATCAATCACTACCAAATAAATCACGTGTATACACTTTATCTACAATGTCGCTAAGCTCCTCAACCATACGGTTAGAAACCACCACATCAGATATCTGCTTAAATTCGTTTAAGTCTTTTATTACGCGCGAATGATAAAACTCGCTCTCTTCAAGAACAGGCTCAAATACGACAACCTCAATACCTTTTGCTTTAATACGTTTCATAATGCCTTGAATAGCAGAGGCTCTAAAGTTATCTGAGCCTGTTTTCATTACTAAACGGTACACGCCCACGATTTTGGGGCTACGCTTAATAATTGAGTCAGCAATAAAGTCTTTACGTGTTGTATTAGCGTCTACAATAGCGCCAATTATATTATTTGGTACACTTTGGTAATTAGCACGCAATTGTTTAGTGTCTTTTGGTAAACAGTAGCCGCCATAGCCAAACGACGGATTATTGTAATGCTTTCCAATACGTGGATCTAACCCTACACCTTCGATAATCTGCTTACTATTTAGCCCATGCGCTTCTGCATAACTATCAAGCTCATTAAAATAAGCAACTCGCATTGCAAGGTAGGTGTTAGAAAATAACTTAATAGCTTCGGCTTCTGTTGAGTCGGTAAATAGCACTTCAACATCTTGCTTAATTGCACCTTGCTTAAGTAAGTTAGCAAAAATAGTTGCGCGCTCGCTTTGCTCGCCCACAACAATACGTGATGGGTGCAAATTATCGTAAAGCGCCTTTCCTTCACGTAAAAATTCAGGGGAAAATATTAAATTTTCAACATTCAGCCGCTGCTTTATATCAGCAGTAAAGCCTACCGGAATAGTCGACTTAATCACCATAACTGCATTAGGGTTATGCGCCATAGTATCTTTAATTACCGCTTCAACAGAACTAGTATTAAAGTAGTTGTTTTCAACATCGTAATCAGTGGGTGTAGCTATAATTACGTAATCAGCGTTTTTATAAGCGGCTACTTTGTCGGTAGTGGCTGTAAAGTTTAAGTCATCACGTGTTAAAAAATCGCTAATTTCTTTATCAACAATTGGTGACTGCTTATCGTTTAAAAGTGCTATTTTTTTTTCGTCAATATCAAGTGCAACCACTTCATTATATTGCGATAAGAGCATAGCGTTTGAAAGGCCTACATAACCTGTACCTACCACTGCAATTTTCATATTAATCCTTTAAAATTAAAAGTTTAAAATTAAGCATTTTTTAATAAGTAGTGAAAGTTCTACTCATAATAGCTTACAAGCTGCTCAATAAAACTAGCGACTTGTGATTTAGGTAGTTCATTAATGCCCGCGGCAGCAGCTCGGCCCCCACCTGTAGCAAACTTACTACATATATCTACAGCACCTTGTTTGTTGTTAAGCGGCGCTCTCACACTTACTAAATAGCTGCCTTTGCTATTAAACGTAAATACTGCATGAGCCTTATTCGGAGACTGATTAGCAAGATCGTTACCTAAAACGCCACTTACCCGGCGAGCCCAAGCCGCATCTTCTAATAAAATTACTTTGGCAGTATCACAATCATGAAGGACTTGTGCATTAGCTGCTTTTTCCATATCGGCTTTATAAGCTCGCTCAAGAGTATAATAAACCGAGCTTTTATCGTTTATTGCATCAAACGGCGATTTATACTGTAAAAGAAGCTCAAACAAACTTTCTGGGGCGAAGTGTAAATCAGCCACTTCACTTCCGTAGCCGTTATAATTTATGTAAGTACCAAACGCTTTTAACTGTGACTTTTGTAAATCGTTTAAATTTAACTTGTCAGCCTCGCTATCTGCTTTAGCAAATAAATTATCACCGTAAGCGGCTGTAATAGCCCATAAGTGAAACTGCTTATCTAGTAAATCACTAACGATTAAGCTGGTACACATATTCGCATCAAGATCGATATGCGCATATAAATTAGCATGATTAGGTATATCGCCAGCTTTATGGTGATCTACGTACATAACACGAGCTCCAGCACTTAAAGCATCGTGAAGCGCAGGCATATTTTTTTCCATTGAAATATCCAACACTCGAATGCAATCACCCTCTTTTGGTGTGATTTTTTGCATTAGTTGAATATCGCGTTTTACCCCTGTTACCTTAATTGTATCGGTAGGGTTAGCTAATTGAAGCTGAAGTAAAGCGATAATACCATCGGCATCACCGTTAAAAATGTCATATTTCATAATACTCTCAAGTACCAAAATAGAAAAAGTATACCAATATAATTAAAGGCAGTTCTTAGGAAAAGCATCTTTATACTATCGGCAAAACAACAAATAATTGCTTTCGCAAGTAAAGCCAAACCAATTGATAAACTTAATACTCAACAGCTGTTAGCTGCTAGTATCTACAATTTTATTTTTTATCAAATAATCTACAATTTGCTCTGCACATTGTTCAATGGTTTGGTCAGCTGTTTTAACATGTATATCGGGGTTTTCGGGCACATCAAATGCTGAACTAATCCCTGTAAAATTTGGTATTTCACCTGCGCGCGCTTTCTTATATAAGCCCTTTGGATCGCGGCTTTCGCAAACAGCTAGCGGTGTATCAATAAACACTTCTACAAATTCACCTTCATTTACTATACTTCGAGCTTGAGCGCGGTCAGCTTTAAATGGCGAAATAAACGCGGTAGATACAATAAGGCCCGCATCTACAAATAATTTAGCAACTTCACTTATGCGGCGAATATTCTCAACACGGTCTTCATCACTAAATGTAAGCCCCTTATTTAAGCCCATGCGTACATTATCGCCATCAAGCAAATAAGTATGGCAGCCTAATGAAAATAGCTTTGCTTCAACAGCATTTGCCACTGTAGATTTTCCTGAACCACTTAAGCCAGTATACCAAAGCAATACAGGCTTATGACCTTTGTGCTGTTGCTTCTGTTTTCTTGACACTGTTTGAGCGTGCCATACTATATTTTCATCTTGGCTCATTGGAATACCCTTGTTCTAAACTATCTAATATATTACTACTAAAAAGTGTTTGCGTGTAGAAGTAAAAAGACTATTGAAAAGCCATGCATATATTTTAACCTTTGCAGCACTCATTTAACTTAACTCAAAACGATTTGACCACCGAGAGCACAGAGGCGCTGCGCGCTACACTGAGAAGGCATTAATAACGCCAGTAAGCTGTACGTATACAAGTAACTATTACTTCTCTTACTCTTCTCTATGTTCTCTATGTTCTCTATGTTCTCTATGTTCTCTGTGGTGATAAAATCACTTTTTATCGTTTATTTAAAAACAAATCTACCACCGAGGACACCGAGGCGCTGCGCGCTACACTGAGAAGATATTAATAACGCCAGCAAGCTGTGGTCTACAAGTAACTATTACTTATCTTACTCTTCTCTATGTTCTCTGTGGTGATAATAATCTCTTAATCACTTTCCAAAACAATTTGACCACCGAGAGCACAGAGGTGCTGCGCGCTACACTGAGAAGGCATTAATAACGCCAGCAAGCTGTACGTCTACAAGTTACTATTACTTCTCCTTCTCTTCTCTGTGTTCTCTGTGGTGATAACAATCTCTTAATCACTTGAATGGGCTTAACCCTAAACAATTTCACCACCGAGAGCACAGAGGCGCTGCGCGCTACACTGAGAAGATATTAATAACGCCAGCAAGCTGCGCGTCTACAAGTAACTATTACTTCTCCTTCTCTTCTCTGTGTTCTCTGTGTTCTCTGTGGTGATAAAATCACCTTCGTTGTTTATTTAGAAACAAATCTACCACCGAGGACACCGAGGCGCTTCGCGATACACAGAGAAAATATTCATAACGCCAGCAAGCTGTGCGTCTACAAGGAATAGTTACTTCTCCTTCTCTGTGTTCTCTGTGTTCTCTGTGTTCTCTGTGGTGATAATAATCTCTTAATCACTTTATGCGTTTAGCCCAAAACAATGTGACCACCGAGGCGCTACACTAAAAAGCAACCGTAATTAATAATGCCAGTAAGTTACTCGCGTAAAATGCCCCTAATTTACACTAAAAGGAAAAAACACAGGCACAAACACCAGCACAACCAGCGCATACACTATGCTAATAGGTAAGCCTATTTTTACAAAGTCGTTTAACCTGTAATTACCTGCATTAAATACCATCAAGTTAGTTTGATAACCATACGGGCTAATAAAACTTCCGCTTGCAGCAAACGCTACCGCCATTACAAAAGGCAACACATCTACACCAAACCCTAAGGCCACGGTATAGCCTATAGGAAACATCAACGCCGCAGCAGCGTTATTAGTTACAAACTCGGTCATTAACCAAGTTACGACATAAACTAATACAAATGCAGTGTACACATACCTAGGGTCATCGAATTGACCTATAAATCCACCTAACGATTCAACCACGCCAGAGTTAACCAGCGCACTCGACAGTAAAAGTGCAGATGAAACCACTAGCCATATATCAATCGGGAATCGTCTTACTAACTCATTAGTAGTTAAACTACGAGTAAATAAAAGGCCCCCGAGCAATAATACTAGCCCCTCTAATAAATCTAGCACTCCAGCAGCCGCTAATGCTATTGTGGTTACAAAGCCCCCAATGGAAAGCCAAGCTCGCCAGCCATTAATTCTACTTTCAGGCTCTACACCAGATAAGGTTAAAAAGTTTTTATTTATATTTGTTCGAGATTTATAATCATCACCCACGGCTAACACTAAAAAGTCACCAGAGCGAATTATTACATCACCTAACTTACCCGAAACCTGTTCACCATCTCGTCTTATTGCCACTACAGCAGCATCAAACAATGCCCTAAATCCCGTAGTTTTAAGCGTGCGTCCTACAATTATACTTTCAGACCGAACAACTACCTCAGTAAGGTTGCTATTTAAAGCACCATTTTTTTCTGCAAAAATTTCTAAACCTGAAAACTGCCCTAGCTGCAATAATTTAGTTATGTCACCGCAAAAAATAAGTCTGTCCGAAGGCTGAATTACTTCCGTCGGTGAAACAGGGCTAATAAGCCTGCCTGATCGCACTATTTCAACTAAAAATAATGATTCCAAATGCCTAAGCCCATTAACCTCAACAGAGCGCCCAACTAACTCAGAACCTGTAGAAACTTTAGCATCAATAAAATACCCCTCTGAAGTAGCATTATTTTGCTCAATACTTGGTAACATTCGGGTGCATAAAAACATAGCTAAACCACAGCAAAGTACCAAAATAGCACCCACAGCAGTAAATGAAAAAAACGATAACGACTTACCCGACGCCTCAATATACATTGAGTTAACGATTAAATTAGTAGAAGTACCTATTAGCGTAAGCGTTCCACCTAAAATAGAGGCATACGATAAAGGTAATAGTAGTTTACTGGCAAAATGGTGGGGGTTATTCCTAATAGGCGAAAGTAACGTAGCCACAACCGCAGTATTATTTAATATAGAAGAAAAAAAAGTGGTAATACCAAACAACCTAAACCAAGTCGAAAAGTAGCTATCAACAATAGTTTTTGAGGCAATAACTCTTAGCAAGCGAGTTTTCTCAAGTGCTAAGGAGCATAAAACAAGCAAAATTAATGTTACAAGGCCAGGGTTTGCAATACTTGTTAAAAACTGATCTTTAGTCACTAAATCGCAAGTGATTAAAGCAATAAGTGTTGCACCAAAAACAGCAACAGGGCGCGTTTGTAAAACAATTAAACCTAAAATTGTAAAAGCAAAAATACAAAGCGTTAGATATGCATCTAATGGCATGGTTAAAGTAGCCATCCTTAGTTAAAAAATTAAAATGCGGGCTCTCAAAGAGCCCGCTATATCTCGAGTAATCTAACGGATTACTTTTGCATCCCAATGAGGAAAGTGCTTACGAACTAACGCATTAAACTCAACTTCAAACGCAGAGTGCTCGCTTTTAGGCTTGTTGCCTTTACCGTTTAATGGCTTACGTATCATACCCGCACCAACCGTTACGTTAGTTAAACGGTCAATCACAATAAACGCACCAGTGTGTTTATTTACATCATATGCATCAAATTGGACGGGCGCTGTTAATGCAAATTGGCAGTTACCAATTTCGTTTAGATTTAATTGTGATGCTTCTTGCTGCTCTAGCGTGTTCACATCAACCTTATAGTTAACAACCTCAGCGTAACCATAAACCGATTTACTTCCAACTTTAATTTCGTATTCACGGTCTACATGAAGAGCTTCTTCAGTCATCCATACTACGTCTGCTTCAAAGCTATCAGCTGAATGTGGCTTTTGGTGCGGACGTACTAGCATATCACCACGGCTTACATCTATTTCATCTTCAAGTGTTAATGTAATAGCCATACCTGCTGATGCTTTTTCTAGGTCGCCATCAAAAGTAACTATTGATTTAACCTTACTCTCTTTACCTGAAGGTAGTGAAGCAATTGTGTCGCCCACTCTAATGTCACCCGCAGCAATCGTACCGCTAAAGCCCCTAAAGTCTAGATTTGGGCGATTAACATATTGCACCTGTAGCCTAAACTCATCGTTTTTCGCATGGTTTACTTGTACAGTATTCAGTAGCTTCATTAACGTTGAACCAGGATACCAGCTCATAGCTTCGCTTTCGTTTACTACATTATCGCCACGTAGCGCCGAAATTGGCACAAAGCGTACATCATCAAACGAAAGATCCTGCGCAAACTCGCGGTAATCTTTTTTGATATTTTGATAAACCGACTGCTCGTAACCTACCGCATCCATTTTATTAATAGCGACAACTACGTTTTTAATACCTAATAAAGAGCAAATATAGCTATGGCGACGTGTTTGCACCTGCACACCGTGGCGCGCATCAATCAAAATAATAGCTAAATCACACGTAGAAGCACCCGTTGCCATATTACGCGTGTACTGCTCATGCCCAGGCGTGTCTGCAATAATAAATTTACGTTGGTCTGTTGCAAAATAACGGTACGCAACATCAATCGTAATGCCTTGCTCGCGCTCAGATTGCAGGCCATCTACTAAAAGAGATAAGTCGAAATCGTTATCAGTGGTATTAAAACGTTTTGAATCCTTTTCAATAGCAGCCATCTGATCTTCAAAAATCATTTTGCTATCATAAAGCAAGCGGCCAATTAATGTAGATTTACCATCATCCACGCTACCACATGTTAAAATACGTAGCATGTCTTTGTTTTCGTGTACTTTTAAGTAAGCTTCAATATCTGTAGCAAGTAAGTTTGTTTCTTGTGACATAATTTTCTCTGAATTTGGTTCGATAATAAATTAGTTACTTTCTAATAGCTTTTTTTACAGCTTTTGATTAGAAGTAACCTTCCATTTTTTTCTTCTCCATAGAACCTGCAGAGTCGTTATCAATTACTCGCCCTTGACGCTCAGAAGTAGTACAAAGCAGCATCTCTTGGATTATCTCAGGAAGGGTTTGTGCTACAGACTCAACAGCACCCGTTAGCGGGTAGCAACCAAGCGTTCTAAAACGAACCATTTTATTTTGTACTTGTTCGCCTTCTTCAAGCTCCATACGCTCATCATCAACCATAATAAGCGTGCCATCGCGCTCAACTACAGGGCGCTCTTTCGCAAAGTATAATGATGGAATTTCAATACCTTCAAGGTAAATGTACTGCCAAATGTCTAGCTCGGTCCAGTTACTAAGCGGGAACACACGAATGCTCTCACCTTTATCTACTTTACTGTTATAAACGTTCCACAGTTCTGGGCGTTGGTTTTTAGGATCCCAGCGATGATTTTTATCACGGAAAGAATAAACACGTTCTTTAGCACGCGACTTTTCTTCATCGCGGCGAGCACCACCAAATGCAGCGTCAAAATTATTCATATCAAGCGCCTGCTTAAGGCCTTGAGTTTTCATAACATCTGTATGCTTAGCACTACCGTGTACAAATGGGCTCATGCCCATTGCTATACCTTCTGGGTTTTTATGAACAATTAGATCAAAGTCATACTTTTCGGCCATTTGATCTCTAAACTGGATCATTTCTTTAAATTTCCAGTTAGTATCAACATGCATAAGCGGAAAAGGAATTTTACCCGGGTAAAATGCTTTACGTGCTAAGTGTAATAAAACCGACGAATCTTTACCTACAGAGTAAAGCATTACTGGATTATCAAACTCAGCTGCAACCTCCCGCATAATATGAATCGACTCGGCTTCGAGCGCCTTTAGATGAGTTAGCTTTTCTTCATTCATGATGTTTTTTCATATCCTAATTTATCAAAATCCATTCGCGTCAATTTTAATGACCGACTTAAAAATTTTATGCACCGGTAGTCTATGTTTAATTACTAGGGCATGCAATGTGTGTATTTATTCAAAGTCGCCTAGCGGTCTATTAAGCAATCGCCAATTTTGGCGTAGACGAAGAACTTGCTCACGTTAAAAGGCCAGCTGCTCATGGCTTCAAAATGTTATAAACACCAGCAAGTTACCCCTCTACAAGTAATAATTGTCTCTATTTATCTTCCCTGTGGGGATAACCTCTTCATCACTTTGTGTATTTAGGCTAAAAATTTTTACCACCGAGGATACAGAGGCGCTGCGCGCTACACTGAGAAAGATCTTCTCCTTCTCTTCTCCG
>BJUT01000047.1 GCA_007988745.1 Pseudoalteromonas atlantica
CTTATCTTCAGTATCCTTTTCTATACCTTTTTCATCACTATTTAAAACTTCATTTTTAGACTAATTATCAAATACCCACTGTAATGTTGCCCCGTGGTTTTTAAGCCATGCTGATGCAGATTTATAATCGGGATAAAAGTTAGCTACGTGCTTCCAAAAAGCGCTGCTGTGGTTCAAATACTTTAAATGAGCCAATTCGTGCACAATAACATAATCAATTATATGATGAGGCGCCCCAACAAGGTTAAGGCTAAAGGTTAGCTCTCGCCGAGAATTACAACTCCCCCACTTACGTTTATAACTTCCAATCGTCAATTTAGTCGGTAATGCTTCTGACATCTGTTGGCAATAATAAGCTAAACGCATTTCAATGTAGTTTGTTAGCGTTTCTTCAAGGGCAAGGCAAAGTAACTGCTTGCGTTTTTCAGGCTGTTTTTTTACTCGATTAGAAGTGTAAATAGTAAATACGCTATCGGATTGCTGAACATGCGAGCGTGTCCCTTTTGCAAAAGTAATGGTATATGGCTTAGCAAAAACCATTATTTGCTGGTTTTTAAACGGGTGTTGTTGAGTATCAATGGCGTTAAGTTGTTTATGCAATTGCGCAGTTACCCACTCATTTTTACTAAACAGCCATTGTTCTATTTGTAGTTTTGGCACGTGTGTAGGCGCATAAACAGTAACTAATTTTTGGCTAACTTTTATTGCCACTGTTTTACGCCTTGCACTGCGTTTTAGCTGATACTCAAACAAGGTGTATGCTCTAAATATAAATAAAAGCGTATTATAAAGCCTTATTTAATCAATGCAGTTATTTAGCGATAAATAAATGGGCTCAGTGTTTATTATTATTTTTATTTACGCAAAATCACGTCTTATTAATAAAGTACGCTACGCATGTTAATACTTTAATGCTAAAAAGTAACCTCGCTGATTTATAATATAAATTATTAGATTAACAGTTTATTTATAAAATAAATCTATTAAACTAGTTCAATAAAGATACTAATTTGAGCCACTATGCTGTCTGCATTTTTTATAACCGACCACGATCCGAGCCTCATTATCAACGGTGCATATAACCCTATACTGGTTAGTCTATCGGTCATTACCGCTATTTTTGCTGCCTTTTTTACGATCTGGTTGGTTGATGTAGCAAAGCAAACGCAATTCGAAAGCTATAAACGCTTAGCCAATGTGACCGGTGCCACTGTTTTATCGGCCGGTATTTGGAGTATGCATTTTATAGGTATGTTGGCCTTTTCGTTATGCACAGAAATACACTACGACCCAATCATTACCGTTTTGTCTTTTTTACCGGCGTTTATTGCATGTCAGTACGCTTTTTCGATTTTAGTAAAATCGCAAGGGTCATACAAACACCTTATTATTTGCTCTATTTTACTAGGCTCAGGCATTGGTACAATGCACTACAGCGGCATGGCAGCAATGGAGCTGGCCCCGTTACTACGTTACGATGCAATCATATTTGCTTTATCAATTGTGGTCGCTGTTGGTTTATCGTTCATAGCACTTTTTACGCGTTATCATTTAACGCGTTTGCTACCTAATTTATCACAACTGCAAGCGCGCTCTATTACCGCTGTTATTTTAGGCTCAGCGGTGGCTGGTATGCACTATATGGGTATGGCTGCTACCCGCTTTGTTGCAACCTCTCCGCTTTTACCCGATTACGAAGAGTCAACCACTGAGCTTGCTTTTGTGGCTATTGCCGTAGCTACCGCGACCGTTGCTATAACCTGTGTCATTGCAGTTATAAATGGCATGGTTAGATACCGCTTACTGCTTGAGGAAAAATCGGCGGATGAATCTCGACTAAATGCTATTTTAGGCACTGCTATTGATGGCATTGTGACTATAGATCACACCGGCATTATTTTGAGCTTTAACGAAGCTGCCAGCAAAATTTTTGGTTGGCGAGAAAACGAAGTTCAAGGTCATAATGTAAAAATGCTGATGGCCGATGAAATCGCTCGCCACCATGATGGCTATTTGTCTCACGCCAAAAATGTAGATCTAGGTAAAGTAATTGGTATAAATAGGGATGTGTCTGCCAAACACAAAGATGGCCACCTTTTTCCTATTCGCTTAGGTATAGGGGAAGTTAATCAGCCAGGCCATATGCCGTTATATGTTGGCTTTATCACCGATTTAACCGAACAACGCGCTATGCAGCAAAGTCTTATTGAAAAAGAGCAAAAGTACCGCTCTTTAATGGATAATATGCCTGGCGCTGCTTTTCGCTGTAAGTACGACGAAAACTGGAGCATGTTATTTATCAGCCCAACAGTGGCTGAACTAACAGGGTACACGCCAGAAGAGTTCACAGAAAGCTGCATAGAACTTAACGATCTTATTTTGAAAACAGATCAGCCAACGGTAAACGAAGCCGTAGCGCAAGCCATGACCTCAAGTTTAAAGTACTCGGTAGAGTATCGTATTCGCCACCGTAACGGCAAAGTTGCCTGGGTATTAGATAAAGGCAGTATTACCTGTGATAAAGATAATAACCCGCAGTGGATAGATGGGGTATTGGTTGATATTACAGAACAAAAAGAATACGAAGACAAACTTGAGCAGGCAAAATTGCAAGCTGAAGAAGCAGCGCACGCTAAGCAATCTTTTATGGCTAATATGAGCCATGAGATCCGCACGCCGATGAATTCTATTATCGGTTTTAGCGACCTACTGATGGACACTCCGCTAAACCAAGAACAGCAAAAGCACTTGGTTACAGTTAATAATGCGGCGCGTTCATTATTAAGGTTACTTAACGAAGTGCTTGATACCGCAAAACTTGAGCGCGGAAAGCTAACTATTGAACCCGTTCACTTTAGTTTAAAACAAGTACTCGATAGCATTATTTCGACATTTTGGCTTGAAGCAAAAAAGAAAGACTTGCGTTTAAAGTTGAACATTAAAGATTCTGTTGCCACAACTTACTATGGCGACCCAGATAGGTTAAGGCAAATTTTAACTAACCTCATCGGTAACGCCATTAAATTTACCGAGCAAGGTTCGGTTGAGCTCACTGTAAGTACTACGCAAACTGATCAGCTCTTTTTTGAAGTGCAAGATACCGGCATAGGTATTGCCAAAGACCGTGTTAAAGCTATATTTCAGCCGTTTGTTCAGGCCGATGGCACCACTACTCGTCGCTTTGGCGGTACAGGCCTGGGAACAACCATTAGTAAACAATTAGTAGAGCTAATGGGCGGCACTATAAACCTAGTCAGTGAAGAAAACAAAGGTAGCTGCTTTTACTTCTCTTTACCGCTTAAACAAGGCGATGCAGAAAAAATAGACCATTTCGATGGCCTGCACACTCAATTACCATCGCTAAGGGTACTTGTGGTGGATGATATTGAGCAAAACACCGAGCTGCTTTCGTTATTACTTTCTAAAGATCAACATTTGGTAAGCAAAGCAAGCAACGGTTTAGAGGCTATTGCAATATTCGAGAAACAAGATTTTGATGTCATCTTAATGGATATTCATATGCCTGAGTGTGATGGCATAGAAGCAACCACAAAAATTAGAGCCATAGAAAAGCAAAGGCAGCTTAAATTTACCCCCATTATTGCGTTAACGGCAAGCGTCCTACAGCAAGATAAACTCACAGCTAAACGTGCCGGCATGAACGGCTTTGCTAATAAGCCGATAGATATAAATCAGCTTAACCAAGAGATTGCGCAGGTGCTTGGCTTAGGTATTGCTAAAGATATGGTTATTAGCCAATCAGACCCTGAGGCTAAACACATCGACTTTGAAAAAGGTGTGATGCTTTGGGGTAATAAATGCAAACAGTTAACCGAAATTGCCAAATTTATAAATGACAGCAATAAACGATTTGATATTTTATTTAACAGTAAGTTATCTGAGATTAAAAACGCCAATAGTCTGATACATACCCTTAAAGGGGTCGCCGGTAATTTAGGCCTAACAACATTAATGACTTTATTAGCCAATTTAGAGCGTGAGCAAACTTCTGAGCAATCTACAGCGTTAGTAACACAAATAAAAGACGAGTTAGTGACAATAACGCAATTGATATCAGGCGATGAGTGCGCACAAATCACGCCTGCTGAGAGTGAAAATACTGAGCAAAAAAGCACGCTAAACGCGGCTGAATTAAAGTCACTGTGTGAAACGCTGCACCATGAAGCGCAAAGCGCCGAGCTCAACGATGTTTTGCTTGCGCAGCTTGAAAATAACGCCCCTGCACACCTACAAACTCAAGTAAATGAGGTTGTAAACGCATTTGATGAATTTGACTTTGATCAGGCGCAACACGTGCTAGACGGTCTAATTAAAGAGTTTACCCAAGAATGAGAATATTGAATGGATTTTAGCAACGACAAACCACGTATATTAATCGTTGACGATGAACCTGCTAACTTAAAAGTCATGCGAGAAGTATTAGGTAATCAATACCGTATGTCTTTTGCTAAATCAGGCGCTGCAGCACTTGCGCTACTAGAAAAAGAACAGCCTAAACTTATATTACTCGATATCATGATGCCCGATATGAATGGCTTTGAGGTGTGCGAAATACTTAAAAGCACACTCGCGCTTTCGCATATCCCAATTATTTTTGTAACGGCTTTGGGTGATGAAAGCGATGAGTTTAAAGGCTTTGAACTCGGTGCTGTTGATTACATTACTAAACCTATTAGCCCCGCGATTGTGCGCGCACGTGTTAAAACGCATTTATCGCTTGTACAAGCCGAGCAATTAAAGCAAGCCCATGTTGATTTAGTACATCGATTAGGCCGCGCTGCAGAGTACAAAGACACAGACACTGGCGAGCACATTGCTAGGATGAGCCAATACAGTAAATTATTAGCATTAGAATTTGGCATGGGTGAGCAACAAGCAGAGCTGCTTCGCCAAGCAGCCCCCATGCACGATGTAGGTAAAATAGGTATTCCGGATGCTATTTTATTAAAACCTGGGCGATTAACCCCTGACGAATTTGACCACATGAAACAGCATGCGGCTATTGGCGCGCAAATTTTAGCAAATTCCTCATCACCGCTATTACAACTTGCCCATAAACTGGCTATAGAGCACCACGAAAAGTGGGATGGCAGTGGCTACCCTAATGGTTTACAAGGCGAACAAATATCGGTTGAAGGGCGTATTGTGGCTATTGCAGATGTATTTGATGCCCTTACCTCTAAACGCCCGTATAAAGAGGCTTGGGGTGTAGAAGAGGCGCTTGAGCATATGCAAGCACAAGCGGGTAAACACTTTGACCCACACCTCATCAATTTATTTGTAAATAAGCTCGATGCTATAATCGCAATTAAAAACACATACCAAGAGCAACACTAAGTATTGCGCGTGCGTGAGCCTTGTTTTACATCACCATATACCGCTTTTATGTGCGGGTAGTCATGAGAGGTTATTTCGTGGCTATTCCCACTGTTATCTTTAAAATAAAGCGAAAACGTTACACCGTGATCAGCCAGTACAGTTTTTATGTTTAAGCCATTTAAATAATCAACCCAACCAATAAACTGTGCACCGGTGGCTGCAAACGCAATACCTTTGCTTCGCCCTTGTCCTTCAAATAACGCTAAACGCGTTGTTTTTGCGCTATCTTCAAGTGTGAGTGGCCCTTTGCCATTTTCATCCCAAAAGGCAAGCTCTTCAACTACGCTAAAGCCTAGTACCTGCTTGTACCACTTTAGCGCTTCTTGGATGTTTTCAACATTAAGGTGGCAATGATCAATGCCCGATAATAAAGGAGCGCTCATATTATTGACCAATTTCTGATTTTAGCTGCTCTAAAAACGCATACATATACTCTGTGCGTCGCTCTGCCTCGGCTTTAGCTGAGGGCGTATTCATGCTCTTAGCAATATGAAGCAATTTAATAAAAAAGTGATCAAGGGTATAGGTTTTATCATCTGCTTCGCGGTTAACACAAAATGGGTCATCAGGGTTATACAGTAAACGGCTAATAGAGCCCCCTACTTTCATACAACGGCTAACGCCTATTGCACCGAGTGCATCCATTCTATCGGCATCTTGCACGATTTGCGCTTCTACAGTTTTAACCGCTATATTGGCGCTAAAGCTATGGGCAGCTATAGCATGATGAATATCATCAAACAAACATGCGTCGTAGTTAATTGATTTTAAAAACGCAATGGCTTTATCTGCCGCCATAGTAGATGCTTTTGCTCTATCGGGGTGGTTTTTTGCCACCGCAACACAATCGTGCATCCACGCCGCCGGCAAAACAATATTCATATTGGCTTGCTCGGCGTGACATAATTGAATGGCAACACGCACTACGCGTTCAATATGCGTTATGTCGTGTGCTACATCGGCATGTATTAACGAAGTAATAAATGAGCGACATTGAGAATCAAGCTGTTGTAACTCAGGGCTTAAAGCAGTGTTGGCCACAGTGATGTTCCAAAAAACTAATTTATATGAGAATTATCCGTACTTTAACGCGCTTTACACCTCCCTTGCAAAACATTCATTGTATGTTGCCCTATGCTTGACTAAAATACAGCGCTTATTTATTACAACTGAGAAGCATTATGTCATCTGCCGTTTACCTACAAGCTGGTCGCGAAAAATCATTAAAAAGAAAACACCCTTGGTTATTTTCAAAAGCCATCAAAAAAATTAAAGGTAAACCAGGCCTAGGTGATACGGTTACCATTCACGACAGCGAAGGTAAATTTTTAGCCACCGCAGCTTATAGCCCTCACTCACAAATAAGAGCGCGAGTGTGGAGCTTTGATGAAAAAGAAGTAATAGACCAACACTTTTTTGAGCGTCGCTTACGCCGTGCTTTAGATGCTCGCGAGCATGCAATAGCCGAAGGCGGTTTAACTGGCTTTAGGTTGTGTGCTGCTGAGTCTGACTACTTGCCAGGTGTAACCATTGATAAGTTTGATAACACCTTAGTTTGCCAATTACTAAGTGCCGGCGCTGAGCGCCATAAAGGTGAAATTGTAGGCGCGTTAATGGCTATTTTTCCTGGCGCGAATATTTATGAGCGCTCAGATGTAGACGTGCGCACCAAAGAAGGCTTAGAACCTATTAAAGGTGTACTGTGGGGCAACGAACCTTCAGAGCCGGTGGTTATTGAAGAAAATGGCTTAAAGCTTGAAGTAGACATTTTAGAAGGTCATAAAACAGGCTTTTACCTGGATCAGCGTGATAGCCGCGCAGCACTTGAGCGCTTTTCAAAAGATAAAACCGTATTAAATTGCTTTAGCTACACAGGTACTTTCTCACTTTACGCACTACGTGGTGGCTGTAAACACGTCACGAATGTTGATGTATCACAACCAGCACTGGATACCGCTAAGCGTAACGTAGAGCACAATAACTTAGATTTAAATAAAGTCGATTTTGTAAAACAAGATGTGTTTAAGCTATTACGCCAATACCGTGAGGAAGGCAAACAGTTTGATACTATTGTGATGGACCCTCCAAAATTTGCAGACAACAAAGCGCAGTTAACCGGGGCGTGTCGTGGTTATAAAGATATAAACATGATTGCTATGCAAATATTAAAACCAGGCGGTACATTACTTACCTTCTCGTGCTCTGGATTAATGGAGCAAAACTTGTTTCAAAAAGTGGTAGCAGACGCTGCGCTAGATGCAGGTAAAGAGCTATTGATTATGGAGCGTTTAAATCAAGCGGCCGATCACCCTATTGCTGGCAGTTACCCTGAAGGCTTTTACTTAAAAGGCTTGATTTGTAAGGTTTACTAAAAATTATTGTTATTACCTACAAGGACGTAGGTAATAAAATCGAACGTTATTTAACACCCGCAATAGCAAAAGCCAGCCGCTAGGTGTTTATTCAATTTAATTAAACTGAACTATTTCTAATCCCGCGGTAATGGTGCCATCGTCTTCTTTGCTAGCACGTATAACTTTAGCCGTTGCATTTAAAGAGGCAATACTTGGGTGAGTCGACTCTATATTAACCTGTAACAAAGTATCGAGCTCAAGCAAGTCATCTAAATGTAGTGATAACCCAGTGGCACTTAAATCAACACATTCTGCGGTATAATTTAGCCCAGCAACAGGCTCTATTGTTGTTAATTGCGCAGGAGTATTCACCTGCATACGTCTAAAATTGCGCTTATCTTCAGTAAACATGCATCACCTTTAAACAACCGTGTTTATTTGCTCAAATAAAGTACCCATCGAAAACGGTTTTACTACATAGGCATCACACCCTGCATCAAAGCCAGCTTGCTTTTCCGAGGGCGACTCTAAGCCCGAAACCATAACAACAGGTATATTTTTAGTCTCAGGCGTGTGCTTAAGCATCCGACATGTATCATACCCATCTAGGCCAGGCATACATACATCAAGCAAAATAATATCCGGCGGGTTAGCAATGGCAGACGCCAAACAGCTTTTACCCGAGTCAGCATAACTAACATCAAATTTTGAGGTCAGGGCAGATTTAAGCATTTCATAATTAAAATACTCGTCATCTACAACTAACAATCGCTTAATCTTATGTTCAACCGATGAGGACATAGGTATGTCGCTTCCTTCTCAACCAAAAATAAATCCTTCTATTAAGGTACTAAGCTTAATAGAAAATGCAAGTTTTATTCTATCTCTTTTATCGCATTCATAACGCGTTTTGCAGAAATAGGATATGGGGTACCTAAGGTTTGCGCAAACAGTGACACCCTAAGCTCCTGCTGCATCCAAAAAATAGCGTTTACCTGTTGCGGAATAGGCAAGCCTTTTGGAATTTTATTTACGAGCTTTTTGTACTCTTGCGCTACTTTTTCAAGTTCTAAAACACACAATCTATCGCGGTTAGGATCAACAGGCAGTTTTTCTAAACGTTTTTGAATCGCTTTTAAATAACGAATTAGGTCGGGCATTTTATTCGCACCGTGAGCGCTCACAAATCCTTTGAAGATAAGTGACTCAAGCTGCGATTTTATATCGCCATGGGCAGTTATCATAGTTAAATCGACACGCCCTTTCATTTTTTTATGTAACGCATGAGCAATGCTTAAAACTTGTTCAACTTGGGTGGCAATTTCTACCACAGCATCGCCTAGTTCGCCCCTAATTTGCTCTTTAACTTTATCAAAAGCGTCTTCATCGCGTATATCGCCATGCTTTATTAATAAGCTGTCTACGCCGGCGGCAATACAATCGTCAATTAAGTCTGCAATTTTCCCAAACGGATTAAAGTACAAGCCCAGTTTGGCTTTATTAGGCAAGTTTTGCTGAAGGTACTTTATTGGCGACGGCACATTTAATAATACTAAACGCCGTAAACCTTGCTGGTGCGCTTGCTGGGCTTTTTCTTCACTATCAAAGAGCTCAATTGCCGCTGTGGATTTTTTATCTACCAGCGCTGGGTAAGCTTTTATTTCGTATTGGCCTTGCTTTTTAACGTACGAGGCAGGCAAAGCGCCAAAGTCCCATTGTGTTAAATCGGCTTTTTCAATGCCTTTATCGGCCACCTTTGATAGCGTATCAGTTACTTTGCCTTGCAGCTGTGCTTTTAGTTTTGCTAAATCTAGTCCGCGTGCTAGCAATTTATCGTGCTCATCACGCACCTCAAACTGCAATCTTAAATGAGGCGCCAGTGCGTTTAGATCCCACGCTTCTATATCTACTTTTACGCCTGTCATTCTTAGTAAGCGTGTAGTAAGTGCATCAAGTAAGCTGCCTTGCATAGGCTCAATGGCGGCCAGTACAGCATCAGCGTAATTGGGAGCAGGTACAAAGTTACGACGTAACGACTTAGGTAACGATTTAATTAAACCGCTTATTAGCTCATGCCTAAAGGCAGGTATGTGCCAATCAAACCCGGTTTCTTGCACTTGGTTTAAAAGTGCTACCGGTATTTGTACAGCCACCCCATCAACAGCTTGTCCTGGATCAAAATGATAGCTCAGTGGCAAAATGATATTATCTTGCTGCCATGTATCAGGGTAATCAAACTCAGTAATATTACTTGCACCGTGCTGCATAAGCTCTTCACGGGACATGTATAGGTAGCGTTTGTCTTTTTGCTTTTGGGCTTTATACCACTTAATAAAGGCTGCACGGTTGTTAATTTCTTTAGGTATTTTTTTATCGTAAAATTCAAATAACGTTTGCTCATCAACCAAAATATCGCGACGTCGCGATTTATGCTCAAGTACCTGAATATCTTCTATTAGCTCGCGGTTGTACGCCAAAAATTGCTCATTTAAGCCAAGCTCTTGCTCTACAAGGGCGGTGCGTACAAACAGCTCACGACTAACTTTAGGGTCTATATTGCTATACACACAGCGGCGTTTATTAACCACCAATAAGCCGTACAAGGTTTGTTGCTCGAACGCGATAACAGCGCCTGGTTTTTTCTCCCAATGCGGCTCAGAATAGCTTCGTTTTACTAAATGCTGTGCAAGGGGCTCTACCCAATTAATATCTATTTTGGCATTAATACGTGCGTATAGTTTACTGGTCTCTACCAGCTCTGCCGACATAATCCATTTGGGGCTCTTTTTAAATAATCCAGAACCCGGAAAAATATGAAACTGGCTATTACGAGCGCCTTTATATACTTGCTTTTCGTCTTTAAAGCCTATGTGACTTAACATGCCGCTCAGTAACGCTTTGTGTATTAGCTCTGAGTCAGCCACTTGCGTGGTGGCTTTAATTTTCATTTCGTTGCACACAGTGCTTATTTGATAAACAATGTCTTGCCACTCACGAATACGCATATAAGCTAAAAAGTCTTTTTGGCACAACTTTCTAAACTGGCTATTTGTCAGCTCACTTTGCTGCTCTTCTAGGTAATTCCAAAGATTTAAAAAAGCAATAAAATCCGAGTCAGGGTCATCAAAGCGACTGTGTTTTTCGTTCGCTGCGGCGCGTTTTTCTTGCGGGCGCTCTCGGGGGTCTTGAATCGACAGCGCTGCCACAATAATAATAACTTCTCGTAGTGCACCGAGCTTATTAGCCGTCAACACCATTTTAGCTAAACGCGGGTCGACCGGTAAGCGGCTAAGCTCACGCCCTGATTGCGTTAAACTCGTTTGATGGCGCTTTTTACTCGGCTTAATCGCCTGAAGTTCTTCAAGTAGGGTTAAACCATCGTTAATATTGCGACTATCTGGCGCTTGTACAAACGGAAACTCGCTCATATCGCCAAGCCCTAATGCCAACATTTGCAAAATAACAGAGGCTAAATTAGTGCGCAGTATTTCTGGGTCTGTAAATTCTGGGCGAGATATAAAGTCATCTTGCGAGTATAAACGTATACAAATACCCGCTTCAACACGGCCACAGCGTCCCATACGCTGGTTCGCACTTGCCTGAGAAATTGGCTCAATAGGTAAACGCTGTACTTTAGTACGATAGCTGTAACGGCTAATACGCGCTGTACCTGGGTCTATTACATAACGAATACCCGGCACCGTTAATGAGGTTTCGGCCACGTTGGTTGATAAAATAATATGGCGGCGCGAATGCGGGGCAAATATACGATTTTGCTCTGCGTTAGATAAGCGCGAGTAAAGTGGTAATACGTCGGTGTGTTTTAAATTACGTTTAGAGAGCGCCTCTGCAGTATCGCGTATTTCGCGCTCGCCATTTAAAAATATGAGAATGTCCCCGGGCCCTTCAGCGCACAGCTCATCTACCGCATCAAAAATACCTTGCAGTTGGTCGCCTTCGGCTTCCATAGCGTCTTTATTTATATCGCTTATAGGGTTATAGCGCACCTCAACGGGGAATGTACGTCCCGACACTTCAATAATTGGCGCATCATCAAAGTGCTTTGAAAAACGTTCAGGATCAATGGTCGCCGAGGTAATAATAACTTTTAAGTCGGGGCGCTTTGGCAGTAAGTTTTTTAAATACCCTAAAATAAAATCGATATTTAAGCTGCGCTCATGGGCTTCATCAATAATGATGGTGTCGTACTGATTTAAAAAGCGGTCTTGTTGTATTTCGGCGAGCAAAATACCGTCGGTCATCAGTTTTACATACGTATTATTAGAAACCTGATCGCTAAAACGTATTTTAAAACCGATTTGTTGGCCAAGCTCACATTTCATTTCCTCAGCAATGCGGTTAGCTACACTGCGCGCGGCTAAACGTCGTGGCTGGGTATGGCCAATAAAGCCATCAACCCCACGGCCAAGCTCTAAACACATTTTTGGTATTTGCGTGGTTTTACCTGAGCCTGTTTCACCGGCAATAATCACCACTTGATTATTCGCAATGGCGTCTTTAATGACGTCCTTTTTTTGACTTACCGGTAATTGCTCAGGGTACGTTACAGCGGGCAGCTCAGCTAAACGTTTTTCACGTAGCTGCTGGCTGCGGGTAATATCAGCCGCTATTTTTTCAAGGGCATTGGCCTGCTTAGTCTCATCTTGTATTTTTTTTACGCCATGTAAGCGTTTTTTAAATATAAACTGATCTTTTTTTAAGCACGTTTTAAGCTCGCCAAACAACTGACCTAGGTTTACCACCCGCACACCTTATAAATTTAATAAATGAGGGCTAATAGTATCAAAATAAACGCGCAGCGTTAATCCTACAATCCCTATAAGGCTTATATATCACGCTATTGGTTTTTAAAAATTCCCACAAAGGTTGCTTGCGTGTTCGATTTGCTTGCTCGGTACATGCCCGAGGTATTAAATGGCATACTAATATGACCTTTAGCATCCACAATAATAACCCCACCTGTACCACCTATAGGCGCAAGTACTTGGTTAATAACCTCATCCCCAGCTTGTTCAATGGTTTTATTTTGATATTTAACGCGTGCACAAATATCACTGGCAACACTGTAGCGAATAAAATACTCGCCGTGACCGGTGGCCGATACCGCACACGAATCGTTTTCAGCAAATGTACCCGCGCCAATAACAGGGGAATCGCCAATGCGGCCAAAGCGTTTTGCGGTCATGCCACCTGTAGATGTACCTGCGGCTAAATTGCCGTTTTTATCAAGTGCCACTGCGCCTACGGTGCCCATTTTATAATTTGTTGGCAGGGCTTTATGCGCAGCTTGGTAGTTTTTGCTGGTTGCTTTTTCTAATTTTTGCTTTGCTTTTAAAAGTGCTTCATAACGGTGCTTAGTATCAAATATATTATTTTCTATCAGCGCAACGCCCTGCTCTTTGGCAAATTCTTCAGCGCCTTGACCACTAAGCATTACGTGTACTGAGTTATCCATTACTAAGCGGGCTAATTGAATTGGGCTTTCTATGTGCTTTACGCCAGCGACCGCACCCGCTTGACGGTTTCGCCCATCCATTATTGAGGCATCAAGCTCATGGCTGCCATCATAGGTGTACACTGCACCACGCCCAGCATTAAAGTAAGGCGACTGCTCTAATACTTCAATAGCAGTGGTGATTGCATCTAAACTTTCGCCGCCCTTTTCAAGTACGGTGTAACCCGCTTCAACAGCTTCGGCTAGTTTTGCTCGGTAGGCTTTTTCTTGCTCTGGGGTAAATTTTGCTTTTTCAATTGTGCCTGCTCCACCATGAATCGCTATAGCAAACGGGGCTTGTTCACTTAATGCTTGCGTGCTTAGTGTTAAGCAGCCGCTGGCTAAAACTGACAATAAGAATGTTTTTTTCATAGTGCGCTCTTTTTTAAATTTAGTATTGAATTTACTTTGAATGGTTACACGTATTTTTTCAACTAATATCAACGGTATTAAGTTAGCACTTTATTTAAGCACTTAATAAACAGCCTAATAATAATGCGAAATACGAGGGTGTGATTTTCCCCTCTGGCCTATTTTTAAAAATTGGCATAGAGTAAGTTTAATGGCACAAAAAAAGCGCCATCAGGCGCTTTTTATCTAAACGTGTATGTAATTACGCGTCTTGCTTAGCTTTTAAACGTGCTAAACGTGCTACTTGGTGAGTAGATGTTAAGAACGAATAAATAGGTGCTAAGTAACCGCGCTTACGAAGCTCTAAAAATTCTTCATCGCTAAGCGAGTTAAGTTTTTTCTCATCGATAAGGTAAATACCGTTGATGTCTTTTTTCTCGCCTTTAATGTCTACTGTTAGCGTTTGCGCTACTAGTAACTCTTTATCAGCTAAGTATTTAGTGAATGCTTCTGTTACTTGAGAAAACTCAATGAAAGACACTAAAGACTCTTTACGACGCTTTAAGTAGTCTGTTTCTTCACCGTTTTCAAATAATGCGTTACCTTCTTCTTCACCTACAAGCGAGCTTGCTTCGTCAATCACAATACCGTACTGATCTTGCTCAGGGTGCTTTACTAGACCTAATGGGTAACGCGTTGATGCCATAGGCGCAAAAGCTGCTGTCCATTTACCATCTTCTACAAACAGGTTTTCGCCTGGCTCTAGGCCAAACATTGCAACTGCTTGGAAAGTACCGCTTTCGTTGTTTTTAACAAAAGACATTGGGAATTCATTTGCTACGCGTGCAAACTCATGTGCAACTACTGGCACTAAATGTTGAGTTTTCATAAATTCAACGTTGATGCCGTTTTGAATTTTAGTGTTGGCATGCTTTTCGTTGTGTAAAGGCTGTACTTGTTGCTCCGCCATGTTACTGCTCCGTTTATTTTTAATATATATGTTTCATTGTTAATGCCTTTAGGCTAATGCTTTTGAACGAAAAAAGGAAGGGAAAGTTTTATGACAACCGTCATGAAAAAATAAAGTTTAACTAAATCTGGGCGTTGCTAAAAAACAGACAATAAAAACGCAACTAATACGCTCAAAAACAGTACAAATAACGGGTAATTTTAATACAGCACCATAAAAACCATTAACACTGGTTAACAGTTTGACGGTATTTTTTGAATAGGTTTAGCATGTTATTTAGCCAAATAAAAAGGCAGCTTAATTAAGCTGCCTTTTTAAACTGTAAATAAGCGGCTAAATTAAGGCGCCCAATACACTTCAATATTTATGCTTGGGTGGTTTATCACAGCGCGAAGTGGCATATCGTTTACATCGCCACCCGCTTTAGCTTGCTTGTATACCGCTAGCTTTTCTTCACCACTGATCAGGAGTTTAACCACTTTAGAGTTTGCTATTGCATTTAAAGTCAGTGTCATGCGCTCTGTAATGCTGCCTGTCACGTCACTTTCTATTGCATTAATAGCGCACACAGTTTGCTGTGTTGTTAAACCATGCTCAAGGCCCTGCGCATGTGGGAACAATGACGCTGTATGGCCATCTGGACCCATGCCTAAAATTGTTACATCATACGGTGCTTTTAAAGCGCCATAAGCGGCTTCACATACTTGTGTACCTTGCTCGGCCGTTGCTGCATCGTTTTTCATGGTAATAAAACTAGCGGCACTGCCGTAATTTTGTAACAAGGTGCTTTTTATAAACGCTTCGTTACTTTTTTCGTGGCTTGGCTCAACCCAGCGCTCATCAACCATGGCAACATCTACATTTTGCCAATCTAAATCAAGCGTTGATAAGTGCTTGTACGCTGGCGCCGGAGACGAACCGCCCGATACCATTAGCACAGCACGGCCATCACTTTTTATGCCATCACGTAAAGATTGCTCAAGCGTGTGTGATAGCTCAGCGGTTAACTCATCTTTTGAGTCAAAAAATTTTTCAACAAGTGTTGCCATACCTTACGCCTTATCGCCTGTGTTAAACCACACGTGGTTGTTTTCAGCTAATAATTCATCAGCATCATCCGGTCCCCAGCTACCAGCACGATAAAGTGCAGGTTTGCCTTTAGTTTGCCAGCGCTCAATAATTGGATCTATCCATTTCCACGCTTGACGAACTTCGTCACGGTGTATAAATAACGATGGGTTATTAGCTGCAGCATCAAGCATTAAGCGTTTGTACGCATCAGAATGGAAACCGTTGCTGTATGCTTGAGAAAGCTCAATATTCATCGTTACCGGCTCTAATTGCATTTCAAGATTATCAAGGCGCTTAGACATAAGCGTTAATTGAATCGTCTCTTCCGGCTGCAAACGAATAACAAGACGGTTTGGCTCAATATTACCCACGTTTTCTTCATAAATATTGTGCGATACTTTTTTGTACTCAACCACAATTTCTGCACAACGTTTAGCCATACGCTTACCAGTACGAAGGTAAAAAGGTACCCCCGCCCAGCGCCAGTTATCAATGTGTGCACGAATAGCAACAAAAGTTTCTGTTTTACTTGAACCTTCGTTAAGCTCTTCTAAGTAACCAGGTACAATTTTACCGTTTAAATCCCCTGGTACGTATTGACCGCGAACGATATTTTCATCTACGTCACCTTCAAGTAACGGACGAAGTGCTTCTAATACTTTAAGTTTTTCAGTACGGATGCTATTTGCGTTTAGTTTATTTGGTGATTCCATTGCCACTAAGCACAATAACTGTAATAGGTGGTTTTGCACCATGTCGCGCAGTGCACCGGCTTTATCGTAAAAACCAGCACGGCTTTCAAGGCCTACCGTTTCAGATAAACTAATTTGAATATTATCAATAGATTTAGCATCCCACATGTTTTCAAACAGTGAGTTTGAAAAACGCAGCGCCATTAGGTTTTGTACTGTCTCTTTACCTAAGTAGTGGTCTATACGGAAAATTTGCTCTTCGTCAAAAAACTCTGCAATTTTACCATTGATAGCCTCTGCTGATTCGCCGCAGTAACCAATTGGCTTTTCAACAACCACACGTGAAGTGGGTGTGATCAAACCTTTCGTTGATAAAATTTCACAACATGTGCCGTAAACAGCAGGCGGAAGTGATAAATAAAATACGCGAGATTTATTGCTGTCGTGCTCATCTAAAATGCCTTTAAGTACATCCCAGTTGTCGTCAGCTTCGGTTACGTTGCTTACTACAGGCACTAAGTAAGTAGAAAATGCTTTCCAATCTTTAGCGTTAAATTCGCCTTTACTTAAAAACTCTTTCAGTGCGTTGTGCGCTGTTTCTATGTAGTCAGCACGCTTACTTTCTTCACGCACTGTAGGCAGAATACGCGAGCCTTCTGGTAAGTTGCCTTCTTGATATGCTCTGTACATTGCAGGTAGCAATTTGCGTAACGCAAGATCACCACCGCCCCCAAAAATTATAATATCAAAAGGATTAAGCATAGTTACTCTCTACGTTTGTAATACCTAAAAGCGACTTCCATAAGCCGCTTGGTATGCAGGTTTAGTGCTTGAATGACAGTGGCTCTTAGTGTTAATAAAAGCCTATTGAATGTTTTACGCTATGGCGTTTTATTTATTATTTGACTGTTCGCACAATTAAATGAGTCTTAGGAGTCCTGTAAATCCTCTCACAAAAATACAGGCCCTAAGAACTCCAGCGCTACCCGTTCAAAGGTACTCGGTTTGCTTATTTACATAAGCGAATATATTACTGCGTACGGTGTTGCTTGTAGTACGCAATTAAGCCATTTGTTGAACTATCGTGGGCGTGTTTTACGCTGTCATCGGTTAGTTCGCTTTCAATTTTAGAGGCAAGGCCTTTACCAAGCTCTACACCCCATTGATCAAATGAGCAAATTTCTAAAATTATGCCTTGGCAGAAAATTTTATGTTCGTACAGCGCAATTAAGCGTCCTACTGTTTTTGCATCAACTGTATCTAGCAGTATAGATGTTGTAGGGCGATTACCCTGATGAATTTTATGATTTAGTAACTCATCAATTTGTGCTTGTGTTTTACCTTTAGCGGCTAAATCTTCTGTGACTTGCTGTGCATCTACACCGCTCATCATTGCTTCTGTTTGCGCTAAAAAGTTAGATAATAAAATATCGTGATGCTTATCTACGGCTACCTGCGGCTTAACTGAGGCAATAAAATCAGCAGGTACAATTACATTACCTTGGTGTAAACACTGATAAAACGCATGTTGGCCGTTAATACCGGTCATACCCCAAATAATAGGAACCGTTGTATAAGGTACGGTTTCGCCAGCAAAGTTTACGTGTTTACCGTTACTTTCCATCTCACCTTGTTGTAAATACGCAGGTAACATATGAAGCGCTTGGTCGTACGGTAAAATAGCTTGCGACGTAAAGCCTAAAAAGCTGGTATTCCATACACTAAGTAGTGCCATTATAAGCGGAATATTTTGCTCAAATGGGGCTGCTTTAAAGTGCTCATCTACTTCAAATGCGCCTTCTAAAATAGCTTCAAACGCGTCATAACCTAGGTATAACGCAATAGGTAAGCCTATCGCACTCCAAAGTGAAAAGCGACCCCCTACCCAATCCCACATAGTGAATACGTTTTCATCGCTAATACCAAAGGCTGCGGTTTTTTCTAAGTTTGTGCTAACAGCAACAAAATGCTTAGCAATGGCGCTGTCATCTTTTGCTGTTTGTAAAAACCAATCAACGGCCGTTTTGGCGTTGGTCATGGTTTCTGATGTGGTAAATGTTTTCGATGAAATAACAAACAAGGTTGTTTCTGGGTCAATTGCTTTTAACACAGAGGCAATTTGAACACCGTCAGCATTAGATACGTAATGAACATTTAAAGTGTCATCAGCAAGTGCTTTTAGCGCTTCGGTTGCCATTTGCGGGCCTAGGTTTGAACCACCTACACCAATGCTTACCACATCTTTTACTGCTTTACCTGTGTAGCCTACCCATTGCCCACTGCGTACTTTTTCTACAAAGGTTTTAATTTTAGCTAATTCGTTATCGACCGCTTGTGTTACGTCTTCGCCGTCAACAACTAAAGGTGTATGGGCACGATTACGTAAAGCAGTATGAAGAACAGCACGCTCTTCTGTAATATTGATTTTTTCACCGCTAAACATCTTGTCGCGCCAAGAGGCAATGTCACACTCTTTAGCAAGCTCGATGAGTTGTGCAAAAATAGTTTTATCAATACGCTGCTTTGAATAATCAAACAACACACCCGGAATTTGAGTAGAGAATGCATCAAATCGTGTATCATCTTGTGCAAATAACGTTTTTAGATGGGTTTGTTTCATCTGCGCGGCACTATTTTGCAGTGCTTGCCAACTTGCTAATTGCGAACGATTAGACATGTAAATATCCTCTAAAATATTTAAATTAATGATTTAAAAACAGTTTTAGGTAAAAAGACTTCGCTAATTGCGCGTAGTGCTAGTAAAAAAGCAAGCGCTTAGTATAACGAAAAAAGCAATAAAAATGCTGTTTTTATAATTTATGATGCAGATAATAACGCAATTTTTTACTTTTGACACCGGTATCATAAAAATTTTATGAATTAATTACCCACAAATTTTAAGCATTTAATAGTTTAAACAACATTTATTAAATATTCATGAATTAGGGCCTGTTGACCTTTTAGGATTAAAATTTGTACAAACTAGGAACAATTTAATTTTGGCGCGAGGTTTGTTCCCTAATGGGTTCAGTAACGGCTCCTGCGTTACGCTACTGGCTTACATCCATGTAAAAATACCAAACACTGCTGCAAATTAAACTTCGAAACATTATAGGCCCAAAGCATAAAATGCATCGTATGCACTCGCCTAGCTTTATAGGTGGTTAAAACATCCTCAAAACTAGGCCCATAATTAGCCCACCAACGCCAAGCCACCCGCTACGTTATAAATATTCGCAAAGCCTAATTGCTGTAAATTTGCCGCTGCAATTTTAGAACGATTGCCGCTTCTACACAGTAATATATAGGTGTGCTGCGGGTTTAATTGATTTTGTACTATGGCGTTAGCCATACGGCTAAGTGAAATATTAAGCGTATTAGCTAAAGACGCAGCAAAAAGCTCCGCCACATTAATTGCGCCATGTTCATACGGCTCACGGGTATCAATTAAATACACATTTTTTTGCGTTAGTAACGCTTTAGCTTGTCCAAAGTCTAGCTGCTTAGTGTCTGTTTGCACCGCCGCCTGTACATAGCCACACAATTGGCTACTGGTTTGCATATGTAGCTGATCGTGTTGCGCTTTTAACTGTGCAAATTGCGCCGTACTTATTTCTCCATCTAATAATGGGCTAAGCAAAGGCGTTTGTGCACGTACAGTACGCCAGTTAATGGCAAAGCATTGCTGATAGTCATGCCCCGAACAAATAACCGTATCGTCACTTATTTGCTCAGCAAGGGTAATAAGTGAGTGTGCCATTTGCGTTGCACTGCCCCCTTCAAGCGAGGTATTGCCAAGTCCTGCAGGTAAAATTAAATCACCGCAAAAACAATAATCAATATGGCCTGTGGTGCGATCTTTTAATAAATAACTAACGCTGTCTTTGCTGTGCCCTGGGGTTGGCTTTATGGTTAGCGTTTTTGTACCAAGCTCAATGCTATTTTGCATCGCATGCGTTGTGCCCAGTACTTCATTTAACAAAGCCACTGCGCTTGGGCGGTCTTGGTGCTGGTGGGTATCTAAAATTGCTTTTACGTTGAGCTGTTGTGTGCTCACTATTTTTTTAAAGCGCGGAATAAGCTCTATTACCGGGTCAATAATAACGGCACTGTCATCGTCACTAACATACAGCCAGCTACACGCCCCTTTATGCCTAAATTGTGTTAATCCCAGCGCGCATACTTCTTGCTTTGGCGAGGCACTGTCAGAAACAATTAAGCAATTGGCCTCTAATACCGCCTTTAGCGAGCATATTCGCTTGCATGCTTGGCTAATTTGCTGCTCGGTTGCAGCAGGCCCAAAAGACAGCCTAATGGCGTTTTCACTTTGCCAATTAGTTGCCCCCATTGCATCAAGCACAAAACTGCGCGTTGCACCTGTACTGCACGCCGAGCCACCGCTCACTCTAATGCCTGCTGCGTCAAATAAATCAATAACCTCTTTGGAGGTAAGCGTATCGACAGCAAAATTAAGGGTGGTAGGTACAGAATGTGAAAAATCGTGATTAAAGGTTATATCACCAAAGGTACTTTGCAGCGCATTAAGCAGTTGCGCTCTATAGCTATTTAATACCTCAACCGACTTAAACGTGTCGTCGTTTTTATCTAGCAGCAAGTTAAACAGTTTATTAAGCCCTGCTATACCTGGTAGGTTTTCGGTGCCAGAGCGCATGCCGCTTTCTTGCCCGCCCCCCGCAATAAATGGCGTATAGGCACTGCCATTTTTAATGTATAAAAAACCAATACCTTTTGGTGCATAGAGTTTATGGCCCGAAAACGGGGCATAATCTATGCTGGTACTACTAAGCGCTAGCGCTTGTTTACCTAAGGCTTGTACACAATCAACCATCCAAGACACTGATTTATTACGGCTGCGAATAGTATACTCAATAGCATTTAAGTCTTGATAAACACCGGTTTCGTTATTAACCGCCATGGTGCAAATCATTAGCGCGTTATTTATGTGCTCACTAATAAACGCTAAATCTAAAATCCCTTTACTATCAACAGGAATAGCCAGTAATTGGGCGTTAATGCCTAAAACGCTATTCCAATGTTTTAACGTATTAGGCACCGCTTTGTGCTCAGTTGCCCCGTACAATAATACAGGGTTTTTAATCGTATGATTTTTAGCATGAATGAGCGTTGAAACAATGGCTGTTTGTATGCCCTCCGTTGCGCCTGAGGTAAAAAGAATATCGCCATCGGGCGCACCAATAACATGGCGTGCATTTTGCCTTGTTTGTTCTAATAAATACTTAGCTTGTATACCGCTAATATGGGGGCTTGAAGGGTTACCAAAACAAATTTGCATGGTGTGCGACACCACATCGGCAATACAGGGTAAAACAGGTGTTGTAGCGTTTGCATCAAGATAAACTTGGGCTGCTTGTTCATCGTGCAATAAAAACTCAGACATTAAAAATGCACCTTTATTACTAAAAAATATATCTTATACCCAATAGTACATAAGTTTGTTCTCATTGGGTAATAATCAATTAGTAACTTAGGTGCGTTTACTATGCTTTTTTAAACTAAAAGTACGTTACTCTGCCCGCTCTTTTGTTATTTCTCCATGCGTAGATGACCAGGCATTTATTAGCGCTTTTACAAGCGATGCGAGCGGAATGGCAAAAAACACGCCCCAAAATCCCCATAAGCCACCAAAAAATAGCACTGCAACAATAATAAATACGGGATTTAAATCAACGGCCTCAGAAAACAACAAGGGCACTAATACATTGCCATCGAGCGCCTGAATGACCCCGTAAATTATTAATATGGTCCAAAACTGCGTTTCGATACCAAATTGAAACAGCGCCACCGCCGCAACCGGTATAGTAACCAATGCCGCACCTACAAACGGAATTAACACCGAAAACCCAACCAACACGCCAAGTAAAGCTGCATAACGTAAATCAAGTACAGTAAAGGCAATAAACGAGGTGCCACCCACAATTAAAATTTCGAATACTTTGCCTCGAATATAATTCATTATTTGCTGGTTCATTTCGTGCCACACTTGCAAAATTAACCGTCTCTGCTGCGGAATAAGCGTAGCGGCACTGCTTGTAAGCTCAAGCTTGTCTTTAAGCATAAAAAATACAAGTAAGGGTACGAGCACCAAATAAATAAGCCATGCCACAACATCTTTTAGCGAAGTAAGTGAAAACGAGACAATAACTTGGCCAAATTCGAGCGCCTTTGCTTCTACACTTGCCACAATAGCTTGGACCTGCTCGGCATTAATTAAACTGGGGTATTGCTGCGGTAAGGCCATTAAAAATGACTTACCTTGCTCTACCATGTGTGGGGTTTCTTGTACTAAATTACTGGTTTGCTTCCAAAGTACGGGGCCAATAACCAAAATAAGGGTAAGCATAACCCCGGTAAATATCAGCATTACAATGACTGTGGCGCTAAAGCGTTTTAACCCAAAGCGCTCTAAGTGCACGACCGGCCAATCAAGTAAATAAGCAATCACCAATGCCACTAACACAGGAACAATTAACGAGCCAAAAAAGTACAGTAATGCCACAGAGGCAATGAGTAAAAAAAGTAAGGTGACTGAATGAGGATCTGAGAACTTTCTTTCGTACCATGTTTTAACGTATTCAAACATACAATGGCTCCACTAGTAATAGTCCTAGGTGTTGATCAAATTTATATGTATATGCATTTTTGCTTAAAAAACGCGTAATATCATCTGCGCTTTCGTCGTTATTTATACTAAACGTTATTGCCTTATTAGATGACTGCGCATTACGAAGCGCTAATTTAAATTGTACAAACTGTTGTGGGCATTTAAATTTTTTTAAATCGCACTCTAACATAACTACTTTACTCGCTAAGTAAAATGAATAATAAGTCGCATATTGTCGGTCATTCTATTTATAAAATGTGAACAGCAGTAACTTTTTCTTAAAACCATTCCAGCAATGGTTTATCCTTATAACATAATTAGCAGTAAGGATAAGTTAATGCCTGGCACGCATAATAAAGCGCAACTACCTAGTAATCCAACTCTCAAAGAGATTAATTGGTATAAAAAGCAGATAAACTGGGGAGAGCTCCCGCCTTTTTATCATCTTGTTGCTTCTTCGGTCAGCGAATCTGAAGGAATATTGGAGCACGGATTTGATAATGCTGTAAAAAGCCTGATCAATAAACGCAATTGGAACTTAGACTTGCTTGATGGCTATGAAGATGATTTTGGTGAAATACACACCAAGCATAAGCCGCGTATAGCGCTACACCAAGTATTTACCGACCGAGGCTTTGAGCTCTGGGCGCAACCTTATGCTAAAGATATAATTATTGATCAATACGTTAAAGATAACCGCTTTATGGAGTTTAAAGTATGGGATCCGCATTCAATGAAAAACCTGATCCGCATAAACCAGCTCCATAAGTTTATTGGCTTTTATTTTGAGCGCGGCGACAAGGCCGATAAAGCCATTATTTTACATGCACATAAGGTAGTACATAAAATTATTAAATTTTTGCAGCAGGAATTGAACGTTGTAAAGCTTGATGGAGTCACAATAAAAGAACTCTACCAATTGTGCGAAAAAGACAGTCGTGCAAGCAGCGATGAAATTGACATAGCAAAAATTGCAATTGGTGAACAAATTAACAAGGAATAAAATGCAGCTAAAATCAGCCTTTATCACTTTATGCAGTGCCGCGCTTACCTTTAGCCTACTGGTTAGTGAGCCGTTAAAGGCACAAACAAACTTTACGCTACCCGATTTAGGCACGTCTGCGCTACAAGTTTTGCCACTTGAAAAAGAACAAGCCATTGGCGAAGTGATGATGATGCAAATAAGAGGCTCATCACCGGTAGTAAACGACCCCGTTTTAGACGAATACTTAACCACACTTGGCCGAAAACTTGTGGCTAATGCAAACGACGTGCGTTTTCCTTTTTCGTTTTTTTGGGTAAATAACAACGAAATTAACGCCTTTGCTTTTTACGGCGGGCATGTTGGTGTGCATACTGGGCTTATTGCGCAATCAGATAACGAAAGCCAATTTGCCTCTGTACTTGGGCACGAAATAGCGCACGTAACTCAGCGCCATTTAGCTCGTCGTATTCAGCAACAACAAGACAACAGCGCACTGACTATTGCAGGCATGATAGCCGGTATATTAGCCACCGTTGTAGCTCCCGACGCAGGTATTGCTATTATTTCGGCTAACCAAACCCAAGCCGCGTTTAGCCAACTAACTCACAGCCGTGCTGCCGAGCAAGAAGCCGACAGAATTGGTATGCAAACCCTTAATAACGCCGGTTTTGACGCCCGTGCATCGAGTGAATTTTTAACTAAACTTTCAGCGCAAATAAGGTATAAGTACAAACCACCCGCTTTTTTACTGACTCACCCATTGCCAGAGAGCCGTGTATCTGACGTACGCCTACGTGCAGAGCAATTCCCTGTGCGCCATTTAAACCCAAGCCTTGAGTTTAATTTAGCAAAAAGCCGAGTACTTGCTCGTTATGCCAATAAGCCCGAAAATGCCGAAGCGTTATTTAAAAAATTAATGCGCGAAAACAGTTACAACAACACCGCGCTTAAATACGGCTTGGGCATAAGCTTACTTGATCAAGATAAGCTAGATGAAGCCGCCGAAATTTTAGAGCCGTTATTAGCACAAAGTCCTAAAAATTTATTTTATATCGATACCCATACCGATTTACTAATAGCGCAAAAAAAAGCCGACGAAGCGGTAAAATTTTTGGCTGAACTAAACAACTATCGCCCTAACAACCAAGTTATTACTTTAAACTATGCAAATGCAGCATTAGAGGCTGAGCAGTTTGAATTAGCTGAAAACATTTTAAAAAGCTTTTTACTTGAAAAGCCCGATCACAACTTAGGTAAACAGCTATTAGCCGATGCCTATAAAAAGCAAGACAAGCTTGCCGCTTATCACGAGGCCAATGCTGATGTGTTATCGCAATATGGCGCGTATATTAAAGCCGCAGACGAAATCCAAAAAGCGCTTAACTTCGTAGAACCCACAGAGCTGGTTAAACAGCAACGCTTAAAAGCCTTGCTTACTCAGTATCGCCGTTTACAAAAAGAGCTGGCAAGGCTTTAAGTCTGCCAGCGCTTGCCCTAAAATAGCGGCAAATTACATTTTGGAACTAATTGTATGTCAGTGACTATTTATCATAATCCACGTTGTTCTAAGTCGCGTGAAACCCTCGCATTACTAGAACAAAACAACGTAACACCAAGCGTAGTAGAGTATTTAAAAACACCGCTTAACCATGAGCAAATAAGCCAACTTTTAGAACAATTAGGGTTTAGCTCAGCTCGCCAGCTAATGCGCACAAAAGAAGATGCATACAAAGCGCTTAACCTAAAAGAAGAAACCAACGAGTCAGCGCTAATAAATGCCATGGTAGACAACCCTAAACTTATTGAACGCCCTATTGTACAAAACAACGGTAAAGCAGCCCTTGGCCGTCCGCCAGAAAACGTATTAAGCGTATTATAATGACGACTCGCATTGTTGTACTGTATCACTCAAGCCATGGCTCGGTTGAGGCTATGGCGCACGAAATAGCCGAATCTATAGAGCAACAGGGTGCCACAGCCGTATTGCGTACCTTTGTTGCTAAAAATCCGCACGATATAGTAATTACAAAAGATGATTTAATAAATTGCGACGGCCTTGCGTTTGGCACACCTACCCGATTTGGCATGATGGCATCGCAAGCAAAAACGTTTTGGGAAACCACCAGCGATCTCTGGCTAAAAGGCCAGTTAATAGATAAACCAGCCTGTGTGTTTTCATCGTCAAGCAGTATGCATGGCGGCAATGAAGCCACCTTACTTAATTTATCATTACCGCTACTACACCACGGCATGATGTTATTAGGGGTACCTTACGAAGTACCAGAGTTACTAGCTACGCAAACCGGCGGCACACCTTACGGGGCAACACATGTAGCCGGCAGTAGTAATACGAATACTTTAAGTAAAGACGAAATTAAAATATGCCAAAGCGTTGGTAAACGCCTCACTCACATTGCGAGAAGACTTCAATGAATACCGCTGACACCCCTGCTAAAAAGCCAATTACTGTAAAATTTCAGCGCACCGCTATTTTTGGCTATGTGGGTTTATTACTTTTATTTCCTCTGTGGATGTACTTTGTACCTCCGCTAAATGGCAACACAAGTTTTGTATCCTTGTTTGTGCCTATAACCCCTTTACTGTTGCCCTTAAGAGGCTTTATTAAAGACAACACCTACACTTACGCCTGGGCTAATTTTGTTGTTATGTTGTACTTTATACACGGCTTAACCATGTTATGGGCTGCACCTGATGAGCTAATATGGGTGTTATTAGAGCTTGTATTTGCCTCTGCCATGTTTATTGGCTGCACGTATTACGCAAGGCACCGCGGGCAAGAGCAAGGCTTAAAAATACGTAAACTTAAAGAAGAACTCGCAGAGGAAAAAGCCGCTAACGAATACAATAAATAATACTAATTCGCAAAATTAAGTATTTATGTTGGAAGTTGAAATAATACCAATCCGCATAAGTAAGTGATCTATTTTGAGGATGGAAAAACGTGTTAATAGCAAGGCAAAAAATTCGCTATTTAGTTGTTCTAGATGAGAGTTTTTTAACGCAGATAGCGACACGTTTAGCCCCGCTAAATGATTAGATATTATTGCGGATTGGTATAACAGCTTATACATACAAAAAACGCGTTTAACATAACAATGTAAGCGCGTTTTTTTAGGCTTTTAGTGCGCCATAGCAGTCGCTACACTAATTCGCTCAGTGCAGCCAGTGCAACTATGCTGGCTAATCCAAGCTGAGCTATTAAACTTAACAACGAAAAAACACGCAACACAAATAATCCCCACGGGTGCTTTATATGTGGATAGAGCGCACAGCGCTTTAAGCTCGCCGCAAAGAAAAAACACACCGATGCAATCAGTGTAAAAATTAAAGTCAGCTCACTTTTTATGGCAATGCTTTCATCAAAAAAGAAATACAGCTGCAATGGCAATAAAATAGTGACAATTGCGTGTAAGGCGTGTACCTTTTTGATACGGTTAAACTGCCCTTCTGGCGAAAGCTCTTTTATACCAAAATCGCGCTCAAGGCATTTAACTAAATTGCTTGCTTTAATACTTACTGCTAACCGGTAACAGCTTAAGCCCTCGTTATTACGTGCTCTAAAGTCGTAACCTGCTTTTAGTAATAGCACCATAAGGGTTTCGTTTTTAGCTAACACTGCATAATGCAGTGCGGTATTGCCTAAGGTGTCTTGCGCTTTTTGATCCTGTTTAGCCAACAGGGTTTCTATCACATTTACATAGCCTTTTTCGGCTGCCCACATAAACGCTGTTTTATTGTTTTCATCAGCCAATGTACCAGTGGCACCTTGCTCTATAAAACGCATCGCCATGGTTTGCTTTGCGCTTTTTTGGCTTAAATGAGCAAGTAATGCTTTTTCAAGCAATACAATAGAATCTACATCAGGCGATACTTGCGTTAACAACGTAAAATAGTCTTTACCGTTTGCTACTTTTTGACTCGCAAGCTCTGTAAGTTCGTTTAAATCAGCGACCGATTCAGGTAAAAAAGCACTTAAACGCTCTCTAAAATCAACTTCTTGCCACAGTGCTAGCGTATCGTGTGCACTTAATTTGCTGCCACTATTTAGAGCATGTTCAATTAACGAAAAATAGCGTTTACTAAATAATAAGCTAAACAACGAAAGCGGCGTATCAAGTGCGTTTTGCGCCGCCACACTGGCGTATTTTTCTAAGCGCTGGCACAGCATTAGCGCCATTGATTCGCTGGTGTATTCGTTATCTAAATAATGATTTTTAACAGCAGCAATGTAAGCGTGCGCATCTTCGTCATATTCACTAATATGCTGAAAATAACACTCTTCAAAGGGTTCAAGCGGGGTTAACCATATCAAATAGTAAATGGGTGGTAGCACAGTGGTGCATACACCGTCATCTTCAATAGTAGAACGACATGCAGGCCAAGCTTCTAAAGCATCTAAAATAAAGGCACCGTTTTGTTCTACAAGTCCTTTAATAAGTAATGGGTATTCCTTTGGCCAAATCAGTACATTTTCCATTAAAACAGCACAACTCCAGTGTAGCTTGATGAGGCGTCAGTTATAGCAGTTTTTAGCTGACACCACGCTTAATCGACGTGCTGATATTCTATCACACCTTTTTTTTGCTGCGAGCTTAAAGTAGATGAATATTAAGAAAATATAAAAGCAGCCAATACACTTTAGTGCGGCTGCTTTTGTGGTTGGAGAGGGTCTTAATCAGGAAGTGAACTATTTATTTTTTAGTTCAGTAATTACTTGCTCTAAGCCTACATCAGAAATGCGTTGAATGATCTCTTTTTGCTTAGCGCTTAAAAGCGAAATACCTTCGGCAACAATGTCGTATACTTTCCATTGCTGGTCTTTACCTTGGCGCAGCTTAAAATGCAGATCAATCACGGGCGCATTTGGCTCAATAATTTGCGTTTTAACCGTCGCGTACTCAGAGTCGCTTTTAGCGGTATCTTGTTCAAATACTACTTGTTGGCCGGTGTATTTCATTAGCGCACCTGCGTAAGTGCCTGTTAAATAATGCTCTACTGCATCAATAAAGCGTACAGCTTGCTCACGCTCAATGCCTTTTATGTGTTTTCCAAGCAATTTAAACGACACAAACTTAATATCTATGTTTGGCATTAAACGCGTCTCTACAATGCGCGCCATGTCGGCTTTGCTTGCATCGCCTTGTGCATTTACTTTTGCAATATCGCTAAAAAGCGTATCGGCAATGCCCTCAAGCATATGTTGAGGCGACTGCGCCGTTTGCGCAAATAACGCGCTGCTAAAAAAGGCAGCAGCAATAAAAATAGTGTTAAAAAGTTTCATGAGCGTGACCATGTGTGTGATTAAGATGTGGCTAAATTACGCGATTTTAAGCCACAAAAACAGACACAAAAATGCACCTTATTAATGCCAAAACAGCACCAATTAAATAAACTATTTATTTTCAATTAGTTAAGCCTTCCCTGTTAACACCCCATAAACAAGCGGCATTTTGTCCTCATTGAAAATGTGAATGGCCCGCCCTTATCATTTATTTACTCATTCGACTCACACACCAATTTGGCAGTTATGAAAACGGTATATAAAACTTTCACACTTATTCTATTTTTAGTTATTTCTGTATGGGGTAACACGGCGTTTGCGCAGTCTAATCATGGTTACGCCGTAGATTTTCTCAAGGGCGAAGGCAACGTGAATGGCGTTAAGCTGGCTTATCAATATCATGCCCCTAGCTTACAAAACTTAGTGGGCGATGCGCGCTTTTATTTTGAAACCAGCGTTAATATGTGGGAATACCGCCATGGTGACAACTCGCAATCTAATCTTGTTTTGGCTATGTCGCCCGTACTGCAGTTTCCTGCTTTTAGTTTTCATAATACCCCGTTTTATATTGAAGCAGGTATTGGCGTATCGCTTATTGATGAAACTAAATTTGCGGGCAAAAATATTAGTACTCACTACCAATTTGAAGACCGTATTGGCCTAGTTGCAGACTTTGGCCACACAAACGTAGCGTTAAGGGTTATTCATTACTCAAACGCCGGATTTAAAGAGCCTAACCCAGGTTTAAACTTTTTAACTCTTTCAGTGGCAAGGCGTTTTTAATCTTCATTCGTATTTAGTATCAATTTGCCACTTAAGAATGTTAAGTATTAGGGTGAATTGAAATAACTAGTCACAAAAAAGCCCTGATAAATCAGGGCTTTTTATAAAAATACACTACTAGCTAACTAACCAATGCGCCATTAAGGCAATAACCGGCAGCGTAATAAGTGTACGTAAAATAAATATAACGAACAGCTCAACAATGTTTACCGGTATTTTACTGCCCAGTAAAAGTGCGCCAACCTCAGACATGTAAATTAGCTGAGTTACGCTCATTGCGGCAATAATAAAGCGAGTTACATCACTTTCAATGGTGCCCGCAGCTAAAATTGACGGAATAAACATATCGGCAAATCCCACCATAATAGTTTGTGCCGCGGCCTGTGCTTCGGGTACTTGTAACCACTCTAAAAATGGCACAAACGGCATACCTAAATATTGAAATACCGGCGTGTGCTCAGCAATAATAAGTGCAAATGTTCCTACGGCCATTACAACAGGCAGTACACCAAACACCATATCAAGCGCATTATGTACACCCTCTTTTAAGGTACCTTTAAAGCCCGACGAGTTATTGGCTTTTGCTAATGCTACATCAAGTGAGTGCCCTACTAAGCTTTTACCCGTTGGGATAGCCTCAGCATCGCGAGTTGGCTCACTACCATCAATAAGCAAGTCTTTTTTAAAGCGAAGTGGCGGTAAGCGCGGCACAATAATAGCGGCAACTACACCGGCTAAACATACGGTGGCATAAAATGGGGCAAATAAGTGCTCTAATTTCACTTGGCCTAAAACCACCAAGCTAAAGGTAATAGAAACCGCCGAAAACGTAGTACCAATAATAGCGGCTTCGCGCTGCGTGTAGTGCTTTTGGTCGTACTGCCTTGCGGTCATTAAAATACCAACACTGCCATCACCTAACCACGACGCAGTACAGTCAACTGCACTTCGCCCAGGTACACCAAATACAGGGCGCATTACCTTGGTTAGCATGGTGCCTGCAAGCTCTAATAACCCAAAGTTAATTAGTAAAGGCAGTAATAAACCGGCCAGTATAAATACCGAGAACAAAACAGGTAATAAGTCGTTTAATACCAAAGCGCCTGTGTTTGCAGAGGTGATTGCCTCGCTACCTAACCCTAAATGGGTCATTAGCACAAACGCCATACCAAATAAACGCACCACTAACCACACTACACTTACATCAAATAAATGTTTTAACAGGGGAGATTGGCAAATAGCGGCGGGTTTAAATACTTTGGTGATCACCGACATAACGCCAGTAATACAAATAATAAGGGTAATAATTGCTTGCGCAGAGCCAGACATCAACGCTTGCACGCCTTTAGCCATTAACGCAATAGGAATGGTCATCCCGTCTGCGGTAGGAATGGGTGTCATAAATAAAAACACACCAATTAACGACGGTACTAAAAAAGTAAACCAAGTGCGCCACGTATAGTGCCCGCGAGGAGGTAACTGAGACATATTTTTTAATCCATAAAAACTACAAAAAGAGCAAAGCGCTCTTTTTGTAGTAAAAACTTATTATTAATTATTAAATTTTGATGCCGCGCTGAATAAGTGCTGCTTCTAACGCTTGTTGTAAACCATTCATGGTGCCAGGTTCGAGTGTTTCACCTTTGTCATCCATCCAGGTTAAGCTTGTACCGCCTTCTTTAGTTTTGCTCACTAAAATTTGGTATTGGCCTTCTTCAATTGGAAGCTGCGCAACTTCGTCGCCCCAAATAGAATCCCATACACTGCTTTCTGGCTTGTTGTAGTCGGCAGTTATTAAGCCGGTATCGGTTTTAATCTCAACAATAGTAAACGATAGGCGTTCTAAAAAGCCCGAGAAGCGGTCGAATACTGCATCGTATGATTGCTCAGTAACAAGTGCAGCATTGCCTTTGTTATCAAAGCCCATTTCTAAAGAAATAATACCTTGGCGCTTGCGGTTTTCTACTTCTAACTGACGATAGCGATAATCAAATTCAGCCACAACTTGGTTAAGCGCGCGTACTTCTAATTGCTGCTTAAGTAAATCGGTTAACGTATCATCACCTTTAAAGTCAATAAGTTCAGCGCGTAACGAAGCAGTACGCTGATGCGATTTTTCTTCAATTGTAAATCTAAAACGTTCTTGGTTTTCGCTTACCTCATCGCCCCACAACCAGCTCTCTTCAGCTTTAATTATTGAGTACCAGTCAGTTTCGATAATACCAAGTAGCTTATCTTCTTTTGTGGTTGTTGCATTATTTTCGGCAATAACCGCTTTAATTGAGTCCCAAACAAATTCATCTAAATCAACAATGCCATCGTTTTTATCAAAGTAAATACGCGCTTGTTTATCGCCCTCTTCTACCCAGCTACCTTTAGCAACAGTTAAAACCTGTGCTGGTGGACGATAGTTTGTTGCCTCAGGGTTGTTATCGTATTGGCCCACATCCATTTTATAAACCGGATCTTGCGCTGGTTGAGATAACGATGGCGGGGTTTTAACACCTTCATGCGTACGATAATTGCGTTCGTTGTGCGCTTCATTAATAAAAACATTACACCCTGATAAACTTACCAATACACTCACTGCAAGTGCTTTTGGGATCCAATACTGCACAGATATTTCTCCTTAGCATACCCTTTAATTGTTTTACACGTATATGAGTGGGTAATACCGAATTTGGTTCAGTGTAAAATCAACATTAACTTTACATTTATTATTTGGCTGTCTAATTGCAATAAAGTTCACACCTAAGTGTTATAAAATCAATCACAACAAAAAGACAAATTTTAGCTATGGTACTTTCCTGTGCCAGTAAAAACAAGGAACACAACGCTTTAAAGCGCCTTTAATTAAGCGCCTATGTAGTTTAGGGCGCTTTTTGTGTTAAACTTCGCCGCCGTGCAACGTAGTGTATGCGCAGCGGGCTATACCAACTCGGTTGTTATATTTCAAAAAACGTAGGTATTAAACTTCATGACTGCATTTTCAAATCATCAAATTGTTTTAACCGCTATTGGCGAAGATAGACCGGGAATTGTAAGTGAACTTACACAGCTTGTAAGTGATTGTCATTGCAACATTATAGATAGCCGAATAGCCATTTTAGGCAGCGAATTTACCTTTACCATGCTGCTAAGCGGCGATATGTCGGCCATTAGCCGCATAGAGCACACCTTGCCTACTAAAGGCATGGAGCTAGGCCTACTCACCATGATGAAGCGCAGCACCACTCGCCACACCGAAAGTGAATTTTGCGCAGGCTATACCCTTGAATACACAGGGATAGACACCCCAGGTACACTGAGTAAAGTAACGCGTTTTTTTGCCGATCACCACATTAGTATCTGCTCATTAAAGTCAGACACCTACGATGAAGAAACCGACACTAAAATGCGCTGCGAAATTGAGTTTAATATCCCAGTAGAGGTTGATATAGACCAATTTAAAGTGACCTTTGAAAACCTTTCGCACAATCTTAACGTAGATTATATTTTTAAACGTATTCGCTAAGGAGCACAGCATGAACAAAATTAGTCCATTACAAGCCGGTGATACAGCACCAGAATTTAGCTTACAAAACCAAAACGACGAAACAGTCACGTTAAGTGAGCTGTTAAAAGAGCAACAAGTACTGGTGTACTTTTACCCTAAAGCCTCTACACCGGGTTGTACGGTTCAAGCCGAAAACTTACGTGACCAACAAGCGCAGCTTGCTCAATTTAACTCCCGCGTTGTAGGTATTAGCCCAGACCCTATTAAGCGCCTTAAAAACTTTGAAACTAAAAAAGAGCTTAACTTTGATTTGCTCGCCGATGAAGATCACGCCATTGCTGAAGCATTTGGCGTATGGGGCTACAAAAAGTTTATGGGTAAAGAATACGATGGTATTCACCGCTTAACCTTTTTAGTAGGCCAAGACGGTAAAATTAAACACTTATTTGATAAGTTTAAAACCAAAGATCACCATCAAGTGGTTTTAGATTACTTAGCGGCAGAATAAGTTAGCTATCAGCTATCAGCTATCTGATCTG
>BJUT01000048.1 GCA_007988745.1 Pseudoalteromonas atlantica
CTGTGTTCTCTGTGGTGATAACAATCTATTCATTTTTTATGGGCTTAACCCAAACGCTTAGTCTTTCGCTCACTTACTTCCAATTCGATTTATACGGCCCTTTTCGGCCTAGTACCCCATCGACAATACCTTTAAGCATAAACACCAAACGCTTGCGCCTATTTTGTTGCATAACCGAATTTAAAAATAACCTTACAGGCATAAAAAATAAGCATCTGAGTTTCCAGTACATTGGCACATAAGGCCTGCGGCTCAAAAGTAGAATGTTTCTAAATTGATAATAAAGCCTAATAGGTGCGCCTACTTTATAAGTTACGCCTACAAACTTACTACGCGAATCGCCTAACCGGTGCACCATTTCTACATTTTTGGCCTTAGCAATATCAAACCCCATATCACGAGCACGCCAACACCATTCATGATCTACACCATCAATAAATAATGACTCATCTTTAAGCCCAATATGATCCAATGCACTCAAATCAATCATCATACCTGAGGCTATTATTTGTGTAACGCCCACTAAATCTTCGTATTCAAACACATCATGCTGTATACGAGGGCGAACATTTTTATCTGAAAAGCTACACTTAATACGTGGCCCTATTGCAACAATGTTTTGTTGTACCTTTTTTGAAGCTTCAAATAAGCTATGCAATTCAAAAACTAAATTACTTGGGATTAAGCTGTCTTGATCGAGTAAAAGCGCATATTCACAACCAGCCTTAAGTAAAAATATGAGGCCTGCGTTGTGTGCTGCAGCAATCCCTTTGTTATCAGGGAAATGTATATAATGGTAGTGTTCAATAACCTTTTTAAAATCATTTGGCTTAGGGCTATTATCAACTATTACCACCTCATCTGTTTGGCCGTATAACCGAGTAAGTAAACGTTCTGTCAACGTAATATCAGGGTTATAAACGACTAAAACGGCACCAATCATATGCTAATTATGCTTTTTTAAATTTAATAAGAAACGATCTACTTTATAGGCAAACTTTATCCCCCACGACGGCATCATTCTTAAAAGCAATACAAAAGTCGCATAACTGTAGTTTTGTAATGAACGTTGCGAAAGAGCCTCCATAGCTAATAATCGAGCCTTAAATTCGTTAATTGATTTACCTCGTCCACGCCTTTTATAAAAACCATCTACGCGCCTAAAATGCAACAAAGGCTCTTTAACGTTGGCAAATTTATAACCATCTTTCGCTAAAGCAATCCATAAAAAGTAATCTTGTGTGTTTAGCTTATCTGCTAAATATCTGTGCCCTCTTTTAAAGACCGAGTACCTAATAGCAACAGTGGGATGGTTTATAGGGCAACGCCTAGAAAAGGAAGATAACAGTTTAGAGTGAGTGAGTGGTAGCCTACGAACTCCAGCCCTTACACCTTGTTCATCGACTTCCCATAATGCAGAACCTAACACGTCTATTTCACTATGCTTATCAAGTAACGTGACCTGCTTTTCAAATCTGTGTAATACGCAAATATCGTCGGCATCCATTCTAAAAAAATATTTAGGAGCCAAAGGAAGTGTCATCTCAATGATATAATTCATACATGCACTCAACCCTTGGTTTTGAGTACCATGTACCAATATAAAATTAGTGTGTTTTTTTTCTGTTTCTGATAAATACAAAGAAATGGCATCGGCTATACCACCATCAATTACAACAACAAATAAGTCTGGTGGGAGAGTTTGGTTTAAAACGCTTTCAACAGCTTGCGTTACCCACTCAATTTTATCGTTTTTGTAAACAGACATCCCACAAACAGTCTCTACGCTTAAAGGTAAAGCTTGTGGTGTATTCATATAAAAATGACTGTTTGCAGCCGAGGTTGGATTCATATTATCTCTATAAAGTTAAAACAACCAAATAACAGTCATATATACTTAGCAATTCTGTCATTTTATCGCACTTTTATTTATGATTCAAAAAAACTATTAGTGAGTTATTTGCAACTAACAACACTTATTCAAAGGGTTTTATCGAAAAGTTTTCCCTACGAAGGGTTAAGTTTGGATTATAAGCAGGATCTGATAGTATCGTATCCTGCCATGTTGACTTTAGGTAATTTAGTTCATTTTCAAAGCGTTGAACTTTTTCAGGAGTATCTTCATAGCCTCTTGAAACCGATTCATGATGATACAAAACCGCTTCAGCACAATACAAGTTACGTCGTCCCAATTGCTGCACTTTTAGGCATAAATCAACATCATTAAAAGCAATCGCTAAGCTTTCTTCGTTTAAACCTTCAACCGCCCAAAAATCATTTTGTTTAATAAGCAAGCATGCTGCAGTCACAGCACTATAATTTTGAGTAGCAATAAGTCTGTTCATATAGCCGTGGTGATCACCAGGAAAATATTTGTGTCCGTGCCCAGCGCCACCTCCATAGCCCATTACTACACCTGCGTGTTGAATCCGTTTATCTGAATATAATAGCTTTGCACCTACACAACCTATATCTTCACGCATTACATGGCTAACCATATTTAAAAGCCAATCGGGTGAAATTACTTCAATATCATTATTAACTAAAGCGAGCACCTCACCATTGGCTTGCTTAGCAGCAAAGTTATTTATAGCGGAATAATTAAAAGGCTTATTATACGTTAATAGCGTGATCTTAGGGTGCTCACTTAGCTGATTAAAATAGCGTAGGGATTCACTGTCGTCCGAATTATTATCTACTAATAATATTTCGTAATTAGTATATGTTGACTTATTTAAAATTGAATCAATACATGCTCGTACTAGCTCTTTAGCATTACAAGTAGGAATAATTATAGAAACAAGCGGTTTATAGTCTAAATGCCACCGTAAAGATAAAGTCGGCAAGTCATTGCTATTGTCTATTTCAGCCACTTTATTATATAAGGGTTCCAAAAATGCTTTTGCATTAGCAAAGCTAACTAAATTAGATGACCTTGAAAGCATTACAAGCGGTATATGCTGTATTGTTAAAGGTAAATTATTTAAATAACAAAAAACCATATACCTTGCGACATTAAATGCACTCAATGTACCGCATCCATATGCAAAATCGGCTAACGTTTTAACCCATAATCCTGAATTAATATAACCCGCAGTTAACTGTAAATCAGGGTTCCAGTCAGGCTTAAAGTCAGGGTACTCTCTTTCGCGCTCATTACTGAGCTTGTCAGTATCAAAATAAGCTAAATGCGTATCTAAATTTATATGAGTAGTTAATGCAAACGTTAAATAACTATCTAGTTTATCTCCACTATATACAACAAAACTTGCTTTAGTTTTTACTTTATTCAGTCGGGCATCACCAACTAGATCAGATGTAACAACAAACTCAAAATCACAATGCTTTGGCAAAAAGTGATTTAAATTCTTTTCGTCTGTATTTTTACACCAAAAAATTACGTTAGAAAAAGGCAGGTGCTGAGCTTTTATAGACGCCAAAGTAATAAATAGCTCATTACTGTTAAATTGTTCAACACATACAAGTAGCATACTTTCGCATACCATATTTCCGCTACTTTTTATTTGTGCCGACATTTGAGCGTTTTGATGTTTCATATATGCCAGGTAAGACGCTTTTTGCTCTTCAATGGTCTGTAACTGATACATCAGACCGCTTTTATGTAAGTTATTACTATACACAGCAACTAATTTTGGGTGCTTCTTAATACTTTCAACCCAAGTATTAGGCGTATAGTTAATTATAAACTTGGCCAGATTTGCGATTGATTTTCTTATATATTGCAATTAATTCGTCCTGTAGCGAAGAATGCTAAAGATGAAAACACATATATCAACTTTATCATGAAGCTAGTAACGCCTTAATATAAGCCATTAAACTGAAGCGCACCTGAAGCAAATTACTCACATTACTCCTAAAGTTATTTAAGTCTGTGTTTTTGGTTGTACTGCTGTTAAAAGTAAGTGTTGGATAACGGCAGTAAATAGCATCTTTTACATACTGCACAATAGTTGGCAGAGCACTTCTAGGAGGTATAACTTCAAACAAAGCGGCTACAAAAGGGAACCTATCTTCAACATTTGGCTGTGCGTAAACACACAATGCTAAACGCTGTAATAAATCCTTATCTTTTTTTAATATAAAATTAAATACATCTAAGCACTGCGCTTTAGAAACCTCTTGCTTAAAAAAGTCTTGATGAGGCTGGTTTTTTATAACATCTACCAACTCGCCGGCTTGTTCAAATGGCACCTGCTCTGCAAGCCTCTCAATCCAACGAATTGACTGTCTTTTATAGTCATTAAATTGATGTTTACCAACAAAAGTAAATTGTTTTATACCTTTATCATAAGCCTGTAGCACTCTGTCTAATCGGCCTGCATATTGGCCTAACTCGTAGTAATTAAAACACCGTTTAATTTCAAGAGCCTCTAAACAATATCCTGGGTTTACCCGTTCAGGGGCCTTTACATCGAAATCAATATCATTGTTATTAAATACTACACTTAAAAAATCACATACAATGCTTTTATTTACAAACAAATCGTCATGATAGGCTCTTAATGTAAGCTTTTTACCAAGCTGTTGCCCGTATTCTCCCAAGCGTTTTAGCGTGTGCATAGGTAGCGTCTCAGCTTTTTTTATTACCGCAGTATTACCATGGCGCTTAACCGACTGGTTATAGTGAGACTCGTGCAACTGAGCTGGGTTACGAACATATGCAATACACTGCGCATCTGGAATCGCTTTTAGTAGCGTAGGTAAACGGCTAAAAAAGAACTCAGAGCTTAATAAGAGCGTATGACAGTTTGCAGCTTGTGCCTTAGCTATTGTATCTTGCAGCTTCTGCGGGCTATATACATAATCACCATTATGTGCAGAAAAAACAGATAAAAAATTACCTGAACTAATACCATTACTATCTTGTTGATGTTCGGGATAATACACCCCATTAGACATTAAACAGTCGGCATGATCTTTTAGCCACTTTTGAATAGCAGATGTCCCCGTTTTAGGAGGGCCAATATGAATAATTGTTTTCATTAATTTTCAGAGCAGTTAAATAAACTCAGTAAACTATTAACCCGCATATTTTCAGCATTTAATTTTAAATACGAATTAGCGTAATCAAGTGTTGCCAAATCAGCCATTGTACCGTTTTCGCGTTCCACTTGAACAGGTATATAATTAAGGCCGCACGCGATACAAAGCTTCCAAAACTCATCTGACCAATGGCTCGAGAAAAGCTCAACCACGGTGGTACCCGGCCTACAAAATACTATATTAGCTAAACCGGCACCATGCGGGGAAACAACTACGCTTGCAGCTCTAAAAACTTTAGCATTTTGTTTTACCGTGTTTTTTTCACAATATACTGTATTAATCCCGGCTAAATTTAGTTCGTCTAAAAGCTCATTTTCATTTGTAATTATTCGTTTACTACCTAAATTACGACTAATATATATAGACGTACTTGTACTGATTGGTAAGTTAGAGGAAAACGTTTCACGAATAAAATCAACAATCCAATCAGACGTATAAAGCGCATCCCTTGGCTCACTTACTGACACAAAACAGTTACACTTTAATATTCTATTTTGGGCATTTCTGCCTTCTACTTTATTAAAGTCTATTTTAAGCAGCTCACACGCCTCTTTAATAAAAGGTAAATCCTTAAAGTTAATAATTATTTTATCAAAAAAGTTTAAGTCTATGCCCAACGATTTTATAACCTGTACTTTAGGTAAAACATCAAACAAAAAATGGCTATAAAACTTACCGCCAGGAGACGTTAAATCAAGTACCTTAAACTTAGAATAGTCAGCATAATCTTTAGCACTATTTAATTTATCAACAGCTGCTTTATAGCTAAAACCATTTACCACTTTGCCGTGGCTAAAAAAGCCCTTTTCTTCATCTAAACACGCCATAGCATTATTTGATGCAAAAACAGAGACCCCTTTTTGTTTAAACGCATTACCACGAAAACGGGCATGATTAGAAACAGCCTGCGGTACGGTTACTGGTGGGTATTGAGCCCCCCTTTTTATTGTTATTTTTTCGCCTCTATTAATAATATCATCAATAATAAACTGACTATTTTTAGGTGTTAAGGAATGCTTTAATCTAGTTAATAACACAAAACATCCTTGCATACTTTGCTTTTAAATAGCTCGTTACTGTCAGTAAAAAAATCAGCACAAAGATTATTCGAGTCTAAAAAATAACTATTTAAAGCCTGTAGCTCACCTTTTGTAAGCAATATTCTTTTTGGTAAATGCATTTTAGGATATGCGTTTATTTCTTCAATTAAATTGTCGCGTATGCTTGTGTACTTAACAACATCACTTACATGCTGCGTACGCTCTTGTAGCAACAATAATGCGCTGGTAGGTAAAGAAGCATTAATAACCACATTATCATTTGTATTTTCAAGCATTAACCCAAACAGCCTTAGAAATGTTTCAACAACACCATCATCGTAATTAATAACCCAAACATTTTCTTTACCAACGCTTTGTGCCCATCGGTTTAGTTGTTGAAAATAGTTTAATCGCGGAAAATTGTTCAACGCCATTTGAAAGAACCGCCCCTGATACCTGACCTGAGGGTCTTTCACTAACTGGTTAAATAACGACAAGAGTAAATCTGATTGACGCCTTACAGTGCCAATCACCACAACTTTTTTAAACTTTTTAGCCCACTGCTGGAAGCGCGGATTATTAAAATAAAAAGGCGAAAGCTCGCTAGAAATCAGAGCAGAATGGCACTCGTTATCAAGTATTTCTTGCTCAAGTAAATCAAGCACTTCTGGTATTTTGTACTTTGCAGGGTAGCCATGAATAGGCGCAAAGGCTAATGCAAAATGGTGATGCGCTTGGTCATTCATTTGTAACTGCGTAGAATATAAGATTCCTTGCTGTTTTAAAGTCTCTTTTTGTAAATCTAACTGAAATTGAACTGCTGACGTACCAGTTTTAGACCAACCAATATGCAAATATAAAGTTTCAAACATTAATTACTACTCACCTAAAAACGGAAAACGACCAAAATCACTCACTAATACACCCCATTTAAGAATGTGTGCTTCGTTTAAACCTAATTCTCCTACAAAAGGATTCTCATACCCTGCGGCATGCCATTTATCTAGAGGGTTTAAAATATGTAAATTTTGCAACCCAAAGTCACCTGGAATTTGTGCATCGGCTACGGCGTTATCGCCTACATGTATAAAGCTTTGTCCTTTGGGTAAACTCTCTTTTATATATTGCCACATTGTGCCATTGTCTTTTCGTTTACCCAGCTCACTTGAAACTAATAACTCAAACCCCACACTAACACCGACTTTGGCAAGCATAAGCGCCACTTGCTTTTGTGTATAATACGTATCAGAAGCAACCGTTATTCGTTTGCCCGATAAAATTAAATGGTTAAATAAATCAACCATTTCATTTTTTGGTAAAATCATTTCTAAATCGTAGGCAAACTCTTGTTCTGCATAGCTACTAGCCTGCTCAGCAGTCCAACTATAACTACTAGCCAAATGCAAGTACGTTTCAAAAATAGTTACATCACCTACAAAGTTTTTTTGCTGCCTCACTTCAAATTCGGCATTATTACGAGCTTTAACAAACTCATGCGCATTTAAAACAAGACCCTGATCCACCAAGCTTTTACCTAGTAATAACTTAGCGTAGTCAGGCGCGTGGTATTTACGCCTGACTAATGTATCAAACACATCAAAACTAACGTGTTCAAAGCCACTAAGTTGTTGAGTTAACCCTTCGGCACTATTTACATATTGCGATAAAATATAACTTTTATCATGAGTTAACTGTCCTGATGTTGGGTAATAAAACAGTTGTTGGTAGCCATTTTTCTCTGCAAGTAAACCTAATAAACGTTCAAGAGCATGGAGCTCTGAGCCATCGTTAGGCAAAGGTTCACCAGGAAAGTCATCGTAATCGTACGACTTGTTTAATAGCTGTTTTAGTGCTTGCGGCCTTGCCCAAAACATACCACCAGCAGGATAAGCAATAAAATCATCGGTTAACTCTATTTCCCACTCGTTAGCAATTTTTTTAGCATGTGGTTTATTTTTAAGCCAGTGATTAACCCAATTAGGCATCATCCAAAACGAGGTTGGGTAATAAATTCCCGTATTTGGGTTATTGTCAAAATGATTTAAAACTTGCTTAATAACGTGCTGGTCTTTTAAAAGGTATTCGCCTAGGTAATCGGCCCATTGTGTTTGAGCGCGGCCAGAATAAAGCGATTTTTTAGAATGCATATGACAAAACAAATCGTAATTTTGTAAATCTTTTGCAAACTCAACAAGTAAAGGTCCAAAATTGCGCCCATGATTAGGCACAACTTTAACTGTCACCTTATTTATTTTAGGGCAGGCATTAAAAACCGATTGTGCTTTACTAGCAAGTTCGTCGCTGGCAACACTTATGAATACATCAACCTGCTGTTCGTATTTAGCCAAGCAGTTGGCGTAATAATCTATAAACTCACCATAAAAAACATGAAAGCACATGGCAATCTTTTTACTTTTAGGTCTGCCATCTGCGGTTGAGCTAATAGCTTTTGGGTACCACTTGCGCGCTGCGGGCATGGCTAACCGGCCCTCTTGCTCGCCGTGAGCCATATAATGCACTAAAGCATTTTCACCGTGTAAATAAATATCTGTATTACATTTATAATAAAGCTCGGTGTCAAAGTTAGGGCTAGGGTTAATACAACTGAAAGTCCCTTTATTTAAGTAATCCTCAAAGGCTTCTTGTTCGCAACTAAATTCACGGCACTGATTAGCACTGTACCAATGACTATCAAACAAGCCTTTAGCCTTTGCAGTATTTAGCAGTAAATTAAACTCTTTTTGAGAGTAAGACTTATTTAAAGCTCTACTTTTTACATACTGGCGTGCAACAACCCTACGCTCAACCCCTTTTGCAACCCTAAATAAAAAAGGTTGGTTTTTTACGAAGTTAAACAGGCTTGGCGCTGTTTTTTTTATAAATTGTTTGTTGATCATTAACCTAAACCAAAAAATTGAATTGCATTAACGGTACCATTACCCGCTACATCATCATCGATGTCAAAAATATGTCTAACTGCATGAGGAATCATATTAGGCTTTGCTAAATAGCTTTCTAGTAGAGCTTCTAGCTCGTTAGGTGTAAAGCTAATTGCATACTGTGCATTGTGCCCACATAAACTTAAAGCACCAGCCATAACTTGCTCTAAAAGGTAAAAATAGCGTTGCGAAGCAACTTTTCGGCCGTAATACATATCAAAACTATTAGGATTAAGGGTATTAAATTTTATATCTCTAAACTGCCCGCTAGGTGCTGTTAGCAATGACTCTAGAAACATTGAGCGATCTAACGGTAAGTAACCGTCACCTATTTTTACCCCTTCTTTTAAATACCCCTGCATAAAAGCACTTGTGCCAGCTATTTTATGCGAACCAGGGTTAGAAGAAATCAAATAATGCCCATGCGTATTTTTGTTAAGCAGTATGCCTAATAAACTCTGAATAGTACCTGAGTAACCTAAATCGACTAAATGTAACGTACTTTGAGAGGTGACTTCTATAGACTCTAAATAAGCCAAATAGGCACATTTAATGGGCGCAATAAGTAAATCAATTTTATCATGGCTCTCTGTTAACATTGCTATGACTTTATTTTTATCATTTTGCAGATCAATTCGAGTATTAAACACTTGCTCAGTGAACAAATTTGTAATTTCTGCATCCGAGAGCAAAAAACGTGTACGCATCAGATTATAGAAAGTACCGCAAAATTCACCCTTTAAGGAATACGCATAACTACGTTCGTCGTTAAGTAGTAGTTTAAATAAAAAAGCACGAGAAACTAATAAGTAATAGCTATTACGCTGCGCATTTGCGCCATGTAAATATTGGTTATAAGCTCGTTGTAACCAATAACCTTCGCGGGCTAAAAAGTAAACAGGTGTATTTTGTGGTTGATTAAGTAGTAACTGCTGCGAAAAATAACTAAGTAAAGGTCCCAAAAAAGTAGAACCAAAATTAGCGTATTGAGCTTGCGTTACTGCCGATACATCACTGTTAACCATAAGCGTACACCACTCCTAAATAAATTAATAAAAACATAGTGGTGTTAAATAGCAAAAAAGTACACCCTAAATTTATGCAAAGCGTATTGTAGGTCGCAATACAATGTGAGTAAACTATATTGCTTTAATTGCAACTAAAAATAAGTATTTAAGGCATAAAAGCTTATTTTTTAGCTCATATAAACAAAGCCTCTGAGTAAAATTTTTATAGCAGTAATAGTTTCCCCTTAATTACTTTATTTTATTAAATTGTATTTGCCTATTTTGTAACTTAAAACTAGGTTTAAGTTTTGCCTCAAAATAACAGAGGAATTATGCAAATACTTCACCATGGAGCGGTTAATGGAGTTACAGGCTCTTGTCATGCGCTAGCGATTAATACACAAACCAGCGTATTAATTGATTGCGGGCTTTTTCAAGGAGAAGATGCCAAAGCCGACCTATCTATTGAATTTGATATAACCAATATAAGCGCGCTAATAATAACCCATTGTCATATTGATCATGTAGGGCGTATACCTTATTTATTGGCAACTGGCTTTAAAGGCCCTATATTTACAACTCCCGCCTCAGCAAGTTTACTCCCACTTGTTATTGAAGATGCCTTAAAAGTAGGTGTAACACGTGACCCCAAAATTATAAAAGCCAGCCTAAACTTACTACAAAAATACATTGTGAGTGTTAACTTTAAAACATGGTTTACCCTTCCATGCAAAGGGGAGCAAACTGCAAAAGCGAGGTTTCAGCGAGCCGGCCATATACTTGGCTCTGCATATATTGAAATAGACATTACCCATACAACCAGCTCAAATCAACATAATAAAAACACCCATAGAGTGGTATTTTCAGGTGACTTAGGCGCACCTTACACCCCATTGCTACCGACCCCCAAAGCGCCCTATAAAGCAGATACATTAGTGATTGAATCAACTTATGGTGATAAAAATCATCAAGGCCGCAAAGAGCGCGCGCGCGCACTAAAAAAGATTATTGAACGCGCAGTAAAAGATAACGGCATAGTATTAGTACCGGCATTTAGCATAGGGCGTACTCAAGAGCTACTTTACGAACTAGAGCAGCTGATACATCAATCAGCTAAAGGCTCACCTTGGCGTAATATTCATGTAATTTTAGACTCCCCCATGGCAGCCAATTTTACCGAGCAATATATTAAATTTAAACATTTATGGGATGCAGAGGCTAAACTTAAAGTAGCCAAAGGCCGCCATCCGCTAGATTTTGAAAACCTAACTACGGTAGATACTCATAGTGAGCATATCGCCATTATTAATTATTTAGCGTCGCGCCAAACACCCGCCATTATTTTAGCTGCCAGCGGTATGTGCAGTGGTGGGCGGATAGTAAATTACCTAGAGCGCTTTTTAGGTGACAAAACAACCGATATATTGTTTGTTGGCTATCAAGGGCGGGGGACGCTTGGCCGCGATATACAAAAACATGGCCCACGCAATGGCTATGTATTTATAAACGATACACGTATTACAATTAACGCACAGGTGCATACCATTAGCGGTTACAGCGCACATGCAGATCAAAACGGCTTAGTTAAATTTGTAACAGGTATGAAGAAAAAGCCCAGCCATATAAAAATTCTACACGGCGATGATAATGCAAAACATGCATTAGCAAACAAGTATAAAGAGGTGTTAGGGGAAGGCATTAAAATTGAGATTGCCACGTAGCTTAACTGTATTAGCTTAACCCAAAGTAACTTTAGCACCGAGGCGCTTCACCGAGAAGTAATTAGCTCTTCTCCTTCACTTCTCCGTGTTCTCTGTGGTGATAATAGCCTCTTAATCACGTTGTGCATTTAACCAAAAGAATCTACCACCGAGGGCACAGAGGCGCTGCGCGCTACACAGAGCAGTTATTAGCTTTTCTCCTTCACTTCTCCGTGCCCTCTGTGGTGATAATAATCTTTTAATTACTTACGCACTTAACTCAAACCATTTCTACCACCGAGAGCACAGAGGCGCTGCGCGCTACACAGAGAAGCTATTAGATCTTCTCCTTCACTTCTCCGTGTCCTCTGTGGTGATAATAATCTCTTAATCACTTTATAAACTTAGCCCAAAAAATCTACCACCGAGGGCACAGAGGCGCTGCGCACTTCACCGAGCAGTTATTAGCTTTTCTCCTTCACTTCTCCTTGCCCTCTGTGGTGATAATAATCTCTTAATCACTTCCCCAAAAAAAACCTACCACCGAGGCGCTGCGCAGTAATTAGCTCTTCTCATTCACTTCTCCGTGTCCTCTGTGGTGATAACAGTTACTTTAGGTCTTTGATCTAAAGCAAATCTACCACCGAGGACTGTACTGAGAAGTTATATTCGATCTTCTCCTAGCTTACCGACTGAGCCGGCGTACTTTACACGCTAATACGTTTCAGCCCATCAAGTAAACGGACTTGATTAAAATTAATCAATAGGCCTGTTTTTATACCTGTTAACTTTAAGTAAGTTATAAGCTGAGCTGAATGAATAGGCTGCAGCTTATCAACGGCTTTTAATTCAATAATCAATTTGTCAGGTATTAGTATATCTAGCCTATACCCTGCATCTATATTTATACTTTTGTAACTAATTGGTAATGCAACTTGATTAAGAGGTAATAAGCCAGCTTCTTGTAACTCATAAAGTAAGCAACTTTCATAACTAGACTCTAACAAACCAGGACCAAGGGTTTTATGCACTTCAATAGCGCAACCAATAACGGTTTGAGTCACCAAATCTTCCATAAATAGTAATCCTTAAATTTATTTAGCACTTAAATAATTATAAGCCTTTTATTTACCACCGAGGAGACCGAAGCGCTGCGCGCTACACCGAGCAGTAATTGGCTCTTCTCCTTTACTTCTCTTTATCCTCTGTGGTGATAACAATCTCTTAATCACTTTATAAACCTAACCCAAGACAAGCCTACCACCGAGGCCACAGAGGCGCTGCGCGCTTCACCGATCAGTAATTGGCTCTTCTCCTTTACTTCTCCGTGTTCTCTGTGGTGATAAGAATCGCTTAATCTCTTTAGACTAAAACCAAACCATTCTTACCATCGAGGGCACAGAAGTGCTTCGCACTACACCAAGCAATTATTAGTATATGCGGCAGTAAGTTAGCCTCATATAAAATATACACCCCTTTACTTGTACCAATAAATAACATAGTTTTTATTTAAAAATATTTTTAAGGAAGAGAATAATGCAAAAAAACAGTACTCTGCACTCATGCTGTTATTGGGCTTATTTTTAGCCACACCTACAATAACGAGTGCAACCAACTTAGTTATAGATAAACTCCCTAACGCCAAACGCCTGTCAAGTACTTCATACGTTTATACTCCCTAGACATACTCATACTCCCAAAGCGCATCTGCTTTTTTTTGAGTACAAGTAAAGAGGCTGTTTCTGCTAAAGCTTTATCTTTACGATTAAGCTCTTTTGAAGCTGTTTAATTTCTTTTTGAGTTTCTTGTTGTCTGACTTTACAGGTCTCGTTGCTGACCCTTTAGCAAAACCTTACTTATCAGTACGCCGTGCTGTGGAGGTAGTAAAACAGCTTGTCAATAAGTACCAAATAGACTCAATCCGATTACAGCCTTTAGGCGCTGGTCCTTTAGCGCCGGGCTATGAACGGCATAGACCAAAACAGGCAAAAATCGCCGCGTAGAGCAGGTTTTAAAATCACCGGCATACCTATGATTATTTGCAACTCACCAAACTAATTAATTTCTAGTCCCCTCCTATCGCACAACTTTATTGTTTAATAGAGGCTAAAAATTAGACTTCTAGTACAGCAATTAAAACAAGCTGCTATCATGCCGTATTTTATAAAATATCAGGAATAACCCTAGGTTTTTGTGCAACCACTGTACTCCCTTCAGGTACTTCAAAGTTTAGAACTGCGCCAGCACCAACTTTTACTCTATCGTTAACTTTTATGCCACCAATAACAACTGAATTTGCCCCAATTCGAACGTTATCACCGATAGTAGGGTGACCCCCTTTACCTGTTCCAACTGTTACGTTTTGATTCAGCCAGAAGTTCTTACCGATACTTTTTGCAAAAACCACAGTTGAGAAGCCATGTTCGATATACAAGCCAGGGCCAATTTGCTTACAAGAAAGATACAAGTTACCGACAAATAGAGTGGGCTTATTACCTACTAATTTCAATATTTGCTGAACAATATTAGTAGTTAGCTTAAACTTTTCTTGAGCAGTCATAGCTCTATATCTGATTAAGCTTCTGAATTCCTGCCTATTTTCCCAGAAATATTGGAATGCACGTTTTTCTTTATAATTTTTAATTTCTATCCAGCGAGGCAAATCTTGAAGCATGTAGTCTTTAACTTCATCTTGAAGTGATTGAAGGTAATTTAATACTTTATCAGAGTCATTCATATGCGTTTTATTGTCTAATTTAGTGGTATTGTAAATTGACTGACTTTTTTGAACCTTTGACCAATGTGTATCACCCTTATGACTTAAATCATTAATCAAATCAAAGGTAGGCTTGGCTTCTATTTGGGGAATAATACAAACATTATCACCCTTACAAAACTCACTAAACAAAGTAGGACCTGTTGCTTGCGATACATTATTAAACTTTTCTTGAGATACATTGCTTACAATACTTCTCCAAATATCAGCAAGTAACTCATCTTCAGGTAGGGCTGCGATAAACCCATTCCATATCCCCCCATGCCATTTTCTTAGAACCGTGAGGCTACAGTCATTATCGATTAAAGAATCTATAGAAGAAAAGCATTTTGTAGCAGCATCAACGTATACTCCACCCTCTTTAAGACAGTAAGCTACTCTAAAAATATCTGATTGCATTGCCGGAAGTTTAGCTTTAGCAAATACTTTAGCCCCTACTACACCATAATTTTTTTGTATGAAGCTATACGCCGCTTTATAATCATAAATCTGATATGTAAAATCGGGATTATGCTCTTTCCAAGAGTCCATTAGACGAGCAATTTCGGGTGGTATACTTTCGCCGTCCCAGTATTGAACAATTACTTTAGGAACATAAATTTTCCCTACTGCAATACCTTCTAGCGAGTTGTAAAAATAAAAAAACAAACTAACCAACTCTAAAGTCGTATAATAGTATTCGACTCCATTGTTAACGGTTTTATGCTTATCAGATTCAATAAAAGGTACTGTTTGATCTAGGAACTCCCCCTTAATAGTAATGTTTCTATTGTAGTCAACCTCTAAATAATCAAGTATGCGAGTGCAGTATTCGACTAAAACATCATTCGTAGGGTGATTAAAGGTATGAAAACCTCTTTTAGTTCGTTTATGCTGAAAAAAATCACTAATTTTAATATCTGCGTATTTTTCTCTTAATTTAAGCTCCTCAATAGAACTGGATGATACTGAATTATCTTTAGATAAATATTGTGTTTTTAACGCACTAGTAGCCTCACTAACACTTTCACCTTTAAACCAGCTATCGAATACAACTTTAAAATGATAATCACTGAAAGGAGCTTCGCTTAACCTATATTGTTTCGGTAAATTACTTAAATAGGGGGTATCACCTGTGTAATAGAGGTTCACAATACTTACAACTTTATCTCCGTATTTTGACCGAAGATTATCAGTTCGAACAAATTCACATGGATAAGAATGATGGACGATTTGAGCAATGATAAAATCCGCTTCTTCGAAGTAAGAGACAAACTCTTCCTCTTGATGACTTTTTAATATATGAACTATACCGACCTTGGTAACTTCAATATCATCGCTCAATTCGTTTAGTATAGAGTCTATCGCTCGAGCCTGGCAGTTTGCAATAACAACAACTTTTTTCTTAGCCATTATATAATGTTTTCCAAATCTCTAAATCGGTTTTATTTGCTTCGAGTAGACTGTTGAATGATTCTTCAGAAAACTGCTCTCTAATTTCTTCTAGCTTTTCTGGTAAAGTTTTTTTAACACTTCGAGACACATTTCGTTCTACTGGTTTTAGCTTTATGCCTGTAAAACCATGTGATTCAAGTAGCGTTTCTAAACACTCTAAAGATTGCGAATACTTTTCAACTACGCCAATAAAAGGTAAAGCATCCACAGCCATTTTTGCCCTAGTTGACTCATCTCCTTGCTGTTCGCCAAACATAGTAGCAAACCTATTAGCATGAAAGTCACGGCATTGTCTATCTGTTTGCATTGACAGGCGAGTTTCTATATAACCAGCAACTGAAGTGTTTCTAGCTAAAGTGGGACCAAAACTATCGCCCCCTTGTTTTTTTTCAAAAGAGTAAGCCGATGCCATGCGGTCAATAGGATGACGTACAAACACAACGGGGATGATTTTGACTCCCTCAATTTGTGGAACGGGAAAAAAAGCTGTATGAGACGAGAAGCATCTTGCTTGAGGATTATCAATTATCCACTGCTTTAATTCCGCACGGTTTTTAGCAGGATTACCGGGGAATTCTTTAGTAACCCACTCACCTGATTTTTCTGAAAAGTTCTCTTTAAATGCAGCGTCTAACGATGTACCCGCGTTTTTAAAGAGATGATAATGCAAAATGATTGTTTTCATTTTTTTTCCAATAGCCTGCATCTACAAACCAGTGGTAAACACCAATTTGCAGATATAATATTAAAAATTTAATTACTTGAATATACGCCAACGCTTGCAAAAATCTTTTTAAACGCCTTATGACCATGCTCAAAAGAGTATTTCGTTCTAACAATAGTTTGCTCATTCTCAGCAAACTTAGCCCATAATTTTTTATCATCATAGAGTTTTATTATTGCATCTACCCACTCTTGAGGCTCTTGAGCTATAAGTGTACTTATTTCATGGGATAAGCCAGTTCCTTCAGCCGCTACTTCAGTGAGCACTGTTGGTGTACCATAAGCCATAGCTTCGAGTACTTTCCCTTTAATACCTGCTCCAGATAATAATGGTGCTACAAAGATTCGGTGGTCATGGTAAACACCATCAAGTGTTTCAGCAAACCCTGATATTTTTATATTATCAGTATTATACTCTTCAAACTTTTTAGGAATATTACTGCCATAAACATACAAAGTTATATCTGGGCGCTGCTCAAACAATAGCGGCATTATTTCATTTGCTAAATACTCAACTGCTTCAATATTTGGGGTATGATTAAAACCACCTAAAAAAGCTATCCCGTCTCTAGATTTAAAATCGGGCGCGGGATCTTTTTGCTCTAAAACCCAAGGTGTAATATGTAATTTTTCAGCTTCTAATATATGACTAGTTATTACTGCGTGTTCTGTAGCGTTATAACATAAAATTGCATCTACCTTATCACAAACAGCAAGCTCATCTGTACGTGTAGTTTTAGCTACTTCGAGTAGTTCTGGTGCTGCACCCGGCTTAAGCGCAGCGCGAAGCTCCCTTAAAAAGTGAAGGTCAGCATTGTTGAATATAACTTTAGCGTCAGAGTTATTATGAATGTAATCGACATAATCTTTTGCAATATGATAACGTGTAATGTAGACAGCACTAAACTCATCAAGACGCGTTTCTAGAACGTGATTTACACTATGATAAAAAGGAGCATAAAGGACTTCTACTCCCATACGCTGAAGATCAACAGTATACTTTCCAAAATGGGCTAAATTAGCTGGTACAAAAGTTACCTTAAACCCTAACGACTGAATTAACTTGATTTCTTGAATAGCTGCATAACTACCAGCGTCTTTATTTGGCATAGGAGAAGCATAATCAATAACAAGAATGCGCTGCTCAATATTGCGGTCTTTTTCAAAACGTAAATTATCTACGCTCATTTTTCCATTGTATTTAAATGTTTTAAACCACTTTTCACGAAATGTGCTTTCGTTCACTATTTGGTAGCGTTTTAATCCTTTAGTTACATCTGTGCCATGACTTTGGCCTTCAAAGTGCACAACCTCAGAGTGTGGCACGTAAACCGTTTTGTAACCAGCATCCCTAACTTTAAATGCTAGATCGGTATCTTCATAATAGCATGGTACCAATTCCTCACTAAACGCCCCAACCTCTTCCCAAACAGAGCGGCGAATACACATAGAGGCACCCGTAAGATAATCTACCTCACGCGCGTAATTATATTCAGGTGTTAAAGGGTTTGAATTACGCCCTACATTCCATGGCACACCATTATTCCAAACTATACCGCCAGCCTCTTGGATTGAGCCATCTAAATTTAACAATTTAGAGCCCGTCATACCTATTTGGGGATCACTGTTATGCTTATTTACAAGCTCATCTAACCAAAATGAGGTAACTTCAGTATCGTTATTTAAAAATACTATAAACTCACCTTTAGCCATTTTTGAAGCTTCATTACAATTGCGTAAGAAGCGCAAATTTTCCGTATGCCGAGACACCACTAAATTACCAATAATATTACCTGCATCAGCCGTTTTGTCTGTAGAGCAGTCATCAGCTAAAATCACCTCATAAGAGGTTTTATTATAAGCGAGAGCTATCGATGCAATACAGTGGTAAGTTAAAGCAAACTGATTATATGCTGGTATAATTATTGATACTTTAGGATTATTAAACTTAGGTAGATTGAAGGTTGGGAACACGCTTCTTTTTTCATACCCTTCGGTTAAAAGCTTATGCACTGTATTTAAATCGTTTAAATTAAAATACGAGTTACTTTCGGTTAGGTCTTGCAAGTGAAACGCAAGAGATTCATAACGCTTGTCAGATTGACTCGATAAGGATAAAAACCCCGGCTTACTCGCACTTTCTTTTAAATATTGCCACGGTGTTTTTATTGCTAGTGTGTCTATAATCCCCGATGCGACAATATACGGGCAACCGACTATACCAATACTAATCAAGTGAGAGTTACCATCACTTAGCAAGTGCGGCAAAGGTAAGTTTACCTCTAAAGTTGTTTTATCACTACTAATAGCTTTTGTTGAAACTTGTTGATTATTATAAAAAAGTAAAAAGGTTTTATTGCCTATAGGCTTGTCGCTACCTACATGCAATGCAACATGACCATGTTGTACCCCAATTACTTTAACGTTCCATACCTGCTCTAATTGCTTTCGTTTAAATAATGCATTCCCTATAGGTGCATACGTATCAGCTTCTACAAGTGTATAAGTAACTTCACGACCATCATTAACCGGAAGCTCTACTAAATCAATCTTAAAGCCATGAGCCCCATTACCAATATGTGCATTCGCTAAGTCTTCTCTAAACTCATTCGCGATACCGGTACCAAGAACGCGATCTTCAGCAATAACTTTCACAGCCACCGGCGCATCTAATTCTTTATTAAATGCCCAGCCATAAACCATACCAGCTTCAATAGTGTCTATTGAGCCAATCAAATTACTATTATCAATACCGCTTTCTGAATTTTTATCTTCTGACATACCCAGTTATCCCAATTCTATTCGCTATAAGTGCTTAATTAAAATTAAACTAATTGTATTTTTTCAAGCACTTGCTCAACATATGCACGTGCCACTTGCTCTGTATTTGATTCAGCGTAGCAACGAAGCTCTGGCGCATTACCCGATGGGCGTAAATGAATTATATCGTTATTTGTCAACGTAAGGCGAAGCCCATCGGTGCAATCAATGCTTTTAACGATTAAATGCCCCAGCGCTAACTTATTTAATAGAGCATCAGGGCTTGTTTTATTTGTTTCTATAATTGATTGGCTACGCTGTGTAGGAAACTCTTTAATTCTATCGCTTGCTGTAAAGCGTGCCGGCAAATTAGCTACCATGCTCGAAATAGTCGTATTTTTAGCCCCTGTAAGCAAAATTATTGCAGGGAGAATCGCATCACGTGTAGGCAAGGCTGATAGAGGGGCTCCATTAAATACAATATCGGAGCCTAATAAAAAGCCTCCATTTGCTTCAAAACCCGCGACGCTGTCATATTGGCCATTCAGGTGCTCAAACTCAGCGATAACATAAGGCGAGCCTATTTTTGTGCGTGTCACTTGTTTAAAGTAGTTTGACTTTTCAATCGCGGTATTACAACTAACCGGAACAGCCAAGGCCTCAATATTGAGTAATTGAGCACACAGCAAACCTAAAATATCCCCGCGTAACCAATCGCCATTCTCATCAGCCACTAACGGTCTATCACCATCACCATCGGTCGAAAAGATAAAGTCGAAGTTATATTCGTTAGCCCAATTGCGTGCTTTTAAACTGTCTTCTTCACTTACTGCCTCAGTATCTATAGGCACGAATATGTCTGAACGTTCAAGCCTAGTTACTTCAGCACCAAGCGAAGTAAAAATATCAGCATATAAATCTCTACCTGCACTTGAATGCTCGTATATTCCTATGTGCTTGCCTAAGAGTATTTTATGATCAAACAAAGATGTATATCGTGTGATATAGTTTTTAGCGGCATCCTCATTTACAATTAGATCATCGAGGTTTGAAATAGCTTCAAAAGTAGCATTAGAGCTTAAAATAAGCTGTTCATCATGCTTACCTATTTCGCCGTCGGGGCGGTAAAATTTTAACCCGTTTCTATCAAATGGAATATGGCTGCCCGTAACCATAATACAAGGAATGTTTTTAGCCATAGCTGCGGCAGCTAACGCCGGCGTGGGTATAACACCATAATAAATCACTTCGATATTTAGCTGGCGCAGAGCCTCTGCACAGGCTTGCGCCATTGCATAGCTACTGGGGCGATTATCAATAGCAAGTGCTAAAGTATCAAAGCTAAACTGCTGCTTTAAACAATTAACAAAGGCGCTTGTAAAAGCAGCACAAACCTCTGGTGTAAAATCAGTAACTAGGCCACGGGCACCGCTAGTGCCAAAAGAAATGCCACTTTTTAAAATAACGTCTTTCGAATTAAACACTATTAAACCTTACAAAAATGAGTTTCATATATATAAAAAGGATCGAGAAACTCGATCCTTATCAATAGAAAAATGAATAATTAAACCGTTAAAACATTTAACGATAACTTTGCAAAACATATAGATAAATTTCGCTGGCCACCACTTTCTTTAACTGTTTGCGTGGTTACGAACTTAACCCTAAAGTCGTTTTTTATTAAAAACTTATTATCGTCGATATCAAGTTCGTAAATGTATTCCATAAAATCATGCGATAGCTGTTTTTTACTTACAACTTTATCACCTATTAAAAGGCTCAACTCAATTGGCTCTGCTAACTCATGATAAGGTGAACACACCACTCGGATTTTTTTAACAAAAGCTCGCTTTGGTAACTCGGTCGTTAAATCAACTTCACCTGCGATGTCACTCATCCAAACATGGGTGCCCTCAAGCTGGTTAAAACCACGTAATGAAATATTAGAATCAGCATCAAACGACACCATAACATCTTCATTCTTCGAAGTTTCTTCATTAAAGTCGTTTAACCATTTATAGTCATAGTTAATTTCGTGATCTTTTGTAATCATCTTATCGACTGTTTGCTCAGCGATATTAAATGTCCATATAACATTATTATACGTAATAAGTATCGACTCACTATCTTCAAGTGTTTTTTCGCTTACAAATAAAGAAAGGTAACCAAAGTTATAGCCTTCTATTTCGTCAAAATTATTAACCGCCCAAATACCTTTATGCTGCTCAACACCTTCCCCATCTATGAATGAATAGGTAAAGTTGCTGTCCTTATTATCGGCGTAGTGTAAGGTCTCATTATCGCAATTTAAAACAGAAAATATAAAGTATTTGCCTGGTTCGTTGTTATTGCTAAATGGCCCCCTGAAAAATAAAAGTTCAGGACTCTTTACATTAAAAAAGTTTTCATCGACAACTAATTTTGGGGGCGTAGATTGTACTGCAGGCTTTAGTAAATCAATTTTCACTTCATTGCCAAACCACCTTACCCCCTCTTGGACCAGCTCAAGACCCACAATATAAGCGCCCTTGGTTAAGTAATCAGAGTCAATTCTAATCGGCATAATAATTTCTTGACCTGGCGGCAATACAAACGGTATTTGTGTACGCGGGTTATCAAAGTATATGCTATTACCTTCTCTATCATATAAGTGGTAACTTAGGTTAACCCCACGGCCACTTGGTACGCCAATATTGCTAGACCACAACAAATCGCTTTCGTTTTTAACCGCCACAGCAATACGTAAATGGCTTCCATCGTCAGACAAAAACGGCCCTTCAATAACGGTTAACGTATGTTGAGTTTCGTTTTCAGTAAGCTCTTTATCAATTGTTACTTGGCCAATGTCGTTAAGCTTAACATTAGGTAAAACCTGCTCAGGCTCATAATGCTTGTACCAGTTATTGTTCAGTACCACGTCTTTTAATTCATGCGCACTTTCACTCCACGTAGGCCAGTTTACCGGCACATTTTTATAATCCGTACTTAGTTCCTCGTCAATAAAGCGTTCAACCGCTTGCGCTAAGCAGCTTACCGACCCTGGTGTGAAATAACTTGCTTTGGGTGCGCCTTCGCCCACTTCGTGAAACACAGGCAAATCAGAAAGTATTACGGGAGTATTGTGCAGCCCAGCTTCTACTACTGGTAAGCCAAACCCTTCCAAATAAGAGGTCATTATTAGTGCATCTGCCTCTTCATAGGCAGCAGCTAACCCCGCATCAGACAAGCCATTCAACCAAAATAGTCGCTTATTTCTTTCAGGATGATTCTCGAGGGTGGTTTGGAGCATTTTAGTGTCCCACCCCACTTTACCGACTATAATTAAATCTACATCAACGCCACGATCCCACAGTTGTTCAAAGGCTTTTAAGCCATAGTATTGCCCTTTACGAGGCTCTATCGTGCCGACCATTAAAAAGGTGGGGCGTGTTTTAGTAAACCCAAGTTCAGATGCATCGGGTTTTACATCGGCAAAATCAGCGCCAAGCCTAAAGTAACCAATTTTCATTGGGCGAGGTAGCTTTATGTCTTTAATGAGTTGATACATTTCATCGGCAACTGCTTTTGATATACACACAATACCGGTCGAATAGCCAAGAATAAACTCAACCCAAGAGCGAAATACCGGAGGCATACCTTCTGATGTCATAGCAGACATAGTTAAAGGGCCAATATCATAAACGCCATTGACAACCTCCTGCCCCATAACTAATGCTTCAGCTAGTCGTTGCCGCTGCCCTTCTAAAAATGTCCAAGAACTATCCAGTAACAAATAGGAATCATTTTGATTATATTGAAGTCGATTAAAAGGGCTTAATTTAACAGACTCTTTATTTAAGTTGGTTAATTGATACCAATCTTTAGTATTTTGGCTATAACTTAATACAACCTCTGTATTAGAGTTTGTATTTTGAGCTAATAACTCATTAGAGACATTATGCATAACGCGCTGAATACCCGATAAAATAGGGCTTTGAGCAGTCGATGTAACATCCATTATTAAGCGCGGAGCATCTTCAACTTTAGTTAGCTGATTACTAAGTTTATTGTTAGCATTTACATTATTTTTAACCAACGCTTCAAATTCATGCATCGCGATAGCGGCTGTTTTATCCCAAGAAAACTCTTTTTGTCGGCGATGACCGTGCTTAACAATTTTATTTTTAAATGACTCGTCTGTCAGTAGTTTTTGTAATAAAGCAGACAAGCTTGCAGGTTTATCAGGGTCAAATAGTTGCTCTTTATTTTGCACCACTTCAGCTACGGCTCCGCCAAAAGCAGATATAAACGGCGTTCCGCATGCCATAGCTTCTAGCGCTCCCAAGCCAAACCCTTCCATACGCGAAGGCTGTACAGCAACTAGCGCATTTTTATATATATCAACTAACTCATTATCTTCAATGTAGCCTGTTGATAGCAAACACTCTTGGGGGATATCAAATTCATCAAATATATTTTTCAGCGGAAGTAAATGCTCATTTCCAAACTCACCTACTAGCACAAGTTTTAGTTCACCAGATTGGCACTCGGGTAAATTTGCCATAGCTTCTACTAAGCAAGATACATTTTTACGCCAATCCAACCCTCCTACATACACTACATAGCGTCCTAGCTTCGCACCAATAGACGTATTATCATACTGCCACTCATTCACTAACTGACTAAATTCATCAGAAATACCAGCGGATATAGCCGCACTATTAGTTTTATTAAAAATATCTAGGTATTCATCTTGAGTAAAGTCAGATATACACAACACGGTATCAAAATTAGCTATCTCCTCGAACCTGCGAAAATAAGCTTTATTAGTGTTTAAATCCTGCAAGTAAATATCTTCATAGCGATAAGGTATAGCATCGTAAAATATACAGGCCGTTTTAATCCCTTCTAAGCTTTTAACTTTAATAAAAGGGGTTGTTCTGTCAGAAATACCTTCAAAAGGGCTTGCTGATAGGGCAATATCAGGTTTTATCTCATTGATGTGAGCAGCTAACATTTTCTCATCAAGCATTCGCTCTAAAGTAAAAGCAGCAATATTTTCTGAGTTATGGGTAGCCCCATACCACACTTTAATCGTGATGTTGGGGATGTTTTTTTGCAAATAGTTACGAGTTGCGATAACTTCCTGCTGTAAGGAACCATTCAATGACACTGTAATTTCTACATTTTTAGTAGATAATGCTTGCAAAAAGTCAGTCACGTACCTGCCTATACCACGAACATTACTCGCTGTTTGAAGAGACTGCCCATCTACCCAAATTTTCATATTACTTTCCAATTTTGATTAATACTGTGTGCAAAAAATTAAAAAAGATATTTAAAAATATCATTTAAAAACAACTTTTATTAAGCTATTTAACATAAACTAACCTTTAGATAACCTAGCCCGATACTCCATGAATTTAGCTTTAATAAAGGGACCTTCCGGCCTAGCTTTATAAGCTAATTGCATTAATTTATATGCCTTATTTAAATCAGAGTTTTCAAATGCAACAGCTTCATCCCTTAGAAAGTCAATATCTTGGTTGTTTTTAATATCATTAAAAGATACAGAATCAATATTTAAGTGCACCTTTTCTTTTATATTTCCTTCAGCCATCGTAATGAACTTTAAAATACGACTTGCCATACTATCGACTTTACTCTGGAAAATATTTGAATTTATTTCTGACAACTCTTCAGCACTATAAATAAACTTAATCTGGTCTTCATTAAGATCTAAAGCAAATTCATTTTTAATATAGTCAGTGCTTTCTTGGCTGTTAGTTAACACATTATTAAATTGCACAGGAGTTAATTTTAATTTATCCCCCTTTATATTAAGTAAATGAGGAAGTAACCGACGCCCTAATTCAAAGGGGCTATGATCTTTACGTGGGTCTGAAGAAAAATACTTTTTAATTACCCTATTACCAACAAAACAAGCTAAACCAGATAAACTTCCATTCTCCGTTTTTTTATTACTGAGATAGTTACTATAATTATAACTTTCATTCAGGATTTTCAAAAAGTCGGGGACTATGTCATTCATGTAAAGATCATTTCTTGAGAATTTCTTTAATACAATTTCATCTTTACTAAATACTTCTTGAAATTTACTTAAGTAGTTTTTATATGGTTGAACTGGGGGGTGATCGTTGACTGCCCTACCTGAACGAATATATTGACTCATACCGCTAATAGCGTAAGAGCAGGGTGATCTGACGTAATATATCAGCTTCACTTGATCAGCCAACTGAAGTAGATAATTTTTTAATTTAAATAAACCATTGACAGTTAAGCAATGGAAGCCTTCATAGGAAAAAACCATTACGTTTGATTTGTCTATTTCCATAATGTAATTTTCAAGAGAACACATATACTCTCTATCTAAGGGGATAATCTCCTTTTCATCAACCAGCTCTGACTCAACATTATGAATGAAATTTCTATCAGACCCGCTAAAGAAAGAAGCAAATCTTGCGTGCCATATTTCAGGGGCATAACAAATGCCATAAACAGATTCGTGTAGACCCCTATTCTTGTCCATAAATGACTGAAGTGTTGTAGACCCCGTTTTATCAGAGCCCATATGCACATAAGCAATTTTAAATTTTTTTTTCATTTTATACCCCCTATTCAAATGCAACATCCCTATTAATTACAGCTCTATTAAGAGCAAATTTATCAATATCAAAGGTTTTTATTGGTAAACGCTATTCAGAAACGAGTAGCATACTTTCTAATACCTCTTCTAACCTAATCACTTTTAGTTCAGGGAATAAATTTAATAGCTTGTTGTTGTCACCTGTAATTTTTTTCACTTCATCGGCGCGCACAAAAGCGGGGTTAACAGAAACATTAATTTTGTAACCTGCTTGTGCTTCTAAGCTTTCGATTATTTGTTTTAATGAGTAGCTATTACCACTACAAATATTAAATACTTCACTTTTAACATCTGATTGTAATAATTTAGCGTAAGCATTCACTACAAAGTCAACAGAAGAGAAGTCTCGGTAAACATCTAAATTACCTAATTCTATTTCGCTTTTTTGCTGCTTAAAGTGTGAAACTATTTTAGGCACCAAAAAATGCTCAGCTTGCCCCACCCCGGTGTAATTAAACGGGCGAGTAATTATTATTGGCAATTTAGTGTAATAATTAGCCACTATTTTTTCCATGGCCATTTTACTGCATGCATAATGATTGACAGGCTCTGGCGGAAAACTTTCCGAAATTAAATCAACATCGGTGTTACCGTAAATATTAGCGCTACTGGCTACAATAACTTTTTTAACATTAGCTTTTGACTTTATTACACTTTGCAGCAGATTCTCTGTACCCACTACATTAACGCGGTAAAACTCTGCTGCATCACCGTGCCCAACAAACGAAATAGCTGCTAAATGAACAATATAGCTAGGCTCTACTTTGTTAATTATATCAAGCACACTGGCTGCATCAGTTAAATTTACAGGGAATGTATCTTCCATAGAAGATGAGGTATACGTGGTGCCGTATACCTCCATACCTTGTTTTTCTAAATGCTTTTTTAAGTGGCGGCCTGTAAAGCCGCCTATACCAGTGATCAGAACTCTATTATTAAAATGAGAATCCAATTTTATTTCTCCGTAAGTCTGCCTCAACCATCATAGAACACAGTTCTTCAAGTGTTGTTTTAGGCGTCCAGCCTAGCTCTTTTTGTGCTTTTTCTGGGTTACCAATCAGTAGTTCTACTTCTGCTGGGCGGTAAAATTTAGGGTTAATTTTAACTACAATTGCACCTGTTTCAGCATTTTTTGCCACTTCGTTTTCTTCGCTGCCTGACCATTCTAACGAAATGCCCACAGCTTTAAACGACATAGTAACAAAATCACGAACGGTTTCAGTTCTGTTTGTGCCAAGTACGTAGGTATCTGGTTTATCAGCTTGCAGCATACGCCACATACCTTCAACGTAGTCTTTTGCATAACCCCAATCACGTTTAGCATCTAGGTTGCCAAGCTCTAGTACATCTAATTTACCAAGTTTAATTTTAGCTACTGAATCAGTAATTTTACGCGTTACGAATTCTTGCCCACGCAAAGGTGATTCGTGGTTAAATAAAATACCGCTTGTTGCAAATATATCGTAAGACTCACGGTAGTTAATTACCATCCAGTGAGCGTACAGCTTAGCGACACCGTAAGGGCTCCTTGGGTAAAATGGCGTTGTTTCTACTTGAGGAATTGCTTGCACTTTACCAAACATTTCTGACGTAGAAGCCTGATAAAATCTAATTTTAGGGTTAACAATTCTTATAGCCTCAAGAAGATTTACTGGACCAAGCCCAGTAATTTCTGCCGTTGTAACAGGCTGTTCAAACGAAACCCCTACAAAACTTTGGGCTGCAAGGTTATATACCTCAGTTGCATTGGTTGTTTGCAATAGTCTTATAGACGATGATAAATCGGTAAGGTCGTACTCTACTAGCTCTAAGTTTTCGTGGTTTTCGATACCTAGCTCAGCTATTCGCCAAAAGTTAACAGAGCTTGTACGACGGTATGTACCGTAAACCTTGTAGCCTTTTTCAAGTAATAGCTCCGCTAAGTAAGCGCCATCTTGACCGGTGATCCCTGTAACAATTGCTGTTTTCATGTAGTTTCTCTTTTAAATAAATGGAATATATTTTTTATTTATAAAACGAGTTATAAATATCTGTAAACATATTTTATTTGCATAAAGCTTAAATTTACTAAAGCCTTACTCACCTACTATTACAGGTGCTATTATGCAAAATTTATATCTCACTAACGCGTATCAATCTTTATCAAACCCATACAAATCTTCTAAGCGTACTATATCATCTTTGGCGATATACGAGCCCGTTTGTACTTCTATCATTACTAGTGGGATACTGCCTGGGTTTTCTATTGAATGCACTGCACCAATAGGAATATACGTTGATTGATTTTCGGTTATTAGCGATTCTTTATCGTCGCAGCGCACTTTTGCCGTACCCGATACTACAATCCAATGCTCTGCACGATGGTAATGCATTTGCAGCGATAAACGTGCATGGGGCTTAATAGTGACTTGCTTTGATTTATAACGCTCGCCGCGTTGTAGTAAGTTTATGTGCCCCCAAGGGCGATAGACTGTACGGTGCTGTACCGATTCCAGGCGTTCGTCACGATTTAGTTGCTCAACTACTTTTTTAACGTCTTGCACACGTGATTTATCAGCTATCAATACGGCATCGCTAGTTTCCACAATCACTAAGTCACTAACCCCCACGGTAGCAACTAGCTTATCTCGAGCGTCTACTAGGCAATTTTTGGTATCTATGCTTTTGATATCACCGCGTTTTACATTTTGGTTTTCGTCTTTTTCTTTTACTTCCCAAATTGATGACCACGAGCCTACATCGCTCCAACCGGCATCCAGCGGCACCATTGCGGCATGCTCTGTTTGCTCCATGATAGCGTAATCGATTGAGTCGTCTGGGCAGGTTAAAAATGTTTCAGCATCAACGCGCACAAACTCAGAGTCGTTTACTGCATTTTGTATTGCGGCTTTACATGCCGTAAGTATTTCTGGCTGGTGTTTTTCAAGCTCTTGAATGTAGGTGCTGGCCTTAAATAAGAACATACCACTGTTCCAAAAATATTCGCCCGACTCAACATAACTTGTTGCTGTTTTTAAATTTGGTTTTTCTACAAACTCTTCAACGGTTAGGCAATCGCTACCTTTAATTTTTTTACCACTGCGTATATAACCGTAACCGGTTTCTGGCTTATCTGGCACTATACCAAAGGTCACTAGCCGACCGGTTTCTGCGCATGCTTGGGCTTGCTTTATTGCTTCATGAAACGCGTTAATATCGGTAATAACATGATCAGCTGCTAACACAAGCAGTAACGGATCAGAACCTTTTTCAATGGCTTTTATAGCCGCTAAAGCAACCGCAGGGGCTGTATTTCGGCCTTGTGGTTCTAATAAAATATCACCGCCAAGTGCATCAATTTCGTTTAGTTGCTCTGCAACTACAAAACGGTGGCCTTTATTACATATAATTGACGGAGCAAGTGTTTCTAGCCCTTTTAAGCGTAAAATGGTTTCTTGTAACATCGTGCTTTCACCAATTAATGACAAAAACTGTTTAGGATGCTGTTTACGTGATAATGGCCATAACCGTGAACCATTTCCACCTGACATAATTACAGGTAAGATCATTGCTTTATCCTTTCAATTTCATAAAAATTCTTTTTAATATATGTTTAATTGGGTGTACTTGCTCTTGCAACTTGCCCCTTACCTTTTAAGTGATAAGCTTTACTCTGTGCTGATACAAAACAACTTTGACCTGCCTTTAAAGTTAAACTTTTATTATTGCCCGCAATAACAGCGACCTCACCTTCTATAACAAATAAAATCTCAGCAGAATGGACTTTGCAGGACAGCTTAGAAGAATTATTTTCCAAAGAAACAATACTCAACTGAAAATCCTCTACATCGGTGCAAAAGCATTGCTCGTATTCATTTAAAGACGTGCATGCTATTTTTAAGTTGTTATGGTCTATTGGTTTAAACACTGTGGTATGCAATAGCTCATTAATATCAATATGCTTATGTGTTAAACCACCGCGTAAAACGTTATCAGAGTTAGCCATTATTTCAAGTGAAGTACCTTTTAAGTAAGCATGTAACGTTCCTGCACTCAAATACATTGCTTCACCAGGCTGCAATATTATGTGGTTAATTAAAAACGGGCTTAACACACCAATATCCCCTGGATATTCTGTATTTAGCTCAATAGCTAACTGCCAAAGTCTTTGAAATTCTTTAGAATCTTCATTCTTATTAAAGCGTATCTCAATATTATGTATAGCTTCATACACCAATTCACCTGGCTCTGGGTGGGTCATCAGCGCTTCATAAAAATTTTTTAAACCATCAGAGTTTAACGAATCAGCTAATTTATTAATTAGCAAACCTAACTTAGGTCCTTTAATTAAATCAAATAGTTCAATTATTTGGCTATATTGGCGAAAACCATTTAAAGCATGAAATTCGGTTATCGCATAAACAAGCTCTGGCTTATGGTTTTTGTCTTTGTAGTTTCGGTGCGGTGCCGACAAGGGGATTTTCTTTATGTTTTCTTTTTCCCATCCAGCTATTGCCTGTGCTTTATTTGGATGACTTTGAATAGACAACGGCGAATCGGCCGATAACACCTTAAATAAAAAAGACAGTTCGTTAGTAAACTTGTTAGCACACTTTGGACCTAGCACGGCCACCGGTTCGTTTGCAATTAACTCGCTTAACGGCATTTGCTGTTTGTTATTTAAATTGACAAACGACACCGCTTTAGGGTGTGCTCCCATCCAGAGTTCTGCTAATGGTCGGTTGTCAGGGTTTTGATACCCATACAATTCGACCATGGTTTTAGGGCAACCCCAATCGTTATTAATTATGGGGTTTTCTAAATGATAAACTGTCATGCAGATAGCTCTTTATTAGTAAAAACGACTTGGTACATTTTATAAAAGTACTTCCCACCACGTTTCGTTATCTAAATACCAATCTAGTGTTTTAGCAAAACCGGTTTCAAAACTCTCTGCCGGTACATAACCTAGCTCGTTATTGGTTTTTGTTGCATCAATAGCGTAACGACGGTCGTGCCCAGCGCGGTCCTCTACGTAGGTAATGAGCTGCTCGACGTTATTTGCTATAGCCGATTTAGCGTTCGGAAAACGCTTTGCAAGCGCTGGGTTTGTAGCAAACTTTTCACCCATTACTTTACACACTAGTTTAACTATATCTATATTGGCCCATTCGTTATTGCCACCAATGTTATAGTTTTCGCCAATACGCCCCTTTTGTAGTACCAGCTCTATACCACGGGCGTGGTCTTCTACGTATAACCAGTCACGAATTTGCTTGCCATCACCATATACCGGCAGCGGTTTATCATTTAAAATATTGGTTACGATTAAAGGAATTAACTTTTCGGGAAAATGGTACGGCCCATAGTTGTTAGAGCAGTTTGATGTTGTTACCTCAAGGCCATAAGTATGGTGGTACGCGCGCACTAAATGGTCACTCGCCGCTTTAGATGCTGAATATGGTGAATTTGGTGCGTAGGCTGTTTCCTCAGTAAAAGCTGGATCGGTAGCGCTTAACGTGCCGTAGACTTCGTCAGTGCTTACATGATGAAAGCGATGTACCGAAGGCTCATAACCAGCCTCTTTCGGCTCGTCTATCCACTTTTTTTTAGCTGCCTTTAATAAGCTATATGTACCAAGTATGTTTGTTTCTATGAATGCGTCCGGCCCAGTTATAGAGCGATCTACATGCGACTCGGCAGCAAAATGTACAATGGTGTTTAGTTGATACATATCAATTAGACTTTCTACTAATGCTGTATCGCAAATATCACCGTGTACAAAGGTCATATTTGGGTTGTTCTCTACTAGATCAAGGTTAGCTTTATTACCTGCATAGGTAAGCGCATCAAGCACTATTACTTTGTCTTTTGGGTGGTTAGCAAGCCAGTAATGAACAAAATTTGCACCGATAAACCCTGCTCCACCTGTTACTAGTAGATTTTTTACTGTCATTTTTTTTCCGCTTTATAAATTTCACTTTAAGTGTTTGACATTGAAAGTATTGTTATGCACCGATAGGGGCAAAGCCCTCAGTCCAATTCATTATTTGCCTACACTAGATAATTTTTCTTGCGCCTGCAATTGCTACTGTTTTTTCATTGTATTCTTGGTGATGATAATCTCTCATCACTTTATGAGCTTTAGCCCAAACCATTTTACCACCGAGGACATAGAAGCCCTGCGCGCTGAACCGAGAAGTTAC
>BJUT01000049.1 GCA_007988745.1 Pseudoalteromonas atlantica
TAGCCCCTAGTTTGAACAAATTTTAATCCGCAAAGAACAACAGACCCTAGTATTTCAACTAAAAAATTTTTACTATGAATAATAGTTACATAAAAAACTCTCATGGATAGAAATGAACACCTTTAATAATTTACTAAAAACACACCAAGACTCAGAAGAAATAGATTTTGATGTCATCTGGAAAGAGGGCACATTTGTATTCGACTCGAATGTACTTCTAGATTTGTACAGACTGCCTGAATCAGCCAGTGCAGACTTAATAAAGGTGCTTAACTCAAAAGATTTTAATCCACGAGTTTGGATTGGTTTTCAAGTGATATTGGAATTTCTTAATAATAGACACTCTACAATAGGTGATCAAAAAGGAAGGTTTAATGAAGTTAAAAAGTTAGTTGGTGATTCTATAATGAAGTTTGATGAAGCTATAGCCGATTTAAAAACCTCACTAAAAAAACTCAAACTTAACGAGAGGCACTCAGTTATAGAACCAGATAAATTTATAACTGATGAAAATATCACTAAAAGTAAGACTTTTTTACAAGAATTTATAAATGAACTTAACGACTTAGAAATAAAGCATCCCGATGTACATCAAAAAGATAAATTCAAAGATGTTGTTCTCAATATTTTTGAAGGAAAAATAGGTGAAGCTTTTACTAAAGATGAGCTTAATGATATTTATGAAACAGCCGAGGACCGTTATCAAAAAAAAATCCCACCAGGATACCTAGATTTTAAAAAAGATGGCTCTTACTTTGTTGGCGAACTAGAATTCATTAGAAAGTATGGTGACTTGTTGCTATGGAGAGAAATAATAAAAAAAGCTGAATCTGATGGTATTGAACATCTGGTCTTAGTTACTGGGGATGTGAAGGAAGATTGGTGGCTCAAAAAACGAGGTAAAAACTTAAACGCCAGACTAGAACTACTAAATGAGATCTACTCTAGTTTACCGAACCTAAAGTCTTTTTATTTATACGACACATCAAGCTTTTTGAAAAATGCAAAGTCACAGCTAAATTTAGATATTAGTGAAGCAACGATAGAACAAGCTAATGAATTAGTAAGCGAAAATAGTATACCAAAAAGCGACTCTAAACATTCAGTAAACCTATACAATGCAATAGCCGCTACTAAAGACTTCTTTGACACCTTAAAAACATCTATACATCCTGCTATTAAGACAATTCCTCATGTGAATTCAGATATAAATATTATTTGTGCAGCTTTCGCTGAAATATTCCAAAACGTTGAATATCATAGTTTAGATAAAAAATTGACCATAACGCCTTCAGAAGATCTTCTGTATATTAATATTAATTTTACTAATAATGTAGATAAAGGTGCGGAAGAATATTTTACAAAAAACAGGTTAGGTGAAAAGATTGATCTAGCTACGGATGACCCATCCCTCTATCGAGGTTTTGGTTTACCGGAAGTAAGAAATAGCCTTTTAAAATATGGAATACGCACAAAATATCAATTTGAAAATAATAAATTTTCATTACAGTTAAAATTCCCAAAAACGATTTGCTACCAACAATAAAACCCCTTTAAACAGATGCCAATATGAACATCTATTTATATTGGCTTCACTGACATTTTGAAAACTCAGCACACGGTTTATGTAGCCTAATACTCCTTGTTACCACTCCTTCCAAACAGAATACATCTTCAGGTGATATATAAACTGGTACGTAGTCATCTGGTGCCGACATTAGCAAACGCTTTTCTTTATGAATTACTTTACAAACAAAGCTGCCATTGTAAGTCACCATCGAATATCCCTACCTCCTGCATAGACTGCCCCGATGCTACCCCCATAAAAGTAGCATCTGGATGTTTGATGAGTAACTGGTCTAAAGATAACCCCAGCTCTTTATATTGCGTTGCCGGTGATTCAAAACCACTAATCCCCGCTTCTATAAAAATAGGAATAACAAACATACATACACCAAAATAAAATACTGTTTGTTTATACAGCATAAATCTAATGAGCGAGTTTGGAAAGGCAAACTAACTTACTAAGGAAAGTGAGGCTTTTGATTAAGATTTTCTAATGAGTTGTTTATATTGAATTTTACTGATAACGTAAAAAATCGATTTGTAACAAGCGCCCTAACCGCTTGATTTTATTGAATTGTAAAAATGATAAAATTTGCAAAATCAACTGTATATAAAATCAGTTGATTGAATTTATAATTCATAAATTACAATAACTTAACTCATTATAGCGTCACATCATGGGGTGTCAGGGGTCGCAGGTTCAAATCCTGCCATACCGACCATTTAACCTCCTCTTTATTTCTTTTTCACTGTCATTTTTCTGTATTAACTTGTATACATAGCATTAAATACTCAGTGTTTAAGGATGACTTATGAAAAAACGTATTGTGTTTCCTCTGCTTTTATCTCTTTTTATTTCAAGCTTTGCGTTTGCTCAGGGTAGTTTTCGACTTAAAAACGGAAATCTATTAAGTGTGGGTAAAACTAAATCTGACATTGTAGCTGTAGTGGGCGCACCACTTTATAAAGATGCGCTTAATGAAGCTGTTGATATTGGTAATGGCGACAAATTAGTTAAAACAGAAGAGTTTACTTATAAACTAAAAGGCTCAATTGGTGGGATGTATATTGTATTGATCCGTTTTGAAAATAATATTGTGACCAGTATTAGTTCAAAACAAGTCGACAGGCTTTAAATATTTTAGAGTTAGTTTTAAGCAGTTAAAAGCGCCATACGGCGCTTTTTAGTTTTTATTAGTGTGTACGCCCTACGCCGTTACGCACCATATCTTTACCGTTTTCAAATACCTCGGCTGTTATGCCACGCGCCAGTAATAACTGTTGTTTGTCGTCAAATACTGCAACAAAATGGCTGCCGTCTTTATTGCTTGTAGCCATACCTACACCCGATACACCTTTTAAGCCTAAGCCGCCGTTTTCTACCATTACTAAAAAGTTCTCTAGCTCTGCTAGGTTGTCGATTATGTCGTGCTCGTTATTCATAAATTGCTCTTTGTAAAATCTGCTTGGTTAATGCCTATTTGCAAAACGTAACCACTAAATTAAGCGAATAGGTATAAATTACTTGGGCGCTATTTTATAGCCGATTAAAATAAACATAAACCTTTGTATCGGGTTATTAAGTATATTTAGTACTAGCGCTTAAGGTTAAAAGCGCTCTACATTCAGTGACAAATTACTTAATGCGCAACCATACGGCTGGGTATTAATGCGGTAATAATCCGTATTTTTTGTGGCAGTTAAATTTATTAAAAGGTCATCTTGTTGCCCTACCGCACTTTGCTCTTGGCTTAGGCACATAGCTTGCGTAAGCGAGCGTAGTTTTGAATCGGTTAAAATATTGGCAAAACGCTGCACCGGTAAAGGCGGTATTTTAACAGGCGCTAATGCTTGGCTAATGGTGCGCTCGCTAAGTTCAAACCCGGCATTAGTAATATCTATTACACTGCGAGCAGGCCAGTACGAGTAGTTATAGCTGCTTGCTTTTTGCTGCGTACTTAAATGCGCAACGCCACTTTGCCCTATTACGGTCATTAAATTTCCTTTGTTGGATTTAATAACAACAAGGGCTGTGTTTTCATCAATACCAAAACCGTGCTTAATATCACCGTTTTTTTGCTTTGCGGCATTTAATGTACTGGCTAAGTTTAGCGTTTGATTTTGCTCACTAAAGCGGGTACTCAGTGGCCCATAGGTAAACGTGTTTAACCCGTTAAGTGCATTAGGCTGTGGAGCAAGCTTTTCTTTTAATACCGCTTCGCTTTGGTGCTGTGAGAGATAGACGTTTTCACTTTGTATTTTGCTTCCTGCACCTAGCCCTACAATAACAGGGCGAGTTTTAAGCGCGTTCGTCCAAGGGTAGGCAGTATTATTTTCATCGTACAGTGCTTTTAAAGCATTTTTAGCCGTGCCGTCGCTAAATAAAACACCGGTACTGGTGTTTATTAAGTTAACTAACGCCTCAACCCCATTATTACAAAGTGTTTGCTCAGCCTTTATGAGCTCAGGGTATACATTACTGCGATTATACAGGTTCATTTGTGAGTGACGCAGCGCCGGTAAATCACTACAGGTATTGTTAGTAATTGCTTTAGCAAGTGCTGTTGTAAGCGGCAACCATTGGCTGGTTACACCTTTTGGTAAAAGCGCTTTAAGCGCCTCTACCTGTGCGTATGGGTCGCGCTGGGCTGCGCTAATAATTAATAAGGTGGGTGTTGGGTTAGCAACCTTTAAGCTGCCCGCTATAAATTGCAATATGTCGTTGCTTGGTGGCTCAGCTTTTGGGGTGGTGTTTGCATAAGGTTGTTCGAGCATATCAAACACAAAGTTAAACTCTTGCTTTGTTAGGCTATTAAGTTGCTCGTTGTTTATATCGCGCCATTGCCAAAGCAGCTCACTTTTAGAGACTGCGTTTGCATTTTTGCTACTAAGCGCACGTAAGGTATTTAAAACATTTGCTTGGTTATTTGTATTGTTAGTCGGCCAATTTAATTTTATTTGCTCAATATTAGTATTGGTTACCTTAAACACGCTTTGTGACTTTGAGTTATTTTGCGTATTGCAACTTTGCGCCGCATTAGCACTGCAACTATTAATTGTACTACCGGCTAAAATAAGGGTTTGCTCTTGCTGCTGGGCAGCCCCTTTAAATGAAAATAAAGTAAATAAAACGAATATAAAGCTCACTCGCTTAGTAAAAAAAGCACGGGTACGCATAACGCTCTCAAAAATGATCTAAATAGGCGTTAAGTTTAACAGCATGTAATGGCAGGCTAAATAGTAAATGTGGGTCTCGATGATTGCGACACATGGCATTAGTGTATAAAGCAAGTTTGACTGCTAGTTACAAAAGCGCGATGTGCGTTTTACGCAGCCAATACTCTTACATTTAATCATTAACCTTACTTATTTTGCTTACTTTGTTTTACAAACAAATTAGAGGCTATATCAATAGGGTAATTATCGGTTATTAGCTCGCTAATAAATTCAGAACACGCAGATGGCGGAGCAATTAAATAGCTTTTATGCTTAGCGCGCGTGATCCCTACGTACAATAAACGTCGCTCCTCTGAATGATTAAAGGTATCTTGTGCGGGCAATAATGCCTCAACAAGTAAATTGCCCGGATTATTGCTTGGAAAACCTAACTTGCCCTGCTCAAAACCTATAATAATACAGTAATCGGCTTCGAGTCCTTTTGAGCCATGCAGTGTCCAAAAATGCAGTGGGTTAGCAAAGTTGTTACCTGCTAAGTGCTGCTCTACCTCATTAAGCATAAACCGATAGCGGCTCAATACGGCAATACTGGCCGTGCTATTATTTTTGTTAATTGTGGCTATAGTTTGCTGCACTTTTAGTGCTACTGACTTTTTACCTTGGTGTAAATCGTCAAGTAACACAACTTGAGGGGTGCTTACTTGCGTATGTGTGGTGATATGCTTTTTATATTGTTCAGGGTTTTGCATTACAAAGCGCCCCGCCACCTCACTAATACTGTTGTTATATCTAAATGTTTTTTGCAATAACGTGAGTGAGTGACTACCTATTAAATCGTTGAACTGCGTGGTGAGCGCCAAATTACCGCCTGAAAACCGATAAATAGCCTGCCAATCATCGCCAACCGCAGTAAAACAAGGTTGCGGACCACTCTTTATTAACGTATTTAAAAACGCCATGCGTGCGCATGAAATGTCTTGAAATTCATCAACTAAAATATGGCGCCAAGGTACACTTACCTCCCCCAATTTAACCGCCTGAGCTGCGCTTGCAATCATGTCGTCAAAATCAATAGCATCTTGCTCTTTTAATTTTTCGTAGTATGCACGCTGCATTGCCACCAATAATGTTGCATAACTTTTATGATTCATAATGCCACTTTTAGCTATTCGCGCTGCTATTTGAGAGTTAGACAGTTGCTCACCCCGTATTGCGCTTAGGCAGTTTAAGTATTTATTTATATTTTGCTTTAACAGCCCTGTTGCAGATAAACGCTCGTACACTGCCTGGTTATCTAAGGGGTTAATGTTCACTTTATGTTTTTGTAGTTGTGCATTTAAACGCTGCTCAAGCTGACCTTCTTGCCAGTTATAATGAAATGTTTGCACCAACGCATGACCCTGTTTTTTATGGTGCGCGCGTACATATTTAATATGCTCGCTATTGTGCAAGTTAGCCGCATGCTGCACTGAATTACCTTGCCTATCTGTCACAAAATGCGCCAAGTAAACCTGGTGCTGTGGCAAGTAAAAATCGGCGGTGTCATCATTTTGGTAAGTGTGTTCAATACCATGCATGTAAAGCCAGTTGGCAATTAATAAGAGCTGATAACTGCTTACTTTTAGCCCCGATAGGGTTTGATAGGTTTGTGCTTTTATTGTGGTTTTAGTTGCGGTTTTAGTTGCGGTTCTAGTTTCGGTATTGAGGCTATCAGTAGGTTCATACAGGTTCTCAACAAAGGTTTTACAAAAACGTGAGTCTGTTTTTAGGGTATTACTAAGCCACTGTGTAAACCATTTATTAAGCGCCATAGCATCGTTTGCAAAAGGCGATAAGCTACGTGTTTTATTAGCGCTTTGCAGTAACTTAAGCCCCAGCGCATGAAAGGTTAAAATAGTAGGCGGCGTAACGTTTAAATTTGCTTGTTGCGCCCTTAAATTAAAGCGTTGATTTAATTCGTTTGCTGCATTTTTATTATAAGCAAGTATCAATATTTGCTCGGGTTTTACACCACCATGAGCAATTAAATCCAGTGCCTTTGCAACCATTACTGAGGTTTTGCCAGTGCCTGCGGCCGCTAGCACTAAATTTTTGTCGTTATTGCGTATAACAGCAAGGCGTTGCTCGCGTGTAAGCGGGTTTGATTCAACCACATTATAAAAGTCGGCTCTTGCCGTTAGTGTTTTTTGCTCATAACTTTTACGTAGCTGCTCTGTGGCATGCGCTACTGTTGGTGAGCTACTTAAAATAGTTAAAAACTTAATATTAATGGCCGATAAATGCTGCTGCCATAGAACAGGTAAAGCGCCGTACTGCTGTGCCAGTGAAAACACCGCCGATTTTAATAACGGCACGTTTGAGTCGCGAAGATACTCGTTTGTTGCATAACGTTTTACAAGCGTTTTTGCTGTATTCACTTTTTCTTCTAGGTGATTGGCAAACTCGCTGTTTAGCTGCTCACTAAGCGTTTGAGCCTGCTGTTTATTTAAAAAGCTAATTACCGTTTTTTTATTATGGTTGAGGGTTATTTTCCCGCTAAATAGGCCTTTTTTAAATTGGGTAAAATTAGTAAAGTCGCTAATTAAATAGGCGCGTGAGGTATTATTTTTAAAAAGTATAACGAGTGAACTTTGCTTAATAGTAACGGTGCTAATACGCGTAAAAAAACGTCCTAACCAGCTTGGAGTGGCAATAAACTGCGCCATAAAACCTTGAATAAACTAAAATTAAAAATAAATTTTATCACAGTTTAAACGCCAAGGCGCGCCCCGCCTTAAAAGTGGCTGCGTGGTTAACCAAAGCATGTACAAGCAGGCCTTATAAAAAGCCAAAAGGCTGTGTACATTGGGTGTTTAAACTGCGGTAAACTGCTCCTAAAACAATCAACTCGTCTTAAGTATTTACTCTAAACAGGTGTTTATATTAGTTTAATTTCTCAGCTTAAATATTGAACAAATTACTGTATTAGTTTAATGTGAAGCTTTTATTAAACGAGAAATAATATGGATTTAACTAAGGAAGAGTTAAGTTTTATTTCGTCTGTTGTAGGCAGTAACAAGGACAATACAAACGATAACTCGCAGCTTAGCTTAAAAACGGCTTTGCCAGATACACTAAAAGGTTTGTTGTCTCACGCTAAATTAACCATGTTAGCTGAGGTGGGCCATTATCAGTTGTGGTTTCCGCTTGAGTTTAAGCTCAACGATGACGGCTACTTAAACCCCGTACTGAGTGCGCCTGAGGTAATTGATACCGAAGGTGTAGACAGAAGCTGGCGTTATTCAGACCTGCATTTACAAAGCGAGCGCTTTTATGTGCTTTCGCTCTCAAGCAGTGGCGTGCTATTAAAGCCGCGCGATCATCGCTATAGCCTTACCCACGCGCAACATATTACGTTTAAACTACCCAATAAGAAAAAAGTCACTCTGCTTATAGATTTAGTCCGTAAAACTAATTTAGGCTATGCCGCAAAAATTGTCAGTATCAAAAGTGGTAAAGAGGCATTACGTGAGTATTTATTTGAAAAACATAAACGTGAAAACGCCACCTTGTACGAAAACACGGCAGGTGTAACCGAGCATTTCTAGTTGCAGGCTTGTAATTGCAGCGATAAGCTAACGCCTTTATAAAGCGACAAGTTAAAGGCACACAATGAGCAACACTTTATACCCAATTGGTACCCCTAATAAACCATGGAACGACAGTGATAAAGCAGCATGGTTACAACTTCAACAAAAAAAGCGCGATTATAACCAGCTCGTAGTAAGTAAAATTACCCAGCCTAATGAGTTTTTAGATGTAGAGCAGTACGGCGAATTAAATTATTCGCCACTTAGCTTTGCACTTTATTTATTTAAAAGTAAAAATTGGCAAAGTGATCGCCCTACCGTGTTAATTACTGGCGGTGTGCACGGCTACGAAACAAGTGGCGTTATGGGTGCGCTGGCATTTGCTCAAACCGCTGTTGCATCTTATACAACGCGTTTTAACTTTATTATTGCACCTTGTATTAGCCCGTGGGGTTTTGAAACTATAAACCGCTGGAACCCAGAAGCTATTGATCCAAACCGCTCTTTTTACGATAACAGCCCTGCCCAAGAATCTGCAGCTATTATGAAATATGTAGCCTCGCTTAACACTGAGTTAGTTGCGCATATTGATCTGCACGAAACCACAGACACAGACAACAGTGAATTTAGACCCGCTTTGGCGGCGCGCGATGGTAAAATTAACACCAACTGGAACATACCAGATGGTTTTTATTTAGTGGCTGATAGCAAAAAGCCAGCACCTGATTTTCAAAAAGCCATTTTAAATAGTGTTGAAAAGGTAACGCACATAGCCCCCAGTGACGAAAACAATCAATTAATTGGTGTACCGCAGGAGCAATTTGGCGTTATAAATTACGCCGCTCGCGAATTGGGCTTATGCATGGGCTTTACCAATGCCCCTTATGTAACTACAACCGAAGTATACCCAGATAGCCCAACTGCCTCAGATGAGCAGTGTACTCAAGCGCAAGTTGCTGTTATTACCGGCGCGTTAGATTATTTAAAGTCACTTTAGTGGCTTTTAATACCCATGTGCAATAATACTTAATCATTTTGCGGGGCTAAACGTGTCGCTACCTAGGTTAAAAAATGCTCATTTACGACTGCATGGATGCAGAAGGTAGAGCAATGCAGGAGCAATTGCCAAGAACAACTAAATAGCGAATTTTTTGCCAAGCTATCAACATGTTTTCTAGCCTCAAGATAGCTAACTTAATTAAGCAAATTGGTATAAGTTATAAACTAATTTAAATTAGGAACCTACGATGAAGTATAAAAATAAGCATGCCGAGGTAACTTTATCCGTTGAGGGCAATATCATTATTGCCCAATTTAGCGGAAATTTAGACCTAGAGCTATTGGCCAACTTTAAAACTGCCCTTTTTGATACTGTGGCTGAATTTGAAGGTAAGCAATGGGGTTACATAAGCGACTCATCGTGTGTACTTGCAGCTACGCCCGATGCAGAGCAAGAAATGGTCGCCATAAGCACACAAATGCAGCACACTAATTGCTTGATAAGTGCATTTGTACTCACCTCCCCTATTGCTATAAGCCAAATGCAGCGAATAATGCAAAACGCTAAACGCGATGTAGATTTTAACCAATGTTTATTTGATAACCTAGATGCTGCAAAACGTTTTATTTCATCGCAATTAAATAATGGCGTGAGCTAATTTTAGCCCAAGCCATTGCTAGTTTTTATAAAACTGACTTGTTTTAGTAATCGCTATGTCAGGGTTTTCTACGGCGGTAATCACAAAGCTAACTGGGGTCACTTTTGTTGCTATGTCGTAGCCATCGGCGGTGACTGTAACCGGAATTTTTTTCATCACTCCTGGCAATACCAAAATAGAGCTTGGCGCACTAAGTGTGGCCACAGGTAGGCCTTCAATGGCTACGCCGTAGTGCAATGGCTGCTGGGTTTTATTGATAATAGTGAGTGTGTATGGGTTTTCTACCAAACCTTCATAATTTACACGATATAAAGCGTTTCTGTCGCGCAGTACCGATGCCTCTATTGGCGTACGTTGCAATACCCACGCAATCATAGAAATAAGTAATACCCCTGTTAATAAACCATACCCCACTAATTTAAGCCTAAATGGATTGGTTTTTTTACCTTCTAGCTGTTTTTCGCTGGCGTATTTAATTAACCCTTTTTGATAGCCAAATTTATCCATAGTGTCGTCACAGGCATCTATACATAAGCCACAATTTATACACTCGTATTGCAAGCCATTACGTATATCTATGCCCGCGGGGCATACCTCTACACATAAATTACAATCAACGCAGTCGCCTAAATTAAGGGCTTTAGGATCAGCTTTGCGTTTACGAGGGCCTCGGTTTTCGCCGCGCTTTGCATCGTAGCTCACTACCAATGTATCTTTATCAAACATCACCGATTGAAAGCGAGAATACGGACACGCCACATTACACATTTTTTCGCGTAAAAAGCCGGCATTTCCATAAGTACAAAATGCAAATAAAAACACCCAAAAGCTGGTAATGCCCGACCACTGTAAGGTAAACATTTCAAGGTATAAACTTTTAGCGGGTATAAAATACGCCATAAACGACGTTGCAGTAAGCAGCGATATAACAAGCCACGCAGCATGTTTTGTTATTTTTTTACGCCACTTTAATGCACTCCATGGCGATTTATCTAACTTTATACGCTGATTACGAGTACCTTCTATACGTTGCTCAACCCAACTAAACATTAACATCCAGATTGTTTGGGGGCAGGTATAACCACACCACACGCGGCCAAGCCAATTCGTGACAAAAAACAAAGCAAACGCGCCTACCATAAATAGCAGCGCTAAAATCATAAAGTCTTGCGGCAGTAAGGTTAAACCAAAAATAGTAAACTTTTGCGTGGCTACATCAAGTAGTACGGCTTGCTCACCTTTGTATTGAATCCAAGGAATGGCAATAAACATAAGCATAAGTAACCAACCAAGGTTACGGCGTATTTGTTGGTAAAAGCCTTTTTGCTCACGAATATAAATAGGCCCTGGTGTGTTATAGGGCTTGATGATCATATCTTCTTCTTTAATATCAAACTTCATAGTAGCTACTTAATAGTGACGGTATTAATGCTACTTTTGCAACTTTCAGACCAAGCTGAAAGCCTAACTAACCAATTGATATTAAATATATTTATAAATTACCGGAAAAATTGATCCGCGATATTTAACGACTAGCGCGATATATCACGTACTTTTGCTTATTCCTAGTTTGCGCATTTTTGAGCGTAAAGTGCTCTCGGGCAGGCCTAATTTGCAAGCAGCGCCTTTATCGCCAGATATTTGCCACTGTGATAATTCAAGCACCGCAATTATGTGCTGTTTTTGCGCCTCTGCAAGCGTAAGTGATGTATTTACAGCTGTGCTTGCATCGCCATGCAATGGCTGACTCAGTTTAAGGACAGTATGTTTAGTTAAAATAGCTTCGCGCTCTAGTACGTTTTGTAACTCGCGAATATTACCAGGCCAATCATAAGCTTGTAGTTGGCTAATCGCTTTTTTACTCACCCCTTTTATTTGCTTTGCTAAGCGTTTATTTAGTTGAGTAATTAAATTGGTACATAAATAAGGAATGTCTTCTTTGCGCTCTTTAAGCGCTGGCACTTTAATAGGAAACACATTAAGGCGGTAATATAAATCAATTCGAAAGGTGCCTTTTTGCACCATTTGCCATAAGTCGCGATTAGTTGCTGCCAATACTCTAATATTTACCTTAAGCGTAGTACTACCGCCAACCCGTTCAAACTCTTGCTCTTGTAATACCCGTAGCAATTTACTTTGCGCTTCTAATGGCAGCTCAGCAACTTCGTCTAAAAACAGTGTGCCTTTGTCGGCCAGTTCAAAGCGGCCTTTACGTCGCTCGTTTGCACCGGTAAACGCACCGCGCTCGTGGCCAAATAATTCAGACTCTAACAAGCTTGGCGTAAACGCTGCGCAGTTCACTTTTATAAAAGCTTGATTACTGCGTTTACTTAACCGGTGTAAGTTACGCGCCACCAGCTCTTTGCCTGTTCCATTTTCACCTAAAATTAATACTGTGCTGTCGGTTTCGCTAACGAGTTTAATTTGCGCCAACATAGCTTGAAAAACATGGCTTTGGCCAACTAAACCTGAGTCTTGCCAGTCTTCGTTAAGTTCTGCAATTAGGTAGTTATTTTCATCTTGCAGCTGCTCACTTAAATGCTTAACTTGCTCAAGCGCTTGCTTAAGTTCGTTTTGGGTTTGCTGCTGCGCCGATATATCGCGAAATACCGCGACCGCACCAATTAACTCACCTTGCCTGTAAACGGGGGTTGATGTGTATTCTACTGCAAACGAGGTGCCGTCTTTACGCCAAAATACTTCGTTTTTAACCTCGCGGCGTTTGCCATCAAACATGGTGCAATATATTTGGCATTCATCGGCTGGATAAGGAGAGCCGTCGGCGTGGCTGTGATGATGATACTGGTGTATTTTTTTGCCCAACAATTCTTGGGCTTTCCAGCCTGTCATACGTTCAGCGGCTGGGTTAACAAACACCGCATTGCCCGATAAATCAAAGCCGTAAATGCCCTCTCCTACCGCATTAAGTAAAAGTTTGGGGTCATTTAAAAATTGTTTTATCATTGCATCATCCTCGCGAAATATCACGATTATTATGCCATAAAGTGACGCGCTAAACAGTTAAATAAAGTGGCCTTTAATATAAGGCTTAAATAAAGCGTTAATATCTAGTTTTGCATTTAACTTTGCCGCAATTAAATAAAGCCCAGCTAGCTTACGATGAATAAACAACGCATCAACCGGCGGTGTATGCCATTGTTGCGACTGTGCGCTCAGCTCTAGCCCTGCATTTTTAATATTCGTTGCTAAGGGGCTGTTTTTAAAATCAAACTCGCCAGTGGTTCTTAGCGGCTCACACGCCATTAAAAACAAATCAATAACATGGCTTTTGTAAGAATCTAGTAGGGTATCTTTAAAATAACCTATTTCACGTGCTGCGCTTAACACGCCCGCCCTATTGTTTTCAGTGCCTGCAATAAATAGTGACAGGTAAGCCTTGCTCAATTTACTCGAGATCTCTCGGGTTGCCCCAAAGTCAAATAACACAATTTGCTTGCTCTGGGTCTGATAATGAAAATTAGCAAAGTTAGGATCGGTTTGAATTAGCTTAAACTCAAACATTTCTTTAAAAAATAAATCTATGAGCCTAGCTGCAATGTTATTTTGCTCACCTTGGGGTAAATTGCTAAGCGCTTCTATAGGCGTTGCTTGTACATACTCCATTGCCAAAATGCGTTTAGTGTTGTGAACACCATATACTTTAGGCACTTTAAAATTAACGTGCTGGCTTAGCAACTCACCGTATCTTTTAAGGTAGTGTGCTTCGCGTTCATAATCAGCCTCGGCAAGTAGCTGCGCTTTAGCCTCATTTATGAGTGGCTGTATAACAAGCTCTTTAGGGATTAACCGCGCAATGTTTAATAGTGCAATAACATTGTCTACATCGCTATGTACACTTTGCGCTATACCTGGGTATTGAATTTTTACCGCCAGTTTTTCACCATTTTCTTGATAAGCTAAGTGCACTTGGCCAATAGACGCCGCTGCAAATGGCCTAAGTTCAATATGCGAAAAACGATTAAGCCAGTCTTCACCCCATTCACTTTTAAATACCTTAACTAATTGATTGTGCGGCATTGGGTTTGCATCAGCGCGAAGCAATGCGAGTAATTGAGTAAGTTCAGGACTTAATAGCTCGCCAGCATCCATAGAAAGTAATTGCCCTAGTTTCATGGCAGCACCACGAAGGTGTGCTAGCTGAACAGCTAGTTTTTCTATGTTTTTAGGTTGTAAGAGTAAAGCTTTATTATTCCAACCATTACCCGAGAGCGCACTTTTAGTGCCATCTATAAGCATGTTGGTTGCAACACCACCGGCTAAGGAGCCAAGCTTTGCAAATCGAGAGAGTCTTGAGGTAGGTATGCTGCGCGAAGCTGCCATTATAAAAACCTAATTAGCCTGAGAAACAGGCTAATTAATACGTACATTTTACTTTGCTCGATCTAATTAACCAAACGTTTGGGTAATAAAACTATCGTAAGCAGTGTGCTGTACATTAAAGGCGTGGTACTAATTTAATTGCCCCTTCAACCACTTTCATATCAAGGGGTAATTTGCTTAGCAGCATCATTTTAGGGTCATCCATATTTAACGTATAAACAGGGTTGAGGGCTAAAAAAGCATTAATTACTTCCATCGCTTCATTATCAAGCGCCGCTAAATTACCTTTAAAGCCACCAGCATCCACACTCGAATCTAGTAGTTTAACATTGCGTAAAAACACGGCTTTTTTTTCACTGTCGTAAAACGGGCTGCCTTCAATTTGCAGCTTTAAGCGTACTGGGTATTTTAATGCAAATGCATTTATTTCTGCACTTGAGTCTGCACCAAGTACTACTACATCACGGTTATCTGGACCAATATTTACACTTAAATCGTTTACATCAAACTGCACTGGCAGCCCCATTAAGCTCACCTTTTCGCTTAACTTAGGCAACTGTTTACCTAGCACACTTTCTACTTCTGAGCTGGTAAATGAGTAAACAGACAAGCCTTGTGTAGAATTACATGCGCTTAAAAATAGTGTGGTTAAAAACAGTAATAAAATTCTCATGCTAACCTTTATCCTCGTTGTAATTATAAAAAAGCCGCTTAAACAGCGGCTTTTATTATGCAATACCTGTATTTAATACAAGTTAATTACATATTATGCTGTAAAAATAGTTTTAATTTTAGCTAGTGTGTCAGGCTCAACTGAACCCTTACTGAGCGCTAATAGCTGCTTTAAATAATAGTTTAAATCAGCATGCTCACCACGGTGTTTATCATCAAGCATGGCTACTTGCTCTGCCATTCTAAGCGCTGCATTTTGCGAGCTTACATTGGCAAGAATTTCCATTCTTGTAATAAGCTGTTCACTACTAAGCGACGTCGCTAACGGAGCTTGAAATTGGCTTGGCACTACATCGTTGTTTTCAAGTGCAGTGATCAGCGCTTCAAATTGCGCATGCTGCGCTTGGCTTGTAAGTAAAGCTAGCTTTTCGTCAATAGCACTTAATAATGCTGCCACTTTTGACGCAAGCGATTTATATTGCGCGTAGCCTTTTACTTTGGTTTCTAGGTCATGCAATTGGGCTTTTTGATTAACTTGCTCAAGGGCACTTTCTAGCTCAGCCAGTTCTATTGCAGCTTGTTTATCTGTTTCGTTTTGAGCCAGCTTTTGCTGCTCAAACTCACTGCTACGTTTGCTAAAGGTTTCATCGTTATACTGGCGAAACTTTTGCCACAGCGCATTTTCGGCTTTTAAACCTGCAAAACCTATACTTTGCCATTGCTGTTGTAATTGCTTTAACTCTTGGCATGCTGCAGCTAAATCTTCACTTTGCGAAAGCGCTGAGGCGCGCTCCACTAAGGCATTTTTTTGTGCTGCGTTACCTTTATGGTATGCATTTAATATAGCAAGTACGCTCTGCTGCTGTGTTTTAAAGCTTTCGTTTAATACGCGGTATGTTTTAGGGTCAACTTTACCTACGCTACGCCACGCTTTATTTAAACGGTTGTATTGGCTTTCAAACTGCTTCCAATCAAAGCTTTCAATAGCGGTGTCTTGCTCGCTTAGTGCTTGCATATCGTTTATCAGTACTTCACGCTGGGCTTTTGCCGCTTCGCGCGCCACTTCTTGCTCGGCAAAGTAACTACGACACGGTGCAAACAACAGCTCTATGTTGCTATCAAACTGCTCACCTTGTTGTTTTTCTTGCTCTGTATCTAAACGGCCAAGCTCGTTCCAACGCTTACGAAACGCTTTAACTTGCTCAGCGCGATGTTGTGGGTCGTCACACGGTTGGTCGACTAAACCTGCCACTTCTTCAAGTAAGGCTTCGCGTTTTGGCGCGGCTGCGTATTTTTGCCAATCTTTTGCTTCTGCAAGTTGTGCTTCTAAATCGGCTTTTAAGTTTACGAGTGGCTGCTGAAATTGCGGTGTTAACTTATCAAACAACTCTTCAAAGCCTTTAAATACACCAAAAGCAACATTAAAGCGGCCTTGCTCAATAAGGCGTTTTACATCGCGTGCTTTACGTTTGGCTGTGCTTTGGTTTTTTTCAAGCGGTTTTGTCAGCTCACTCATTTGCGCTAAAAACTGCTTTTTATGCGTATTTAATTGCGATTTAAAGTTTTGCTGCAATGCCCCATCAACCACATTTAAATGGCTACGAGTTTGTTTAAATGCGTTATTAAAACAAGTTAAAACATCATCGTAATCAGCTAGCTGCTGCGCAGGCTCAATTGCTTTAAGCTGTTCAAAAGCAATTTTATACTGTGCAATTGCGCTACTAAGCTCTGGTAGTTTAGCCACCTGATTGAATAGTTTTTCAAGCTTTGTAATAACTTGCTTAGTTTGTGCGTTATCGCCGTGTTGGGCATCGGTTAACGTTTGCTTAGCTTGCGCTACTTTAGCCTCTAACCAATCTTGCTGAATTTGCTCTGGGGTTTCTAAGCCTAATTGCAACGCGTTTTCTATTTCTTCGCTCAATGCCTCAAGTGTTGCCAGAGCTAATAATTGGCGTTGTTGCTCGGCTAAACGCTGCTGTTGTTGCTCGTGCTGAGCTTTTAACGTAGCAATATGCGCATCGAGTTTATCGGTAATGCTGATGTATTTTTTATCTAGCTCTTTAACATGCTCTTCGCTTAACCATTTAAGTTCAAGTGCTTGCCACTGCACCATTAATTCGCCGGCTTGTGGGTTTACTATGGCGTAATCGTTTTTATCTCGCAGGGCATTTAGCTTTGCTAAAATAACGCGTGTTGCGCTCTCTACCTGAGCGGGCATTTCAATCGCTAAGCGTTCGTTTTCAACGTGTTGCTCAAGCTGCTGCTTAGCATCGCCTTTAGCGTGCTTTACTAATGGTTTAATAAGTTGATGCGTTATAACGAGCTCTACAAGTTGGCTTTGAAGCTCTTCGCTGCCCTCTTTAAACGCTTTTTCAATTAATTTAGGATTAGCTAAGCGCTTTAAAAGTTTAACGCGTACTTGCAGTTCTTTCTCTGCAAAGGCGAGTTTTTCTAGTGTTTTAACCGGTGCAAAACGGTCTATATACTCACTTTTAATTTGCGTGCTCAGTGCGCTTTCGTTGTTTAGCACTGCGTTTGAAATTTGTATTTCGGCTACATCTTTTAGCGCGTGATCTTGTTTATAGGCTTTCCACCACAGTGGTAAGTTATTTACTTTTTGTAATGCTTTGCGGCGTATTTCGGCTGAGTTATCTTCCAGCGCTAATGTGCTTAAAATTGATGCGTCGCGCTCTACATCAAGTTTTTCGATTGCGTCTAGACGAACTTGCTGCTTTGGGTGTTTCCACTTAGGTGTAAAAAGGTGTTTAAAGATCATGTTCACTAAACCTAGCTATTTCGTTTTCTGATTTAAATTCTTTTTGTAGTTGTGCTTTTGTCTTTTGGATCATTTCGCCATTAGCGCCAATGGTAAATTGCTCGTTTGATTGCGCTATTTTAGCTTGGTAAAGCATAACAAGTTGCACCGTTTGTTGCTTTTGCTCATCAGAGAGCGGCGTGCCATCGGGCCATTTGCCGGTTGAAGCACCGTACTGTAAACGCTCAAATAATTCTGGGGTTATATTTTGTACAAGGTTGTCAATATTCATGTCATCTTTTCTTTTTTAGAGTCACTAAAATAACGCGGTTTACTAAATACCAAATACAGCCAACACCAATCGCTACTGTATACGCGTACCATTGCAGGGTTTCTTTTGCGGGTTGTAAAAAGTATAAGCAAAAAAAGCCACCTAAAAATAGTATGAGCGCCAAGAAAGAATGGTTCATAAACATTTGCTGTTTTTTAATTCGCTGTTCGCGCTGAAGCTGTTGTACCTGCTCAGAGTTAAGCGCGCCAATGTTACTATTGCAATGCGGACACTGCTGATGTTTATCTGAAATTGATTTTGCACATTTGGGGCAATGAATAATCGCCATACTACTCTCCATACTACGCATAAAAAAAGCGCCTTGCGGCGCCTTTTATTGTACTTGTTTTATTGCTCGTTGTCTTTTTTGAATTTAACCCAGTAGTCATCTACGGATTGTTTCATTTCTTTGCGCAATAACATAATGCCAAATAAGTTAGGCAAGGTCATAACGACAATTGCAACGGCTGCTAATTTCCATACTAAAGTGGTATCGGCAAACGAAGCCCAAAAGAACGCTGCAACATAAAATACGCGATACGGCATAACTGAGCGATTACCAAGTAAGTAAATCATGGCACGGTCACCGTAGTACGACCACGCAATGGCAGTAGAAAACGCGAATAACAATAAGCCTATCGATACTATGTATTGGCCGCTATCGCCAAAAAAGCCTCGGGTAAACGCTTTGGTTGTCAGCTCTGCTGAGTGCACTAACGATTTACCAATTAAACTAATGCTGTCGTCGGTTGGCATGCCGTTTTTAACTTCAACAATACCTGTGTACTTATGTTTGTCGGTAATACCAAAACGTATGTCTTCACCAATTGAGCGTGAATGTAATACGGTAAAGCCATTACTTGTTGGCTCGCCATTAACTACATCAATGTTGCCGTTGAATAGCTCTACCTTGCTATCATTACCGTTTAGGTAATTGTATAGCTCTTGGCGCTGCGCTTCGTTGGTTTCTGAGTAGTCACCTTTAATAATGCTCATTGACGATCGTTCAAAATGTGTTTCGAATTTTTCATTCCACACACCCGACGATAAAATAACTAAGCCTGTTAATGTACAAATAATAATGGTATCGATAAACGGCTCTAAAATTGACACCATGCCTTCAGACACAGGTTCATCAGCTTTTGCCGATGCGTGGGCAATGGGTGCAGAACCTTGACCGGCCTCATTTGAGAACAAGCCACGGTTAACTCCTCTGTTAAATGCATACGCAAAAGAGGCACCTAAAAAGCCACCGGCTGCAGCAGAGCCTGTAAATGCATCAACAAATATTGACGCAAACGAAGGGCCGATGTTTTCAATGTTATAAAAAATAACACCTAACGCACCTATGATATAAATCACGGCCATAATGGGCACAACACGTGATGTAATAGCAGCAATACGACGAATACCACCTTAAAATAACCAACGCAAGTAAAATAGATAACACAGCACCGGTTGCCATAGGTGCAAAACCAAATGTGGCTTCCATACCCTGCGCTATGTTGTTAATTTGTGGCAAACTGCCCGTACCAAAAGAGCTAATTACAGTGGCAACAGCAAACAAAATAGCAAGCCACTTCATGTTTAGGCGTTTATCCATGTAATACATAGGGCCACCCGCCATGGTGCCATCTTGGGTTTTTTCGCGGTATTTATGCGAAAGCGTAACTTCTACAAATTTGGTGGTCATACCAAAAAATGCCGTCATCCACATCCAAAATAATGCCGCGGGGCCACCAATAGAAATAGCCAAGGCTACCCCACCAATGTTACCTGTACCTACCGTACCAGAGAGCGCAGTAGCCAGTGCTTGAAAATGTGTTGTGTCACCCTCGGTGCCTTTTTTATCAAATTTGCCTGTAACTACTTTACACGCATGTTTGAAATAACGAATTTGTGGGAACTTTAAATAAATAGTAAAAAATAGACCGACTCCTAGCAGCACGTAGGGAAACCAAACTGCGCCCCCTAACATGCCATCTAGGCTATCTAAAAGTTGTCCGAATGCATCCACGCTAAATACCTCTTATTATTTTATTTGAGACTGTTGATTGTTTATTACTTACTCAGAGCTAGGTAATACGATAACTAAGCTATTGCGCACTTTTATTATTTGTTAATTTTGTAATAAAAAAGGGCAACATTTTAATGTTGCCCTTACCTTATACTAATTTATCTTAATTTATCAACGACATTTACGATTGCCGCTAAAGTATCTTGACCAAATTGATACGAGCGGCGGTCTGACCAGCCGTAATCTGGGTCTGGTAAGTCGTTATTGTCTTTAAAAGGCATCTCAATTGTGTAAGTAAGTGCTTTAAACTCTTCTGCCGTTGCAGATGAGCCAACTGTTAAATTAGCTTTGCCCGGCTCGTCTTTATCGTAACCGTGCTCATCTTGAAACTCTGGCGTTATAGTAAGCAGCGCTGCTTTAAAGCTATCTTCTAAGTCTTTTAAGCGGTCATCGTAGCTTGGAATACCTTCACTGCCCGCCACAAAGTTATAAGGAATAGCTTCATCACCGTGTATATCTAAATGCATATCGAGGCCAGTTTCGCGCATTTTATTCAGTACTAAATACACTTCTGGGCTATTTTCCATGCTAGGCGTTTGCCATTCACGGTTTAAGTTAACGCCTTTTGCGTTAGTACGAAGGTGACCACGTACGCTGCCATCTGGGTTCATGTTTGGTACTACATAAAATACAGCTTTTGATAAAAGAGCAGCGGCATGCGGGTCTTCATCATCTAGTAGTTTGTGTAATAGCCCTTCTACAAACCATTCTGCCATAGTTTCGCCTGGGTGTTGGCGCGCGGTGATCCAGATTGTTTTTTTATCTTCACTAGGCTGACCAATTTTAAGCACGCTCATATCACGGCCATCAAGTGTTTCACCTAATGTTTGTAATTGGCAAAGCTCTTCGCTTTGCGCCCAGGCTAATAAATCTAAATGACGGTCGTAGCTATATGGCGCAAAGTAAGCAAAATATACACTGGGGCATTCAGGCTCTAGTTCAAAGGTAAGCGTGCCATTTTCGTAATTTGAAGGCACACGGAACCATGTTTGACGGTCGTATGAGGCAACAGCTTGGTAGCCTTCCCATCCATCTGGGTAGGCAGAGTTTTCTAAATTATTAATGTTTAACTTATGCAGTTGATAAGGCGTTGTTTCTAGACGAAAGTGAAACCACTGGTAAAATTCAGACTGGTGATCGTTGTTTATCTCTAATTGAATATTTAACGGATCGTTGGCTTCGATAACCTTTATGTTACCACTATCAAAATTGCTGCTGATTTTCATGAAAAAACCTTAAGGTAGAATAAGTTTATCTGCTTTGTTAGGCACGTTGATATTTTGGATTAAATTGACTCTATTTTTGGTTACTAAATTACAAAAAAGAGCGGCCTAAAAGTGCAGAACTGACACTATTTAAAAACCTGTACTGTGGATAATTAAGTTATCTCAAGCAGATTGCAGGTTAAATAGTAAAATGCATTATTGAATGAAATCAAATAAGCATTTCAATAATTAAAGCCTACCACACAGGGTGCACTTTAAAAATATAACGCGACTAAAAAGCCAGCAAAAAAGCTGGCTTAGTATAATTGCGTTTAAATTAGCGAGGTAAGCTTGGGAAAGCAACTTCAGCCATATCACGCATACAACGAACTACTTGGCAGCTGTAGCCAAATTCATTGTCGTACCATACGTATAAAACAACGCGGTTACCTTCAACAATTGTTGCTTGCGAGTCTACAACACCTGCGTAGCGGCTACCGACTAAATCGGTAGATACGATTTCGGTTGATGCGGTGTAGTCAATTTGGTCGCGCAGCTCTGAATGCAGTGCTGTTTCGCGTAAAAACGCATTTAGCTCTTCAACAGACGTGCTGCTATTAAGGTTTAAGTTTAATATAGCAAGCGACACATTAGGTGTAGGCACACGAATCGCATTACCTGTTAGCTTACCTTCAAGCTCAGGAAGCGCTTTAGATACCGCTTTAGCTGCGCCTGTTTCGGTAATTACCATATTAAGTGCAGCAGCACGTCCACGACGCTCTGCTTTGTGGTAGTTATCAATAAGGTTTTGATCGTTTGTGTAAGAGTGTACGGTTTCTACGTGGCCGTTATTAATACCAAACTTATCGTTTAATGCTTTAAGCGTTGGCGTAATCGCATTGGTGGTACAGCTTGCTGCACACACGATTTTATCTTCAGGCTTAATGTCTTGGTTATTTACACCATAAACAATGTTTTTAATGTTGCCTTTAGCCGGTGCTGTTAATAGTACTTTTGCAGCCCCTTTAGACTCTAAGTGCTGACCAAGGCCTGCTTCGTCTTTCCAAATACCAGTGTTATCAACTACGAGTGCATTTTCGATACCGTAAGCGGTGTAATCAACTTCACTTGGCGAGTTAGCATAAATCACTTGGATGTAGCTGCCATTCGCTTTAATTGCATTACGCTGCGTATCAATTGTGATTGAGCCATTAAATGGACCATGAATTGAATCGCGACGCAGTAAGCTTGCACGTTTCTCAAGATCGCCTTCTTTACCTCCACGTACCACAATTGCGCGTAAACGTAAGTCGGCATATGGGCCTGATTTTTCGATTAGTAAACGTGCTAACAAACGCCCTATACGACCAAAGCCATACAATACAACATCCCGCGGCTCTTTGGCTGGTGAGTCTGCAATTTCGGCTAATTCGTCTTTAACAAATTCATCAACTGTGCGGCCATTAGCAGCATCGCTGTACAAATAGCTATAAGCAAGTTTACCAATATCAATACGTGCTGAGTTTAGCTCCATTTTACTAATGGCTTCTAAAAACGGAAAGCTTTCGCGTAAACGTAATTTAGTGCCTTCAAATTGCGCTACAGTTTTGTGTGATTTGATAATATCGATAGTACTGGCATTAACGAGAGGACGGCCATATACAGCGATTTCTATACCACGGTTACGATAAAGCTTACCAATGATAGGTTGCATGCTTTCAGCGTAATCTTGGCGTTCTTGCCAACTATTTGTATATTCTAATTCGTGAGATGAGGTCATTTTATTTACCTAATTTAATCATTTTGAACGGATAGCCTTTAAAAATGCATTAGATTTTGAGAGTAATGCACTTCAGGCAGGGCTATTCTAAGTTAATCTAAAGTTATTCTCTACTGTTAGCGCACAAATGATTGCGCTAGAATAGTAATGTATATATTCATTTGAGGTTAAGGGATGGTTTTAAGAGCAAGCGCAATACTAACAATGCTAGCGTTAACAGGATGCGAAGAACCACTGACTCTCGCTCAGGTATGTAAAGAAACACCTGGCTTTTGTAGTGATTTAAATAAAGATAGCCATTGTAAAAATGAGCGCTCTGAGGTTATTTTAAAACGCTATATAGAATATAAAAAACCCACAGATGAAAACAAATACCAATTGCTTAAGGGATTTGAGTCGTATAATCAATGTATTACTTTAGCCGCAAAAATAGAACATATTAAACTAAAGTCTAAAACAACATCGCGTATTGAAGGTCAGCTTACTAGCATTAAAGAGATGACCCGACTTTATCAAGACACAAAAAACACTAACCACCCAGGTTTGCTTTACTATCATTGGTCACGTAACAATGAGCAAAGTGCGCTGACTCGTTTACTTGCAATGGAAAATGATGAAAGCGTAACCAATAGTGCAGAAATGCAGTTTTATCTAGCCTCTTATTACATTAAGTTTGACGATGAAAAAACAATTGATTTGCTATATAAAACCCTTGAGCTAAATAAACAAGGCCAACAGCCAAATCCTGAAGTGTATACCTCGTTAATCAGCTTATTTTATAAACATGATAAATATAAGCACGCTTACATTTTTTCGAAAGTGGCGCAAAGCGCTGGCATTGAGAATATAGATTTACTACCCATTGAGCACCAACTGATGAGCGATGGTAAAAATTTAGATGCGCTCGATGCCCTTGCTCAACAAACGTATGAACAAATACAAAACGGTGAGTTTGTATCGCCGCGAGAATTTTAGGTAAGCAAAACCCCCTGGCAATAAATGTGTTTTAAAACATGATGCCAGATGGTTTTTTAAATAAAAAAGGCAGCTTACGCTGCCCTTTTTTATTTTGCTTTGCTTGTGCCCACTTCTACACGGGTTTTAAGCTTTTGACCTGGTCTAAAGGTCACCACGCGGCGCGCCGAAATAGGAATGTCTTCTCCTGTTTTCGGGTTACGGCCTGGTCTTTCTTTTTTATCACGAAGATCAAAGTTACCAAATCCAGAGAGCTTAACCTGCTCGCCTTTTTCAAGCGCTGAGCGGATTTCTTCAAAAAACGCTTCAACTAAATCTTTGGCATCTTTTTTATTGATCCCGAGCTTTTCAAATAGGTGTTCAGCTATGTCGGCTTTAGTAAGCGCCATATCTAGTCCCTCAACGATGCATTAAACTTTTCGGCCAATGTGGCCACCACGTTATCAACTACCAGATTGATATCTTTCTCTTCGAGTGTTCTATCAACCGCCTGCAGTGTTAGAGCAATCGCCAAACTCTTATAATTTGGCTCAATACCTTTGCCCTTATACACATCGAATAAGTTTAGGTCAACCAATTGATTTCCGCCAACTTTTTCTATTGTGCTTAAAATATCACCTGAATTAACGCTGTCAGCCACTAAAATCGCGATGTCGCGGCGATTTGAAGGGAATTTTGAAACCCCTACAGCTTGCGGTAAATTTCTTTTTTCTATTGCAGACATTTCTATTTCAAATACAAAAGTTGCGTTATTGATATCTAACGATTTTTGCACTTGAGGGTGAAGAGCACCAAAAAATCCTACCTTTTTACCTTCAACATAAATAACTGCTGATTGGCCTGGGTGTAAACCGTCAGACTGCTCTGCTTTAATTTCAAAACGGCTTGTATCGTTGGTGATTGCTAATAAGGCTTCAACATCACCTTTTAAGTCGTAAAAATCAACGTTGCGTTTTTGCTCAACCCAATGCTCGCCGTGTGCAAGGCCAGTGATCACACCGCCAATGACAGGGACTTGCTGCAGGCCATTTTCTGCGCTGTCGTCGCTGATAAATTTAAGACCATGCTCAAATAAACGAATACGTGGTTGTTGACGGTTTTGATTATACGCAACCGATGCTAAAAGCCCTGGCATTAAGCTTACACGCATAGCCGACATTTCAATTGAAATTGGGTGCGGCAGTATAAGCGGATTACTTTGTGGGTGTATAATAGCTTGTGCTTTAGGGTCTACAAAGCTGTACGTAATTGCTTCTTGGTAGCCACGTGTCACTAACGTATTGCGAAACTTACTTAGCGCAATTGTTGACTCGTCATGTGTAGTCATTTTTAATTTTGCGGTTGGCGCAACATTTGGAATACTGTTGTAACCATAAACACGAGCAACTTCTTCAATTAAGTCTTCTTCAATACGAATATCGAAGCGGTAGCTTGGAATATCAGCGCTCCAGCTGTCGTTTTCAAACTTAACGTCTAAGCCTAAACGAGTCAGAATATCAGTCACTTTCGCATCGTCAATATGATGACCAATTACACGGTCTAAACGCGCACGACGTAGGCGTACTTCTGTCACTTTTGGCAGTTTATCAGCAGCCACAGCTTCTACGACAGGTCCTGCTTCACCGCCAACAATATCAAGTAATAAAGCAGTTGCGCGCTCCATTGCATCGTGTTGCAGGGTAAAATCTACGCCACGCTCATAGCGGTGTGATGCATCGGTATGTAAGCCGTAACTACGGGCTTGACCTGCAATTGCGACTGGGTTAAAAAACGCGCTTTCTAATAAAATATCAGACGTTTTTTCTGTAACACCTGATTGCTCACCGCCAAAAATACCGGCAATCGCAAGTGCTTTATTATGATCGGCTATCACAAGTGTTGATTCGTTCAGTTTTGCAGTATTGCCATCAAGCAATACTAACTCTTCGCCTGCATTGGCGCTGCGAACCTTAATGCCGCCTTCAATTGCATTTAAATCAAATGCATGCATTGGGTGGCCAAGTTCTAGTAATACATAGTTAGTAACATCAACAACAGGGTCAATTGAGCGAATACCACTACGGCGAAGCTTTTCAACCATCCAAAGCGGTGTTTCTGCATCAAGGCTAATGCCTTTGATTACACGCCCTAAGTAACGCGGACACGCATCAGAATTAACAAGCTCGATAGATACTTCATCGTCAATAGTGCCGCTAACTGCTGGAATTTGTAGCTCGTTTACATCAACGCTGTTTAATACACCTACTTCGCGTGCAAGGCCTTTTATACCCAAGCAATCACCACGGTTTGGCGTTAAATCAACATCAATTATGTTGTCATCAAGGCCTAAGTATTCGCGCAGGTCTGTACCAATTGGCGCATCGCTTGGCAATTCCATGATGCCGTCGCCTTCTTCGCTAATACCTAGCTCAACAAAGGCACACAGCATACCGTGTGATGGCTGACCGCGTAATTTGGCTTTTTTAATTTTAAAGTCGCCCGGTAAAACAGCGCCCACTGTTGCAACAGCGACTTTAATGCCTTGGCGACAGTTTGGCGCACCACACACAATATCAAGTAGCTCATCGCCACCTACATTGATTTTAGTAACGCGAAGTTTATCTGCATCTGGGTGCTGTGCGCACTCAACCACTTCACCAACTACTACGCCGTTAAAATCCGCTGCCGCGCTCTCAACTGCGTCAACCTCAAGGCCAGCCATAGAAAGCTGTTCCGAAAGAGCTTGCGTATCAATAGCAGGATTTACCCACTCTCTTAACCACTTTTCACTAAATTTCATTTTATATTTTCACTCTTAACGGAACTGGTTTAGGAATTTTAAGTCATTTTCAAAAAATGCACGTAAGTCGTTTACGCCATAGCGCAGCATGGTTAAGCGCTCTACGCCCATACCAAAAGCAAAACCGGTGTATTTTTCTGGGTCAATACCTACTGACTTAAGTACGTTAGGGTGAACCATGCCACAACCTAATACTTCAAGCCATTTGCCGTCTTTACCCATAACATCTACTTCAGCTGAAGGCTCTGTAAATGGGAAGAATGAAGGACGGAAACGAATTTCCATGTCTTCTTCAAAAAAGTTACGTAAGAAGTCGTGTAAAATACCCTTAAGCTCTGTGAAGCTTACATCAGTATCAACCATTAAACCTTCTACCTGATGAAACATCGGAGTATGCGTTTGGTCGTAGTCGTTACGATATACTCGACCTGGCGAAATAATTCGCAGTGGCGGTTGCTCTGTTTCCATAGTACGAATTTGCACACCACTTGTTTGGGTACGCAGTACTAACTTAGGATTAAAATAAAAGGTATCGTGATCAGCGCGCGCTGGGTGATGCTCAGGAATATTTAGCGCATCAAAGTTATGAAAATCATCTTCTACTTCTGGGCCTGATTTAACTTCAAAACCTAGCTCGCCAAAAAAGCTTTCTATACGCTCGATTGTGCGTGTTACCGGATGAAGGCCACCCGTAGGCATTACGCGCCCTGGTAAAGTTACATCAATTGTTTCAGCTGCTAGCTTTTCTTCAAGCGCTTTACTTGCTAAAAGCTCACGCTTTTCGTTAATGGCTGCTTGTACATCTTGCTTAGCTTGGTTAATTACTTGGCCTGCTTCTTTGCGTTCTTCAGGAGCAATTTTACCCAGTGTTTTAAGTAAGCTTGTGATTTCGCCTTTTTTACCAAGGTAATTAACCCTGATCTCTTCTAGTTGCGCGATTTCACTGGCACTGGCAACTGCCTCAAGTGCTTGCGCTAAAATATTTTCTAAGTTCATTCGATACCTGATCTTTCACAGAAGGTGATTACAATTTTGTTGACTAATGATAACTGAAAGCAGGGTCTAGATTCTAGACCTACTACAGCTTTAACGTTGATTTTATGAAGGGAATTGTTAATTTTCGTTGTGCGGCCATTGATGCATGATCTAATTTGTCTAATACGTCTAATAAAGCACGAATATCACGACTCAAGCGAGTCAATAAAAAGCGCGCGCATTCATCGCTTAGTTCAAGCCCACGCATATGCGCTCGCTTAACCAGTGCTTGTGCTTTATCATCATCACTCATTGATCGAATTTGAAAGGTAGTTCCCCACTTTAGCCGAGACTCTAAGTCGGGCAAGGTGATATTAAGCATGTCAGGGAGCAAATCGGCCGTAACCACTAACATTTTTGCGGGCTCGTTAAAGCGATTAAAAAAGTTAAAAAGGGCTTTTTCCCATGCGTCATTGCCAGCGACTAAGTGCACATCATCAATACATAATACGTCAAGTGCTTCTAAACCATCTAACACCATAGGGCCAAAGTCGATAACTTCACGCATAGACAACAGCATGTTTGACAAGCCACGCTCTTGGGCTTGTATGCAGGTTGCGTACAATAAGTGGGATTTACCAGAATCGCCTAAGCCACACAAATAAGTGTACTGAAATTTGTTGGCAAGCTTTGAGAAGCTCGCTTTAAGGTGGTTTACCTCTAAAGAGTCTTCCCCACCAAAATAAGAAGCAAATGTTTCATCATCAGGCAAGGTGACTGGTAGTGCCATTTGCATTGGCTCAGCACTTAGCATTACTCACCGACCCACTGATACTCAAGACTGTTTTTGTCTACAACATGGTAAAATGCGCGAGGGTCAACATAATCTCTAAAGGCACTATCAAGCCCAAGGCCTTTTTTAAGATCGCCCACACTGCCGGTGTGGTTAAGCTTAAACTCAACAAATTCTGGGGTTTTGCGCATTATGGTTGCTTGCGTCACTACACTCAAACTTTGTAGACGACGCTTTGCAAGTTCAATATCGACAAAGCTTTGAGTGCCTTTTAAGGTGAGCGTAGCCGCAGCCTGTTCATAATACGCGTTAGGGTCGATAGCGTATTCATTGGCTAATCCCAACGCTAAGCGGTCTATCATCTGGCCTACTATTTGCTGTTTATCACCTTCAAGACGGTTTGAATCGAATAAATCGTCATTAGTAAAACGCCAGTCTAAAATCCAGGTTTCGCTGTCGGGCTCTTGATACATTCTTGCTGTAATGCTTCGCTCTGCACTATAACGGCGCGACGCCTCTTCAACAGGCTCTGAAAAATTACCCCATACTTCAGGAATGCCAACCAAACGTCTGTCTTGTAAATCTAATAGTGGCACTACAACGGGTAAACCACGTCGACCCGCTTTGTCATATATAAGCTGCTCTAACTGAGGATAGCTTTCTTGTGTAACAAGCTCTCTACGCCAGTTATCTTCAATACCTAACCAAATAGCAACTAATGGGCGCTGGACGCCCCAAAGAGGTAAATTTAATTCTTTGATTAATTCATTTATTTTACGCGCTTCAAATTTAACAACTAGATTAAGCTGTCCATTTGCTTTTTCGTCGTATTCAAACTTGAGCATGTAATCTGAAATGTTTTTGGTGCGTTGTTGAGCAAGCTTATTTTGATCAGCAGATTCATCCCCGCTTACCTTTACTAAAACATTGAGTAATGCTTTGCGGCTAGCGGCTAAACGCGTGTCTCGACTTTTATCATCGACTTTTAATATATCTTGATACAGATCAGTTACTTCAACTGCCGACACAGAGAGACAAAATATAAATGATATGGCACTAATTAATAATCTATACACTGGCTATTAGTTCTTGGTTTTAAACTATTTTGATCCTAAATCAAAGCCAGTAACAAAGCAAAATTATATTTGTAATCTAGCTATGTTGAATAAATATTGTTTTTCTTAAAGCTTAAAACAGAAACAAACAGCTACTTAGCTATATGTTAAATGGGTTGTGATTGGTGAGGCGAGCCTTGTCCGCGGGTTTCGTGATACTCAACCCACGCTACGGAGGTGGTGATATTACGTAAAGACATGTATTTCACTTTTCTGCGGACGTAAAAAAGCCCGGCTCTTTCGAGTCGGGCTTTCTTGTATTTGGAGCCTGGCGATGTCGTGGTGCCCACAGCGGTAGAGAGTCACATAGCAAATGCGACATTATCATTGTGTCGGGTCGGCCTTTCGTAGGGCTCGCCCTCGAGCTGTTTCGTTTTTCTACTGATTTCGGCTATTTATTAAATCCCAGACAG
>BJUT01000050.1 GCA_007988745.1 Pseudoalteromonas atlantica
GCCAAACATACTGCTGCAAATTCAACCACCAACGTTCAACACGCCCTAGCATCTTGATACTACTTGGGTATAATGCAGGGCTTAATTTGATTATTTTTAGATTGCTAGCGGCTTTATTTGTATTGTGGTGACCAGTTTTTTAAATCACACGCCTTAAAACAAATAAATATAACCGTTTAAGCCTTTTATCTGACAGGAAAACTATGCGCTCTATATATTGCGGACAGCTAAATAAAACTCACGTAGATCAAGAAGTTGAACTATGTGGCTGGATCAACAAACGACGTGACCTTGGTGGACTTATCTTTGTCGATTTACGCGATAGAGAAGGGTTAGTACAAGTTGTATTCGATCCAGAGGTTGAAGGACTAATGGATAACGCTAACAAACTTCGCCAAGAGTTTTGTGTGCAGTTAAAAGGGGTTGTACGTGCGCGCCCAGAAAGCCAAGTAAATAAAGACATGGCAACAGGCGAAGTAGAAATTTTAGGTACTGAGCTAACTATTATTAACCGCTCTGAGCCGCTTCCGCTTGATTTTAATCAAACCAACTCTGAAGAGCGCCGTTTAAAGTACCGCTACTTAGATTTACGTCGCCTTGAAATGAGCGACCGTATTAAACTGCGCGCTAAAGCAAGCAGCTTTGTTCGTCGCTTTTTAGATGACAATGGCTTTTTAGACATTGAAACACCTGTACTTACAAAAGCAACACCAGAAGGTGCACGCGATTACTTAGTACCAAGCCGTGTTCATAAAGGTAGCTTTTACGCATTACCACAGTCGCCACAGTTGTTTAAGCAATTGTTGATGATGTCGGGTTTTGACCGTTACTACCAAATTGTTAAATGTTTCCGTGATGAAGATTTACGTGCCGATCGTCAACCTGAATTTACCCAAATAGATTTAGAAACCTCGTTCATGAGCTCTGATCAAGTACGTGGTATGACTGAAAAAATGATCCGTGAAATGTGGCAATCATTACTAAACGTTGATTTAGGCGATTTCCCAATTATGCCTTACAGCGAGGCAATGAGCCTTTACGGTTCTGATAAGCCAGACTTACGTAACCCAATGAAGCTTGTTGATGTAGCTGATTTAGTAAAAGACGTAGAGTTTAACGTATTTTCAGGCCCTGCTAACGACGAAAAAGGCCGCGTTGCTGTATTAACAGTACCGGGTGGCGCTAAGCTTTCGCGTAAGCAACTTGACGATTACACTAAGTTTATTGGCATTTACGGCGCTAAAGGTATGGCGTGGATGAAAGTAAACGACCGCGATGCAGGCGCGGAAGGCGTTCAATCTCCAGTTGCTAAGTTTTTAAACGAAGAGGTAATTACCCAGTTACTTGAGCGTACTAACGCACAAACGGGCGACATTATTTTATTTGGTGCCGATAAACGCAACGTTGTAAACGAAGCAATGGGCGCGCTTCGCTTGAAGATTGGTGTTGATTTAGAAATCACTAACCTTGATAGCTGGGCGCCACTTTGGGTTGTTGACTTCCCAATGTTTGAAGAAGATGACGAAGGCACGTTACATGCTGTGCATCATCCATTCACAGCACCAAAAGATATTAGCGCAGAAGAGCTTGAAGCAAACCCTGCCGCGGCTATTTCAGATGCTTACGACATGGTATTAAACGGCTACGAAGTAGGTGGCGGTTCGGTACGTATTCATAATGCTGATATGCAAGAAGCAGCATTTAGAATTTTAGGGATTGATGCGCAAGAGCAACAAGACAAGTTTGGCTTCTTACTTGATGCCCTTAAATACGGCACACCACCACATGCTGGTTTAGCCTTTGGTCTTGACCGTTTAGTTATGCTTTTATGTGGTACCGATAACATTCGTGACGTTATTGCGTTCCCTAAAACCACTCAAGCATCGTGCTTATTAACCGATGCACCTAGCAAAGCTAATAGCGACTCGTTAACTGAGCTTGCAATCAGTGTGGTAGAAAAAGCAATTCCTAGCGAAGAGTAATACCGCGCGCAACAAATGCGCTTAGCTAGATTTAAAAACCCTTAGGAGTATGCCTAGGGGTTTTTTTATGGTTAAATTTAAACCAGTTCATACCAATCGTGTTAAGTTATTAGTCTATTTAGCACGCTAAAATAGTTAAATATTTAAGTTGCTTGGTATCAAATATTATTCAATAGAGAGGGAGTTCTTATGTCGTTTAATCTCACATTATTTGGTGAATTTTTAGCTTTTTTTATTTTGTTTTGCATTCCAATTTTTGCGCTGATTAGCTATAAAATAGGTAAACGCAAAAGCACCATGCCGGGCGTTTTGGCTTTTGTAGGCGGGTGTTTAGCAGTATTTCCGCTCTTTGGCTTAATTTTTATCGCCTTATTAGCGCTTAAACAAGACTTGCCAAAAACCAGCCCTTATGCCCATTAAACAACCCTAAATACGGACACGTAGTTACAGTGCCAATTTCTAATAATAGCTATTATTGCGATCAGCAATTTAGTGCCTTACAGCTAGCAAAATACACACTCGAAAATACAGAATTTGAAGCGTGTACGTTTATAAATTGCGACTTATCTCAGGGGCAATTTAAAACGTGTCGATTTATAGAGTGCAGCTTTGAGCATTGCAATTTATCGAGCATTGAATGGGGATACAGCTCGCTTGAAAGTGTAAGCTTTAGCCATTGTAAGTTAAACAGCGTGCAATGGAGCAATGCTGATTGGGGAGCGCTAAGTATTGATGCGCCGGTGAGCTTTAATAGCTGTGAGCTTAGTAACAGCTCTTTTTATGAATTAACTTTAAAATCACTAAAATTAATACACTGCTTTGCAAAAAATGTTGATTTTAGACATGCCAATTTAAAGCAAAGTACATTTACAGGAAGTAATTTTCGCGATAGTGAGTTTTTTCAAACCACTTTAACTGAGTGTGATTTTGTAGGGGCTACAGAATTTAATATCGATTTAAACAGTAATGCGTTAGCGGGTGCTAAGTTTGAGCGCTTTGAAGCCCTTAATTTACTTACAAGCCTTAATATTGAGCTTTGCGATTAATGTGTGAGGAGCGTTTAGAAGCTGCATATTGCAAGCCTCTAAACAATGAATAACCTTCAATAAGATTAAACACTAGCCTGTAGCTTGGTATTAACAGCTAGGGCCATTTTTATTACGAGCGTTTGCCAATGTGCGGGCAATTTCAAGCAGTGCAGGGGTGATGTCATCAGCGCCGTCTTTGATTAATTTGGTTACATCACCTGATGAATATAAGCTATCGCGCGGCGACTTAATACCAAGTTCGCGGACAAAGTCTTTTGTTTTACCTGTGCTGCCTGTTTCAATAAATTTAAATATAATACGCTCGTTGTTACTTTTTGGCTCGGCCTGTAACACGGCAATTTCTTCTTTATAGGCTTCTATTCGACTTTGCAAAATGTCGATACGTTGTTCAATAGTGCTGTATGATTTCATGGGGTACTTTTCTAAATTAACTAAAAATAATACCCGTATTATCGCATACATTAGCAATGGCGCGCGCTAACCTTTATAGTAAAAGTTATTTTTATTTAAAAACAATAATTTATATAAGTACAACATGCATAAAACAATAAAAAAGTTACTAAAAGTAAGTGCATTTAGCCTAAGCGCGAGTTTAATATCACCATTAAGCTTTGCTAATGACGATGTAATAGTGGATCAAAGCCGCAATCGGACCATCCCTATAAATATCACATACCCCAATGAGAGTAATCAATGCAGCGTACACGCAAAGTGCCCTGTAGCATTTGTAAATGCAGGCTACGGCATTAGCCACAATGACTACACGTTTGCGAGTAAGCTATTTAATGCACAGGGTTATTTAAGCATTGCAGTCGCGCATGAGCTAAAAACCGACCCCTCGCTTAATCGCATACAGCCTTATTTAACCACCCGCATGGAAAACTGGCATCGCGGTGTGGTAACGCTTAAGTTTTTAGTTAATGAGTTATCGAGTAAATACCCAGCGTATGATTTTACTAAACTCACTTTATTTGGCCACTCTAACGGCGGTGATATATCAGCTTTATACGCTTCAATTTATCCAGGGGAAGTAAGCCAAATAGTGACACTTGATCACCGCCGCATGTTGATCCCACGTAATAAAAATATACGCGTACTGACACTGCGCGGTAGTGATTACCCAGCTGATGCTAACGTGCTATTAAACGATACAGAGCTTAAAGAGTTCCCTGTTAGCCAAATAAAGATAGAAAAGTCGCGCCATAACGATATGCACGACGGTGGGCCAACATGGCTGGTGGATCAAATGAGTAAAGAAGTAGGGACGTTTTTAGATAATTAGCCAAGATATATAATCAAGCCAACTTTAAGCTGGCTTGATATATAAAGGTTTAAGCTGACGCAGAATTTTGAGTGGCATTAAACAAAGTATGTATATTATTGCAGGTTACCCTTGCGGCGTAGCAAACTGTTTTATTGGCCGTTCCTTTATTTCCATATCTTTTGTAGGAATAGCTAGGAGTGAATATTTCGTTCTTATGGTAATGATATCAACAAACTTACCGTTAATGTACAAGTTGACGAACGGTGTAATTGTACTTACTAAGTATTTTTTTTCAGGGTTTAAAGCAAACCTCTCTTCCATGCCTTTTAGCTCAATAAACTTTACTTCAAGCGGTTCGAACTCTATCGAGGATAATTTTGTGTGTGCACGCCGGCGCCCTTGTATAGGTTGTTCAGGGACCTTTGCATTGGGGTTTTCTGCTCTTATTGAGAAGTATTCATCCACTTCATATATGAACATTGAGTTTAAGTCGATACCTTGTTCATTGAAAGCGAGAGAGCTTAATTTAACTTGATAAGGCGAAGTATTTGCCAACCTTATACTAGTTATACATTTAGTATCTATATGACAAAATGTATAAGAAGATGCAGCAATAGGACTTTCGATAACTTCTTCAGAGTTGGCACAAGTAGAGTAACTAATTAAAAGAAATATAATATTGATCAAAGTTTTCATTGGGCTGTTCGCACTGCATTTTCAAAAAGATATGCCGAATATAGCAATATATCTCTGTCTTCATTAGTTTGATAAATCTGTGCCTTTTGAGCGATGAAATTAAGATCCTCTATAGCAGTTCTCGCGTTATATGCTGTATCTTCAGAAGTCCAAACTGCGTGACTAAACTCATGAACAATAGTATCTACTTTTCTATCAGTACCTACGCTAAAAAAAGCTCTTACCAAACCCTATAATTCCATATCTGTCATAATAAGTAGCATCGCCAAACCCTGCGCATTTATAAAGCTTATGAGGATTTAAAAGCATGGAGCCGATAAGGTTTATTACTTTACGCGCTTGGCGGATTAAAAATGTTCGTGTTGCTTCAAAATTAATTGAATTAACAAAACCATATTGTTTCATAATTGATTCGAATTTTTCTTTTTATCTAAGTTAGCAGGGTTGTGCAATATATTAATAAAAGTTGTTAATGCTTTTGGGATAATTAGCATAGCCAATTCAATTTGTTTTAGCTCAGATAAAGTTAACTCGATACCTGTTTTGTTTGTATAATTTAACTAACAAACTATTAGAACTGTACCTATTATTCAACCTCTATATTTTATCTCAGATTGTGAGATTGCTTTATTGAACATCTAAAATAGCGCAGCCACAGCTGCGCTATTTTTGTTTTAGTTACTCAACTAATTCACTTACTACAATTGGGCTGTTATGTAGGGTTTTATGCACTGGGCATTTGTCGGCTATTTCTAGCAGACGCTGGCGCTGTGCTTCGGTTAAGTCGCCGCGTAGGGTAATTTTACGGGTAATGGCCTCTAGGTTTTGGGTGCATTCGCCGTTGTCGCAATCTTTGTAATAGTCGCGGGTGTGTTCAAGCTCTACTTTTATATGATCAAGCGGCAGCTTTTTTAAGGTTGCATACATACGCAGTGTCATTGAGGTACACGCGCCTAGGCCTGCGAGTATATGGTCGTAAGGATCGGGGCCTAAATTACTGCCACCTACTTTTAATGGCTCATCGGCAAGCCATGTATGATCTTTAGTACTTACGTGCTGAGTAAATATATGATCTTTTTCTTCAACCAGTACTTTGCCGTTTTCTAATTTTGCGCTGTAGTTACTTTGCTCATATTTAACGTAGCGGTTTGCCCAATTAGCAATAAGCGTAGCAGCGTACTCGGCATCGTTTTTATTACTCAGTAAGTGGTCGGCGTTATCGAGGCTAATAAAGCTTTTTGGGTGTTTGGCTGATGCGTAAATTTTCTCGGCTTCTGAAATATTAACCGTGGCATCAACAGGGGAATGCATAACTAAAAGTGCGCGTTTTAATTTGCCTATATGGCTACGGTCGTACTTTGCAATATCCTCTACAAATTGTTTTTTTATGGTAAATTCGCGCCCAGCTAAGCTAACTTTAGCTTCACCTGCGGCGTTTATTTCGTCTAAATGGGCTTCAAAGTTATGTGCAACGTGTTGCGCATCTGAAGGAGCACCAATTGTTGTAATAGCCGATACCTCAGGAATATGCTCTGCAGCAGCCAGTACGGCAGCGCCGCCTAAGCTGTGGCCAATTAATAACTGCGGTGCATCAAAGTGCGTACGCAGGTGATCGGCTGCGGCCACTAAATCTTGAATATTTGATGAGAAGTTACTGTTTGCAAAGTCGCCGTCGCTATTGCCAAGGCCGGTAAAGTCAAAGCGCAGTACGGCAATACCTTGTTGGGTAAGGGCGCGGCTTATGCGCGTAGCGGCAGCAATATCTTTACCACAGGTAAAGCAGTGTGCAAATAAAGCATAAAACTTTACATCGCCGGCTGGGCGTTCAAGCTGGCCTGCAAGTTCTAAATCGCCGCTTTTAAAAGATACTTTTTGTCGCATAGAAGAGCCTTAGTGTTTCATTAAATTACGTTACAATAATAGATAAGATATAAGCACTAATTAGTGCAATTTCAATGTTTATTATGCTTTGATCTTGATCAAGTAAACTGTTTACTATTTCATCGTGAGGACATTTGTCCTTATGTTTTTTGGGTGGTTTGTCTATCCTCGCACAGCGCTATAATGAAGGTTTTGCTACTTTATATTGGCTAATTAGTTATATTTTAAAGCAGCTCACTTCTAACAACCTATTCACTGGAACGTACAATGCAATTACCTACTGTTGATTATAAAGCTCCCGATGCGGCTGCTCACTTTGTTGAATCGTTAAGAAACACCGGTTTTGGTGTATTAAAAAATCACCCAATCCCGCAATCTTTAGTTGAGTCTATTTACGAAAAATGGCAAGACTTTTTTAATTCAGAGCAAAAGCACGACTTTTTATTTTCTAAAGAAACGCAAGACGGTTATTTCCCGCCTTCTGTATCTGAGGTAGCTAAAGGCTTTACAGTAAAAGACATTAAAGAGTACTTTCATGTTTACCCTAAAGGTCGCGTGCCTGCAGAGCTTGAAGCCGACGTACGTGAGTACTACCGCTTAGCTAACGAATTTGCAGCAACGCTTTTAAGCTGGGTTCAAGCAGAGGCACCAGCCGATGTACGTGCTAAGTTTTCTATCGATTTAAAAGACATGATTGCTGATTCTGAGCAAACATTGTTACGCATTTTACATTACCCGCCAATGACAGGTGATGAAGAGCCAGGTGCAATTCGCGCTGCAGCACATGGTGACATTAACTTATTAACTGTGTTACCTGCATCGAACGAGCCAGGTCTGCAAGTTCAAAAAACTGATGGCGGTTGGTTAGATGTGCCATGTGACTTTGGTAGCTTAATTATTAATATTGGTGACATGTTACAAGAAGCGTCGGGCGGGTACTTCCCATCGACTATTCACCGTGTAATTAACCCAACGGGTAAAGCGTCGACTAAGTCGCGTATTTCTTTACCGCTGTTTTTACACCCACGTCCTGATGTTGTGCTTTCTGAGCGTTACACGGCAGACAGCTACCTACAAGAGCGTTTACGCGAGCTAGGTGTTAAATAATAGTTGCTTTTTAAATAGCATCTATTCAAAAGCGGCTTTTTAGCCGCTTTTGTTGTTTTACATAGCCTATTGGGTTATATCCCCCGCGCTGCGATTTAATCGCCCTTAGGTAGTACATATTTTAATTCACAAAAACGTATCTGCTTTAATGCCATAGTGCTGTTTTGTATTGCTATTCGCTATTTTTGCGCTGAGTGCTTATTTGGCAAAGTGAATATTTCCATGCATTTCTAAGTTAGTTGCGTATAATGCGCCCTTGGCCGGTTTGGCCTTTATTTTATTGAGAGATTTTATGAGTTTTGATGGTTTAGGTTTATCACAGTCTTTAGTTAACGCGGTTTTAGAAAAGGGCTATGAAACGCCAACGCCTATTCAGGCTCAAGCAATTCCTGCAATTATTGAACGTCGCGATGTGATGGCGGCTGCACAAACAGGCACAGGTAAAACCGCCGGTTTTACGTTACCGCTAATTGAGCTGTTATCTAAAGGCAGTAAAGCAAAAAGTAACCACGTACGTGCCCTTATTTTAGCGCCTACGCGTGAGCTGGCTTTGCAGGTAAGCGAAAACGTTGAAGAATACGCTAAGCACTCTGATGTAAGTTCGTTTGTAGTGTACGGCGGCGTAAAAATAAACCCACAAATGCAGCGCCTTCGTAAAGGGGTTGATATTTTAGTGGCCACGCCTGGGCGTTTAATCGATTTACATAATCAAAACGCTGTTAAGTTTGATAATGTTGAAGTGCTGGTACTTGATGAAGCGGACCGCATGCTTGATATGGGCTTTATTCACGACATTAAACGCCTGATTGCTAAAATGCCGCCTAAACGCCAAAACTTAATGTTTTCGGCAACGTTTTCAGATGATATTCGAGCATTAGCAAAAGGGTTAATTAACGACCCTGTTGAAATATCAGTTGCGGCAAAAAACACCACTGCTAAAAGCGTAACGCAAAGCGTTTACGCTGTTGATAAATCGCGTAAAACCGCATTACTTAGCCATTTAATTCGTAGCAACGATTGGAAACAAGTATTAGTGTTTAGCCGTACCAAGCACGGTGCAAACCGTTTAGTTAAACAGCTTGAGCGCGACGACATAGTAGGCGCCGCTATTCATGGTAATAAATCACAAGGCGCTCGTGTTAAAGCATTAGATGGCTTTAAAAGTGGCGAAGTACGCGTACTAGTAGCGACTGATATTGTGGCACGTGGCCTTGATATTGTTGAGCTTCCGCATGTGGTTAACTACGACTTACCAAACGTATACGAAGATTACGTTCACCGTATTGGCCGTACCGGTCGTGCTGGTGCATCAGGGCATGCTATTTCGTTTGTAACAGCCGATGACGCCGCTGATTTATACGGTATTGAACGTTTTATAGGTGAGCTAATCCCTCGCGCTGAAGAGCCTGGATTTGAACCAACTAGCCCAGTACCTGAGCGCGCATTAGATGCTCGCCCAATTAAACCTAAAAAGCCTAAAAAAGCAAAGCAGCCGTTTAACAAGCCTAAGTCTGATAAGCCGAACAGCAAAAAACCAAACAATGGGGGAAGCGGTACAGGCCCTCGTCGTGGTGGCTCTAAAAAACCAGCAGCCAAAACCGATGACAACGCACAAAGCCCATGGGCAAAGCGTCAATCGGTAGGTGGTAATGGCCAGCGCCGTCGTCGCCCAAATAACGATTAATCATTATTAAAGATTGTATTGGCCTTTAATTAAACGCCAATACAAAAAACGCGCTACCTTTTTAATAGAAGTAGCGCGTTTTTTATTATCTGTAATTTATACTTACCTGATCAACGAATTAACGCCTAATCCTACAAACAAGGTAACGCTAACGCTTAGTAAGGTGCCTAGCATAACGTACTCGGTGAGCTTTTTATCTTTACTGGCACTTAAATCGCCAAACCTAAATACCGACTTGGCAGCTAGCAAAAAGCCAAGCCCAGCAAATTGATCAAGTAATATAAAGCTCAGCATAAGTACTCGCTCTATCATGCCAATGCTTTGTCCGGCCAATGGTAAGCTGCCCTCACTTGAAAAGTTAGCGGTGAGCCTTTCAAGCATCATTCTTATAAATACGGCACTTGGGCTTAATATAATTAAATATCCGCATACAACCCAAAGTACTTTAGGGTTTATGGCAAGTGCGCTTACGTACGCGATTAAACTTTGGTTATCAGTTATATAAATACACAGCGCTATTATTACGGCTATATGCGCGATTTGGTCGAGTAAAAAGGGCACAACCCCTTTATTTGAATACGACTTAGCAATATCTATTAGATAGTGGCTAAGCATAATTGCAGCGGCTGAAAGTAACACGGTGCTTAGTTGTTGCCAGCCATAGCTATATTCCCAAAGCGCTAAAATAACGGCGCTAACCACACCGTGTACTAATACATGCAGGTAGAGCTTTTTAGCTTTAAAGTGGTGGGTGTTTCTATCGTTTACCCAGCTCATTGGTTGTAAAAAAAAGTCACTGACTAGGTGGCCTATAATTAATGTCACTAATAATAACGAAAACCCCATTACTCACTTCCTTTTGTAATCGTTGTTATGACCTGTTTAGCGTGTACTATAAATCGCTCTATTAGCTGATAATTTGCTAAGTTAAGCAATTTAGTGACATTTTCGCGACTGGTGCTAAGCTCTTTTGCCAGTGCTGCATGGCTGTTATCGGCTTGGGTTAAATACACGTAAAGCGCATTGGCTTGTTTTTGCGTTATTTTGCTAAGCAAGGTATCAACAAAGGCAAGGTTAAGACTAAAGCCTTCATCTAGGGTGTGCTTTGCTATCTGTAAGGTAAAGCGCTGATTGGCTATTTTATCAAGGCCTTGCCCTGAGAGCACAAAGGCCGAGCCGGTGGCTGTTTTTATATCGCTGCGTGGGTTGTCTACCTCACCTAAGGCCATACTTTGGCGTAGCTCGTAACCTGCCGACTTTAAATGCAAATAAATGATAATAGCGGTTTTAATTAACTGCTCGCTTTGATTTATTTGCAACTGAAAAGCATCACCTCGGTATATGGTCCACAGTGAGGTATTATTACTAATTGCACGCAAACTTTGCTCTAGCAGATAAAGCATGGCATCGTATTGCTGCTTAGGTATTTTTTGCGATTTAATTATATCGCCGCTGATCACACCAATCATAAAAATCCAAAAAGTAACTTAATGCAGTTACATAGAATCAGGTAACCAAATTTGGTTACATTTAGTTAAGTAACCAATTTAGGTTACTTAAAACAAAATTGCAAGGTTCACTCGTTAATGGCGTTTTATTTCAGCTGCGCTGAGCTGTGAGCACTTAAGGAAACAAATGACTTTACAAAACGATCAGCAAATCAGTAAGCCACGTGTCGGTATTTTTGTTGATGTACAAAACATTTATTACACGTGTCGCGAAAGTTACCGTAAAAACTTTGATTACAATGCATTTTGGGCGCACATGAAGCAGCAGTATTCTATAGATTGTGCATTTGCGTATGCCATTCACCGCGGTGATGAAAAACAAAACCAGTTTCAAAATATTTTGCGTGCTATTGGCTTTGAGGTAAAACTAAAGCCGTTTATTCAGCGCCGCGACGGCAGCGCAAAAGGGGATTGGGATGTAGGCATAACGATAGATATGCTAGAGCAAGGCAAAAACCTCGATAAAGTTATTTTGCTCTCTGGTGATGGCGACTTTGCGTTATTGCTAGGGCATTTAAAAAATCAATACAATGTACCGTGCGATGTGTACGGCGCCGATAAGTTAACCGCTGAGGTGCTAAAACAAAGTGCAGAACAGTTTCATTTAATTGATGATAGCTTGCTACTCTAAAGCATAAAATATAGCGGCTAAGTGCCTGCAACATGAGAGTTTTTAATAAAGAGCCTATATAGCTAATATAGGCTTTTTTTATTGCTGTAATAAATTGGGTTTACTCAGCGGTTATGGTAATTTTACGCCATACCATGTTATTGAGGACTCACATGCTTTATTACAGCGACATGCCATTAGACCGCGGGTCTAATTTTCGTAAAAACGCGGCGTGGTTAAACGCACAAATGTCGGCACAAAGTAAGTGGCTTTTGGTGAATAATAACCACACTTTGTTTTATAAAGACGCAGCTCAAGTGTGCTACTTAACGTATCAGCAAATTGCCCATTTAGATTTATCAAACGCTATTTATTTAGGCTCAAATACCGAGCAACAGGGTGTGTTTGCGTTAGATGTTTCAGCCATACACGATGACGAACTCAAGTGCGTTATAGGCGACGCACAGTTTTTTGATATACGCCAATATGGCCCTCACGTTGATATACAAGATGGCTCTATAGCCGCTCTTGCCCGTGGCTTATGTTATTGGCATGCGACGCATAGTTTTTGTGGGCGTTGTGGCAGTAAAAATACATTAATAGAAGCAGGGCATTCTCGCCTATGTGAAAACGAGCACTGCAAGCACCCTACATTTCCACGCACTGACCCTGCAGTAATTATGGTGGTTACTAAAGAATTTGAAGATGGAATAGAGCGTTGTTTATTGGGTCGCCAAGCAATATGGCAACAAGGCATGTATTCGTCATTGGCGGGCTTTGTAGACCCAGGTGAAACACTAGAGCAAGCTGTAGCGCGCGAAGTTAAAGAAGAAGCAGGCATTGACGTTGATAATGTACGTTATATTGCCTCGCAACCTTGGCCATTTCCTTCTTCTATTATGTTGGGTTTTATTGCTCAGGCTAAAACTGAGCAAATAAACGTAGATAAAGACGAATTAGACGATGCCAAATGGTTTACGCGCGAAGAAGTTAAGGCGTTTGGCAATATGGGCGATGAAGGCGATCATTATAAACTCCCTCGGGTCGATTCAATTTCGCGTTTTTTAATTGAACAATGGCTTTCAAATAAGGCTTAAGGATTGGTAATGTCGACAAGCAAAAATAAAAATACCCAGTTAGTATCAACGGGGCGTAAAAAAGCCTACACCCATGGTGTGGTAAACCCCGTAGTACAGCGTGCTTCTACAATTGTATTTGACAGCGTGGCCGAATTAAAAGAGGCCGCTAAAACCCGCGGTGATAAAACATTATTTTATGGCCGCCGTGGCACAACTACACATTTTGCACTGCAAGAGGCAATAACCGAGCTTGAAGGCGGCGAAGGCTGCGCACTTTACCCATGCGGCGCTGCGGCAATAAGCCAAGCGTTATTGTCGTTTGTAAAGGCGGGCGATCATATTTTAATGGTTGATAACGTGTATGAACCTACGCGTGATTTTTGCGATAAAATTTTAGCGGGGTTAGGTGTTACCACCACTTATTACCCACCCACGATTGGCGCAGGTATTGAGGCGTATATTCAGCCAAACACAAAAGTGCTGTTTTTAGAATCGCCTGGCTCTATAACCATGGAAATACAAGATGTACCTGCCATGGTTAAAGTAGCCAATGAGCATAATATTATGACCATGCTTGATAACACCTACGGTAATGGCTTGCATTACCGCCCACTTGAACACGGTGTAGATATTAGTATTCAAGCAGCAACTAAGTACATTGTTGGCCACTCTGATGTAATGATGGGTGTAGCAGTGGCAAATAAAAAGTACTGGCCAACCCTGCGTGAGCAGTCGTACTTATTGGGGCAATGCACCAGCGCAGATGATGCCTATTTAGCGCTTAGAGGCTTACGTACTATGGCGGTGCGTTTAAATCAGCACGAAAAGGCGGCTATAGAGGTGGCAAAATGGCTTGAGCAACATGAGTTAGTTGATCATATTCGCCATCCTGCATTTGAAAGCTGCCCTGGGCATGAATTTTTTAAGCGCGACTTTGATGGCAGCAATGGGTTGTTTTCATTTGTAATGAAAACCGGTAACCAAAAAGCCATTGATGCGTTTTTAGATAGCCTTGAGCACATTAAAATGGGCTTTTCGTGGGGCGGCTTTGAAAGTTTAGTCACCGCCAATTTGACCATGAAAGGTTTACGTTCGAACACTGGTTGGGATTTAGGCCCTGTTATTCGCTTGCATATTGGCCTTGAAGACATTGATGATTTAATTAATGACTTAAGCCAAGCGCTTGAGGTATACCAACAGCATTTATAAAAATAGGCTAAATAAACAAAGTTTGGCCTGTTACATTTAAACGGTTTGTTACAAAGCTCACTTATGGTGAGCTTTTTTTTGCTGGTAATTCAAGGTGTTTACACTTACTGTTGTTACATTACGCTTTATTTTAAAGCATGAGCAACGTCATTAAGGAAAGCCAATGGCAACATCATCATTAGTGAACATAGGGCGATTAACCCAAATAGCGGGTTTTGAGCTAGTACGTATGTTTTTAACCAAGCGCGGCTTAATTGCTATGGCCGCCTTTGCCCTTGTGTGGTTACTTATTTTACGCTACCCGATAGGCCAAGCCGTCAGCATTATTAGTGCCCCCAATTTTGAACAAATGGCACGCGATATTTCAGGCAGTATTGGTTTAAGTAAGTTGCTTGATTGGCCTGAGGCCGAATTTGCTATGTACTGGCTAATCGCTTTGTATAGCTTTCCGCTGTTTGCTATTTTTATATCAAGCGATCAAACCGTTGGCGATAGAGAGCGCGGCACATTACGGTTTTTATCATTGCGCTCTACACGGTTTGAAATTTTATTTGGCCGTTTTTTAGGTCAGCTTGGCGTGTTAGCGTGTCTATTAGCTATTACCCTAGTGGCAACCCTTGGCGTACTTGGTTACAGAGAGCCTAGCCTATTAATGGGTGGGTTAAGCCGTGCGGTTTCTATATTTATAATAATGGTGGTGGTACTTAGCCCGTTTGTGGCATTAATGAGTTTGATTAACACATTTGCTCGCTCGTCGCGTTTAGCAATTGTGTTAGCCATTTTATATTTTGCTGGTGGCGGCATTATTGTGGGTATATTGGCGTGGCAAGTACCGGCTTTAAATGCGCTCGATTACCTTTTCCCTGGGGTTAATTCTGAGCTTTTAGCTGGGCAAAACCTACCTTTGTTGAGTGCCTTAGGTGTGCCGCTTATTCAAAGCGCTGTATTTATAGCGATTGCGCATCGAATATTTACAAGGAGTTCGCTATGAGCGTATTAATAAAAGCCAGCGGCTTGAGTAAATCGTATGGCGCAAAGCAAGCACTTAACAACGTAAGCTTTGAAATTCAAAAAGGCGCACCAGTGGCGTTAGTAGGCCCAAATGGTGCCGGTAAAACCACATTATTTAGTTTATTGTGCGGCTATATTAACCCAAGCCACGGTGAGCTCAGTATTTTAGGGCATCAGCCTGGTAGTGCCGCGTTGTTCAACCAAGTAAGTGCATTACCGCAAGATGCGCAGTTAGATCCGCGTTTTAATATAGATAAGCAACTGGCGTTTTATGGCAAGCTTCGAGGCATGGGCGCTAAACAAAGCCACAATGAAGCGCTGCGCGTACTTGATTTGGTTGGCTTAAAAGAAGTCGCTAAACAGCGTGCGGGCGATTTATCTCACGGTATGCGTAAACGGGTAACGATAGCACAAGCGCTGATTGGCTCGCCGAAAATAGTGATGCTTGATGAAGCCACAGCAGGGCTTGACCCTATTCATGCCAGGGAGGTGCGAGAGCTGGTATCGAGCTTAAGCGATGAAGCCACCTTTATTTTAAGTTCGCACGATTTAACCGAACTTGAGCGATTATGCTCCCAAGTGCTCCACCTAGATAAGGGCATTTTGAGCGAGCACCAAACAAAAGACAACAATACGCATACTCACTTTTATACCTTAATGCTCAACGAGGCGTATCAAAATGTGGAGCAGCAACTGCAGGCGTTAGCAGGTGTAAGCCGTGTGTATATGAGCCAACATAAAGAATACGTGATTGAGTACCAGCCAACCGGTGAGCCACTTGATATTGCTTTATTAAACTTTTGCCATCAACAAAGCTGGCAATATAGGCAGTTAGTAAATGGTCACACCTTAGAAAATCAAATATTTACACAGGAGAAAGCATAATGGGACTACTCAGTGGTTTAATGGGAAATGCAAGCGAAGTAGATGATTCTGATTTAGAAAAAGTACTTGACAATACCCTAATAGATGGCGAACAAGTAGAAAAAGCCTATAAGGTGATTCGCGATATGTTTATTTTTACTAATAAGCGTTTAATTTTAATTGATAAGCAAGGTATGACCGGCTCTAAAATGGAAATGGTGAGTATTGCTTATTCTAAAATTACTAAGTTCAGTAAAGAAAGTGCAGGGCACTTTGATTTAGATGCCGAGCTTAAAATTTGGATTGGTTCAGACCCAACGCCTATTAGTAAAGAGTTTAAATCGGGCGATAATATTAACGAAGTTTATCGTGTAATAAGTCAGCATGCGCTTTAGTTTGCTGAACATGTTTTAAGTAGTTGTTGACTATATGTTGCAACTACTTTAAATTTACAGTTTCTTACACCTACTTACAATTAACTTAATAAATACAACTGCTTAATTAAGTTTTCATTCAGTTTCTCAGCGTTAGCATGTCCCCACTTTAGTCAATGAGCTAAAGCATAAAAAGCAATGCACAAAGGGAAGTCTTACAATGAAAAAATTAGCAGTTATTATTTCAAGCATTTTATTATCTAGCACTGCGGCTGCTGCAGACAGCTACAATTCAATCAGTAATTTAAGCTACAAAGATAGCGATAACAACGACACCGTTGCTGTAGACTCTATTTATTACCTATCTCCTAAAAAAACATTAGGTCCGTACGATCAGTTTGAGTACATTAATAAACAAACTAACGTTTATGGCGGTTATGCTGATGACGACTTTGGCGATGTTACTAATATTGGTGGTGAATACTTTATTAATGAATTTGTTGTTGGCGCATCTTACGAAAACCTTGACCCAGATTCGGGCTCTAACGGTGAGCTTTACAAGCTAACTGGTGGCTACTTCTTTAACCCTGATTTATTAGCAAAAGTAACGCTTGTTGAAAACAAAGACGGCGATGACTTTGCTTTGTTTGATTTAGCATACAACCACATGCTAAACAGCACAGACTACGTAGGTGTAACACTTACATCTGATGACGACTTTGATTACCGCGCTGTTGCAGCTAAGTACTTTATTGACTTACAGCAAGGTAACTTTTTAACGTTTGAAGGTAAATACGAGAGCATTGAAGATGCAGAAAACCAGTGGGTAGCAGAAACTAACTACTACTTCTCAAAAGCAACCTCGGTATTTGCTAACTACAACAAGCAAGATACATACAGCTTTGGTGCTCAGCACTTCATCAATAAAAACATTGGTCTTAAAGTAGGTTACGAGAACAATGCAGATGACTCTGATAACGATGCATACTTTGCAAACATGCGTTTTCAGTTTTAATTAAGCCCTGTACTTAATTAAAAGCATAAAAAGCCCGCTACTGTAGCGGGCTTTGTTGTTTTTAACTTAAATTAACCGTGGTAAAAGTTTTACCAGGTGCAATTACGGTCTTTGTTCTGCTCATCTAAATAGCATTTTTTAAATTAAAAATAATAATTTTTTTGAAAAATGAGAAAAATATAATGAGGGATAGTTATATTGATGAGGTTTATCGAATAGTTAAGTTGTATTCAATTTAGCGACAGTTTGTACCTTATTTGTTACTTTTGAAGTTTAAATGCTGAGATATAATTCTACTGTAGATTTAAAGTGTGCTTTATATTTACATTTGTACGAAATGATTAACAATTTAAGTTGTTGATATTGTGTTTAATTTATTCTTTCATTCATTTTTTGTTCATTATTTATTGTTAGGATGCGGCCCGACTTTGGCTACACGGCCCAAGCATAGAAAATAACATTTATAGGGAATTTAAAATGAAAAAATTAGCCGTTATCATTTCGAGTATTTTATTATCAAGCGCTGCAACCACTGCAATGGCAGCAGATACTTACCAATCTATCAGCCACGTAGGATACATGGACATTGATGGAGATGACACGGTAAGTGTTGACTCAACTTATTACTTTTCTCCAAAAGCGACGTTAGGTCCTTACGATCAATTTGAGTACATCAATAAGCAAACAAATGTTTATGGTGCATACAGTGATAATGATTTTTTAGACGTTACTAGCATTGGCGGTGAGTATTTTGTACAAGATTTCGTATTAGGTGCACAGTACAATAACTTCGATAGTGATTTTGGCTCAAGCACGGATGTAATTGAACTTTCAGCTGGTTACTTCTTTAATCCAAACCTTGTATTAAAAGCAACGTTTGTAGATGTTGAAGATGCTGACAATCAGTTTGTGTTTGACCTAGCATATAACCACGAATTAAACAGCACTGATTATATCGGCTTTACAGTAACAGCAGATGACGAGTTTGATTACCGTGCAGTAGCAGCTAAGTACTTTGTTGATTTACAGCAAGGTAACTACTTAACTGTTGAAGGTAAATTTGAAGATGTTGATGGCGGTTCTAGTAGCTGGGAATTAGCATCTAACTACTATTTCAGTAAAGCAACATCGGTGTTTGTTACAGTTAACAAGAACGATGACTACGCTTTTGGTGCTCAACACTTTTTCAATAACAATGTTGGTTTAGAAGCAGGTTACGGTAATAACTGGGATGATTCTGATTACGATGCTTACTTTGCAAATGTAAGCTTACAGTTCTAATTTAACCAAAAGTTAGTTACTGAACAAAAAGCCCGCTACTGTAGCGGGCTTTGTTGTTTTTAACTTAAATTAACCGTGGTAAAAGTTTTACCAGCCGCAATTACGGTCTTTGTTCTGCTCATCTAAATAGCGTTGCAGCGGTGCAAAGTAATCAAGCATAGCGGTTGCATCCATTTGTGGCTTGCCAGTGATGGTTTCAAGGGCTTCTTGCCATGGACGAGAAGAGCCCATTTCCAGCATTGCGTTTAGCTTATCCCCTGCTTCTTTTGAATTATAAATAGAGCAGCGGTGAATTGCTTTATCGTTACCGGCTATTTCACATAAGCTACGGTGAAATTCAAACTGTAAAATATGCGCTAAAAAGTAACGTGTATAAGGAGTGTTGCCTGGTACGTGGTATTTAGCACCTGGATCAAAGTCATCTTCGCTACGTGCAATAGGCGCTTTCACACCTTGGTATTTTTCACGTAGCTCCCACCACGCTTTATTATAATCTTGTGGCTTTACTTGGCCCGAAAATACCTGCCAGCGCCATTGATCAACCATTAAGCTAAAGGGCACAAAGGCGACTTTATCTAGCGCCATTTTCATTAGTAAGCCAATGTCTTTTGACTCATCAGGTACTTGCTCGAGTAAACCAATCTCTTTTAAGTAACCGGGTGTAACCGATAAAGCAATGGTGTCGCCAATGGCTTCGTGAAAACCATCGTTGGCACTTTCTTGATAAAATAAAGGTTGTTTATTATAAGCGCGCTGATAAAAGTTGTGGCCTAGCTCATGGTGAATAACAGAAAATTCTTCGCCGGTGCGTTGAATACACATTTTAATGCGTAAATCGTCTTTGCTATCTATATTCCAAGCAGAGGCATGACACTGTACGTCTCTGTCTTTCGGTTTTACAAATAACGAACGCTCGTAAAAAGTCTCTGGCAGTGGCTCAAACCCCATTGAGGTAAAAAAGGTTTCAGCACCTTTAACCATTTTTAGCTCGTCGTAATTATTTTTAGCTAATAGCTCGGTAACATCGTAACCCGGATCGGCGTTTTCTGGCGCGACCACATCGTAAATGTTACCCCACGCTTGCGCCCACATGTTTCCTAATAAATGCGCAGGAATAGGCTCATCTTGGGCTACTTTGTCGGTGCCGTATTTTTCGCCTAATTTAGCGCGTACATGGCAATGCAGTGAGTTATAAAGTGGCTTTACTTGCCCCCAAATGCGGTCAAGCTCGGTTGTAAAGTCATCGGCTGGCATATCGTACTTGCTGCGCCACATTGCGCCGGTATCAGCATAACCTAGCTCTTTAGCCCCTTCGTTTGTAAGGGTTACTTGCTGCTCGTAAAGTGGGCGCATGGGCTTTGAAATTTGGCGCCACCCTTGCCATAAATCAAGTAGCTCGTTGTAATCACGGCTGGTGGCCATTTTTGCGGTCATATCACCAAGGCTTAAACAGCTGCCATCGTCTTTACAGTATTTACCTTTACCGTATAAACCACCTAGCTCTGCCACAATAGTTGAAAGTTGGGCTGTTTTTTCAGCGTCCTGAGGAGCGGGTAAAGTAAGCGCAAGTTTAAGTTTATTAAGCTTGCGGCGTGCATCGTAATCAAGCGCTAAGTCGTCAAATTGTGCTGCCTGATTGGCTAAACGTACGACCGACTCGGTCATTTTACGATTAACTTCGGCAGATAACACCGAGGTGTCGTGTGTTATAAAGTTTGCGTAAATCCACTCAGCGCGGCTCGACTCTAGGTAAAGCTCACTTAGTTCTTGCTCGGCTTTGGCAATAAATGCATTGGCATCTTGTTTTGTAAGAGGCTTCTCGGTCTGTGCTGAATCGGTAGTGTCTATGGCTATTTCTGCTTCGCAGGCGGTTAGCGCTAATGTACTTGCGACTAAGAGGGCGCTCATACTTAGTTTAAAGCGTGGCGTGTTCATTGTATTCCTTTGGTTTATTGTTATTAAGAAAGTGATAATAGCAGCGATGTTTAAAACAATAAAATTAATACGTTAAGGAGTTTGGTGCATCGCGCAATGATTGTATTTAAACTAAGATGGGTCATAATTAAGTTACTATTTTCATTCAATGTAAAAGGAATGTGCTCATGTCAGTATTTATAATATTGCTGGTCGTGGTGGTGGTTATTTTTGCAGTCAAAGATATTCGCCTTAACCTGATCAGCCGTCCTACGTTTAAAATGTTTAAAAAGGTACTTCCGCCGCTCTCGCAAACTGAGCGAGAGGCAATGGAAGCCGGCGATGTATGGTGGGATGGTGAGCTATTTAGTGGTAATCCAGATTGGCAAAAACTGCATAACTTTCCAAGGCCTGAGCTTAGCGATAAAGAAAATGACTTTATGGATAATCAGGTTAACACGCTACTGGCGATGCTAGATGATTACCAAATTGTACAAAAAGACAAAGACCTGCCAAAAGAAGTCTGGGATTACTTAAAAACAGAGGGCTTTTTTGCGCTGATCATTCCTGAAAAATTTGGTGGACGTGAGTTCTCTGCCATTGCTAATTCAACCATAGTGTCAAAAATTGCCACAAAAAGCTTAACTGCGGCGGTTACTGTTATGGTGCCTAATAGCTTAGGCCCAGGCGAGCTGTTACTGCATTATGGCACAAAAGAGCAACAAGACCGTTGGCTACCAAGCCTTGCAAGTGGTAAAGATGTGCCGTGTTTTGCACTTACCGGCCCAGAAGCTGGCTCTGATGCGGGCAGTATTCCCGACTCTGGCGTAGTGTGTAAAGGGCAGCATAATGGTGAAGAAGTTATAGGCCTGCGTTTAAATTGGTCTAAGCGTTATATTACGCTCGCGCCAGTTGCAACTGTACTTGGCCTTGCCTTTAAAATGTATGACCCAGATGGGTTATTAGGCGATGAAAAAGAGCTAGGTATTACCTGTGCGCTAATTCCTACTGATCATGAAGGGGTAGAAACGGGTGAGCGCCATTATCCATTAAACATGGCATTTATGAACGGGACTACCTACGGTAAAGATGTTTTTATTCCGCTAGAGTGGATTATTGGTGGTGAGCAGGGCGCAGGGCGAGGCTGGCGCATGCTGGTTGAGTGTTTAAGTGCTGGGCGCGGTATTTCTTTACCTGCACTAAGCACCGCAACAGGACATTTAGCCTCTAAAATGACCTCTGCTTACTCTGTGGTACGCCAACAGTTTGGTGTATCAATTGGCCAATTTGAAGGTGTACAAGAAGCCTTAGCGCGTATTGGCGGGTTAACGTATACGTTAGAGTCTGCGCGTTTAATGACCGCAGGCGCAATAGATTTAAAACTTAGCCCATCGGTTGTTACCGCCATTGCAAAATACCATATGACCGAAATGGGGCGTACGGTAATGAACGATGCAATGGACATTCACTCTGGTAAAGGTATTCAAGTTGGGCCTAATAACTATTTAGCCCATGGTTATATGGGGATCCCGGTATCGATTACTGTTGAAGGGGCAAACATTTTAACCCGTAACTTAATGATTTTTGGTCAAGGTGCCACGCGTTGTCATCCGTTTGTGTTAAAAGAAATGGAAGCTGCCGCAATGGAAGACGACGATGCAGCACTTGATCGATTTGATAGTTTATTGATGAAGCACATTTTATTTGCTGCCAGTAATGCCGGCATGGCTTTTGTGCATGGTCTTACGCGAAGCTGTTTGGCAAAAGCGCCCGTGTGCGGTGCAACCGCTGTGTATTACAAACAGCTAAGCAGAATGAGCCGAGGGCTTGCTTTTACTACAGATGTAGCCATGTTGGTACTTGGTGGCGAGCTAAAGCGTAAAGAAATGATTTCGGCGCGTTTAGGTGATGTGCTTAGCCATTTATATTTAGCGTCTACTGTATTAAAACGCTTTGAAGATGAAGGGCGCCAACAGGCTGATTTACCTTTTGTGAAATACGCTATTGAAAATTCTCTTTATGAGATAGGCCAAGCGTTTGATGGTTTTTTCAAAAACTTTTCAAATCCGGTGGTTAACTTTTTACTTAAACGCATTGTGTTTCCGCTGGGGAATCACTACCGCAAGCCAAGTGATGAAACAGCCCAAAGTATTTGCGAGCATATGACGCAACCTGGGGTGTTTAGAAACCGTTTAACGCACTTATGTTATGTAGATGAAAATGCGGGCACGGGCGTGATGGAAAATGCATTTTTAGCTATGCACGATATGCAAACACAGTTTAAAGAGTTAAAACACTGGCAACGCAGTGGTAAGGTCCCTGCAACGCTCGACATAGAAGGCGCAATAAATTACGCACTAGAGAATGAGCTCCTTGCGCAAGCAGATGCCGATGCAATGCACCATACCAATAAACTAAGAAAACAAGCAATTGCCGTTGATAACTTTAAACCCGGTGAATTATAACGCTTAAGATAAGCGCTAAACGTAAAAAGGCCTTACATATGTAAGGCCTTTTTTGTGGTGTATAAGTTAGCGTGCGTAAGGGTCTGCAACTATTTTATCTATATACCATTTCCCTTTTTTACGAAGCATTTTAACGCTGCGCATATCATCGACTTTATCGCCATTAAAGTAGCCTGTAAAAATGAGGTTTATTTTGGCGTTATCGCCATATTGTTCGCGTACGCTCATGTTGGTCATATCGACTTCAATTACTACTTCATCGTATTGCAGGTTTACTAAGTTTCGGGCAAATTGTTTAGCAGTACCATAGGATTTCATAATTCGGCTGAGGTTAGGGGTGGCCATTGTGCTGGCTTTTTGTAAATCTTTTTGATTATACAATGCATCAAAGTAAGCGGTGGCTGTATCGCCCGGTGAGTCGCCCAGCGTTTGTACGCTATCGCCACAGGCGGCTAAAAATAAGCATACGATAAAACTTAAATAAGCTGTTATTTTTTTCATGTTGAATGTTTTTAATTAGTTTTTTTAAAGTGTGTGGTTAATTAAACAAGATGTAAAGCAGCACTGGGGAATAAATAGAAAATTGAATCATAAATAATAAAAAAGGATGCCATAAGCATCCTTTTAAGTATCTCAAGGAGAGAAGTTTACTGTACTAATTCTTGCTCGCTAAATTCTTCAGCAAACATTGGGCTAGACAGGTAACGCTCTGTGGCACTTGGTAAAATCACCACAATATTTTTATCAGCGTTTTCTGGCTTTTCAGCAAGGCGTTTAGCGGCAACAACAGCTGCGCCTGATGAAATACCCACTAAAATACCTTCTTTTTTCATTAGCTCATGAGCCATTGCAATAGCATCTTCGTTTGATACTTGCTCAGCACCATCAATCACACTTAAATCAAGGTTACCAGGAATAAACCCTGCGCCAATACCTTGAATTTTATGTGGACCTGGTTTTACTTCTTCGCCTGCAAGCGTTTGGCTAATAACAGGTGAGTTAGTTGGCTCAACTGCAATCGCTTTAACATCTAGGTCTTTTTCGTTTTTAAGGTAACGGCTAACACCTGTAATAGTACCGCCAGTGCCTACGCCTGCTACAAAAAAGTCTACTTTACCATCAAGCGCTTCAAAAATTTCTGGGCCGGTTGTTTCAAAGTGAATTTTAGGGTTAGCTGGGTTTTCAAACTGTTGTAATAAAATGTATTTTTCTGGATCTGTTGCTTGAATTTCTTTTGCTTTTTCAATTGCGCCATTCATACCTTTAGCGCCATCTGTAAGCACTAAGTTAGCGCCTAATGCTTTTAATAGTTTGCGGCGCTCTAGGCTCATTGTATTTGGCATGGTAAGTGTTAATTTGTAACCACGTGCTGCTGCAACAAATGCAAGGGCAATACCTGTATTACCCGATGTAGGTTCAATTAGTTCTTTACCTTCAACAAGCTGACCTGATTTTTCAGCTTCCCAAATCATTGATGCACCAATACGACATTTAATACTAAAGCTAGGATTACGCGATTCTACTTTAGCGTAAACGTTTCCGCCTGTTACGCGATTAAGTTTTACCAGTGGTGTATTACCAATGCTTAGTGAGTTATCTTCAAAAATAGTAGACATAATGTTCCTTTGGATACAATCTGATCAATGTGTTAATAGCCTTTGCTATTAACTATATAAATACACTTTACTGCGAGTTTAAAAAAACTAAAGTAAAGTTTGGCTATAACATATATCTATTGGGCTTATAACCAGCCGAAATAAAAATTAGTTATTATTGTTGCTTTAGTTATTAAAGATGCGGGCTCATTTTTAAATTTAAAGAGTAAATTTCGCCACGTAGTTAAAAAATGCTCAGAGTAGGCTAATTATTGCGATGTTTTTGTGTGTTATTTGCGCACATGAATATAACTTGAATACTTTTATCACACAATGCGCCTAAAACATGTTAAAAACACTCTATCTATATTCAACTAAGCAATCACAATGAAGTTAATCTTAAAATTAATTGCCGGTATTGTGGCCGGTATTTTGGTCGGGCTTTATGTGCCTCTCACAGGTGTTGAGCTTTTATTTACTGTTAAAGAACTTATTGGCCAACTCATTTCTTTTACCATTCCATTAATTATTTTATTTTTTATTGCTTCGGGCATTGCGGGCTTGCCTAAAGGGTCTGGCCATTTATTAGGTAAAACCGTTGGCTTTGCTTATAGCTCTACAGTAATTGCAGGTACGCTTGCCTTTTTATTAGTGAGTGCGGTTATTCCACTGCTAAGTGGCAATATTACGTTTGAAGCCGAAGTTGCCACTGAAATTGGCAGTTTTATTGATTTAGAAATTCCACCGCTGATGGGTGTAATGACAGCGCTTGTGACTGCATTTGTGTTTGGTATTGGCATGAGCCAACTTGAATTAGAAACACTTAAAAAAGTGTCTGATCAGGGTCGCGATGTAATCGATGCTTTATTATCTAAAGTAATTATTCCGGCATTACCATTTTACATTGCAGGTGTATTTGCAGAAATGACCGTAGCAGGTACCGTGGTAGATACATTGCAAACCTTTGGTGTAGTGCTTATTGCAGCACTTGTTATGCACTGGCTGTGGCTAACCGTATTATATGTTTCTACGGGGATATTACTTAAACGTAACCCGTTGGAGCTCGTTAAAAATATGCTTCCTGCTTATTTTACAGCACTGGGGACAATGTCGAGCGCGGCAACCATTCCGGTGTCTTTGCAATCAAGCAAAGCAAATAACGTAAAAGAAGATGTAGCAAACTTTACAGTGCCACTGTGCGCTACTATTCATTTATCGGGTTCTACCATTACGATTGTGACGTGTGCAATGGCCGTTATGTTTTTATCGCCAAGCATGGAAGTACCTTCTTTAATGGGGATGCTGCCGTTTATTATGATGTTAGGGGTAGTAATGATTGCAGCGCCAGGTGCACCTGGTGGAGCAGTAATGTCGGCGCTCGGTTTATTAACCAGTATGCTTGGCTTTAACGAAGGCGCTGTTGCACTTATGATTGCACTTTACCTTGCGCAAGATAGCTTTGGTACTGCGTGTAATGTAACAGGCGATGGTATTATTGCCCTATGGGTAGACCGTTTTAGCGAAAAAGCAGCGTCATAAAAAACTAAAGTACTGGTTTTTAGCAGTAGTAAAATAATGCTAAAAGATGAGTACACCTAAAGCGAAGCAATAATATTAGTTATTGTTTCGCTTTAACTGTGGTAATGTGGCAAATTAGATTGTTTGTCGCGTATTGTTAGGTTAATGAGGGTATTACATTGATTAATGTGCTTTTAGTTGATGACCATGAGCTGGTACGAACTGGTATAAAACGTATATTAGATGATGTACGTGGTTTTAAAGTGGTAGGCGAAGCTAAAGATGGAGAGGCTGCGGTACAGTTTTGTCGCCAGCACGCACCTAATATTGTATTAATGGATATGAACATGCCTGGCATGGGTGGCTTAGAGGCCACTAAAAAGATTTGTCGCTATTGCCCAGATGTAAAAATTATTGTGCTTACGGTTAATTGCGAAGACCCGTTTCCATCAAAAGTGATGCAAATTGGCGCGCATGGCTTTTTAACCAAAGGTGCAGGCTCTGATGAAATGGTTCGTGCTATACGTTCTGTTCATGCAGGCCAGCGTTATATCGCCCAGAAATTGCACAACAAATAGCCCTTGCGCAAGTAACAGGGCGTACCGATGAAAACCCTTTTCAAAGCTTATCTGAGCGCGAGCTACAAATTATGCTAATGATCACCAAAGGTGAAAAAGCTCAAGATATTGCCGAGCGCTTAAATTTAAGCTCAAAAACAGTGAACAGCTACCGTTACCGTATGTTTGAAAAATTAAACGTAGGGGGCGACGTTGAGCTTACTCATTTGGCTATTCGCCATAAAATGATTGATATAGACGTATCTCATTAATTTTTTAATTTATGTCTGAATTCGATCACGCCCAATTTTTAAAAACGCTATCAAGTGAACCGGGTGTATACCGTATGCTTGATAGTGAACAACAAGTTATTTATGTCGGTAAAGCTAAAAACTTAAAAAAACGGGTAAATAGCTACTTTAGATCTAATCTAACCGACAGTAAAACCCGTGTGTTAGTGAGTAATATTTGCGATATTGAAGTTACACTCACAAACACCGAAACCGAAGCCCTGCTGCTTGAAAACAACCTTATAAAAAAATATCAGCCGCGTTATAACATTTTATTACGTGATGATAAGTCATACCCCTATATATTACTTACCAGTCATAAACATCCGCGTTTAGCCTTTCATAGAGGCAGTCGCAAGGTAAAAGGCGAGTATTTTGGCCCTTTCCCAAGTGCTGGCGCAGTGTCGGAAAGTTTGCGTTTAATGCAAAAAATATTTCCTGTACGTCAGTGCGAAGATGCCTATTACCGTGCCAGAAGCCGCCCGTGTTTACAGTATCAGCTAAAGCGCTGCTCAGCACCGTGTGTTAATAAAGTGACAGAGCAAGAGTACGGCGAACAAGTTGATTATGTACGTAAGTTTTTAACAGGTAAGTCGCACGAAGTAATAGCCGATTTAATAAAAAAAATGGAAGCGGCGAGTAAAGACCTTAACTTTGAGCTCGCAGCTAAAGTGCGTGACCAAATTATGCTACTGCGCAAAATGCAGGAGCAGCAGTCTATTTCAGGTAATTTTGCTGAAATGGATGTGGTAGGTTTTGCGCACTTAAATGGATTAAATGGGATTCATTTATTAATGATCCGTGATCATAAAGTGCTAGGCAGTAAAACCTATTTTCCAAAAGTCCCTAAAGATTCGGGGCAAGAGGAAATACTCACTTCGTTTTTAGGGCAATATTATTTAGCGCCTGGTGCGACAGGGCGCATAGCAAAAGAAATTATTTTACCGTTCGAGATTGAAGAAAGTAGCGCATTAAGTGAAGCTCTTACGCAAATTAGTGAGCGCAAAGTATCGCTTAAAGTGGTTACCCGCGGGGAGCGAGCACAATACCTTCAGCTTGCCAATAAAAACGCATTAAACAGCATTACCGTTAAACAAAGTACGCAAGACTCTATAAATAAACGTTATGCACAATTAAAAGCGACCCTAGGCTTAGATGATATAAACAGAATGGAATGTTTTGATATCAGCCATACCATGGGGGAGAACACAGTAGCCAGTTGTGTAGTATTTGATTCGCAAGGGCCAAATAACAAAGAGTACAGACGCTACAACGTAACGGGTATAACCGGCGGTGATGATTACGCGGCAATGGAGTTTGCACTGAACAAACGCTACAACAAAGTAGTAGATGAAGACAAAATTCCTGACGTTATATTCATTGACGGTGGTAAAGGGCAACTAGGCCGTGCAGAGCAGTATTTTGCCACGTGGCCACATGCTAAAATGCCGCTGTTAGTCGGTGTAGCAAAAGGCACAAGCAGAAAGCCAGGCCTTGAAACCTTATTAATTGATGGCGGGCGAAAAACGATTCCTATGGATTCGGATGCGCCAGCACTACATTTAATCCAGCATATTCGCGATGAGTCGCACCGATTTGCTATTGCAGGGCACCGTAATAAGCGCCAAAAACAGCGCACGCAATCATTATTAGAAGAGATCAACGGAGTAGGTTCTAAGCGCCGCCAAACATTATTAAAATATTTAGGGGGCATGCAAGGGGTAAAAGCTGCTAATATAGAACAGTTAAAGAAAGTTCCTGGGATCAGTCCTGACATGGCTGAGAAGATATTTAACCATTTGCATGACAAGGGCTAGCCCTTCATGCGAATATAGAAAAAAAGACATATCCAAGTAGTTATGTGGAATATTCCAAACACACTCACAACCTTTAGACTTTTTCTTATCCCCATATTTTTGGTGATATTTTACTTGCCTTATAGCTGGGCGTTTTTTGCTGCCGCTTTTATTTTTTGGCTTGCATCAATCACCGATATACTTGATGGCTATTTAGCACGAAAGCTAGAGCAATCTACGCCTTTTGGTGCGTTTTTAGACCCTGTAGCCGATAAGGTTATGGTGTGTGCTGCACTTGTTGCGCTCTCTGATCATTATCAGTCTATGTATATGACGATTCCGGCCCTTATTATTATTAGCCGTGAAATAGTGATATCTGCATTACGTGAATGGATGGCCGAACAAGGCAAACGTGGAAACGTTGCAGTATCAAATATGGGCAAAATAAAAACCGCGGCGCAAATGCTGGCGATTATTGGCCTAATTTGGCAATACGATACGTGGATGATCTATTTAAGTTTTGCTTTATTGTATATAGCCACCTATTTAACACTGAGCTCTATGGTGCAATATTTAATGGCTGCATGGAGTGAATTGACCAAAAATTGATTGTAAACGTCTAATAACGCACCGTTTTAGATAAAAAATAATCAAACAGTTCAAAAGTGGCATTTTTTGTGTTGACGCGTTTAATAATCTCTGTAGAATGCGTCCGTGTTGAGAGGGCATAGCCCCTAAGATAAAGAAAACCAAAGTTACTTAGTTAGCAGCGTAAACATCGCAAGATGTTGAATAACGCAGATAATTAAATAATAATGCGGCACTAGCTCAGTTGGTAGAGCGCGACCTTGCCAAGGTCGAGGTCACGAGTTCGAGCCTCGTGTGCCGCTCCAAGTTTTCATTAGGTTGTCCAACGGTTTGGCGGAATGGCAGAGTGGCCATGCAGCGGATTGCAAATCCGTCCACCTCGGTTCGACTCCGGGTTCCGCCTCCATTCAACACTCCACAT
>BJUT01000051.1 GCA_007988745.1 Pseudoalteromonas atlantica
GCGATTTCGGCGTGGGCATAGAGAGTAGGTAGCGCGCTAACCAACTGAGCTACATTCGTACATATAGTATCTTAATTATATTTATTCAGAGGGGAGAATAGTTTTGGTACGACTGAGTGGATTCGAACCACCGACCTCTACCATGTCAAGGTAGCGCTCTAACCAACTGAGCTACAGTCGTACAAATAGTATCTTAATTATATTTATTCAAAGGGAAGAATAAATTTGGTACGACCGAGTGGATTCGAACCACCGACCTCTACCATGTCAAGGTAGCGCTCTAACCAACTGAGCTACGGTCGTATTACCTAATTAAGATGCGATAAATTTAATTATCAGCGGCCGCTAATATATAGCGTGGTGAGTGGTGAATCAAGCAAGTTTGTTGCTTTTACGTTTATTTGCCGTTTTTTTATTCATATTGGGCTGATTTCACACGTTTTATAAAAGTTTTGCCACCAGGTAACGTGTTTTTTGGCTGAGCCTTTAAGCTGGTTTAGTAGATTGTTTTGTGAATCAAGCGCTATCAAAGTATTTATTTGCTTATTTGTTATGGCTTGGTTAAACCACAGTTGGTTATACAAAGGTAAAAGTGTTTCAAGGTAGCCTGCTAAATTAGCCTGATAAGGCTGTATTTCTTTAAGGAAATACTTTTGAAACACGTTATTGACGATAGTGGCTACTTTTTTATTTTTTCCTGCTGGGCATATTTCATCAATGGATTTTGATTCAATAAATTGCGTGGCTGAATTATTAAACGCTATTTGCAGCCGTGCAGAATAAATGAGTAATTGGTTAAAACGGTACTTATTAAGCTGCTCTAACGCGTTAAAAATGTCTGCGGAGTTAATTTTTAAGTAATGTTTATTGAGTATGTGTTGTTTTATGAGTGCAAGCTGCTGCATGGCCGCTACCGTGTCGCTAAACCCTGCCGGCGAGACAGAAAGCTCTGCGCTGCTAGCTTGCCACGTGTTTTTTAGCTCAAATTCGTTATACAACATTAAATTAAAGTAGTGGTTTAGTGTTTGCTCTTTATGTGTTTTTGCTTTTAACAAGGTTTTATAAACTGATGAGTTAGGCTCAAGCGTGCTTAAGCACTGCTGTGCATTTTGCACAAACTCTATTTGATACTTTAAAACACCGGCATGTCCGGCTGTTTTACCTAGCTGATTGTTGTGCTCACTAATAAGTAAGCTGAGCTTACAATGGCTTAAGCTGGCAAGTTCAATCAAGCTAATGGTGGCGGAGTTTAAAAGCGTGTTAGGGGGTAAAAGCGGGCTAATTGCTTCAGGTTTACTTAAACCGGGGGCTTGGGTTTCAAGGGGATTACTTAAGCGTGCTATGTATGTTTGATAAGTGTTGCTGGGCGCTTTTGAACACCCAGCAAGCACGGCGCAACACACAGCTAATAAACAACTTAACCATGTTTTGCTTGGTATTAATGTTCGTGCATTTTTATACAAATGGCGCCTGCTTTAATCGCTTATTAACGGTGAACATAAGCCATACAGCAGCAACGGTTAAACCAAAAATAATACCTATCCAAAAACCGTGCGGCCCCATGGCGGGCACAATTAAATCTGTTCTTCCCAATACGTAGCCTAAAGCAAAACCGATTAACCAGTAAGATATAAACGTTATATACGATATAGGCTGCGTGTGTTTTAAACCTCTTAAAATGCCGTTCGCAGCGACTTGAAGTGCATCAGGTATTTGATAAATACATGCCAAAATCATAATTGAGGTCGCTAATGCAATAACGGCTGGGCTGTCGGTGTAAAGTTGGCTTATTAAATCGCGGCCAATAAAGGTTATAAAAGCTAAAAATAACGCTATAGCAATGGCTAATATGTAGCTGGTTGATATAGCAGTTTTTAATTGGCTTAAATGGTTTTGACCAAATAAATTTCCAATACGAATACTAATGGCGATAGATAAGCTCAGTGGCATCATAAATAATAACGCGGTCACGCTTCCCGCAATTTGATGACCCGACACTGCAACAGCACCTAAGTGTGCAATAAATAAAGGTATACACGCAAATAGCGTAATTTCAAAAAAGGTGGCCAACGAAATAGGTATACCTAATTTTGTAATAACCCCAATGGTTTTAATATTGGGCTTTTCAAAATTTGCCAGCAGGGCTTTTGCATCGATTTTTTTACTAAACTGGCAATACGTTACTTGTGCAACAGCCATTACAGTCAGTACCAATGCCGTAGCAATGCCACAACCAGCGCCGCCGTAGGCTGGTAAGCCAAATAAACCATTTATAAAAATATAGTTAGCCGGAATATTAACGCCAAGGCCCAGCAAGCTGATATAAAAAGCGGGTTTTGTCATCCCCATACCTTCGGTCATATTTCGATAAACGGTAAAAATTAAAAAACCAAAGGCTCCCCATTTCACAAAATGGATATAGTCGTACGCAAGGCTTGCGATAGCGGGGGTTGTATCGAGTTTTAAAATCACTATATCGGCTAGGTTGGCTATACCAAAACCAATTGCGCTTAAAATAGCGGTTAAATAAAGAGCTTGCTGAAAATAATGGCTAATACCTTTTTTATCGTTAGCGCCCGCAAATTGGGCAATAATACCAGTTAACGCGAGCAAAATACCTTGCAGCGCCAGTAATAACGGGTTCCATATACCGGTTGCAATCGACAGCGCAGCCAAATCTGTTGGGCTTACTTGGCCTGCCATAATGGTGTCGACCACTGACATTAAAACGAGTGTTACTTGTGCTAAAAATACAGGTACGGCAAGGGTGATTAAACGTTTGGCTTCCCAGCTACTAAAGGTCATAAAAACAGCTATTTGATAAAACAGGGCGCAATTGTAATCGATTGTGTTTCAAATAAAAATCACTGTAGTGAATGATTTTACGAGTTGATACGTTAAACTAGCACTTTGTAATAATTTTAAGTGATTTTATGTTTACAGGAATCGTTCAAACTCAAGCTACTGTTGTATCTACCACGCATACCGAAGGGGTTCTACGTTTGGTTGTATCGGTAGGTGATGAATACGTTAAACATTTAGATTTAGGTGCGAGCATTGCAATTAATGGCTGTTGTTTAACGGTGGTTAAAGTTGAATTAAGTAACCACGATGTAGTGGCACAAGTACATTTTGATGTAATTGATGAAACACTATTACTAACGAATTTAGGCAAGCTTGCATTAGGTAGCTTAGTTAATTATGAGCGCTCAGTAACCTTTGGTACTGAATTAGGTGGGCATATTGTATCGGGGCATATTCACTGCACTGCCCAAATCGGGCAAATAGTTAAGCAACAAAATAACTGTAAAATTCAGTTAAGCTTACCTACTAAATGGCAAAAGTATGTTTTGTACAAAGGCTTTGTAGCGATAAATGGCGCAAGTTTAACCGTGGGCGAAATTGACGAGCAGGGTTTTTGGTTACACCTGATCCCCGAAACGCTGGCCATTACAAATTTAGGTAACGCTCAAGTGGGTGATGAACTAAATATAGAAGTTGATCAGCAAACTTATACCATTATTAACACGGTAGAAAATTACTTACGCCACCAAGGCTAAAAAATTTGTTCATCGTCGCTGTCTATGTGTAACTCTAATTTTTTATGAGCATGGTCTATGTGCATGTTTAAATGAATAGGGTTACAACAGGCACTGCATTCTTCTACGTAGTCTTGATCCCCCATACTTGCGTCAATGTCTAGGTGTATGTGGTTGCCACAGTGTGGACACGTGATACGTTGTGATAAAAAATCTTTCATAATCACTCCAATAGTACCAAGGTAAGAATTAACTTGTTGATACGCATTAATTAAGTTGTGCAGTTATACTAGCAACAACTTGATGGCTCAAAACTGAACTAAACAACAAGGTATTGAGCCTAAATAACATCCTTTTTAAATATAGTGCTGAAGCAACGATTATGACAGTTATTTTACGCCTTATAAGGCGTTATTATTTAAAGCGATAGCAGCTCATCAATATGCTGCTTAGCCTGAGTAAGATAGTGCCCTGCAAATATATTTGCGTGATTTAAAATAGGGTAAAGTTGGTATATTGCTTTGCGCTTTTTATAGTTTTCGCTTAATGGGTATTGCGCGTTATAGGCGTTATAAAAATCATCAGGTAAGGGGGCAAATAGCTCGCTCATTGCAATATCTACCTCGCGGTCTCCGTAATAACATGCGGGATTAAATAAGGTCGGTACATTTTTAATAAAGCCCATATTTCCTCGCCAAAAGTCGCCATGTACTAAAGAGGGCTCCACAATATGGCTGTGCAATTGCTCTTTTACCAAATTAATTAATAGCTCAGGCTCTACAAGCTGAATGCCTTTTTCGGCTAATAGTTGCAGTTGCCAACCTATGCGCTCTTCTGCGTAAAATAAGTCCCATTTTTTATGCCATTGGTTTGGTTGCACGGTAGTGGCTAGGTAATTATCTACATCAAAGCCAAACATTGCTTGGTCGTGCTTTTGGTGCAGCATAGCCAGTTGTTTACCCATATCGTGCCAATGCGTGTGGGGCTGTTTATCAAGTACTAACCATTCAAGTACAATAAACGAAAATTCAATATTAGCACCTGTTACAATGCAGTCGGGCACCATAAAAACACTATTTTGGGTGAGCTGCTTAAGTCCTATCGCTTCGCTTTCTAGACGATCTAGTTCGCTTTTAAGGGCAATTTTAACCAGGTAATTGTGCTTTCCATCGGTGAGTTGATAGAGTTTATCGGTATTTGTACTTTGCAGCTGACGTTTGTAAGTATGTTTAAAGTCATAATGAATGGCTTGGCTAATGTGCTCGTTTACTGTTTTCCACATATCAATTGCTCGCCTTTTAAACAGATACTTAAACTATGGCAAAAAAGTATTAATTTAACAAACTAATCGTTGTAAAATTAACGATATAAAAAATGCTAATGGAGTAACAATGAACAAAAGTTTTATCACCAATTTGCTCGCTGTCTTGTGCGTAGTTATAGGCTACTTTTTTAACCACGCTATTGTGTTATCGGTGGGGTTATTTGCGCTATCTGGTGCCGTCACAAACTTATTGGCTGTTCATATGTTATTTGAAAAAGTGCCTTTGTTATACGGCTCGGGTGTTATTGCTCTAAAATTTGAAAGCTTTAAAGTGGCTATTCGTAATTTAATTTTGACTGAGTTTTTCTCTGAGCAAAAAATTAATAACCTACTTAGCAAAGCGCAACCTAATATCGACTTTGAAGGCATTATTACTAAGGTTGATTTAAACCCTGCATTCGACAACCTACTTCAAGTAATAGAGCAATCACAGTTTGGCAGTATGTTAGGTATGTTTGGTGGCACAGCGGCTATAGAGCCAATGCGAGAAAAGTTTATTGAAAAAATGCAGCTATCACTTGCGCAAATTAGCCAAACAGACGATTTTAAAGCGCTAGTAAGCGATACGTTATCGCAAGGGAATAGCGCACAAAGCTTACATGCTACGGTACTTAAATTAGTTGATGAGCGTTTAAATGAACTCACCCCAAAAATGGTTAAAGACATTATGCAAACTATGATACGTGAGCATTTAGGTTGGCTAGTAGTATGGGGCGGTGTGTTTGGCGGTTTATTTGGCTTAATTGCGGCCATTATTTAATAAACTAAGCCTGCTTACAAAGCAGGCTTAATTTTGTGTTAACGCCATACTATTTTGGCCCTGTGATGATTACTTTTTCTGGGTTGTACGATTTAGCTAAATCTTTAATTGATGTGCGAGTACTGGTATCAATATTTAAATAATTTGCGCTTTTATCAAGGTTATACAAAGTAACAAAGTCGCCCATTGATAAGTTATTACAGTGCAGCTTTTTGCTCATTACCGCTTTGCTTATATTTAAATCGCGTGACGCTTTACGTACTGCGTACGATTTATTAGCTGCAACAGCCATACAAGCCTGTGTACCTGGCGATGAATCGGCCGCGACAAATTGGGTGGCTAATGCTGGTTTTGCAATTAGTAAAGTTGCGCCTAGTACCATAGTTGTGCATAAAGTAGCTTTTAACGTGTTCATAATTAGTCCTCATTGTTTGTGGTTCAGCTTTATTATTGAGCGATTTAAACTAAAAAGCTGTTAACCAAACGCAACAAGGTGTAAGCAGGTATGTTTAAAAATACACACTTAAGCTAGGTGACTGAATTTATGCCCTAATAAATATGTTTTTTGACACACTTAGGCAAAATTATTTTATAGCTACTGACATATTCTCTCAGCCTGCTATTATCGCCCCCATTATTTACGCGCTTAATTTTTAGGAGCACCAGTGAGCAAAACGTTAGCCAGCTATTACCAGCAAGCGTATGCCTGCGAGCACAAGCATTTTAATCAATGTTTTTATTGTGGATGCGAAGCCACAGAGCGCGATCATTGCCCGCCGTTACATATGCTACAGAGCATTATTGATTTAGGCGAAGAGGCCGACTTTGTCTCTATTGCCGCGTGTTATGAGTGCCATGCCTTATTACATAATGAAAGGCTAATGACGATAGATGAGCGTTTTACAAAACTTAAAAAAAAGCTCTCTAATAAGTACGCTAAGGCGCTGCGTGTTTATAACATGTGGGAAGAAAACGAATTAAGCGAAATGAGTGACGAATTTGCGCACAGCATTCAAGCGGGTATGAAATTAGGTAAAGAGGCATCTGAGCGTTTAGCGTTTACAGGCTTTACATATGCCACCGAAGAAGCCCGCGTGACCGTACGCGAAAAAACTAAAGAGTTTGATGTAGAAGGAAGCGCTTTTACCGACTTTAAAGACGCGTTAAATTACTGTATTAACGTACTTAAAGTTCAAAAAAGTGACTTTTATAAAATATTGGTAGAGGATTATAACGGCGACTTTAATAGGGCACTTAGCCAGTACCGTCATCGCCATGATAAAGTGACAGCAGCAAGCGATGGTAATACATTAATTAAGGATTTTGCTAAGCAACATAAGCAAAACTCAGACTTTGTAACTCGCACCGTAAAACACTTTATAAACAAAGACCCATCGCTTACTACCGAAAGCGCACTTGAAAAGCTGTATAACAATTATATAAAAAAATAATTACAGCCGTTTAACTCATTTAATCGCTTTTTTACCTGTTTTTTTAGCTTTATGACGCCGCTTTAGCTAAAGTAGCAAAAAAACAGGAGAACCTAACAACATGCAAAAATTTGCTCCCTCATTGTTAGCAGTTGGTTTAGCTGCTGCCCTTGTTGGCTGCCAAGAAAACGGCCCACAAGATGCAAAAATCACCATTAATAAAAACCCATACCCAAGCACCTACACACCGCTTGCAAGTAAAAGCACATTAATTACCAATGCAACAGTACTTACTGGCACTGGCGAGCGCTTAGATGACGCCGATGTGTTACTTGTTGATGGTAAAGTACAACAAGTAGGTAAAGACTTATCGGCCAATGCAGATGCAACCATTGATGCACAGGGCAAATGGGTTACCCCAGGTATTATTGACGTACATTCTCACTTAGGTGCTTACCCAAGCCCATCGGTTGAGTCTCATCAAGACGGAAACGAAATGACCAGCCCAAATACTGCTGAGGTGTGGGTAGAGCATTCGGTATGGCCTCAAGATCCTGGCTTTAACCGCGCGCGCGAAGGCGGTATTACTTCACTACAAATTTTACCAGGCTCAGCTAACTTATTTGGTGGCCGTGGCGTAACACTTAAAAACATTCCTGCGCATACCATGCAAGCAATGAAATTCCCTGATGCGCCTAATGGCTTAAAAATGGCCTGTGGTGAAAACCCAAAACGCGTATATGGTCGCCAAGGTACTTTGCCTTCAACCCGTATGGGTAACATGGCTGGTTACCGTATGGCATGGGCAGAAGCACAAGAGTACAAACGTGCATGGGATAAGTACGACGCCGATTACGAAGCAGGTTTAAACCCAGAAGCACCAGTTCGCGATATTAAGCACGATACTCTTCGCGCGGTAATTGAAGGTGAAGTGTTAATTCATAACCACTGTTATAAAGCTGAAGAAATGGCGATGATGATCGACCTTTCAAAAGAATTTGGCTATCACGCAGGTACGTTCCATCACGGTGTAGAAGCTTATAAAATTGCAGATTTATTGGCTGAAAATGGCTCGTGTGCTGCACTTTGGCCAGATTGGTGGGGCTTTAAAATGGAAGCCTACGACATGGTTCAAGAAAACGTAGCTATTGTTGATGCGGTAAAAAATTCGTGCGCCATTGTACATTCTGACTCAGACACCACTATTCAGCGCTTAAACCAAGAAGCGGGTAAAGTAATGTACCGTGCAAACGAAAATGGGTTTGATATTTCGGAGCAGCACGCGATTAAGTGGATCACCTCAAACGCGGCTAAATCATTAGGTATTGAAGATAAAACTGGTTCGCTTGAAGCAGGTAAGCAAGGCGATGTGGTTATTTGGAACCAAAACCCATTTAGCGTTTACGCAAAAGCTGAACAAGTATTTATTGATGGCGCAAAAGTTTACGATAGAAACGATAGCGCATTTCAAGCACAAAGTGATTTTATGTTAGGTCAACAATAAGGAGCCCAGAATGAAAAATTTATCACGTTCGTTTTCGCTATCTCTGGTTGCTGCCGGACTATTAGCCTCAGGTGCAGCTAATGCACAATCGCTTGCAATTATTAATGCCACGCTGCATACGGCAACCGAGCAAGGTGTTTTAGAAAACGCCAGCATTGTTATGGATAACGGTAAAATTACCGCTATTAATCCACAGCAAGTACAAGCAGATAAAGTTATTGATGCAAATGGGCAAATTGTAACCCCAGGTTTTATTGCTAGCATTAATCAACTTGGCTTAGTGGAAGTAAGTGCAGTTGCAGGCTCACGCGATGCAGGCGAAGAAAAAGCAGGCATTGATTTTGATGTAAGCCTTGCTTATAACGCTCACTCAAGCCTTATCCCGTATGCACGTAAAGGCGGTGTAACCCGCGATGTAATTACCCCGCATGGTGGCGATAGTATTTTTTCGGGCTTAGCAAGTGTGGTTGATTTAAGCGGTGATTTACAAGGCGACATACAAAAACAAGCTGCATTAGTGGTTTATTTAGGTGAGCGCAGTAAGGGCTCGCGCGCATTTACATTGCAAACGCTAATTAATAAGCTTGAAGAGCACCAAACAAAAGCAGCTAAAAAGCCTAAAAAAGACGACGACAGCACCCCAAGTACTGAAGATAAAGTAATGGTTAAAGTACTTAGCGGCGATATGCCACTTGTAGTGGGCGTATCTCGTGCGGCTGATATTATTGAGCTACTTAAAGTTAAAGAGCAATTTGGTATTAATTTAGTGCTCAATGGTGCACAAGATGCTGTTGTTGTTAAAGAGCAGATTGCTAAAGCGCAAGTACCAGTAATTATGAGTGCTATGGATAGCTTACCTTCAAGCTTTGACTCTTTACATGCCAGTTTAGATAACGCAGCCGCGCTTGAAAAAGCTGGGGTAAAAGTTATTTTAACTGTGGGCGGGGATGCCAGCCATAATATTTATCAACTTCGATTTGATGCCGGTAATGCAGTTTCGTACGGCATGAGCCAGCAAGGCGCACTTAATGCTGTTACATCCAATGTAGCCGACGTATTTGGCATAAATGCAGGTAGCCTTGAAGTAGGTAAAGCTGCCGATGTGGTTGTATGGAGTAACGATCCATTTGAGCTAAGTAGCCATGTAAGTAAAATGATTATTAACGGTGAAGAAGTATCTACGCAGTCGCGCCAAGATAAACTGCGTGAGCGCTATACCACTGAGTCATCTATGCCGCGAGCATATACAAAATAATTAATATAGCTTTAATTATCCAAAATTCAGGTTAATTATTAAAGGCCGCTACTTTAAAGTTAAAGTAGCGGCCTTTTTATATAAAATAAAGACACAAAAAATCCGCTTACTTTAAACGTAAGCGGTTTTTTAATTTAATCTAAAATTATACTAATTTAGATAAAATTTCGTTAAACGTTGCACTTGGGCGCATTGCTTTAAACGCTGCATCATCGTTTGGTTGGAAGTAACCACCAATATCCATTGAAGGACCTTGCGCATCGTTAAGCTCGCTTACGATTTGCTCTTTTTGCGTTTCTAAATCGCTCGCAATTTGTGTAAATTGCGCTTTAAGCTCGCTGTCTTCGTCTTGCTTAGCCAGCTCTTGTGCCCAGAATAAAGATAAGAAGAAGTGAGAACCACGGTTATCAATCTCTTTTACTTTACGTGAAGGCGACTTGTTTTCAGCTAAGAACGTACCTGTTGCTTTATCTAGCGTATCAGCAAGTACTTGTGCTTTTTTGTTGCCTGTATTCACGCTTAGGTGCTCAAGCGAAGCCGCTAGTGCTAAAAACTCGCCTAACGAATCCCAACGTAAGTGGTTTTCTTTTTCGAACTGTTGAACATGCTTAGGTGCTGAACCACCTGCGCCAGTTTCAAATAAGCCACCACCGTTCATTAGTGGCACAATAGAAAGCATTTTAGCACTGGTACCCAGCTCTAAAATTGGGAATAAATCTGTTAGGTAGTCACGTAATACGTTACCCGTTACAGAGATAGTGTCTTTACCTTCTTTAATACGCGCTAATGAGAATAAAGTTGCTTCAAGCGGTGCTAAAATTTGAATGTCTAGGCCATCAGTATCGTGATCTGGTAAGTATTTGTTTACCTTTTTAATAAGCTCTGCATCGTGAGCACGGTTTTCATCTAACCAGAAAATAGCAGGTACGCCCGTCGCACGTGCGCGGTTTACAGCAAGCTTAACCCAATCTTGGATTGGTGCGTCTTTAACCTGACACATTCTCCAAATATCGCCTTGCTCAACAGTGTGCTCAAGTAATGTTGTGCCATTTGCATCAACAACACGAATAGAACCATCCGCTTTTGCTTCAAACGTTTTATCGTGAGAACCGTATTCTTCTGCTTTTTGAGCCATTAGGCCTACGTTTGGTACGCTACCCATAGTGGTAGGATCGAACGCGCCGTTTTCTTTACAAAAATCAATTGTAGCTTGGTAAACGCTTGAGTAGCTACGATCTGGGATCACAAAGCTAGTGTCTTGTAGTTTACCGTCGTTGTTCCACATTTGACCGCTTGAACGAATAGCAGCAGGCATAGACGCATCAATGATCACATCGCTTGGAACGTGTAAGTTAGTAATACCACGGTCAGAATCAACCATTGCAATAGCAGGACGCTCAGCGTAAACCGCTTGAATGTCTGCTTCAATTTCTTCGCGCTTAGCATCATCTAATGTTTGAATTTTAGAATAAACGTCGCCTAAACCGTTATTTACATCAACACCTAGCTCTTCAAAAAGCTCGCCGTGTTTAGCAAATACGTCTTTGTAGAAAACTTTTACCGCATGACCAAAAATAATAGGGTCAGATACTTTCATCATTGTCGCTTTCATGTGAAGCGAAAATAATACGCCTTTTTCTTTAGCTGCATCAATTTCTGCTGCTAAAAACGCTTGTAGTTTAGCTGCGCTTATGCGCGATGCATCAATTACTTCTCCAGCAATTAGCGGCGTGCTTTGTTTAAGTACAGTCACATCGCCATTAGTCGCTACGTGCTCAATACGTACATCAGTTGCTGCATCAACAGTTACAGATTGCTCAGAACCAAAGAAGTCACCTTCGCTCATGCTTGCAACGTATGATTGTGAGTCTTTGCTCCACGCACCCATTGAATGAGGGTTATTGCGGGCATATTCTTTAACAGAACCTGGTGCACGACGATCTGAATTACCTTCACGCAATACTGGGTTTACAGCACTGCCTTTGATTTTGTCGTAAGTTGCTTTAATTTTAGCTTCTTCATCATTTTTAGGCTCAGCTGGGTACTCTGGGAGTGCGTAGCCTTTTTCTTGAAGCTCTTTAATGACAGCGCGTAATTGCGGTACAGACGCACTGATGTTTGGTAATTTGATGATGTTTGCTTCTGGTGTTTTTGCAAGTTCGCCAAGCTCTGCAAGCGCATCGCCGATGCGTTGCTCTTCAGTAAGGTAATCAGCGAAGTTTGCAATTACACGACCTGCTAATGAGATATCGCGAGTTTCAACTTCAACACCTGCCGCATTTGTATAGGCTTGGATAATTGGTAGCAACGAGTAGGTTGCTAGCGCCGGAGCTTCGTCCGTTTTAGTGTAGATAATTTTTGATGTCATCATCATTCCTAGATAGTAGGCCGCAGTGGCCGTATTCAACAATGCAAAGAAACTCATTAGCGCATGGTTGCGTTAACAAGCAGTTTGTTAGGTGTCGGTACTCTTAATATGCCAAAAGGCAGAATAGTCACACCTGACTAACTGATTTTTATAGGTTGCAAAGTACACGTATTTTAGCCGCGTAAAAGCATAAGCTAAAATGTAACCGCGTAATTTAGCAACAAGAGTGTAACAAGCTTGTTTAAAAAGGGCTAGCGCTTGCGCTTTTGAACAGCCTTAATTAGCAGGTAACTGTTAGAACATTGGGGTATATAAAATAAAATCAAGGAAAAGGGTTGAATTTAGCGTGTACAGGAGCAATTTAGTAATAAGAAGAGAGTTGAATGGTAAGTGGGGGAATTAAGCGAGGATCTAAATTAGGTCGCTCGCTTTAGTCGAACAAATTTTTGATCACTCTAAAATGTCGCCGTTAGGCGCAATGTTTTTAGCGTGTAAGCCCTTAGGGCCTTGTTCTAGCTCGAATGTTACATCCTGACCAGCTTTAAGTGTCTTATAACCGTCCATTACAATCGTTGAGTAATGAGCGAAAATATCATTCTCGCAGCCGTCTTCTACGATGAAACCAAAACCTTTGGCGTTGTTGAACCATTTGACTTTACCACAAGCCATACTTCTACATCCTTCTATAAGTTGACTAATTTAGTTATTCTAAACCGTATAATTTGCTAGACTGACTAAGGATTAATCAATCTACTTCTGACTGTAGTTTATTTGGCCAGTCAGTCAAGTGTTTTGTGGTATTTTTTTAACATTTAATTTATTTTTTATTCAAGTTTGCTTGAGTTCTAAAGACAAGACTATATTTAATTATGAGTGGTATGAAAGATTCAGGTGTCATCGACACAGTTCGCGATAGTGAAAAGCAAAAGCTGCAGCCACCGCGAAAATACAAAGTTGTTTTAAATAACGACGACTACACGCCAATGGACTTTGTAATAGAAGTTTTAATGACGTTTTTCAATATGGATAGCGATAGAGCAACTGATGTGATGCTACAAGTTCACGAAAAAGGTAAAGGGATATGCGGTGTATTTAGCGCCGATGTAGCCCATACCAAAGCGGAACAAGTTAACCGTTATGCACGGGATAACGAGCATCCACTGCTTTGTAGTTGTGAGCAGGAATAAATACCAATTAGGTGATCAATCATCTCATTGTTGTGGTATAAAATAATTATCTCAGTAAGGGGTTGCCAATGCTAAACAAAGACTTAGAACTAACGTTAAATGCCGCGTTTCGTGAAGCGCGTACACGCCGCCATGAGTTTATGACGGTAGAACACCTTTTACTTGCGCTTTTAGATAACCCTTCAGCAGGCGAAGCGCTAAACGCCTGCGGTGTTGATATTTCTGGTTTAAAAACCGAACTATTAGAATTCATAGACGAAACCACACCGGTTATTCCCGATTTAGAAGAAGAACGCGAAACCCAACCAACACTGGGCTTTCAGCGCGTGCTTCAACGTGCGGTTTTTCATGTTCAATCATCTGGTAAAAACGAAGTTACAGGCGTTAACGTGCTCGTTGCTATTTTTTCTGAACAAGAAAGCCAAGCGGTTTATTTACTTAAGAAAAGCGATATTTCTCGCTTAGATATAGTGAATTTTATTTCTCATGGTATTTCTAAAACGGATGATGAGTTAGGAGATGACACTGACGATATTCATGAAGAAGTACAAGAGGTTCAAAACGAAGAGGCAAGTAAGTTAGATAGCTTTACCACTAATTTAAATGCCCAAGCCAAAGACGGTAACATTGACCCATTAGTAGGGCGCGACAGCGAAGTAGAGCGCACCGTGCAGGTTTTATGTCGCCGTAAAAAGAATAACCCACTGCTCGTTGGTGAAGCTGGGGTAGGTAAAACAGCTATTGCAGAGGGCCTTGCGTACCGCATTGTTAATGAACAAGTGCCTGAAGTGATTGCCGATGCTGTTGTTTACTCGCTTGATATGGGCGCATTGCTTGCCGGTACTAAGTACCGCGGCGACTTTGAAAAACGCTTTAAGAGCTTATTAAAAGAGCTGCAAGCAAAACCTAATTCAATTTTATTTATTGATGAAATACACACTATTATTGGTGCAGGTGCTGCATCGGGTGGTGTTATGGATGCCTCTAACTTACTTAAACCGCTGCTTTCAAGCGGGCAGTTACGTTGTATGGGCTCAACTACTTACAATGAGTATAAAAATATTTTTGAAAAAGACCGTGCGTTAGTGCGTCGTTTCCAAAAAATTGATGTACTTGAACCAAGTGTGGCCGATACCACTAAAATTTTAAATGGTTTAAAAGAGCGTTATGAAGAACACCATGGTATTCGTTACACGCAAAAAGCATTAAAAGCAGCTGCTGAACTAAGTGCTAAATACATTAATGAGCGTCATTTACCTGATAAAGCCATTGATGTAATAGATGAAGCCGGTGCCAACCAACGTTTGCAGCCAAGCTCTAAACGCAAAAAAACCATTGGTGTATCAGATATTGAATCGATTATTGCTAAAATGGCGCGTATTCCAGCTCAAAGCGTGTCATCGACCGATAAAGAAACGCTTAAAAATCTTGATCGTAATCTTAAAATGTTAGTGTTTGGGCAAGATCAGTCTATCGACGCGCTAACATCTGCGATTCGTTTATCTCGCTCGGGGCTTGCAAACGAAGATAAGCCAGTAGGCTCGTTCTTATTTGCTGGGCCAACGGGTGTAGGTAAAACCGAGGTTACAAAACAGCTCGCTAAATGTATGGGTGTTGAGTTTATTCGCTTTGATATGTCAGAGTATGTTGAGCGCCATGCAGTAAGCCGTTTAATTGGTGCGCCTCCTGGGTATGTTGGTTTTGAACAAGGTGGTTTACTTACCGAAGCCGTTATTAAAAACCCGCATGCAGTTGTATTATTGGATGAAATTGAAAAAGCCCATCCAGATATTTACAACATACTACTGCAAGTAATGGATCACGGTACGTTAACCGATAACAATGGTCGTAAAGCCGACTTTAGAAACGTGGTGGTGGTTATGACAACCAATGCCGGCGTGCAAGAAACCACACGTAAATCGATTGGCTTTACCGAGCAAGATCATACGCACGATGCAATGAGTGAAATTAACAAGGTATTTTCACCTGAATTTAGAAACCGCTTAGATAATATTATTTGGTTTAACCACCTTGAAAAAGACGTTATCTTGCAAGTGGTCGATAAATTTGTAGTTGAGTTGCAAGCACAGTTAGATAAGAAGTCAGTTAACCTTGAGCTGACCTCTAAGGCCCGAGAGTGGTTAGCAGATAAAGGCTACGATAAAGCAATGGGTGCACGTCCAATGGCACGTGTTATTCAAGATGAGCTTAAAAAGCCATTGGCTAACGAAATACTCTTTGGTGAACTGGTTGATGGCGGTACTGTTAAAGTATCAGTTAAAGATAAGAAAATTAACTTTGACTATGAAAGTAATTTAACACCCGCTTAAATAAGTGTATTGACTTATCATACCAATGCGCAAATTATGCGAATGGGTATAAAAACTAGCCTGCGCGATACGCGTGGGCTTTTTTGTGCTTTTTTATAGGCAACAAAAAACCCAGCAAAAGCTGGGTTTTTTGTTTATTAAATGTAATTGCTAGTCAGTACCATCAATTACATTTAATAAACGCTTTAAGCTAGTTATTCACTAGCCAAAAACTAAATCTCGTTTACGCACTTAGCGAGCACGGAATACGATACGTCCTTTCGATAAATCGTAAGGAGTCATTTCTACCGTTACTTTATCGCCGGTTAAAATACGGATATAGTTTTTGCGCATTTTACCTGAAATATGAGCCACAACTACGTGACCATTTTCTAGCTCAACTCGGAACATTGTATTTGGTAAAGTATCAAGGACTGTCCCTTGCATTTCGATTACGTCTTCTTTCGCCATGTTTAGCGTAACACCTCTTTAATAGTTAAACGCTGCAGATTTTGCCCAAAATACGCCAATAAGTAAAGGCGCAGCAGGCATTTTTGCAAATTAAATAGCCAACCACTGGTCATTAACGTGTTTTTGCGCGGGTAAAAACTTAGTTTTGTATTTCATTTTGGTGCATTCATCGATTTGGTAGCCCAAATACACAAATTCTTTATTTTGCTGTTTGGCAAATTCGAGCTGCTGTAAAATCATCACAGTCCCTAAACTGTAGTGTTCAAAGTCGGGATCGAAAAACGTATAAATAGCCGAGACAGCGTTATCCATGCAATCTGTTACGGCCACTGCAACTAAAGTGTCTTGGTGCCAAAGCTCAATAAACGTTATTTCTAACCAGCTACAAAATAAAAAACTTTGAAACTGTTCTAAATTAGGCGGAAACATAGTGCCATCGCTGTGGCGCATTGAAATGTATTTACTATAAAGTGGGTAATATTCTTCGCGCTTAGCGTGTGTGTATTTAACTTCAAAGTTTGCTTTTACTTTATTTAGTTTTCTTTTTTGTGACTTTGAAGGGGTAAACTCTTGGGCTAACACGCGCACCGAGTTACAGGCGCTACACGAAGGGCAGTGCGGTCGATAAATTTGGTTACCACTGCGCCTAAAACCGAGCGATAAAAGCATCTCAAATTTATGCGTGCTGTAACAGGTTGGGTCAAGTATTACCAATAATTGCTCTTGCCTGTCAGTTAAATAGCTACAAGCAAACTCTTGGCTAAGGCCAACGCGTGCAGGAATGTGTTCACTCATAAATTGCTGTTAACTCCTGTGGTTGCCACATGGTTGAGTTGAGGGTGTAAGCATTTGCTCGTTTAAGTTTAGTCAAAAATTCTGAGCGAGGGATCACTTTTGCGCCTAAAGAGGTTAAATATGGGTTTTCTAGTTGGCAGTCAATAAAATGTGCGTTATGGCGTTTTAACCAATTAACTAACGCCCACATGGCCAGTTTTGAGCAATTAGTTTGATGATGAAACATCGACTCGCCACAAAAAACGCCATTTTGCATAATGCCATACAGCCCACCTGCAAGTTCGCCGTTTTGCCATACCTCAACACTATGTGCAATATTAGCGTCATGTGCAGCAATATAAGCGCTTAACATGTCGTTTGTTATCCATGTGCCTTCGGTGTCTATACGTTGCTCACAGCACGCTTCTATCACCTCCGCAAATGCATTGTTAACAGTTACTTTAACAGGGTGTTTTTTTAAATGTTTACGCAAGCTTTTACTTATATGAAAGTCATTTAGCTCTACAATGCCGCGTTCACTTGGCGACCACCACATAATCGGCTCACCTTCGCTAAACCACGGGAAAATACCCATTTTATAGGCATTACTTAAGCGCTTTACAGATAAATCGCCGCCTATGGCAAGCAGTCCATCGGGGGAGGTAAGTGCATATTCGGGGTTTGGAAATGCTATATCGGTTTCACTTAGTTGGTATAGCTGGTTTCTCATAGAGGGCTTAACTTATTAATTATCATAAAAGTGTAACTATATTTTAGGCATAAAAAAAGGCTGAACTAACAGCCTTTATTAATTTTGTAGCGTTTATAGGTTATCTAAGAAACGCTCTGCATCTAGGGCTGCCATACAGCCTGTACCTGCAGACGTAATTGCTTGACGGTAAATATGATCAGACACATCACCTGCGGCAAATACGCCAGGTACGCTTGTTTGTGTAGCGTTACCGTTAAGACCAGACTCAACCACTAAATAGCCATCTTTCATTTCTAGTTGGCCTTCAAACATGTCGGTGTTTGGCTTATGGCCGATAGCAATAAACACACCCGCTAAATCAAGCTCTTCGGTAGCATCAGATTGTGTATCTTTAATGCGTACGCCAGTTACACCCATGTCATCGCCAAGTACTTCGTCTAGCGTACGGTTGTAGTGCATTACTACGTTACCATTTTGCGCTTTTTCGTTAAGGCGATCAGCAAGAATTTTTTCACTGCGGAAGCTATCACGACGGTGAATAACGTGTACTTCATCCGCAATGTTAGATAAGTAAAGTGCTTCTTCTACAGCAGTGTTACCACCACCTACAACGGCAACTTTACGCCCTTTATAGAAAAAACCATCACATGTAGCACATGCAGATACACCACGACCTTGAAAATTAGTTTCAGACTCTAAGCCTAAGTATTTAGCCGATGCACCAGTGGCAATAATTAATGCATCACATGTGTAAGTACCTTGGTCGCCAGTAAGCGTGAACGGGCGCTTAGACACATCTACTTTATTAATGTGGTCAAACACAATTTCCGTTTCAAAGCGCTCAGCGTGCTCTTTCATACGGTCCATTAATGCAGGGCCTGTTAAACCGTGCGCATCGCCTGGCCAGTTTTCAACTTCAGTTGTGGTCGTTAATTGGCCACCTTGTTGAATGCCGGTAATTAAAACGGGGTTTAAATTTGCACGTGCGGCGTATACTGCGGCAGTGTAACCCGCAGGGCCAGAGCCTAAAATTAGTAACTTAGAGTGTTTTGCTTCAGTCATGATCTTTTCCTAAACGTTTAATACTGAACTTAATGGCTTCGATTCTAAGAAAAACAAGGCACAAGTAAACAAATTATGTGAATATTTTTTTCTGACAAAATTAAAAGCTGTGCAATATTATGTACTGACTTTGCCTGGAACGATAAAAAGCCCGCGTGAAGGCTAAAAAACAAACAGATGAACAACAAAGCTTCGTTAATTCATGACCCGTTAGTATTTTTTTGATATGTTTTACCTAATTTTATTTGTCACTGATAGATTATGTGACCTTAGTGAATAGGCAACTATGTTATTTTGGCAGGAAAAACCCGCATTTGGGTTGACTTCAAAAGACGTTAACGTCTTAACCAACGCACAAGAGTACCGTACGCAATTGCTACGTTTAATTAGCAATGCAAAAAAAAGAATCTACATTACGGCACTTTATTTACAAGATGACGAAGCAGGGCGCGAAATACTGGAAGCGCTGCATCGTGTGTCGTTGGCAAACCCCAACCTTGAAATAAAAGTGTTGGTTGATTTTCATCGTGCTCAACGTGGTCTTATTGGTGCAAAAAAATCAGACGGTAACGCAAGTTTATATTGTGACTATTTAGAAAAATTTAAATCAAACGTACAAGTTTACGGTGTACCGGTTAAAGCCAAAGAGTTGTTTGGTGTGTTACACCTTAAAGGTTTTGTTGTAGATGATACTTTATTATACAGCGGCGCCAGCTTAAATAACGTGTACTTACAATACAACGAACGCTACAGGCTCGACCGTTACTTTTTAGTTGACCAAGCAGCACTGTGCGACTCTGTGGTTGATTTTATTGAGTCTAAGCTAATAGGCTCGCAAGCCGTGCCACGTATTGATACACGTCCGCTTAAGCGCTTAATAGACTTTAAGTTTGAACAAAAGCAATTAATGCGCGAGCTAAAGTCGGCCAGTTATGCAAACCCAACTACGCCCAATACCGACCCACTCGGTGTGCGTTTGTTTTTAGGTTTAGGGCGTCGTAATAATAGCCTTAACCGATTAATTAAAAACTTGTTTGATACCACAGAGCAAGAGCTTGTACTTTACACACCGTATTTTAATTTTCCGGCGCCGCTTATGCGCTCACTACGTCGATTATTAAAACAAGGTAAGCAAGTAACCATTGTAGTAGGTGATAAAACCGCAAACGATTTTTATCTGCCGCCAAGTGAGCCGTTTAGTAAAATTGGTGCACTCCCGTATTTATACGAAACTATTTTGCATAAATTTGTAAAATCGCAAAAGCGCCATATAGATAACGGCAATTTAAACGTGTATTTATGGAAGCACGAGAGTAACTCGTTTCACTTAAAAGGTATTTGCGCCGACCGACAACGCCACTTATTAAGCGGGCATAACCTTAATCCACGAGCGTGGGGCCTTGATATCGAAAACGGTATTTTAATTGAAGACCCACAGCAAAGTATTATGCAAGCCATAGATAACGAAAAGCAGGAAATTTTAAAACACTGCCGCCGTTTAACTGGGCCAAATGATTTAGAAACAGTAGAAAATTACCCGCAACCGGTTAAAAAGCTACTTGGTCAGGCTAAACGCGTAAAAGTTGATTTTATAATTAAGCGTTTTATTTAAATTAATTTATATAGTCAAAATTTAGATACAAAAAAAGCAGCTAATTAGCTGCTTTTTTATTGTTTGTAGTTAGGTAACTATTTTGTTTAATAACACCTAACGACTAAACGCAAAATTACGCGTTTTCTACTGCAGTACGAGGGTCAACATATTCCATGTTGAACGCTTCAGCTACTTCTTTGTAAGTTACTTGGCCTTTAATTACGTTTAAGCCTTTTAAGAAGTGCGCGTCATCTAGTAGTGCCTTTTTGTAACCTTTGTTTGCAAGGTTAATAATAAACGGCAATGTTGCATTGTTAAGTGCAAAGGTAGAAGTACGTGGTACAGCACCTGGCATGTTAGCAACACAGTAGTGAACAACTTCATCAACAATGTATGTAGGATCAGCGTGTGTTGTTGCTTTAGAAGTTGCAATACAACCACCTTGGTCAATAGCAACATCAACAATTGCAGAGCCTGGCTTCATTGCTTTAATGTGATCGGCTGTTACTAGTTTAGGTGCTGCAGCACCTGGAATTAGTACGCCACCAATTACTAAGTCAGCTTCTAGTACGTGTTTTTCTAGTGCGTCAGCTGTTGAGTAAATCGCTTTAACTTTGTTACCAAATTGCGCGTCTAGTGCACGAAGTACATCAATGTTGCGGTCAAGTACTACAACGTCTGCGCCCATGCCAACAGCCATTTGCGCTGCGCTACGACCCACCATGCCGCCGCCAATAACAACTACTTTAGCTGCTTCAACGCCTGGTACGCCACCAAGTAACATGCCACGGCCGTGGTTAGATTTTTCAAGCGCTTGTGCACCGGCCTGAATAGACATACGACCTGCTACTTCACTCATTGGTGCAAGAAGCGGCAAGCCGCCACGTGCATCAGTCACTGTTTCGTAAGCAATACAAATCGCTTTGCTTTTAACAAGGTCTTCAGTTTGTGGAAGATCAGGTGCAAGGTGAAGGTAAGTAAATAAAATTTGATCTTCGCGTAGCATTGCACGCTCAACAGCTTGTGGCTCTTTTACTTTTACGATCATGTCTGCTTTTGCAAAAACATCAGCTGCAGTTGCTAAAATTTCAGCGCCAGCTTGTGTGTAATCTTCGTTAGTAAAACCAATGCCCATACCTGCATCTGTTTCAACAATCACTTGGTGGCCGTGATTTACTAATTCACGAACACTCGCAGGAACCATACCTACACGGTATTCATGGTTTTTAATTTCTTTAGGTACACCAATAATCATAAAATTTGCCTTATTAAGAACGGATTAACATTTTTCACTATTATATTCATCATAAGGCAGTGTGTCTCACCTTTTTTAAAAGGCTAGGCAGTGTTATTATCTAAATAATAAAAATAAACAGAATATTAAACTAGTTGGGTGTATGCATCAGTTATTAGATAGAATTGACCGTAAAATTTTAATGGAATTACAGCACGATGGACGCCTTTCTAATGTAGAACTGGCCCGACGAGTTGGCCTGAGCGCCACGCCCTGTCTGGAGCGCGTAAAAAAGTTAGAACGTGAAGGTTATATACTTGGCTACAAAGCGGTGGTTGATCCAGCAAAGCTTGGCCAAGGCTTATCTGTGTATGTTGAGGTAACCATTACCAAAACATCGCCCGACGTATTTGATGAGTTTAGTGCGGCGGTTAAACAGCACGAAGAGATAATAGAGTGTCACTTGGTATCGGGTAATTTTGATTTTTTATTAAAAACACGCGTAAACGATATGTCAGAATACCGCGGTGTACTAGGCGACATTCTTTTAAAGCTGCCAAACGTGAGTGAAAGCCGGACCTATGTAGTAATGGAAGAAGTAAAAGGTGAAGATGGCGTAATAATTCGCCCTTACATTGCCTAAATTTAACCGCAAAAGATAAACACACTCTAATTTATAAAAACTTGTTCATAATCAGGCCATACACATTAAGATAAAGTGCATCAAATTGCATTTCCTGCTAAGGTATTTGATTGCAAGCAAGTGCCAATAGAACAATAAAGAGGGATAGGAAGTTATGCGCCTAAACGGTGTGCAAAGACTATTAGAAACAGGGCTGATCATCAGTACCTTTGCGGCAATATTCATTTTATGTGCTTTAATCAGCTTTGATCCCGCTGACCCTGCGTGGTCGCAAACGGGTGAATTTAGAAACGTAAAAAATATTACAGGCACTGCCGGTGCTTGGGTAGCCGATATATTATTACTGTCATTTGGTTGGCTTGCTTATTTAGTGCCGGCCGCTATTCAGCTGTTTGGCTATTTATTATTTAAACAACCTCATCGTATTTTACAGCTCGACTACACCACACTTGCTTTGCGTGTTATTGGCTTTGCTTTATTTATTACCTCAGCAACGGCAATCAGCAGTATTAACTTTGATGATATTTATAACTTTTCATCCGGTGGGGTAGTGGGCGATGTGATTGCATCGGCCATGATGCCAGCATTTAACTTTACCGGTACCTCTATACTATTATTGTGCTTCTTTTTTGCTGGGCTTACTTTATTAACCGGTGTGTCGTGGGTTGAATTTGTAGACTACCTCGGCGATTTAGTGGTTAGAGGCTACCGTTACACTGCTAATTACGCCCAAGGTTGGATGCAACGAGAGCGTATTGCGGCAAATCCGGTACAAGCCGATGCGCAATTTAATGATGACCTTGACGATTATGAGCAAAGCGATACCACACTCGAGCAATCATCAGAATTTGAACAAGAGCCTGCAAAAAGTAAAAAACCGGCTAAACAAAAAGCCATTACTAAAGAGCAGCCTACCTTTAGCGAGCCGCAAATTAGTGATGACTACAGCCCATTTGATGAGTTAGACGATATACTCGACCAAGAAATTGGCTTTAGCGCCATAGATGATGAGCCTATGGATACAGCAGCTGCACTCAACGCGCTTGATCAAAGCCAAGTTGTTGAGCCTGAAAAACCGGTTACCACGGTGGTATCGCCAGCAAGGCCTATGCCTAAGCCAAAACCTGCATATCAGCCTCCGCCAACAGCAAAAGAAAAGTTTGAAGAGTTACTAGATAAAGAGCCACCGCCAGGGCCATTACCGTCGCTTGATTTACTCGACAGACCGGATAAAGCCAAAAACCCGATATCGGAAGAAGAGCTTGAAAGTGTATCGCGTCTTGTTGAAACAAAATTACTCGACTTTAACGTACAAGCAAAAGTGGTTGGCGTATACCCAGGCCCAGTTGTAACACGTTTTGAGCTTGATTTAGCGCCGGGTATAAAGGTGTCTAAAATTACTGGTTTATCAAAAGATTTAGCCCGTTCGTTATCGGCAATTAGCGTACGTGTGGTTGAGGTGATCCCAGGTAAAACTTACATAGGGATAGAGCTGCCTAATAAGTACCGCGAAATTGTACGTTTATCTGAGGTAATTAACGCCCCTAAATTTGAGCAAAATCCATCGCCACTAACCATGGTGTTAGGTAAAGATATTGCAGGGCAACCTGTGTGTGCCGATTTAGGTAAAATGCCCCATTTACTGGTAGCGGGTACCACAGGTTCAGGTAAGTCAGTGGGCGTTAATGTAATGATATTAAGCTTACTGTACAAATCGGGCCCTGATGATGTTCGTATGATCATGATTGACCCGAAAATGCTTGAACTTTCGGTTTACGAAGGTATTCCGCACCTATTGTGTGAAGTAGTTACCGACATGAAAGAAGCCGCTAACGCACTACGTTGGTGTGTAGGCGAAATGGAACGCCGTTATAAATTAATGTCGGCGTTGGGTGTACGTAACTTAAAAGGTTACAACCAAAAAGTACTTGAGGCCAAAGAAGCGGGTTACCCAATACTTGATCCATTATTTAAAGACACCGACGGCATGAAAGAAGGCCCAGACGAGTTAGATAAGCTACCGAGCATAGTGGTAGTAATAGACGAATTTGCCGACATGATGATGATTGTAGGTAAAAAAGTTGAAGAGCTTATTGCCCGTATTGCGCAAAAAGCACGTGCCGCAGGTATACATTTAGTGCTTGCAACACAGCGCCCATCGGTAGATGTAATTACCGGCTTAATTAAAGCCAATATACCTACGCGTATGGCGTTTCAGGTGTCGAGCAAAATAGACTCGCGTACCATATTGGATCAACAAGGCGCCGAAAACCTATTAGGTATGGGTGATATGCTTTACTTACCGCCAGGCACAAGCGTACCAGAGCGTGTGCATGGCGCATTTGTAGACGACCATGAAGTACATGCGGTAGTAAACGATTGGAAAGCACGCGGTAAACCTAATTATATTGATGAGATTTTAAATGGTGATGCAACAGAAGATGTTTTATTACCAGGTGAAACCAGTGAAAATGCAGATGAAGAGTCAGATCCGCTATACGACGAAGCCGTTGCGTTTGTAATCGAAACCGGCAAAGTATCGGTATCGTCAGTACAACGTAAATTACGTGTTGGCTATAACCGTGCAGCACGACTAGTAGAACAAATGGAAACATCGGGTATCGTGAGTTCACCAGGCCATAACGGCGCTCGCGATGTATTAGTACCTAATGGAGCAAATTAATGAAAAAGTTAAACAGTTTATTATTAGTGCTTGGCAGTTTAATTGCCACGCCTAGCTTTGCTGATGACAGCCAAGCACTGCAAGACAAACTCGCAACCCTTAAAAGTTTTAAAGCGCAGTTTTCTCAAAACGTAACCGATCCACAAGGCCAAGCGGTTATGCAAGGCGAGGGCACAATTGCCCTTAAACAACCTATGATGATCCGCTGGCAGCAAACAAACCCAGACGATACCTTATTTGTATCAAATGGTGACAAAACCTATTACTTCGACAGCTTTGCTGAGCAAGTAACTATTATGGATACCCATAGCCTTATAGATTCAACACCGTTTGTACTGCTTACTTCAAAAGATCCCGCACAATGGGAAAAATACAGTGTTCAAGCCACAGACTCTGGCTTTAGTGTAACGCCAAATAAAGGCGTAGAAAGCCAAGTAGAGCAACTTGATATTACCTTTGCAGGTAACGAGCAAGGCCTTGCTAAGTTAGTTGTGACGGATAATTCTGGTCAGCTTTCGTCGTTTAGTTTTAACAATGCACAAGTAAATACCTCGCTTGATACAAGCACCTTTGAATTTACCCCACCAGAGGGTGTAGAAATAGACGATCAGAGTAACGGTGAATAATTTAGGCTTTAACTTTGGGCCCGATGTACGCCCACTTGCGGCGCGCATGCGCCCAACAACGCTTGACGAATACATAGGTCAGCAGCATTTACTAAGTAGCGACAAGCCCTTGCACCAAGCCATTGTTGCAGGGCGTTGCCACAGCTTAATTTTGTGGGGGCCGCCTGGGGTAGGTAAAACCACCCTTGCGCAAATTATTGCAAACCACGCCGATGCCGAACTTATACAAATGTCGGCTGTGACCGCAGGCGTAAAAGATATTCGCGACAGCGTAACGCAAGCGCACGATAACCTACAAAGCCGCGGGCAACGCACCTTAATGTTTGTGGATGAAGTACACCGTTTTAATAAATCGCAGCAAGATGCATTTTTACCACATATAGAAGACGGCACTTTTATATTTGTAGGTGCGACAACCGAAAACCCTTCATTTGCACTTAATAATGCGATTTTATCGCGTGCACGCGTGTATGTTTTAAAGTCGCTAGCCGATACCGACCTATACACAGTGATAGAGCGCGCACTTAAGCAAGATGAGCAACTAAACCAAAAAAATATTGTTATTGCCGATAACGCCAAACAGGCGCTTTGCCAAGCAAGCGGCGGCGATGCCCGTAAAGTGTTAAACCTGCTTGAGCAAGCGGTTGATTTAACGAGTGAGCAAAACGGCACATACAACGTAGATGAGCACGTATTAAGCCAAGTACTGCCAACCCATTTAGCTAAATACGATAAAGGCGGCGATGAATTTTACGATTTAATATCGGCTTTTCATAAGTCAGTACGAGGCAGCTCACCCGATGGCGCGCTGTATTGGTATTGCCGTATTTTAGCCGGCGGCGGCGACCCACTTTATGTAGCAAGGCGTTTACTTGCCATTGCCACAGAAGACATAGGTAATGCCGACCCACGGGCAATGGAAGTGGCGTTAAACGCATGGGATATATTTCAGCGTGTAGGCCCAAGCGAGGGCGAACGCGCCATTGCTCAAGCCACTTTATATTTAGCCAGCGCACCTAAAAGTAATGCCGTTTATATGGCATTTAACCAAGCAAAGGCAGATGCCAAAAACGAGCCAAGTTACCCAGTGCCAGAGCATTTACGAAACGCGCCTACAAACCTAATGAAAGATTTAGGCTATGGTGCCGAGTATCGCTACGCACATAACGAAGAGGGTGCCTTTGCCGCTGGTGAAAAATATTTACCGCCAGAAATTCAAGACAAACACTATTATTTACCGAGCGATCGTGGCCTTGAGCAAAAAATTAAGCAAAAGCTTGATTACTTAAAAGAACGCGACGCGCAAAGCCCACTTAAACGATACGAAAATGATTAAACTTTATATGATGATCGCCCTTGGCGGCGCCTCAGGAGCCTGTTTACGATTTTTTATTAGCGAAACCATGCTAAAACTCCTTGGTAGGGGATTCCCTTTTGGCACGTTGACGGTTAATATTCTGGGTTCATTGTTAATGGGCATTTTGTACGGTTTGATAGAGAAAGAAATTATCGCCACAAGCCCCGCTAAAACCCTTATTGGTATTGGCTTTTTAGGTGCGTTAACCACCTTTTCAACATTCTCAATGGACTCGTTGTTGTTATTACAACAAGGTCACTTTATTAAAATGGCCCTCAATATCATCTTAAATGTGATGATCTGTATTTTTATGGCTTGGCTGGGCCTTCAGCTGGTAATGCAAAAAGGTTAAAAAACTAACATGTTAGATTCTAAATATTTACGACAAGACGTTGAGCAAACTGCAGCACGCTTAGCGGCTCGTGGCTACGAGCTTGATGTTGCAAAAGTGACAGAACTTGAAGAACAACGCAAAACATTACAAGTAAAAACGCAAGAGCTTCAAAGTCAACGTAATGCCAGTGCTAAAGCCATTGGCCAAGCAAAAGCAAAAGGCGAAGACGCACAACCACTACTAGACGCAGTGGCAAATTTAGGTAGCGAATTAGACGCAACTAAAAAAGCGCAAGATGAAGTACTCAACGCCATTAACGACATTGCTTTAGCAATTCCAAACTTGCCAGACGAATCAGTACCAGAAGGCGCTGATGAAGACGACAACGTTGAAATACTTACCTGGGGCACGCCTAAAAAGTACGACTTTGAAGTAAAAGATCACGTAGACGTAGGCCAAGACCTAAACGGCCTAGACTTTGAAATGGGCGTAAAAATTAGTGGCGCACGCTTTACAGTAATGCGCGGCCAAGTAGCGCGTATGCACCGTGCACTTACGCAATACATGCTAGATACCCACACAGATAAAAACGGCTATACAGAAATGTATGTACCGTACTTAGTAAATAGCGCAAGCCTTTACGGCACAAGCCAATTACCTAAGTTTGCAGGCGACTTATTCCACACATTAGGCCTAGTAAACGACGACGGTGAACAACAAGCTGGCTTTAGCTTAATCCCTACAGCAGAAGTACCGCTTACAAACAGCGCACGCGACGAAATTTACGAAGAAAGTGATTTACCAATTCGCTTAACTGCGCACACGCCATGTTTTAGAAGTGAAGCGGGCAGCTACGGTCGCGATACACGCGGCTTAATTCGCCAGCACCAGTTTGATAAAGTTGAACTAGTTCAACTAGTAAAACCTGAAGATTCAATGCAAGCGCTTGAAGAGCTAACAGGCCACGCAGAGCAAATTTTACAAGCGCTAGAACTACCATACCGTAAAGTAATTTTATGTATGGGCGATATGGGCTTTGGCGCAGCTAAAACATACGACTTAGAAGTATGGTTACCGGCCCAAGATACCTACCGCGAAATTTCGTCTTGTTCAAATATGGTCGATTTCCAAGCGCGCCGTATGCAAGCACGTTTTCGCCGTGAAGGTGCTAAAAAGCCAGAGTTACTACATACACTAAATGGCTCAGGTTTAGCCGTTGGCCGTACACTCGTAGCCATACTAGAAAACTACCAACAAGCCGATGGTTCAGTAATAGTACCAGAAGTATTACGCCCATACATGGGTGGACTTGAAGTGATTGGGAAAGTTTAAAGTACTAGCTGTCATTTTTTAGCTGTAAGCTTTAGAAAGAAAGCCGCTGATTTAACGAACAGCGGTTTTTTTGTTTTAGGAAAAGGTTCGAGGTTAAAGGTAAAAGCTGAGATATTAATTCGCAGTGAAATTCATTGTGTAAGAATCGGCTTCATACATATCGGCGCTATTTTTGTATAAGGCGTACTTTAACGCGTGACACACAATTAAAAACTTTTGCTGGTTTTATAATCTCGAAAATGGGCTTACAACACCATTGGCTCCTTGTTGTAAAACATGAGTATATATTTGGGTTGTTCGCACATCACTATGGCCTAATTGTGCCTGAACCGTGCGAATATCAGCGCCACTTTGCAATAGGTGCGTTGCAAATGAATGGCGTAAGGTATGTGGTGTAACGTGTTTCCTAATTTTTGCATCGTCAGCAGCCTGTTTAACAGCGCGTTGTAATTGCTTTTCATCAATATGATGACGCCTCAGCTGCTTACTCTCAGGATCAATGCTTAATTTATGTGATGAAAATAAATATTGCCACCCTAATTGTTTGTTATGGTTTGGATATTTTTTACGTAACAAATACGGCATGTAAGCGCCGCTATATAAGGGGTTTTTCAGATCTAATTGCAGGTAACTATCAACTAATTGTATTTGAGAACGTAATTGCGGCATGAGCTCTACTGCAAGCGTTACAACACGATTTTTACCTCCTTTGCCATCCCAAATTCGAATGCAGTTATAGTCAAAGTCAATATCGTGTACTCGTAAACGCAGTACCTCCATTAATCGCATACCACTGCCATAAAGTAGTCCACAGGGTAAATAATGCTTCGCAGAGCACACTTTAAAAAAATTATTTATTTCCTGCTGCGTTAAAACTACCGGTAGTTTACTTGCTCGTTTGCTCTTAATAAAACCTAATGATAATGAGAGTGGCTTTTTAATCACTT
>BJUT01000052.1 GCA_007988745.1 Pseudoalteromonas atlantica
CACGGCCTGCATAATAGGGAAACCCATTGGCTTTGTGAAGCTTTTTTTTAAAAAAATTGTTTAAGTGCTTAAAAAACAATTAATTTGTTTAAAGATAAAACAAATAATTTCTTTTTGATGCTTTAATGAACTTTAATTAAAAAATAACACTCTATTGATCTACAAAGGTTTGCCCAAACATATAAGAGTTGGTAATCTAATTTTAGTTAAATTATCGAAACAAACATGTTTCACTTAAAGGAGCTCTACAATGGCATTTAATCATTCGTACAATACCGCTAAACCGGTAATGTCGACCATTGAAACAAACAAGGTACTTAAAAACACCTATTTCTTACTGGCCATGACATTAGCATTTAGTGCTGTTACGGCGGGTATTTCAATGGCATTACAATTACCTTACTTTATGGGAATTGTGTTCACACTGGTTTCGTTTGGTTTATTATTTGTTGTAAACAAAAAAGCAGACTCAGCCTCAGGCGTGTTTTGGGTGTTTGCTTTTACAGGCTGTATGGGCGCAGGCCTTGGCCCACTACTTAACTATTATGCAGCTATGCCTAATGGCCCTATGCTTATTATGCAGGCGCTTGGTTCTACTGCATTAATATTTTTTGGTCTATCGGCTTATGCATTAAACACTAAAAAAGACTTCTCATTTATGGGTGGTTTTTTAACAGTAGGCTTACTAGTGGTTATTGTTGCAAGCATAGTTAACATCTTCATTGGCAGCTCGCTAATGTTTATGGTGCTTAACGCTGCTGTAGTGTTAATTATGTCTGGCTTAATCTTATTTGATACTAGCCGTATTATTAATGGCGGCGAAACTAACTACATTCGCGCGACGGTCGCTCTATACTTAAACGTATATAACCTATTTACCTCTTTACTGCACCTTCTTGGCGCAAGTGATGACTAATTAAATAGTTCTGTTAAAATAGCCCCTTTATTGGGGCTTTTTTATTGGAATTGTTTTGGCGCGATTTGTTCTTTCTTTACATACTCCTCCTTCAGATCATGACTCAACGCAACGTATTATAAAGTTTGCGAATGCATGTTTAGCACAAGGCCACACTATAGATGCGATATTTTTGTATCAAAATGGGATTTATCACGCGTCAGCTCACTTTGAGCTAGCCGCTGACGAGCTGCAAATTCCTACGCAATGGCAACAACTTGCAGATAAAAACGTCAACTTAATGCTATGTATTACTGCAGCAGAAAAACGTGGCTTAAACACAAGCCAAACAGGTGTGTTTACTGTAGCCGGGCTTGCAGAATTTGCCATGCTAGCGAGTGATGCAGATAAATGGATACAGTTTAAATGAAAAACGTTTTAGTAATGAGCCAATCCAGCCCCTTTGATGAGCTTAATACCCGCGATGCCCTAGACATGTCACTGATATTTGCCGCAGTTGAGCAAAATATTAGCTGGCTATTTAGCGGCCCTGCTGTGCTTGCTTTAAAACATAATCAATCAACACAGCAACTTGGTGTAAAAGATTTTTTTAAAAACATCAAAACGCTTGAAATCTATGAAGTAGAAAACATATATGTATGTGAAAAATCGTTACTAGATTATAACTTAAACAAATCTCAATTAATTATTGATTCAACCAGCCTCAATTACACTGAGCAACAGCAACTGATCGGCCAGCAAGATTTTGTGGTGAACCTATGAGTACATTACACATTTTTTCAAAGCCACTGGCTTATTACGACTCTACTCAGCTTGAAAACTTAATTAAAGACACCGATAAAGTACTCCTTGTTGGTGATGCCTGTTATGCCGCTAAGCAGTATTTTCAATTAAACGATTCATTATTGCTGCTTTTAGAGGATGCGCAGGCACGCGCAGTTAAACTAAGCCCAGGCCAAACACTTATTAATTACGATGAGTTTGTTGCCCTTACTCTATCTACTAACCAATCTATTACCTGGTAATCCATGCTTGAATTTAATAATCAACAAATCGACACTGATAAACAAGGCTACTTGCTGGATTACACCTTGTGGACAAAAGAGTTAGCCCCCATTATCGCCGAGCAAGAAAACATTATCTTGAGTGAACAACACTGGGAAGTGATTAATTTTGTGCGCAATTTTTACTTAGAATATAACACCAGCCCAGCAATAAGAATGCTTGTTAAAGCCATGGCTAAAGCGCTTGGCGAGGACAAAGGCAATAGTATTTATTTGTATAAATTATTTCCCAAGGGGCCTGCAAAACAAGCCACAAAAATTGCCGGCTTACCCAAGCCCGCTAGGTGTATTTAATGGCGAACAAACCAATGCATAATCGCGCAAGTAAAAGTACCACTAAACGCACTACGGGTAGAACTTACTCACGCAGCGCGCTCACTAAAAAAAGCACAACTTCGCGTGAAATTAAACCCGCTATAGCGCCTAAAGATAGAAAAATTGTTTTATTTAATAAACCTTACGATGTGCTTTGCCAATTTACAGACGATGCCAATAGAAAAACCTTGGCTGAATTTATTCCCATTAAAGATGTATACGCTGCAGGCAGACTCGACCGTGACAGTGAAGGCTTGTTACTTTTAACAAACTGCGGAAAGCTTCAAAATACCCTTACCGCACCGAATAAAAAAACCAATAAAACCTATTGGGTGCAAGTTGAAGGCGAGCCTAGCGCAGAGGCCATTAATGCCCTGTGTAAAGGTGTTGAATTAAAAGATGGGATGACCTTACCCGCAAACGTAAAAATTATTGACGAGCCAAAACTTTGGCCTCGCATGCCGCCGGTAAGAGAGCGAAAGTCGATTCCTACAACGTGGTTAAGTATTACAATTAATGAAGGACGTAATAGGCAAGTTCGCCGTATGACCGCCCATGTTGGGCACCCTACATTAAGGCTTATTCGCTACAGTATTGGCAATTACACGCTAGATGGCATAAACAGCGCACAGTACAGTGTTATAAAAGGTGAGGTAAATGCATAAACCCCATGTAACGGTTGCTGCTGTAGTAAAAAAAGGAGAGCATTTTTTACTGGTAAAAGAGCGAGATAAATTTACTTCTAATATTTGTTATAACCAACCTGCCGGCCATTTAGAAGTAAACGAAACACTGGCTCAAGCAGCCAGCAGAGAGCTTTTTGAAGAAACAGGTTTGTCCCTAACGCCCACTGGCTTAATCGGTATTTATAACTTACATGCGGCTAATGGGGTGCATTACTTACGCTTTTGTTTTATGTTTGATGGCACTCAAGTCACCACTGAGCCCTGCCCAAAAGATGCAGATATAATTAGTGCCAACTGGCACAGTTTAGAAGACATAAAAGCACTGCCTCTAAGAAGCCATTTAGTTTTAAAATGTATTGAAGACAGCCTAAACCGCCCTATTCAAGACGTAGACTTTATTTACGACGATAATTAAACATCTGCGCTTTATATAATTCTCAAAACTATATAAATAGTCCAAGGCTATAAATTAACTTAATGCTAAACAATTTCGTCCCTGCCTTTTTGAATAATAAAGTGCGCTGTCGGCAGCCTTAATAAACTCTTTTTGATCGCAACTATCCTCTTTATTAATTGCGTGAATACCTATGCTCAGGGTTAAGTAGCCGGTAAAGCTGTCTTCATGAGGGAGGTGCAGCTCTTCAATTGCCTTTTGAATATGCTCAGCAATAAATAAAGCCCCTTGTTTATCGGTTTGAGGCAGCAATACAACAAATTCTTCTCCGCCATAACGCGCCACAAAGTCCTCGGTGCGACTTACCGTACACGCTATTGCTTGCGCCACGTTATACAAACATAAATCACCTTCAACATGCCCGTAGCGGTCGTTAAAGAGTTTAAAGTGATCAATATCGATTAAAATAATCGCCAAATCGTCACCACACTCAACGGCTTTTTCAAACTCTTTACTTAGCTTTTCATCAAAACGACGTCTATTTGCTATTTGTGTTAGCGAATCTAAAAATGCCATGTCGCGTAAAATATTTTGATCTTCTAAACGCTTGGTCGCATCATTAAATACAGCAATATATTCATCGCCCAAATTGATTCCAGATACTTCCATGGTAATTGTATTACCGTTTTTACAAGTAACATGGTAATCATGCGCGGGGATGTCTTGCCCTGTTTCATTGCCAATTTCTAACGCCGATTGCCACGTTTTTTTCACGGCCTCTCGATAGTGAGGGTCTGGGTATGCATTAACCCACCACTGCTCTATGTTAGGTAAGTCATCAACGGTATAACCAAATACATCTATAAAGCGCTGATTAACTCTAATAATATCACCGGTTTTAGCACACACATTAGAGATAGGCATAGGCAAAATAGTAAATAAATGGGCGTAGTGGCTCATCTCGTGGCGCTTCATAGGATGATGCATTTTTTTAGAAAGGAAACTGTATGGCGCATCTTCTTTTTCGTGAGAAAGCGAATTATCCATACTTAATGCAAAATACCATTCATCCCACCAGCGTTTCATAGTCTCAAACAAGGCAGTTTCTGGCTCGTCAACTAATTCAATAGAACTTGAGACAGCATTGAAAATCTCATCAATAGGACTGTTTTGCTTGGCATCTGAGGGTAAAGTGTGCTCAAAAACTTCATGAAAAAGCGTATATGTATCACGTTTTAAGTCGCTTGTAGGCATTATGAGCAACTCATTTAGTTCATCGCGTGAGTTTGCAGCATAATATTGTATTAACGTTGAAAGCTTTTTTACCTGGAAGGCGTAATTCATATATTCATTCCGTTGAAAATATTTTTTTAAAAAAGTGAGTCTAATACGCAAAATCTTACTGGCAGCTGAATTTACAAGCAAGCACAAGGTAATGAAAGCATTATTATCATTTAATAACGTAAGAATGGCACCGAAATATCTTTTTACAATGGCTTATTTAATTTTTTCATCATTTTTTATGTTAAATGCGTTTCAGTCTTATTTGCTATTTATTATATGAATAAAATAACTACAAAATCGTGTGTTTGCGCCACTCCTCCCTTTAAGCAAAAACAAAATGCGTGCTATAATCGCGGCCTTTCCAAGTTAACAGCAATCTGTATAAGCGAAATTATTCATGAGCGAAAATAGTCACATTAAAGTCATCGTTGGTATGTCCGGCGGTGTTGATTCTTCTGTATCTGCATATTTATTACAACAACAGGGCTATCAAGTAGAAGGCCTGTTTATGAAGAACTGGGAAGAAGACGACAATGACGAATACTGTGCAGCCGCTGAAGATTTAAAAGATGCACAAGCAGTGTGTGACAAATTAGGCATCGAGCTTCATACCGTTAACTTTGCAGCCGAATACTGGGATAACGTTTTTGAGTACTTTTTAGAAGAGTACAAAGCGGGCCGTACGCCAAACCCAGATATTATGTGTAACAAAGAAATTAAATTTAAAGCATTTTTAGAATTTGCAGCACAAGCACTTGGCGCCGATTATATTGCAACAGGCCATTATGTTCGTCGTGAACTACGAGACGACAAATACGTTATGTGCCGAGGCTTAGACGATAACAAAGATCAAAGCTATTTCTTATATACCTTAAGCCATGAACACATAGGCCAAACTCTTTTCCCAGTAGGCGATATAGCTAAACCAGACGTACGCCGTATTGCAGAAGAGCAAGACTTAATCACCCATGACAAAAAAGACAGCACCGGTATTTGTTTTATTGGTGAGCGTAAATTTAAAGACTTTTTACAAAAGTTTTTACCTGCTCAACCTGGCGTGATTGAAGATACTGACGGCAACAACGTAGGTGAGCACGAAGGGCTTATGTATCATACACTTGGCCAGCGTAAAGGCTTGTTAATTGGTGGCATGAAAGAAGGCTCTGGCGAGCCATGGTACGTTGTAGATAAAGACGTTGAGCGCAATGTGCTCGTTGTCGGACAAGGTAAAGACCACCCTCGTCTTTACAGCAATGGCCTAAACGCCAATCAATTACATTGGGTAGACCGTGTTGGTCCTCAAGGTACAACGCGCTGCACCGTTAAAACCCGTTACCGCCAAGAAGATATTAATTGTACCCTTCTCGTTGGGGAAGATGGTATGGCACGCGTATTGTTTGATGAACCACAAAAAGCCGTTACACCAGGTCAATCAGCTGTATTTTATGCCGATGATGTGTGTTTAGGTGGCGGTATTATAGATTCGGTGATTAAGTAATGAATCAACACCAAGTCATGGCGCTTGCCGCCATGTGCCAAGTGGCTAAACAAGTACAAAAAATCGCGCAATACGGCAGCGCAAACGATTCAGACTTAGACGTGCTATTTACAAGTATTGTACAAACATCACCCGCATCCCCGGTTGATGTTTACCAAGGTACGCATAACTTGCGCGACGGCTATAAAACATTAATGGCGCAGCTTACTGCTGGCGCTCAAAAAGATGTGGAAATAGTTAAGTACGTAGGTGGTTTAATGCAGCTTGAACGTATTTTAAATAACGAGCCAAAAAGCTTAGCTGAACTTGGCCGTCGTATCGACGACATTCATCGTCGCTTAGATCACTTTGCTATAACCGATGACACAGTAGTTGCCGGTTTAGCAGATATATACTCGTCGGTGCTGAGCCCCCTTGGGCACCGAATTCAGGTTTATGGTAAACCCGAGTTATTAAAACAGCAGCAAACGCAAAATAAAATTCGTGCCCTTTTATTAGCAGGAATTCGCAGTGCTGTATTATGGCGACAAATGGGCGGTAAACGCCGTCACTTTTTCTTTGCAAAAAGAAAAATTCTCGCTATTGCAAAAACAAACATTTAATTATCGTTCAAAACTAAAATTTAGGAGTTATTATGGAGCTTTCAGCGTTAACCGCTATCTCTCCAGTGGATGGTCGCTACGGCAGCAAAACCACTGAACTACGCAGTATTTTCAGCGAATTTGGCTTAATCAAATACCGCGTAACCGTTGAAGTGCGTTGGTTGCAAGCCTTAGCTGCAGCAAGCGATATTAAAGAAGTACCTGCATTTAGCGACCAAGCCAATGCACTTTTAAATGCCATAGTTGATAATTTCAGCGAAGCAGACGCACAGCGTGTTAAAGACATTGAACGCACCACAAACCACGATGTTAAAGCGGTAGAATATTTACTAAAAGAAAAAGTAGCCGATAACAGCGAAATTAACGCTATTAACGAGTTCATCCATTTTGCCTGTACATCAGAAGATATTAATAACCTATCTCATGGTTTAATGCTAAGCGAAGCTCGTGATAATGTGCTCCTTCCATACTGCGACCAACTACTTAACGCTATAAAAGAAAAAGCCATTGAGTACAAAGCAGTACCTATGATGACGCGTACCCACGGCCAACCAGCTACGCCTTCAACAATGGGTAAAGAGTTTGCTAACGTATACATGCGTTTAAAACGCCAGCGCGACCAAATCGCACAGGTAGAAATGCTAGGTAAAATTAACGGTGCTGTAGGTAACTACAATGCTCACCTGAGTGCTTACCCAGATTACGATTGGCATACCCACGCAAGCAACTTTGTAACTAGCCTTGGTTTAACCTTTAACCCGTTCACTACACAAATAGAGCCGCATGACTACATTGCCGAGCTATTTGATGCTATTGCTCGCTTTAACACTATTTTACTTGATTTTGATCGTGACGTTTGGGGTTACATTGCCCTTAACCACTTTAAGCAAAAAACCATTGCTGGCGAAATCGGCTCTTCAACAATGCCGCATAAAGTAAACCCTATCGACTTTGAAAACTCAGAAGGTAACCTAGGTTTAGCAAATGCTATATTTGCTCACCTTGCACAAAAACTGCCTGTTTCTCGTTGGCAGCGTGACCTTACCGACTCAACCGTTTTACGTAACTTAGGTGTGGGTATGGGCTACACGCTTATCGCGTATCAATCTACACTTAAAGGCGTAAGCAAGCTTGAAGTAAATGAGCAACGTTTACTTGATGAGCTTGATCAAAACTGGGAATTACTTGCTGAGCCAATTCAAACGGTTATGCGTAAATACGGTATTGAAAAACCATACGAAAAACTTAAAGATTTAACGCGTGGTAAACGTGTAAATCAAGAGATTATGGCCGACTTTATCGATGGTTTAGACCTGCCAGAGCACGCTAAAGTAGAAATGAAAAAACTAACACCTGCCAACTACATTGGCCGCGCTGTTGAGTTTATTGACGATTTAGTTTAAATACTAAATTGCGCATATAAAAAGCGAAAGGATAATCCCTTTCGCTTTTTTTGTACTAAAAATTATAGGCCAACTCTATGTACCAATTAAAAATAAACAACCTCTGTGAGCAAGAATTTTTAAACCAATACTGGCAAAAAAAACCGCTATTAATTAAACAAGGCTTTACAGACTTTCAAGACCCAATAGAGGCAGAAGAGCTTGCCGGTCTTGCTATGGAAGAAAGTATAGAGTCGCGAATTGTTACCAACCACAATAACGATTGGCAAGCATACCAAGGCCCATTTGAAGACTTTGAAAAATTAACTGAGCAACACGCTACTTTATTGGTACAAGCGGTTGATCATTGGCATAGCGATGCAGCACAACTGCTTCAGCCATTTAGGTTTATACCTAACTGGCGAATAGATGATTTAATGATCAGCTACTCAACCCCTAAAGGTGGCGTTGGTCCACACCTAGATCAGTACGATGTATTTATTATTCAAGGCGAGGGTAAGCGTCATTGGCGTGTTGGCCTGCCTGATCCAACACTTAAACAATTTGCGCAAAATAAAAAACTACTGCAAGTTGAGCAATTTGAAGCCGTTATAGATTGTATTTTAGAGCCCGGCGATATTTTATATATACCACCTGGGTGCCCTCACGAAGGCTATGCAATAGAAAACGCCCTTAACTACTCGGTTGGATTTAGAGCGCCTAATCAACAAGACTTATTTTCTAGTTTTGCCGATCATGTTATTGATACCGACAGCGGCCAAAAACGCTATACCGATCATACTTTAGCCCTTAGGGACTCTAAAGGTGAGCTTTTACAGAGCGAAACCGATAAAGTTAAAACCCTTATGCAAGCGCTACTTAATAACGATGAGCTATTTAAGCATTGGCTTGGTAATACCTTAAGCCAAGCCAAGCACGAAATGGACTTAGCACCGCTTGAAGAGCCTATAACCTGCGAGCAAATGAGTGAGTTAATAGCAAACAATGCAGAAGAATTTGAGCGTTTAGGCGGCGTACGTGCTATCTATCAGCAGCTAGAAGACACCCTATTATTAAGTATTAATGGCGAAAACTACCCGTTACCACTTTGCGACTTAAATGCCGTTACACTATTAACAGATCATGATTATGTTAATACCGACGATTTAAACGCAGCGCAGCCCAGCCTAGTTTTTATTCAAACCTTTACTACACTAGTTAATGAGGGGATGTGGTTTAATTAGAGGTGCGCTATGGGCTATCAAATTAATAAGGTCGAGTGGGATAGGCAAAAAGACCAGCTACAACAAATACGTGAAAAAGTATTTGTGTATGAGTTACACATACCCAAACGAATAGAATTTGATAGCCAAGACAAACTAGCACACCATGTGCTAGTTACTCACAACAGTAACGCACCCGTAGCCACAGGTAGGCTGTGTACAGATGGCTTAATAGGCCGAATAGCCATTTTACCCGCACATCGTAATCGCCATGTTTATACTTCATTACTTACTTTTATTGTTAATCTTGCCGCTAACGATGGGCACCAAGTTATTAGTATTAATTGTATTTTAAACGAAGTTGAGCGCTTTAAACGAAACGGCTTTATACAACAAGGCGGTGTTTTTATGGAAGCAGGTATACCTAGGCAGCGAATGCAATGCCATGTGTCTGAGTTTGTCACTAAACCATTTACATTAGTACATTAAAAAAGGGCCGTTAATAGCCCTTTTTTACGTTTATACAAGCAATACCTTATTTTGGTTCATTAGCCCAAAGTTGCTCGTTTTCATGCATTTCGTATAAGCCGTGTGCACGGTTTATAAGTAAGTTAGCAAAGTCGACCTGGGTTTTATCTCGTGCGCCAGCACTCATTATTTGATCTGCTTTTAACTGCCATTGTAATGAAAAATATCGCATAGCATCGCGCGCATCTTTTGCTGCACTTACGTCTGCATGATCAGTGGGTAAGCGCCCTGTTATTACCCAGTAACTCTTGCCGTTTTGCGCTTTAAATTTCCACATAGCACACAATGGCGCTAAAAAACGACTGTCTTTGTCTATTACTGATTTAGGCATAATGCCTTTTTCTGCTAAGTATTTTTGGGCGTTTTGAAAACACTCGCGTTGCCAAGCAACCCGTTGTTGCTCTATTTGTGCTTGCTCTTGCGCTGTTAATGGTTTTTTTTCTTCTTGCTGCATTTTATTAACCTTTACTGCTTTTTTTCTACACTCTAAGTGCATAACAAATAAGGTGCAAGCATAAAACACCTGCTTTGCACCTTAAATACACCATTTGATTTGTTTTTAATCACAATTGCACATAAGCAATAGTAAATCGCTGTTATTTTATATTGTGATCAAACGAGCCTACATCACCTGGGAACACCACAGGCGATTCAATCCCGTCTTTGCTTATCGCTGCAACACCGAAATAGTAATTATCTATAACAACGTTTTTAAGTGTAGCTTTACTTACATTGCCCACATCTTGGCTAAATTGCCATTGCGGCTCACTGGTATAGCGCCAATAAATACGATAACCGGCAATATTATCATCATCTGAACTTTGCCACGAAAGCGTAGTGTCGGCCTTAACCGCGCCTTCAATTTTTACCTGCTTAGGGGGAGCTGGCGCCCAAGCCATTGAAGCCATTGTTACTGCGTTCAATGATGTAAGCTTTGCTGTGTAGTCAAAATCAACGCCATCTATGGTATCGCCATAGACCACACCATTTTCTGTACGTAAATCTTGATGTTGTCGGTCGTAATGCTCATTAGTTTCCATAATTCTGACTGCTGCAAAACCTGCATCGTTAAACGGTCTATGGTGCCCGCCCCGGCCAAATCTATCTAACCTGTAAACTAACATTGTATCTAAATTTGGAATGTACCTATCGGCAATTGTATCTATATAGCGCGCTAAATTACGGCTCGCCGAATCGACTTCACCACCTGTAAAACGGCGCGTTCTTGCTTGTTGTTTCGTTTCTACTACACGCGTGCCTTCTGAGAAAATACGCGCCGTTGTATTGTCGGTAACGCCATTAAAACCGGTAATATTGCCAATCATGTCGTTATTTAAAACGCCATGTACTTGCCAATTGTGCTCTTGTGCATACGCTGTGAGTATTTTACCGCCAAATAACCCCTGCTCTTCGCCAGACAACGCTGCATACACTACTGAGCCATTAAATTTATGCTTGCTTAGTACACGTGCAGCTTCAATAACCCCTGCCACGCCTGAAGCGTTATCATTTGCTCCCGGTGAATCACTGGTAAAGTCCATTACATCGCTCACCCGCGAATCAATATCGCCCGACATAATAACCATTCGGTTTGGCTCAGTACTACCACGCTGAATGGCCACTATACTCACCACTTCAACAGGATTAGGAATTCGTTTTTCACCTGATATAGTGTCTTTAACTTCAATAACTTCTAGGCAACCACCACATTGCGCTGATATTTTTTCAAACTCTTTTTTAATCCAACGCCGTGCAGCACCTATGCCCCGTGTATCTGACTTAGTTTCAGAAAGCGTATGGCGGGTACCAAAATCCACCAGCGTTTGTATGTCGCTCTCAATACGTTTAGCTGATACCTGCGCTGCAATATCATGTAGCTTTTGTTGTTCTTCATATTTTATGCTGGCATGAGCCTGTACTGATAACCCTGCCGCACAAGCAAAGGCTAACGTGCTCAATTTAATAAGTTTAGTTGTAATAGAAAAAGGGGTTTTGCGCATTATAAGCTCCTTATTTTTTACCTTACCATTACTCAACAACCTATTTAGTGCAACTATTTTGAGTTAAAGCTTTATACAAGTAAGCTCAACTGTAAAAATTAACCACACTTAAGTACTCCCCTCTTTTAAGTAACCAAGCGTATTACAAACCTTGTTACATAAATACGCTATATACATAGCGTGTTTTCGTGGCAAACTAATGGGGTGTTTTATTTGTATTTGTAACCTATGCGCCAGCTTAAAGCCGATACTGTCTCTGCCAATTTAATAGCCTCTAGTAACAACCAATATGGGCCTATTTGTGTTTATCAAAATACGGCCTATCGCTGGTTAACACTTGCCCAAAATGCGCATAGCGATATCACTATTCAAGGGGTGATGAGCCTTAATGAAAATGAACAATTACTGATTGCGGTTAATCAATGTATGCTGTTATTTTTACTTAAAACAGCTGAGCCACTACGGGTTTTAAATTTAGGTTTAGGTACTGCGGGCATTGAGCGAGCCATTCATTATTTACATAACAAAACGGCTTATATAAATAACTTAGCTGTGTTTGACAGTGTAGAAATAAACCCCGCGATGATAAGCGTTGCTAAGCACCATTTTAACTTGCCCGCTAATCATACGGTGCACTTACAAAATGCAGAGCTGTTTGTTGCAACGTGCACGCGCACATACAATGTCATTACAATTGATATTTTTAGTGGCGATGTACATCAAGACTTTTTATCTAACAGCGTATTTTGGCAAAACATACGTCGCTGCAGCGGGCTAAATTCGCAAATTATTATAAATTTAAACCCTAAAACAGGAAAAGAGCTCCAAGCTTTACTCGTCTTGTTTAGGCAACACTTTAGCTGTATTGCCCTTATAGAGTTTAACGAATACAAAAATATTGTCGTGATACTTTCTCAGCAAAGTTTAGTGCACATTAATAAAGAAGAAATAGCCCATTCGCCATTATTTAAAACGTGGGCGCCCACCCTTCACAACGACATAAACAGCATTTACCACATAGAGTAATTTAGCGACCTGGTTCGTGTTTTTCATAGCACGGCAAATGGGTTTCTAATTGCTCCCAATTGGCTTTAGAGGTAACAAAATTATGCGACATTACCTGTTCAGTAATATCGTCATCTATCAACCCTAGGCGTATTCGCAAGCGAGATTTATCCTCTGCATTAGCACTGTAAATAGGTGAGCCACATGTTTTACAAAAAAAGCGCGCACGCCCAGGTTTGAAATTAAATTCAGTTAAATTATCTTCTCCTTTGGTAAGTGTAAATTCGTGAGTGTTTACAAAACCATTAGTGGCAAAAGCAGTTCCGCTGTTTTTTCTGCATAGTGAGCAGTGACAATGAATAATTTGAGAAATAGCCCCTTTAATTTCAACTCTTACCGCTTTACATAAGCACGTTCCAGTATACATATAATCCCTTTTATTATTCTTAATTGCGTGTTGTTAGGTATTTTACGCGTTTAAAATATAGACGTCAGTAGAATAGATAAAATACAATATTGGTTGACTAATTTTCGCTAAATTGGTTATATAGATTTTTAGCTTTAAAAATTAAATTCCACATATTGGTTTACCAATTTATATGATTATACTTACATTAGTAAAAGAGGGATTATGCGCGTTAAATACAGCTTACTGTTAGTCGCCTGCTCAGGATTATTAGCCTGTAGCCAAAACAATCAAAATGCCCCCTCTGCAAAATGGCTATTAGTAGATAACTTTGAACAACCGCTAAAAGGCTGGACAAAGGCCGACACAGACAACCAAACTCAACCTTATGTTGCTAACCCACAAGTAACTAAAATAGAAGTTGAGGATACAGCCAAAGGGATTAACCATTTTTTAATTAAAAAGCCTGCCGAAAATGGTATTGTCGGCAACCGCAAAGCCCTCAGCTATAAAAAGCTTCCAAAAACAGTGCCCGTTGGCGAAACCTACACTTTTTTTACCCGTATTAACGTTGCCTCTTTTCCAAATAACCATGCTTTTGGATTAAGTAACTTAGAGCCAGAGCAAATAAACGTTCATGGCTACGACGCCTTTGAAGCCACTCTTCGGGTTACCGATAAAACCGAGTCAAATGGGTTAGTCAATACCGGGCCGCTAATGGTCAAAACTGATAAAGGCTATAGTAATATCCAAAACTATGCACAAGCGCAATCGGCTAAACCACTTGATACAAACAGTTGGTACAACATTTGGTACAACATTTGGTACGTTGTTAATAATGCATCGGTAAAAATGCAAGGCCAGCAATACAATGTATATGTACAAGGCGGCGAATTTAAAAACCAAACCTTAGTGTATAAAAATGCCACCTTTAGAATGAAACGCGAACGCCCACTTAGCTATTTTTTAGCTAAATGTAATACGGGCCCACATAAAAAGCCCTACGGAAATGGCGGTTTACGCTATGACGACATTTATATGATTAAAGGCGTAAACCTCACAAACCCTATTCGATAAAAGTAGCAGTTTAAATTAATCGCTAAAGATCTACAGCGCGCCACTTAAATGGTATGATCCTTTTCTATTTTTTGTCATTTAAGTTTATAAAATGTATCGATTATTCGAAAAAATGACCAACGCATTTCCTGAGCAAAAGCCAACGCAGCCGCCCTCTACCTTATTTGCGTTTTGTCGTCATTACACTAAAGGTATGGAGCTGTCGTTAGTTTTAATGTCTGTTAGTGCTGCCCTGCTTGCCATTTTAGAAGTATCGTTATTTAGCTATATGGGCCAATTGGTTGATTGGTTGGGCACCTACACACCGCAAACCCTATTTGAAGAGCAAAAAACCGAACTTATAAAAATGGCGGTAGTACTTTTAGTGATATTGCCTATTGTGGTGTTTTTTCACTCGGCTATTTTACACCAAGCATTACTGGGTAATTACCCTATGTCGATTCGTTGGTCGGCGCATAGATACTTATTACGCCAAAGTGTTAGCTTTTATCAAAACGAGTTTGCAGGGCGTATTGCCACAAAAGTAATGCAAACATCACTGGCCGTACGAGAAGCCGTAATGAAACTGCTCGATGTACTAATGTATATTGTGGTTTATTTTGGCGCTATGGTGTTTTTAGTTGCAGAAGCTGACTGGCGTTTAATGCTACCGCTTTTAGTGTGGGTAATTATTTATGCCGCTATTCAAATGTACTTTGTGCCAAAACTTAAAAAAATTGCCAGCTCGCAGGCCGATGCGCGCTCTGAAATGACCGGCCGTATAGTCGACAGCTATACAAATATATCGACCATTAAGCTTTTTTCGTACACACAACGTGAAGAACAATACGCTAAACAAAGTATGGATGTATTTTTACAGCCTGTTTATAAGCAAATGCGTTTAGTAACCAGCCTTAACTTTGCCATAAATAGCCTAAATTACTTATTAGTATTTAGTGTGGCCGCACTATCCCTTTATTTATGGTCGTTAAGTGCAATTAGCGCTGGTGCCATTGCTGTTGCGGTTAGTTTATCGCTTAGATTAAATGGCATGGCGCAGTGGATCATGTGGGAAATAAGCAGCTTGTTTGAAAACATTGGTACCGCAACCGATGGCATGAAAACCTTATCTACGCCAATTAAAGTAGATGACAAACCCGATGCAAAAACGCTTGCCGTTTCTAAGGGCGATATAGCGTTTTCAAATGTTCATTTTAACTACGGCAAAGCCGCTAACGAAACAAATCGCGGACCGGTAATGAACGGCCTAAACCTACATATCAAACCCGGTGAAAAAATTGGCTTAGTGGGTCGCTCTGGCGCTGGTAAATCAACATTAGTTAATTTACTCCTGCGCTTTTACGATACCGATTCGGGGACGATTAAAATTGATGGCCAAAACATTACCGATGTAAGCCAAGAAAGCCTTCGCCGCTATATAGCCATGGTTACGCAAGACACTTCCCTGCTTCACCGCTCTGTAAAAGATAATATTTTATACGGCCGACCCGATGCCTCAGAAGCCGAAATGCTCAGCGCTGCCAAGCAAGCTAAAGCACTCGAGTTTATAAGCGATTTAGAAGATAGCAAAGGCAATAAAGGGTTTGATGCTCAAGTAGGCGAGCGCGGTGTAACCCTCTCCGGTGGGCAACGCCAGCGTATCGCTATAGCGCGGGTATTACTTAAAAATGCACCTATTTTAATACTCGATGAAGCCACCAGCGCGCTCGACTCAGAAGTAGAAGCCGCAATACAAGCAAGCCTAGATGATTTAATGACAGGTAAAACCGTGATTGCCATTGCCCACAGGCTATCGACCATTGCGCAAATGGACAGACTTATTGTACTTGATGCAGGACGCGTTGTAGAGCAAGGCAGCCACGAAGCGCTCATTGCGCAAAATGGTATTTATGCTGGCCTTTGGGCACATCAAACCGGTGGGTTTATTGGTGTAGATTAGCCAAGATAAGATTATAAGCCGAAAATAGCGCGATTTTTATTGCGCATTACGCTATTAAATCAGATATTTATAATTTGTTCCTAATTTTATCCAAGCGAATCTCTTCCCTTGATTAAGTTAAGTCAATTATATACCATCCTTACTTATAATAATTTACGGATAGTTTACTTTCACATGGAAAAAACTCTTTATCTACTCCTATTCTGTGCCTCAACGCAATGTTTTGCAGACACCGCATATATTGGTGTTGACTATGTATTACCTGAAATGGCAATTAGTAACGAAGATGTTAAGCCAAAATCAACTGCACTTCGTTTAGGGGTCAGTAACAATAATATGGCTTTTGAAGCCCAATACCTAACCGCCAACGAGAAAGATAACCTTTATCGCATTGAATTCGATATAGAAAAAAGTGCCGCATTATTTTTCGTAATGCAGTCTGATGTTGTTAATGGTTTCGGTTTAGATGTTTCAGTCGGCTATGCGCAAACAGATATTACAGTTAATGGCCCTGAAGAAACTATAAATGATGAATTTCAATATAAAGGTTTTGCTTGGGGTGTGGCAATGCACCAAGATATTCCATACTTAAACAGCACCCAAGTAAGGCTTGGCTATCAATCACTTTATGACAAAGACGATATCGAGATAACAGCTATTTCTCTTGGTTTTACTTACCAATTTTAGTCATTCTCTCATTTTAAAAGGTACAATCCTAAAATGGCAATAAAACACACCTCTCACAAACTCTCTATTATTTCGATATTATTAATAGCAGTTACTGGCTGTGGCTCTGATACTGAGTCAACCGACCTAAAAAAAGCAGTAACTCTCGAAGAGCTTCGCACTGAAGGTACAATTATAGAATCCGTTACTATTATCAATAATCAAACACGCATTAGACCTGGAGAACAATTTCAGCTTAAAGCCATGGGTATAGATAGTAACGGAGAAACGAGAGATGTAACCGATGAGCTTACTTGGAGTACAAGCGACCTAGAAGTAGCCACTGTCAATAGTCGTGGCTTAGTGACAGCCATTACTAATTCTCCACTGGATAGAGGTTTGATTACGGTTACTGGCACTACAATAAATGAAATATCCGGTGAAGGACAAATGTCAATTAGTGATGAAGCCGTTTCGAACATAGAACTAAAACAAGCCTCACCAGAAATAGGTGACATTAATACGTGTATAGAAGCAAGTATTAGTGCAGATATTACTTATTCAGATGGCTATATATCTTTAAATACAATAAAAGATATTAGTTTTACTCTTGATGATGAAACAAGCGCGTTAATCGATAACAACGGTACACTATATACCTCATCAAGTGAAATTGAGAACACTTCAATTACTGCGAATATAGGTAACATATCGGATACCTTAATTGTCACAGCCAACCCAGTTAACCTAGAGAGTATTGATATTCTTTCTGATGATACATCTAAGGATATTATCAAATTAAACTTAGGTTCTCGTATAAGCGTAGCTGCGCAAGCCAATCTAATAAACAATCCTTCTCCTTTCGATATAGACAATACTATAAAGTGGTCTACGTTAGATTCATATACTGTCGGTGTTACAAAACAGGGCGAAAATAAAGGTACTTTACTCGCATTAAAACCAGGCGTTACAGAGCTTGTTGCGAGCTGTGGTGGAGTGTATAAAACAGTAGCCGTACAAGTTGAAGGCGACGCAACCCTAGAAAGTATTCAAATTAATGGCGCTGAAAATCCATTAACTTTGAGCCCTCTGGGTACTTTAGATTTAACATTAACCGCTAACTATAGTGATACCTCTTCTAGCTTGAATGTTTCAGAATTTGCGAATTGGAGTGTAAATGGTAGCACAATTGCAAATGCTGAATTAATTAATATTGGAACCAATCAGGCTAGATATAGATTAACGAGTAATTCAAATGGTAACGGTACAGTTATCGTTTCTGTCAATTACGATGGGATAGTAACAAGTACACAAATCAATATTGAATAAAAAATAGTTAAATACGTCAAGTAAATAGCTCAGAACGAAGGCCTTAATTTACTAGGCCTTCACTTTACCCTTTCTACTCTCTTCCTCTTTACAGGTTTGTCGCTTGGTTTTTACAAGCCTCTAAAGTTGCAAAGTTTTTAAATAGCATCCAACATTTTACTTTTACTACTAAAAACTTATAGAACACTTCTTCCTCTTCATTGCACATCCCTTACTATTATTTTTGCTGATTAAATATTGTTAACGATTAACATCTATGCAATATTATACCTAGTTCGATTTTTAAGCGAATTATCGGACTTAAAAAGAATATTTTACTGACAGCCTTTTCACATATTTGCGTTATTCAAGACGAAATTATCGTGTGACTATCTAAAAAATGTGTATCGGCAAATTAAAGAAGGTTTATCTATTTCTTTAAACTTTCAACATTAATTTAAATGGAGATTTTATATGAAACAGCTAAAGCTACTAATAGGTAGCACTTTGTTTATGTCTATCACTTCAGTCCAGGCAGCTGATTGGAGCTCTTTTAGTATTCCAGCACAAGCAGGCGCAGGTAAAAGCTGGCAGTTACAAAGTGTTTCAGATGAGTTTAACTACATTGCACAACCTAATAATAAACCAGCTGCTTTTAATAATCGTTGGAACGCATCTTATATAAATGCTTGGCTAGGTCCTGGCGATACAGAATTTAGCGCTGGCCACTCATATACAACTGGCGGGGCGCTTGGTCTGCAAGCAACCGAAAAAGCAGGTACGAACAAAGTTCTCTCAGGTATTATTTCTTCTAAAGCAACCTTTACTTACCCCCTATACCTAGAGGCGATGGTAAAACCAACAAACAACACTATGGCAAATGCTGTATGGATGCTTAGTGCTGATTCTACCCAAGAAATCGATGCTATGGAGTCATATGGTAGCGACCGAATTGGCCAAGAGTGGTTTGACCAACGTATGCATGTTAGTCATCACATATTTATTCGAGACCCATTTCAAGATTACCAGCCAAAGGACGCTGGCTCTTGGGTTTACAACAACGGAGAAACATACCGCAATAAATTTCGTAGATATGGAGTACATTGGAAGGATGCGTGGAATTTAGATTACTATATAGATGGTGTTTTGGTTCGAAGTGTCTCTGGCCCAAATATTATTGATCCTGAAAACTATACTAACGGAACAGGCTTAAACAAGCCTATGCACATAATACTGGATATGGAACATCAGCCATGGCGAGACGTTAAGCCTAATGCATCTGAGCTTGCAGATCCCAATAAAAGTATATTTTGGGTAGATTGGATACGAGTTTATAAAGCCCAGTAATATATTAAAAACTTAACTTATTAAGTGCGGAACTTATGTTTACAAACCCTCTAATGTTTGCGATATACTCACTGCATTTAATAAGTTTTAAAACACATTCGTTGAAACTTAATGCAAAGTACTTATAAGCTGATGCACTCACTAAGCTTTAAATTCCCTCACCTAACAACTAATCATTATAGTGATTTTCTAAATGGGTTATTTCACTTTCAGTCAAAACTAAACTTCTATACAGAAAATTGTAATCAATTTCATCTTGTTGCTTTACAAATGAAAATGCCGCTTCAATCAAAAGTATTCGCTCTTTTGAACTATACATACCATTCGCAATCTCTATGCTTGATGATAAGCTGCTGGCTAACATATTCTCGCCAGCCAAACGCTTAGCATAACTAGTTTCTTCACTAGGAGTTAATGAATTAAGCCATATTTTTGTTGCATCAGGGTTTTGAGCAATTAGACGCTTGGTAAGCGCAGCCAAAAGTGACTTTCTAACCGCTATAGGAAATGATAATGTGGGGATTATTTCTTTTAACGCATCTAGTCCTTTTTCAGGCGAAGTAGCGACTAAATTTGTCAATAATTTACCCTGAAGTGTTAAGTCATTTTCAGCTAAAATGATATCGAGTATACGTGAGAGTTCGACTCTCTGTGTAGCCATTACCTCAACTAGCCTGCGCAAACCAGCTTGCCTTACAGGACCACCAGGTAATGACAATACCCAGCTTTCTGATGATTCAATATCATCACTAGCAAGCTTTTGTGTGAAATACGCAACGGCGTCATATTTTATTTGTGAATCGTCTAGTAATAAAATAGTCTCTTCAGCCAAAGAAGTATCTTTATCAATTAATGCCGTTAACATAGGTAATATCAACCGCATATACATATCAGGCCTTGGTTGTTGCTCAATCCAGCTAAGCGCTTCTAGTGTGTCCTGAACGCCCCATTGCATTAGCAAATTATCTATTACTGCCATTTTGATCGAGGTATTGGAGAGGTAGCTTACTTCCTCTAGAACTGTTTCTGGTCTACTTTCCATGTAGGATAAATACCCAGCTGTAATTAGTTTTGCCTTTATATCATTATTTAATTTACTATTATCAATCCAAATGAGTAATTCTTGTAAATCTATTTGCCCTACGGTATACGCGATTTTTTTTATTAAAAAATCCTGTAGTTCCAATTTTAAACTAGTTAAATGCAATAAAGCTTCTTGCCAATTAAAGTATATCCAGGCTAAGTAAATTGGTTCGACTAACTTAGCTTGTTCTCTTAAAAGACGTTTATTTTCATTAATCAATACGCTATCAACACAAGTAGAGTAATCGTCGTTAGTTTTTAACGTTTCTAAATTATTTGAACATAACTCAAATTGCTTAGTTTGGCTGCCCATTGATAAATTATTCAATAGCTTTAAACCCGCTTCACTGCCTTTATTCAAAGCATTACTCGAACCACTATTATTGGTTTCTTGGGGAGAATAAAACTTGTAAATTAAAAACATTGAAACGAGTAAAAACATAAATGCTATTTTAAATTTCATCCGTTGCCTTTGAAAGTTAAATATTAATTCATAAATTTTAACTATATAGCATTGCCCATTTATTATCCAATCGCCAAAAATTTAAATAATAGTGGTTGTTAACTTTATTTTCCGTTTAACTTGATTAAGCCAATAATCTTAAGCCAATTAAAATTAGCATAACAATATTGGCTATAAAACTGATTAAAAAGAAGTACGTGCGTGGGCTTGGGTTTTTCTCTGTGGCTATAACGTAATACAGCGCCATATGAATTAATCGCGCTATTACATACACCCAAACGCACATGGCAAATATAGGGCTTTGGTAATTTATAACAAATGCAAACAACACAGTACCAATAAACAACGCGCTGTTTTCTAGTGTGTTATGAAAAGTACGGTGGGCTCTAAATATAAAACTGCCGTGCGATAAATCATCGCTAATTTTACCCGGTACAGCATTAGGTTGTTTAGCTTTGCTAAAGGTAGCTACCGACCACTGTACCACTAACATTATTAAATAAACGTAAAACGCCATATTGGCAGAAAGCGCAACTTCAGTCATTTTTATGTCCTTAAAATTGTTTTAATTCAGTAGTTACAGCAAGTTTTAAGCCTAAAATAAGTTCATTATAATTAATAACTTATAATTTATAGGTTCAATAATAATGTAAAAGCTGCAAAGCTATTTATAAATGTTACCCACGTATTAACTCCTTAACGTTAGCGTAATTGATACCACCGCGTGATCGGTTGTTAAATCGTCTCGTTCGTATTCTGGGTTTATTAAATGCCTGTCGTATGTATGATAATCACTCACTTCATAAAAGCTATCATCGTAACTTGGGTCAAATTCACACGAGAGTAAAATATAATCAAGTACCGTACTACTCGTTCCATAATAATGGGTAGGGCTGCGATTTAATAACGGCGCAGCGGGGGCATTACTTTGTTGAACATCTGCATTCCCAGCGTTTTGCTGGGTGTTGTGCGCCGTAAATTGGCTCATTTTTAGTGTTTTAAATAACTGCCACGCGTCATTTAAACAATATTTTGCAAGGTATGTTTTAACATCAAACGCTGGGGCAAATCGCAATGTATTCGTTAGTAAATGGCTCAACACGCCATCGGCTAGGTCGTTATTAAAATCGCCCATTAACACCATAGGCTGTTGTGTAGCTTCGCGTCGGGCAATCATTTCTATCATTAGTAAAGTGGCTTCACTGCCGCGCTGAATGGTTGAGCCCCACGAGCCGGCCACATTTGCTTTAAGAGTGTCTATTATGTTTTTTTCGCTTGAGGGGGGCTCGGTTTTAGCTGAGCTAGTAGTACTTTCATCACTTTCAATCATGGCTCGTTTTGACTTAAAATGCACTACATAACAGTCGGTATTACCTACATGGGGTAATCTAATGGTGGCTCTTAACACCTTACGGCTAAACGTAAAATTACTATTAAGGCCAAGCATTTCAACAAGCTCGGTATTGTGCTTAACCGCAGCTATATCAACAATCTCAAATTTAGACGCTATAGCCACAACCGGGCGCTTAAAAATAAAATCATCAATCACCTCTGGCGCATCAACCACAGCAAAATATGTATAGCCTTGCTGCGCCATTAACGCTTTTAGCGATTCAATACTAAATACTTCTTGAAAACCTACTACATCAGGCGCGTACTCATTTAAATAATCTACAATCCAACGCTGTTTGCGTGCCCATTGCTCTGCGGTATAAATTTTTTCAAAATCGTAATACGCATTAGGCGGCTCAAGGTAGTTAAATAAATTAAACGTGGCTATTTTAAATTGCGTGTTTTTTACTACAGGCTCGTTTAAATCAGCGGCAGGTTCAGCCTCAAGCGTAGTGTGATGTAAAGTCGATTCAAAATTACTGATAACAATAGCCTAGCGAATAAAAGTGCGTTAATTATACCCTAAAGGGTTTAAAGTTCTAAACCGTGAATTATTATCAACATGCAAATAAAGCCCTTTATTTGCGCTATACTGCCCTCCTCGTTATTAGCGCACACATAGGTATTATGAACTACTCAAATTTTGGTACTAAATTTACACAACCCAACGGAATAACGCAGCTTATGGAAGATTTAGGCAGCGCTAACGCAAGCAATAATCCAAATATTGTTATGCTAGGTGGCGGTAACCCCGCACACGTACCACAGGTTAATGCCGTATTTTTAGATGAATTACAAAAGCTAGTAGCCAGTAATAAAGTATCGCAAGTATTTGGTTTGTACGACGGGCCAACTGGCAATGACGAATTTAGAGCGGCCCTTGCTAAACAGCTAAATAGCGAGTTTGACTGGGGCTTAACACCACAAAACATAGCATTGGGTAACGGCAGCCAAGCTAACTTTTTTGTGTTGTTTAATATGCTTGCGGGCAAAATGAGCGATGGCACTAATAAGCGTATTTTGTTTCCGCTTGCGCCTGAATACGTAGGTTACGCCGACCAAGGTTTATCTGATGATATGTTTGTGGCAATAAAGCCCGACATCGAAATTTTAAATACACCCAGTGGCTCTAAGCAATTTAAATATGTCATTGATTTTGACGCGGTTGAAAACGTATTAGCCAACGATACCAGTATTAGTGCACTGTGCGTATCGCGCCCTACCAACCCAACTGGTAATGTCATTACCGATGAGGAAGTACGCCATCTAGACGCCCTTGCACACAAGTACAATATTCCCCTAATTATTGATAACGCCTATGGCGACCCTTTCCCGGGCTGTATTTACACCGATGCAAACCTTACGTGGAACTCAAACATTATATTGTGTATGTCGCTTTCAAAACTGGGCTTGCCTGGCCTGCGCACTGGTATTGTGGTTGCCAATAACGAAATAATTAAAGCCATTGGCCGTGTTAACGGCTCTATGGTGTTATCGCCTAACGCTATTGGCCCAAGCTTAGTAACCCGCTTAATTAACGAAGGCGAATTACTGCCTTTGTGTAAAAATACGGTATTGCCTTTTTATAAAAATAAAGCAGAGATAGCCATAAACCTGTTTGATGAAATTTTTGCAGACTTGCCTGTTTATTTACATAAACTAGAAGGCGCGTTTTTTATGTGGCTATGGTTTAAAGACTCAAAAATAACCAGCGAAATGCTTTATCAAAAACTCAAAGAGCAAGATGTATATATAATTCCTGGGCATAACTTTTTTATTGGCATTGAAGATAGCTGGGAGCACAAACACCAGTGCGTACGCATTAACTACGCTAACGATGAAGCTACTCTCAGAAAAGGCCTAGAGGCTATTAAGTCGCTTATTATGTAGCGCTTATTATATAGAGCTTTAATTAACGTTTTACATCGTATTTTAACGTGGTGGTTAACGCTTAGCGTTAGCCACTGAGTTTTTTATTTAACCTACTGTTTAGGGGCTAACGCCTTGGTTAATAAGGCAAACAGCAAGCCACCTAAAGCACCTGCTAGTAACTGCAAATAAAATCCCCATCCACGAGCGCCCGCTATAATATGAATATTCATAATCGACTCAATGGCCACTAAGACCACGGCAAAAGCAGTGATACCCGATGCCACAAATAACGCCATGCTGTATTTTTTAAACTTTTTAACAAGTAACACAACAGCAAAAAAAGCGATAGCCAAAGCAATGGCAATAATAGCGCCATAGGTAGGTAATAGCCCTAACCAATCATCTAGCGTTAAATTAATACGGTCGCTTAAGCTGACCACTACACCCACATCAACTAATTGATTGACAACGTATTGGCTATGAAACAAGCTAGCAAGCGTAAAGGTAAATAACCAAGAAACTAAAAATATAGGGAGTAAACGTGTTAAAAATGGCATGGTTATCTCAACTTAAAGTAAAGCTTTTTTCTTACAGTAGCAAAGGCTTGCAATGTAAACAACGACTCTCTCAATTAGCGCTATGGCTGTTTGTAGGGCTTTTTGCGTCTACCGCCAGTGCTGCTGAATTACCTAAAGAGCAATACAGTACTCACACAGTCGCTACAAAATTAAATTCGCCGTGGAGCATGGTTAAGCTACCAAACGGGTCATGGCTAATTACAGAGCGCGACGGCCACGTTGTTATTGTAAAAAACAATCAGCAAACTAGAGTAAATTTAAACCTTGAGAGTTTATACGTTGCAGGCCAAGGCGGCTTACTTGATATAGTGCTCTCGCCTAATTTTAACACCAGCAAAGAAGTTATATTTACCTACGCACAAGGCACAGCTGAGGCTAATCGCCTAGTAATTGCAAAAGCTACCTTTAATGGCACCGGCTTTTCAACGCCTGTTATTATTTACACAGTAGCGACTGATAAAAATACTCCACAACACTACGCTGGCCGCGCCCTCTTTTTACCCGACGACACTCTACTGTTTTCAACTGGTGATGGCTTTGATTTTAGAGAGCAAGCACAAGTAATAACCAGCCAACTTGGCAAACTATTACGTATAAACCTAGATGGCACTATCCCAAAAGATAACCCATTTATTAATCACAAAAACACCAATGCACACGCTGTTTACTCGCTCGGTCACCGAAACCCACAGGGCTTAGTGTATGATTACGATACCGAGCAAATTATTAGCCACGAGCACGGCCCCGCCGGTGGCGATGAGCTAAATTACTTAACGCCAGCTACCAACTACGGCTGGCCGGTGATCACCTATGGTGACGATTATTCACAAGCACGTATTTCTCCATTTAGAGACTACCCCGGCATGCAAAAACCAAGCGTAGATTGGACGCCATCAATCGCCCCATCGGGTATGGCGTATTACGGCTCTAAATACGCCGCATTCCCTTCACTTCAAAAACATGCGCTCATCACCACACTCGTTGATAAAAAGCTCTACAGCGTTAATCTGACTAATGGCGAATTCACCCAAACGCACATATTTCCAGAAGCAACAGGACGATTAAGAGACGTGTATGTAACCACTAAAGGGAATGTAGCAATATTAACCGATGGGAAAGATGCTGAGCTGATGTTGTTTAAAGCAAATTAGCTCACAAAGAAAATTAGAAGCACTTTGCTTTAAGAGGAATATAATGGGTTATATTAGGACGCTTTAGCTATTTGCAACTGATGTCTGAAGTCAAGATTTGATAATCATATAGAAAGCTCCTCGAGTTTTTCGATACAGTTGTGTTGACCAAAACATAAACTGTATCTCGAGGAGCTTAGTATGAAACTATATGGTGGAATTGACTTGCATTCAAATAATTGTGTTATTGCTATCATTAATGAGCAAGGTGAAACACTTACCTGCAGCGTCTAAATAATGACACCTCTGTCATTTTATCTTTTCTAACCCCTTATAAAGACAATCTAAAAGGGCTTGTTGTTGAATCAACTTTTAATTGGTATTGGTTAGTCGATGCTTTAATGGATGAAGGGTTTACACTTCACCTAGCGAACCCTGCGGCAATTCAACAGTATTCAGGCTTAAAGCATGCCGATGACCACAGTGATGCGTGTTGGTTAGCTGAAATGCTACGTTTAAACATTCTACCTGAGGGCTATATTTATCCTAGAGAGCTCAGGGCTGTTCGTGACTTAATGCGTAAACGAATGGACATTGTTCAACAGTCCACTAAAAACTTATTATCAGTGCAAAGTTGTTACATGCGTCATCTTGGATACAAGCTCAGTAGCAACAAAATCAAACAAATGGCCGCTATCAGAAAAGGCGTCAATGTTGAGCAAGTGCATGCAGACTTTAGCTCAATGAATACAGCACTGTCAGTCATTTCTAACCTCTCATTAATACGCTGTGCTCAACAGCAAATTAATGTGATAGAAGGCGCTATTTTAAAACAAACATCACTCTCCCCTGAGTTTATGAACCTAACCAGTATTGATGGAATTGGGAATACCTTAGCACTGACCATTATGTTAGAGACAGGCACTATTAAACGTTTTAATAGCCCAGGGAGTTTCTCATCGTATTGTCGCTGTGTTAAAGGAGCAAGGTACAGTAATGGAAAGAAAAAAGGCGCTACGAATCAGAAGAATGGTAATCGTTATTTAGCGTGGGCGTTTACTGAGGCCGCTAATTTTGCCATTCGGTACAACCCGACAATCAAAAAATATTATCAACGAAAACTGGCTAAAACAAACAAGGTAGTTGCGATTAAAACGGTTGCACATAAGCTCACAAGAGCGTGTTATCACGTGCTTAAAGACAATGTACCATTCGATGAACACAAGGCGTTTGCTTAGCGTCTATAAAACAAATTAGGTTAACGTGTTGAGCTCGTAATGGGGTTGGTAAAACCATTAGATTTGATTGAGCCTGCACGCTAACCGCTCATATTTTAAATACTGGATATGCCCAATGTTTGAGCCACACAGGGTTGGTTATGTGTAAGCATAAACCACAGACTTGTTACAGCGCAGTGTGTAAACACAGCCAGAAACTGGACTGACATTGGTACTAAACGATGACTGAGGCGAAAGCCAAGGGCCTTAATTAATCATCAATAATGCTTAATTAAACTGCCTAAATTCATATGGGTGACTGGTGCATATTCACACCAATCGACGTCATTACTAGGTGCGTAGTCATATTTAAATTGAGTTTAAATAATAAAAAACACTTGGTTTTTGAATAAAAAGATCAAGAAAACACAGCTGCCTGCTTGACCGGAACTTTCTAATGGGTGACCCCTTTAACTTA
>BJUT01000053.1 GCA_007988745.1 Pseudoalteromonas atlantica
AATTTAAAACCGAAGTTTTACTTAACTCTGTGAGCAGCTCTGCCTCGCTATGCGTTGGCGTTCCCCGTCTCAGTGGGGTCGCATTATAGGGAGATCCGAAAACAGATCAACCCTTTTTTTAGATCTTTTTACTGTTCGAACAAAAATAGAGCAAAACAGCATAAAACTAGCTAAATCACTGGCTAAGATGATGCTTTTTTATACCGATTTTTATTATTTAATATAAATTTCATTGCTATGTTCGTTTAAGACGTTAAGATAGCAAGTTCACAATGTTAAATTAATGTTTATTTCCTGTTTATTGGTAGATCTAAAATGAAATTACCCGATCAAAAATCTTTTATCTTCTCTGTTATTCTTGCTGTAGTTGGTTTTGTTATTGTTGAGTTTGCTTTAGGCAGCTTAGCTTTAAGCCCAGCATTGCTATTTGGTGCTGGTTTATTAATTGGTGGGATTGCTATTGCTGCAATATCATCGGAAGGTGGTGAAGAAGCTGAAGTTAAAACAAAAACACTTTATGTTGGTAATCTTCCTTATCGTGCAAATGAAGGTGTTGTTCGCGCTTTGTTTGAAGAACAAGGTAAAGTTTTCAACGTGCGCCTATTAAAGGATAAAAATACTGGCAAACGTCGTGGCTTTGGTTTTGTTGAAATGGCACAGGCAGATGCAGACAATGCAATTGCTAAGTTAAACGATAGTGAGTTTCAACAGCGTACTTTAAAAGTACGTGAGGCAAAACAAAAACAAGAAGATGATTCTAGCTCTTTACGCACTGAGACGGATCAATCAGTGTAACGTGCTTTATAGCTAGCTTATTACTCAAAACATCAGCCGTTGCATAATATTGCAGCGGCTTTTTTTTGTCTGTAAATTTATTTCCAAAGTTATGCTGCTCTAGTAGGTAGTTTACTCTGCTAGCAATGGCCGCGCCTGAATCGAGTAATTGCACTGCGTTATTAAAGTACGCTTGTATAGCATCGCTAAGAATTGGGAAATGTGTGCAGCCTAGTACAAGTACATCTATATCTGAGTTAATGCGCAAACGCGTAAGCTCTTTATGCAGTTTGAGTGTATCTAGCTGCTGAGTGAAAAATAACTGCTCTGCCAATGCCACCAGCTCAACACTGCTATATAAACTCACTGTTACGTTGCTGGCATGCTCTTTTATTAATGTATGAGTATAGGGGCTTGCAACTGTGGCGGGGGTTGCCAATAAGCCGATGTGCTTTGTGCGAGTTACTTCAGCAGCAGGCTTTATTGCTGGCACTACGCCGACAATAGGTATTGATGTAATTTTGCGTACTTCACTTAAGGCTGATGTAGAGGCTGTATTGCAGGCTATAACAATAAGGTCGACATTAAGCCCGTTTTGCTCAATAAAATAAATGAGTGAGCATAAACGCCCTATAATAGTTTGCTGGGTTTGCGCGCCATAAGGGAGTAACGCATTATCCATAAAGTAGCTGTACTGTGCATCTGGAATACGCTTTTGAATATGCTCAAGCACGGTGGTGCCACCTATACCTGAATCAAATACCATTATGTGGGCTGACAAACTTTGGTTCCTACTGTTTATTAAGAACGGCAGTTTGCCATGAGGTATTTATAAAAGAAAGTAGTTTAGCTTTGCTCAGACTTTAGCGCGTCGAGTGCGTCGCCCGCTGAATTTAATTGGTTTAGGTTTTCAAACATTGCCTGGGTGTAATCAACTAGCTGATCGACTGCTGCTTGATCTTGGTTTAGCCACTCTATAATACCGGCAAGCTGATCTTGTAGGCCTAGTTGCGATGCTTTATCAAATGCATTTTTTAGATCGTCATTAAAAGGTGCGATCGCATCGGCTACTTCTTTTGTTGGGTTTGGCTGATATTGCTCATAACTTTTAACGGTAGCGACTGTTTTTGTTTGGCGAAGATCCATTGAAAATGCAACGAGTTGCTCACTGCCTAAGCTCAGCTCTTGTGCTTTTTCAAATGCTTCATCCAAATCACCACTAAAGAATGTTTTACTTACACCTTGTAGCTCTTCCATCATGGCATTAATAGCATCTTGCTCTTGTTCGTTTAAATCACCATTAACTGACATTGAAAAAGACAGCTCTCGAGATTGCGACGATGAGCTGGCAAACGATTCGCTGTTATTGCTTTGTTGATACCCGCTCGCTGTTTGAGACTCATATGCATCAGCAAAGCTAATACTGACTTCATCACCTTCGGCCGTTGTAAACTTATACTCGGCATTGCTGCTCATGCTTACATATTGTGCTTGGCTTACGCTAACACTGGCCGCTTGTGGGTTAAATAGGGTTTGCTCAAACTCATCAAGCCCCTCAAAAATGCCTTCTTTTGACTTGTCGATGCCCTCTTGCATTTCTTCGTTAAATACACCGGTGCCTTTTAGCTCATCAACCGCTTCGTCTATACCGGTTTGAACACCTGTGCGCGCATCATCTAACATATTTTTTAATTTATCGTCATCGGCACCATTGGCTTTGGCTTTATTAACTGCGCCAGATACAAAGTCGAGTACATTTTTTACTATTTCATCAAAATCGAATAAAGGTTTATCGGCTTGTTTTTGCTCAACAGGTAAACCTAGCTGCTCTGCCATTTTGTCGCCAAGCACTTTTGCAGCAAGTTCTCTGCCTCGCTGTAATGAACTTTCTTGCGGAGATTGGATTGTTGGCTGCTGTAGCGCCTCTTTATTATTGAATTTGTTTACGTTGTTGTTTGGCGTATAGCCATAATTACCGATTTTCATGATCCACCTCCGTTACGTACTTAGCTTATTATCGGCTAATAGTGACAAAACTAAAGTGCATGTTTAAAAAAACAGCAACTTTATTATCAGCAAAACTAGACAAATACTGCTCGCTCCCTACAATAGCGCCGATAAATAGATCTCATAGATAAGGTAGTAGCATTAATGGCAGTGATTAAAATAGATACCACACAGTACGATACGCAGCTAAATGAAAAAGAGCAGCGTATTACGTCGCAATTTAAGCGATTTGGTGTGCAAGCGTTAGAGGTGTTTAGCTCAGAGCCAATTAACTACCGCCAACGTGCTGAATTTAGAGTATGGCACGATGGGGATGATCTATTTCATATTATGTTTGATCAGGTCACGAAAGAAAAAATTCGCGTCGACACCTTTGACCCTGCCGCGCCATTAGTTGGTGAAGTTATGCAGGTGATGATTGATAATTTAAAGTCGTGTGAAGTATTACGTCGTAAGCTGTTTCAAATCGATTATTTATCGTCATTAAGTGGCGAGATTTTAGTAAGCTTGCTTTATCACAAGCCACTCGATGAGCAGTGGCTAACTGAAATAAAAGCCCTGAAAGAAAAACTGAGCAGTAAATACAATATTGACTTTATTGGTCGTGCGCGCAAACAAAAAGAAGTACTAGGCAATGATTTTGTTACTGAGCGTTTAACCGTAAACGGCCAGGAGCTTATTTATCAACAAGTAGAAAATAGCTTTACGCAACCTAATGCTAAAGTAAATATAAAAATGCTGGAGTGGGCACAAGACTTATGTAAACCACTGAGTAATGACCTGCTGGAACTTTACTGTGGTAATGGTAATTTCTCTATTGCATTGGCGGGTTCGTTTAATCGCGTATTGGCTACTGAAATATCTAAGTCTTCTGTGCATTCGGCGCAATACAACATTGCTAAAAATAAGGTAGATAACTTAGATATAATTCGTATGTCGAGTGAAGAGTTTACCCAGGCAATGAATGGTGAACGTACCTTTTCGCGTTTAGAGGGGATAGATTTAAAAAGTTACGATTGCCAAACTATTTTAGTCGACCCTCCACGCGCAGGTATGGATACCCTTACCTGTGACTTAGTAGCCAACTACGAGAACATTATTTATATATCGTGCAACCCAGAAACGCTTGAGCGCGATTTAGATCATTTAACCCGTACTCACAATGTTAAGCGCTTTGCGATATTTGATCAGTTCCCTTATACGCACCACATAGAATCGGGTGTTTTCTTACAAAGAAAATAGTGAGTTAAATTTAAATCACTTCCATAAAAAAAGCTCCTTACGGAGCTTTTTTTTGTTTTAGCAAACCTTACTTGTTCGCTAAATAGTTAATTAATTTACTAATATCTTCTGGCGCGGTAATACCAGACTCACGGCCTAGATTTAATTTGTATTTACCATTTACGATAAAGGTTGGTACGCCACGTAGCGCGCCTTTTTTCTTTAAAGTAATTTTGGTCACGCTTCATTTTAGAGCTTAATGTACGTACCGAGAAGCTTTTGTATAGTTTATCAAACTTATCGCCATCAACACCCTGCGCTACAAATACATCTTTTACATCTGCAAGCTCGTTAAATTTAGCGCGCTTAGTGTGAATGTGATTAAAAATAGCCGCAACAATTTTATCTTTTTGCGGAAGTACTTCCGCGGTTGCTAGCGCTTGGCTCATCATTTGTTGGTTTTCTGGATCGCGAACACCGACAAAATCAACATGGCTCTTTTTAAATTTAACGTCTTTATCTAGCTTCGGCTTAAACTCACCAATTAACGCTTCCATGTTATTACAAGCAGGGCAATAAAATGAGAAAAACTCTTTTACTTCTGGCTTTTTAGTCGCGCGCTCTGCAACCACATCGTAATGTACGCCTTCTTCATAAGTGGCGGCTACACTGCTCGCAGCCATAGGCAGTAGTAATGCAAGTAAACCTGCTTTAACTAATTTGATCATTGTTATTGTTCTCCGAGATTAAAGTGTTAGTAAAAAAGCAACTAACTCATTCAGTTCTTGCTGGTTATTAATGGTGTTAATGTTTATTTTATATTTATCGTTTACGATAAAGGTAGGCACACCGGTTAGCGCACCTAGTTTTGAATATTTGTTTTGTTTATCTTGCATTGCACGCTCAGCTGAAATAATTGGCATGCTGGCAATGTCTTGATCAAACGTTGCGCTATCGATACCGTTAACTTCAAGCAATTTTTTAACGTCTTTCATTTGCGTTAAAGGTGCGCGCTGTACATGAATACTTTTAAAAATTTGGTCGCTGATACTTTGTGCTTGACCGTGTTTTTTTCCGATTAAGTAGGCGTAGCTTAAGTTGCTTTGCGCCTGTGGTGATACACCGCCTAAAAAGTTAACGTGATTTTTTATAAATTCAGTGCCCTCAGGTAGGCTTTTTTCAATTGCCTTTGCAACAGGCTCAAATTTAAAACAATGCGGACAGTAAAACGAGAAAAATTCGGTTACTTGCGGCTCTGCGCTTTTTTCTACATCAATAACAGTATACTGGTTATCGGCTTCAAACTGTGCAGCAAGGGCTGCAAATGGTAAACATAAAAGTAGTAGGCTCAGTTTCAATTTTTTAAGCATTGGTATCTCGTGTACTTTTTAAATAAAATTTTATGGCAATAACTTCAGCGGAGCTTCTTGCAGTGCTGCAAACTGCTCTTTAAGCGCTAAAATTTGTTGCTCCCAGTATTTGTCTTCAGCAAACCATGAAAAGTTCCGTACGAACGCAGGATCACTCCATCGTTTAGCTACCCAACCCATATAGTGAATAATACGCATTGCACGAAGCGGTTCAATTAATTTGAGTTGAGTGTGGTCAAAATCACAAAACTCTTCATACGCATTTACAAGGGTGTCTAACTGTAACAGCTGTGTTTGACGATCGCCACTGAGCATCATCCATAAATCTTGAATGGCCGGCCCCTGACGAGCGTCATCTAAATCAACAAACATAAGTGCTTCGCCTGCCCACAAAATGTTACCTGCGTGGCAATCACCATGTAAGCGGATCCCTTGCACATTTTTATACTGTGCTTGCGCTTGTTCAATAACCAAGTCCAATATGGTGTAAAAAGCCGTGCTGATCCCCATAGGTACCAAATTACTTTTTTGCAGATGAACTTTAGCTGTATGCAAATATTCTTCGCAGCTAAAGGTAGGTCTGTGCTCAAATGCTTTGCTTTTAGCCACCTGATGCATACGGCCAATTAAACGACCCATTACATCAAGCTGATCCAGGTTATCAACTTCAAATTGTCGCCCGCCTACACTTGGAAATAACACAAATACATAACCTTGGTGCTCAAATAAGCTTTCTCCGTTGTGCTTAATGGGTGCAACAACGGGTACTTCGGCCTCAGCTAATTCAAATGCAAAGTCGTGCTCTTCTTGTATTTGCGCTTTGCTCCAGCGCTCTGGGCGGTAAAACTTAACAACGTAGCGCAGGCCATCTTCCGCCTTAAATTGGTAGACTCTGTTTTCGTAGCTATTAAGTGCTAATAAACCTGACTCTGCATATATACCAACGCTTTCTATTGCATCGAGAATTAAGTCGGGCGTTAAATCTTCAAAACTAAATTTACTCATGGGCTTCTTAATGTAAAAAGCGGGTTACCCCGCTTTTGTTAATGTGTTTATCGCGCTTTAAAAAAGTTACTCGGTTGCGATATGCTTTCATCGGGGTCATTAACCGGTGAAAGTACAAAGTTAAACTCCGTCATTGGCGCTTTTAAATCATACGGGTCCATCACAAGTGACAGTGGCACATTATGCGATTGCCCTGCTTGCACTGTAAATGTTTGCTTGCCAATGTACTTAAAGTTTTCAAGGCCTTGAACATCAATATTAAAGGTTTGCTCGTACTGCGCCTTGTTGATTACTTTTAATGTATAGGTGTTTTCTACCAAGCCATTAAAGTCAACTCGATACAGTTGGTTACGGTCTCGTATTATGTCAAAGTCCATAGGCTTTCTAAATGCAATGTTAGCCACCAGCGCACTGGTAAGCACCACCAGTATGACCGTGTAACCTATGATTTTAGCTCGCAGTGGGTTGGTTTTATTTTCAGGTGTTTCGAGATTACGCTCTGTAGTATAAGAAATAAGACCCCGCGGGTAATCCATTTTATCCATTACACCATCGCAGGCATCAATACATGCGCCACAGTTTATACACTCGGCTTGCAAACCATTACGAATATCTATCCCTGTAGGGCACACCTGTACACACAAGTTACAGTCTATGCAATCGCCCATATCTAAATCTTCGTGGGCAATTTTACGCGAACGTGGGCCCCGGCTTTCGCCGCGTTTTTCATCGTACGTTACGGTGTAAGTGTCTTTATCAAACATAGCTGATTGAAAACGTGAATAGGGGCAAATGTGTAAACACATAATTTCACGCATCCACCCTGCATTAGCGTAAGTACACGCAGCAAAGAAAATAATACTTACCAGCGCGTAACCACCTACATTAAAGGTAACAAAGTCAGGGAGTAATTCACGGATAGGCGTAAAGTATCCGACAAACGAAATCGCCGTATATAAGGCAAATAAAACCCAACTGGTGTGCTTTGCTGTTTTTCGCCAAAACTTATCAAAGTCCATCGGGCGTTGATCTAGCTTTTTACGCTGATTAGCTGTGCCTTCAAACTTTTCTTCAAACCAAATAAATATAAAGGTCCATACAGTTTGCGGGCAGGTATAGCCACACCATACTCGGCCATAAAAGGTAGTAACCAAAAAGAGTGCAAACGCGGCCAACATAAATATAAAGGCTAATATAGTGAAATCTTGCGGCCACAGCGTTAGCCCAAAAATATTGTACTTTTGGCCAACTAAATCAAATAACACAGCTTGCTGGCCATTAAAATTTATCCAAGGCAAAAGCATAAAGGCAAGCATGCCTAAAAAGCCTATACGCTGTCTAAGTAACTGATGAAGCCCTTTTACTGCGCGAACATAAATTCGGTTACGTGGGTTAAACCTGTCGTCTTGACGGCTTAAATCCGGTTGTTGGATTTTAACCTCCGCAGGTATATTCTTTACTTTAATTTGCTTGTCCATCGAAGTTCCTCAACGCCGCTTGGAAATAAAAACGTAGCAATATGTGCGTATTCTATACTGTAACTGTAGTTCGTTAATGGTAAGTGTGATTAGTTTAAATAATCAGCTGCTTGAATACTTTCAGATATTTCAGAAATATCTAACTGCTGTTGGCTATTATAACAATACTGGCTAAAATTACAGGTATAGATTGCTAATAATTTATTCATCTCAGTTACTTGCTTTTAAAATGCAGTTTATTACACTGCTTGCTAAATTTACCCCATTAAGATCAAGGTTTACGCATTCATGAAAAAGTTTATTATATTGGTCATTCTGATCCTTGCGTTTTTTACTATTGATCACCCACTAGTTAAAGAGCCCCGCGAAAAGCTATTAGGTGAAGGTGTGGGTTTTTTAAGTGATGCGAGCAAAATAAACCGTAGCCCAGCAGCCAATATGGCTAAAAACCGTATTAGCAGTGCGTTAAAGCTCTCTGAATCTGAGCACGAATATATTGAAAAAACCTTTACCACTGATGATTCAGTGCAGTTATTTCATTTACGTTATTGCCGCGAGCGCGACCTAAATTTATATTTTTACGAAGAGCGTTTAAATACAGTGTGTAAAATTGTATCGGATGCATTAGAACAAAAGAGAGCTAAGTAGTGGATTTTTCGCAGTTAAACAAAAAAGCGAGTGACTCTTTTCATAAACAGCGCACAATACTTAAAAAGCTATCGCAAGGAAAAACCTTGCATTGTGAGCAGTGCGGCGAGGTGTTAACACTCGATTTAGCCACCAGCGAGCCGGGTAAAGGCGTTGTTAAGTGTAAAAAAGGCTGCACTGATATTATTTTAGAACTTGGCGCTTAATTATTCTAAGCGCCGTTTAATATACCTAAAGGCTACTCTTCCCACCCTTCATCTGTAATCAGCCCACTGTTTATGGCTACCACCTCAATAAGCTCGGCAAAACCTAATGCAAAGTCGCCCATTGATTCGTACTGATACTGATATAAAGCTTCGAGTGTCATGCTATTTTGCTGCGCAATTTGCACTCTTGTTTGCTCATCAACAGCAAAAAAGCTAAGCGTACTTAGCGCACTCTCTAGCGCTTCTTTGTACTGAGGCTCTAAAGCGGGAGCTGTTAATAGAGGTTGTGCGTATTCTTGAGTAGCACGTAAAAAACCTTCACTCCACGCTTGGGTATAGTCTAGGTCAAAATTGGCGGGTAACTTGTAACCGGTTTCAAATACTTGCTCACTAATTTGATGGTATAACGCCATAAATAAAAACAGTATTTCTTCGTCTAAATCGTTAGCCGTATTAGGCACAATATGCGCTAACCACTGGTGAACTTCTAATGGGCTTGGCGAACAAATAACCCCAAATAGATAGCCTTGGCTTTGTGTTAAGGACATAGCCTGAGGTTGAGTACTTAAAAATGCACTTAATTGCTGTGCGTGTTGCTCGTTAAACTGTGGTAATTGCATTAAATCTCTTTTATTACATTAAAAATTTAGTGGGTAGCGGCCCTGTGCATCGGGGCGGCCTAAAAACTTAACCGCGTCGTGTACATCTTTTGGTAAGCTAGCATCAGGTTTAACATAGCCTGCTACTTTAAAGTCAAAGTTAGCTTTAAGTGTTGCGTCGGCTTCAAGACCTAACGTGTTATCTGGGTCGACCAAAATAGCTATATCGCCCGACTTACAGCTTAACATGCCACTCAGTGGGCCTATATTAAACCAGCCATTAAAGCCTTTAACATCTATATTTGGGCTGGCAATCTCGCCTTTTAATGACTCACAATAAGGCACACCTGAGGTGTACTCGTTAAGCTCTAAAATGACTCGACCTTTAGCCGTAGCTGGTATAGGTAGTGCAATACGTTGCATGGCACGCTCTACGGTCGAGCGAATTATACCATCGGTAACTTTAACCACATTATTAAATAATCCGTAATTCACATCAGCATAGCCCGAAATATCGCTACGCTCACGCGGATTACCAAATTTTAAATTAGCATTTAAATTACCCGTAAATAACTGCCAGCCAGCAATATCCCAGCGTACATTATTTAGCTGCTCGTCTTGATAGCGCACTTGCATCATTTGGCCTTGCCATACACTCCCTACGGTTTGCCCTATTTCAAGCTGCTTTGGTAAGTACGGCTTAGCTAGGTCTAACGCAATGGCCGCTGGTAATTTCATTATGCAAAACACAATAAAACTAATAAAAAATACCACTGATAATATTATTATTTTTTTCATTAATTACTTCTCTAGTACTAAGCGGCTTACACGTACAAACCCTGATTTATCATCTTTGCTTAAATCAAGGTTCTCTACTGTTAAGCCATGCTGATTAACCAGTTCGTCTAACCATTCTATTAATTGATTAAACTCTACCGAATCAAGCGTTAAACGTAACGAGTTATCGTTAGGCTGCATTTTACTAATAGTAATACGGTAGCGACTACGCGTTGAATTAACCACTTGGCTAATATTTTGATTGCTAATTGCCTGCGTGTTACCCGCCGCTTTTAACTTTACTATGCTTTCATCAACCCATACGAGCAGCTCTTGCTGAGTGACATACGACTTTTTGGCTTTATCTATAGCGTTATTTAGAGGTCTAAAAATTCCCATTACTAAAACAAAAACAACAAATATACCACCAGCAACCATAATCAATTGCTGCTCTTGCTCTTTTAAAGAGCGCCAGTATTGCATTATTTGCTTTTTCATACTGCACCTCGCAGTTTAATTTCGCCTACTACAAAATCGCCATCGTTATTTAACGACCCTTGCTCAACCGTTAACCCTTGTTGCTCAAGTATACTTTTTACTTTACCAAACGTTTGAAAGTCTTTTGCGCGTGCGCGTATTCGCAGCTCATTACGGCGTTTATCGTAACGTAGGGTTTCTGGCGTAAATTCGCTTACTTGCGAAAACACGCCAACCAATTGGCTGGTCAAATCTAAAAACCCAGCTTCACTTTCGCCATTAATGGTTTTAAGCGCGCCCCTGATTTGGCTTTTAATTAAGTTAGGACGTACTTTAGTTCCGGGAAATGCTTTTTGGTATCTATCCACTACCTGGGCTTTAGCAAGCTCAACACGCGAGTTAAGTTGATTTAGTTCAACCAGCTTTATAGCAATGGTAGCAAATAAAGCAACACCGGTAATAATGGCTGCGTCCTTCCAATAACCCCACCACAGTGCACTTTTCTTTTTAAGCTGATACATGCCTTGGCGTAAATTAAATTTAACGCTGGTAAGTTGTTTAGCAAATAAGGCCAATGGTAAATCGTAGTCGCTTGCTTGCGAAATTAGGTTAATACTTTCAGGAAACTGATTAGCCGGGCTATAGTGCTTTACACTCGGTTCGCCAAGTGCACTTAAGTAATCCCTTAGCCAGCTATTTTCAACGGCACTAATATGCCAATCGCCTCTTTTAAATAACCACTGATTATTAAGCTCTATGGCGGTTAATGTATCATCGTCGGCTGTAGGCAGTAGCAGGGCATCAGGTAAAATGGTGTATACCGCCAAGTTATGCTCTGAAAATAAAGCAAGCCAAGCCTCAAACCACTCGCGGTCAGTTAAGGCAACTCTAATTGCATGCTGCTCATTAATCATAGTGGGCTCGCCAATTGCGACAAATAGCTCGTCTATATCGCACGCAATGTCTTCTTCAAGCATGTATGGCAACGCTTGCTCTAACTTACGATTCCACTTAGTCGGCAACGCCACTGTTTTAAGCTGCACCTGATCGCTAGGCAGTAATACCACTACCTCGCGGGTTTGCGCTTTTTCACTTAGCTCACTTAAACGGCTCGCATCGGTTAATTCCCCACTGGCAATTATTTCTTGTTCTTGTGGTGAATAAATTAACCAATTTAATTTATCTTGCTCTGTTTGACCCGTGCGGATCAGCAGTATTTCTGTCACTGTACGCCTCCAAATTTTCGCGCCAGTATCGTTACTTCGCCATTTTTGGCATGAAGTAATGTGGTCATCGAAAAACGCAAATCGACAAATGTCGCCTGCGTTTGTAATTTAAAATATTCGCTATTAATACTAAATAGTTCTTTAACCGAATCTAAATTTGTACCGCCTTGCTGCTGTACCTCGGAAAAAAATTCATCCACGCTATCAAATCCGGTTTCAGAGCGAGCTGCTATAACGGCCTCTGCGCCCGATAACGATAATTCGTCAATCATGGCACTTAAAATAAGTGCCTGTTCGGGAAGTAACGTATTGACGTTAATCGATAATAAGGGGGACCCCGGAATAACACACACAAAAGGTAATACCTTTTCCATTACTAGCGGATTAAAACCTTTTACCAAACGCAGCTCAGAAGGTGATGCAAATAAACTATTTGCGCTCATATAAGGGTAATCACGCGATAAATACTCGTCTTCTTCAGCGCCTGAACGATAGGTAATGCTGTTTTCATCAAGCCAGTCAAATACACTGTCTGCCATTGCTTCTTCGCTTTCCTCGGCAGGTAAATCTTCAATGTTTTCTAATAATGCAAAGAGTGCTTTATGAGCAGGGTTGGTTTTGCTGGTAGAGTTTGGGTCTGGCGCTTCCCCTAATGCATTTAAATTTAAACACGCCTGTAAGTCAGTAATTTTACCGCTTAGAGTACCGTTATCTACAGGGTATTGGGTGTCGCCTTGTGTGGCCCAAACCTGATCTAACGAGGTTTTGTCAGGATCATCGTCTTTACTTAATTTTAGTGCCTTTATTGCCAGCTCTTCACCGCCGTAGGCATACCACTTTGCTTGTTGGTGCCCTTGCAGGTTAGTACTTTTTTGAACCTGCACCATTAAATTAGCACTCATTTCTACGGCTAATATCGCGGCTAGTGCAACTATAAACAGCACAATAACTAATGCGGCACCGCGTGATTCGCGCTTATTCATTAATTACTCTCCCCGCTGTTTTTGCCCTGCCCGGGTACTAAAAAAACACGACGAATAGGCTCTGCCTCAATTTGTTGTAAAGTAACCGCAACCGCTTTAGGTAAGGCTTTTATTTGCCATTGCTCTTGCCATTCGTTGTTGGCATCTAAAAATTCAAATTTAAGCTCTTCAATACCTTTTAAAACAACTTGTACCCGCGGCTCCATATTATCAAGCTGATCTACATACACTCTGTATACACGCTCTAAATTGTCATTAAGCACTCTATACCCTACAGCTTGTAACTCAGAACGAGGCAACAAATTAATAGGGTTTACCCAGCCATCACGTACAAACGCAATACCATCGTATTGGCTTTCTAATATATAACGCCCTGCTAGTAAGTATTGCTCTTGCGCATCACCGGCTTCATTACGTACAGTGCGCTGAGTCATTTGGCTAAAGTCTTGGTCCATTAACCTAAATGCGGTTTGTAGGCCGTTAAGCTCCGCTATTTTTTCATCAGACGCTTCTTTTGCTTTAGTGGTTGAGTCTAAAATTTGGTGAGTAGCCATAATCACCACCGCTAAAATAGCCATAGCAACTAATACTTCGATTAATGTAAATCCGCGCTGCTTCACTTATTAGCTACCTTTATTTAAATAAGTTGAAAGCTCGTACACCGATTGCTCGTATTTTTCGTCGCTAAAAACATTTATCGTCACTTTTACAAAGCTTTTGTCTGCAGTTTTTGCTATTTCTTGCTTCCAAAACCACTCAACGCCCGCCATTACTTCGCTGCCGCGCTCGCCATTTTTAGCCTGCCAGTCTTTACCTTTACTACGCTGCACCACCAACACATTTTCTGCCACCCACGATGCATACGTTTGCTCTTCAAGTGTTGTTAAATGATTTATATGCTCGCCGGTTGCTTGCATAGCTGCAATCCCAGCCATAGCACAAATACTTAACGCCACAAGCACTTCGAGTAAGGTAAAGCCTTTATTTAGCCTCATTATTATGGCTCTTTTCGCAAATTAACAGGGGCTGTAAATTCCCCTTCAATGTAATACACAGGCTCGCTTTGCTCTTTTAATTCAACAATAAGCTGAAAGGCGCTGACCTCGCCAGATGATAAAATAAGGACTTGCGGTATTTTTAGTTTTTCAAGCTCTAATAAGCTATCGTCATCGCCGCCGCTCATTAGCTCACGCCAATTTGCTTGCTCAAGTAAGTTCTCTTGTGACCAGGCTAAATCTTCTAAATTGAGCGTGAGTTTTAACCGTTCATCCAGCTCAATAGGCTTGTAAAGGTCTTCGCGGTCAAAGGTAATCCATTTTTCGCCATCAAATACTAAAAACTCAAGGGTGTTTTCCTCAACCATTAAGCCAAGTTCTATTTGATTTAAAATAGCAAATTCAGAGGCCATGTTAATGGTGGTATGCAGCCTAAGCGCTTGTGTATCAAGCTCATCTTCGGCGCCGCCTTCTAAGCTGTATACCACCATTTTGGTCGCAAATGCGATAATAGTAAGTACCACTAAAATTTCTATTAAGCTAAACCCACGGTGGTGGGCGCGCATACGATTAAGGCTTACTTGCATAGTAAGCCTCGTGCAATCGTATTTAACCATACTACTAGGTTAAGTCGCATTTATTGCTCGTCTTCGTTCCAGTTGCCAATATCATCATCGGTACCGGCTTCGCCATCAGGTCCCATTGAAAAAATATCAAACTTGCCAATTTCACCTGGGCTAATTAGCTGGTACGGGTTACCCCACGGATCTTCTGGTAATTCATTTACAAAACCACCATCAGGGAAACGCTTAGGAATTGGTTCAATGCTGGTTTTATTGACCAATGCTTCTAGGCCTTGCTCTGTGCTTGGGTAGCTTTTATTTTTAAGCTTGTATAAGCTCATTGCATCTTCAAGCTGTTGAATATCTAGATGTGCTTTATCGATAGCAGCTTCTTCTTGTTGGCCCATAATATTAGGCGCCACAATTGACATAATCATCCCGATAATAACCAATACCACCATTACTTCGAGTAAAGAAAAACCTGATTGTTTATTCACGTAAATACCTCATTTTCCAAAAACATAATTTAATTTGGCGTCATCTAAGTAAATACTAACTTAGCTAACCCCTTAAAGCTTAAAGTCCTACCGCTTTATTCATTGCCATTATTGGCTGTAAAATAGCCATTACTATAAACAAAACAATCACCGCCATTGAGGCAATCATTGCTGGCTCTAATAATTTTAATGATACGTTTACCATGCTTTCAAACTCACGGTCTTGGTTATTAGCCGCGCGCTCTAACATTTGTTCTAGCTCACCTGATTTTTCACCGCTGGCGATCATGTGCAGCATCATCGGCGGAAACAACTTAGTTTGCTGTAAAGCCGCTCTTAGGCTTGCACCTTCACTGACTCTATCGGCAGCATCTGCCACCGATTTTTTCATTTTTTTATTCGCTAATACGCCACCCGATATGCGCATACCTTCAAGTAGCGGTACTGAGCTTGACGATAAAATACTGAGCGTACGTGCAAAACGCGCGGTATTAATACCCCGCGCTACTTTACCAAAACCAGGCATGTGCAGTACGCGATCGTCCCACCAAAAGCGAATTTTAGGTTGTTTCAGTGCATGTTTAATGCCTACTGCCAGCGCAGTAATGACTAACAAACTTATAAACCAATAATTTTGTACAAAGTGGCTGCCTGCCATAACCCATTCGGTTGTCCAAGGCAGTACTTGCTTAGTTTTTTCGAAGGTTTTTAAAATTTTAGGCACAACAGTACCGAGTAAAACCGAAACAATACCAATAGCAAAAATAACCAAAATGGTAGGATAAACCATGGCTTGAGTAATTTGGCTGCGCATGTGTTGGCGCTGTTCGGTGTAATCGGCAAGGCGATTTAATACTTGGTCAAGGTGCCCTGATTTTTCACCTGCGGCTACCATTGCTCGGTATAAATCGTCAAATACATGTGGAAATTCACTCATGCCATCGGCCAGTGTATAACCCTCTACTACCTTTGAACGTACCGACATAAGCATACGTTTTAAGCGAGGCTTTTCACATTGCTCTGCCACCGCCATGACAGCCCCTTCAACTGGCAATGCCGATTGAATGAGCGTCGCAAGCTGGCGTGTAATAAGGGCTAAATCGGAGGTTGATACGCTGGGTTTAAAAAAACGACTTAATAACGGCGTTTTTGCGCCACTAGCTTGTTTTTCCCCTTCTGCTGCAGGGACAACTTCAAGCGGCGTAAGTTTTTTTTCGCGCAGCGCTTGGCGAATTTGCTTAGCTGTATCGGCTTCTAAAATGCCTTTTTGCTCTTTCCCTCGGCCATCAAGGGCACGGTATTCAAACGCCGCCATGGTTAGGCTTCCTCACGGGTAACGCGTAGAATTTCTTCAAGGGTTGTTTTGCCTGCCAGTACGCGGCTACAGCCATCTTGGCGTATGCTTGGGCTTTTTTGGCGAATGTATTTTTCAACACTTTGCTCGCCTTTACCGCTGTGGATCATTTCGCGTATTTCTTCATCAACCACGAGTAATTCATGAATACCAGTACGGCCGCGGTAACCATTAAAGTTACACTCTTCACACCCTACTGCGCGGTAAATTGTAGGTGCGCTATCAAACGGTACACCTAGCAGCTCACACTCACGTTCATCAGCAGTGTGACCTTCTTTACAGCTATTACATAAAGTACGTACTAAGCGCTGCGACAGCACGCCTAACAATGACGATGACAGCAAGAATGGTTCTACACCCATGTCTTCCATACGAGTAATTGCGCCCGAGGCGGTATTGGTGTGTAGCGTAGACATAACTAAGTGACCTGTAAGCGATGCTTGCACGCCAATTTGCGCGGTTTCAAGGTCACGTATTTCACCGACCATTACTACATCGGGATCTTGACGTAATATTGCACGAAGCCCACGGGCAAAGGTCATATCTACTTTGGTGTTTACTTGTGTTTGGCCAATCCCCGGAATTTCGTACTCTATTGGGTCTTCTACCGTTAAAATATTACGATCGCGAGAATTTATTTGGCTCATACCGGCGTACAAGGTGGTACTTTTACCAGAGCCCGTTGGGCCAGTAACCAAAATAATACCGTGTGGTTTACTAATTAAATCAGCAAACAACTCTCGGTTTTGCGGCGTCATACCTAAATCTTCAAGGTTTAAGCGGGCATTGTTTTTATCAAGTAAACGCAGTACTACACGCTCACCAAAGCTAGATGGCATGGTAGATACACGTACATCTACTGCACGCCCTGCAATACGCAGGCTGATACGACCATCTTGCGGAATACGTTTTTCTGCTATATCTAGTTTCGCCATTACCTTAATACGCGATACTAATAACGAGGCAAGCTTACGATTAGGTTTAAGCACTTCTTTTAATACGCCATCAACCCTAAAGCGAATCACAAGCTCTTGCTCAAAGGTTTCGATATGTATATCGGATGCACCTTCTTTAATTGCTTCGCTTAACATGGCGTTGATTAGTTTGATGATAGGCGCATCATCATCGCCGGCTAATAAATCTTCGGTTTGTGGGAGCTCATCGGCAAGGGAGAATAAATCGACCTCATTACCAATATCTTCCATCATTTGTTGTGTTTCAGAGCTGTCGCGCTGATACGCAGCCTCTAATAGTAACTCAAATTTATCGTCAGCTAACTGCTCTAGGGTAAAGCCTTTACCTGCAATGCGACGTACTTCTAGCAATACTTCAACATCTAGCTCGCCGCGGTAATACACAACTTGCTGTTCATTATTTTTACTAAGCAGTACACCCGCTCTGCGCGCATACGAAAAAGGTAAACGCTTTGGAGGCAACTCAACTAAATCGTTACTTGTAAGTAACTCCTCAGAGCGTGTTTCATCACTACGATGAACCACGTCTTCGTTTATTTGTTCTATTGCGCTAGTCATCTTCACGCTCTGCACGTTCTTTAGAGCTCAATGCTTTTAAGTGCTCTTCATAAGTTGGTGGCAGAATAAGCTCATCATCCCAAGATGGAAGTAAAGGAACATCTGAATTTGGCATAAGCTCTATACCATCTTCTTTCTCTTTCATTTGCTCGCCACGGATAAAGTTATACTTATTAAAGCTTAACTTATTCATATTAACGCCATCGCGAATAATCGTTGGGCGAATAAATACAATAAGATTACGCTTACGTTTGGTCGTATTTGTTGACTTAAATAAGTGACCTAAAATTGGAATATCACCTAAAATTGGTACCTTAGATACACTTTCTTGCACGTCTTCATCAATTAGGCCGCCTAACACAACCATACCGCCATCATCAGCCATAACGGTTGTGGTAATGGCGCGCTTATTAACAGAAATATCAACAGCGGTTGCACCACTTACACTCGATACTTCTTGTTCAATTAATAATTGTACTGCTGAGCCATCGTTAATTTGTGGGGTTACTTTTAGTTTTACACCCACTTCTTGGCGTTCAATGGTTTGAAATGGATTATCGTTATTACTGCCTGTTTGCGAACCAGTAATAATGGGCACTTCTTGACCCACTATCATCGACGCTTCTTCGTTATCCATGGTGGTAATGGAAGGTGTAGCCAGTATGTTTGAGTTAGTGTCAGTTGAAACGGCCTGAATAATTGCACCCCAGTCGTTTTTAACTAAACCAAACGCTAAGCCATTAACACCACTTAGTAATGAAGCAAGCGCGGTGTAATCACCTTCTGACGTTTCATCGTAACTGGTAACTAAGCCACTTTCTGAGCCTATTACTGTTTGAGTAGTGGTTGTGTCTTGCGCTTGAATACCTGCAACCGCTAATGAGCCTACAGGCACAGTTGAGCCATTATTAAACTGCAACATACCGCCATCTTCTGAAATCCATTGCGTACCTAAGTTAACGCCATCCGATTCCATTACTTCAACAATAATCGCTTCTACAAGTACTTGCGCACGGCGAATATCGAGCCTATCAATCACGGTCTCTAATGAGCGCATGGTATCGGGCTGTGCTGTAATAACTAATGAGTTTGAGTCAGGGTGAGCTTCAATACTGGCATCGTTTTTATTGTTTGTGCGAGTTTTACTTGTGCCTTGGCCATCTTCTGCAAGCGTTTTACTTACGCCTTGCAGTACTTTTACTAAATCCTCTGCTTTGGCGTAGTTTAAGTAAAATACTTTGGTATTACCTTGGCTTTCAAGTTCACCATCTAGGCGCTTAATTAGTTCTATAGCACGGGTACGGGCTTGCCCTTCACCGCTTACTATTACGCTATTGGTACGGCCATCGGCAACCACCTTAGGGATCAAAAATTCAGGAACGCTGCCTTTACCGCTGTCTTTGTAAATATTTTCAACAACCGATACTACATCGTCTGCCGTTGCATATTTAAGCTTAACAATATCTACACGCTTATCACCGGCTTGATCCACCGAGCGAATAATTTCTACTAAGCGATTGACCGACGCTGCATGGCCAGTAAGCATCATGACATTGGCAGCATTAAAGTTTGCTACATGGCCACCGTCTTTTTGGTCGCTAAATTGACGTACCAATGGGCCAAGCTCTTGAACACTTACATTTTTAACGCGTACCACACGGGTGATCATCATATCGCCCGATGCAGTGCTGTTTTCTGTAATTAGCGGTACATTTGATTTTTTAGCGTCAGAGCTTTTTTCAATCTTGATAATACCGTTGTCCATTTCTACTGCTGAGTAGCCATACACTTCGAGTACATTTAAGAAAAATTGGTAGTACAGCGCTTCATCCATTAACTCATAACTGCGTACGTTTACTTTACCGCGCACATTTGGGTCAATGATCACTGTTTTATTAAGGTTTTTACCAACAATGTTTATAAACTCGTTGATATCTGTGCCTTTAAAGTTTGCAGCATATTCAACAGCTGAAACCGACAACGAAATACTGGCTGCTAAAAAAAGCGCTGCGTACTTAGCTAACCCTTTTTTAATTTTTTTGAGGTGTAGCACCTGAACCATTATGTTAAAACTCCAAAGCTAAGTTATTGCAGGCTAAATTGCACATCGATTTGCTCACCATCACGTTCTATCGTAATTGTGGCATCGCTGGTATTACGCAGCTCATTAATAGCTGCCATTGCCTGTTGTAAATCTGTTAATTGGTAGCCGTTAATAGCCACGGCTAAATCATTATTCTGTAGGCCCATTTGTTTAAACAGAGCAGGCTCTTTACCTGGGCTTAAGCGATAGCCGATTAACTCGCCATCGCTCATTGCTTGTGAAACACGAATATAATCAAATAACTTACCAGGTTCACTTAATAGCTCTTCTCGTGTTTCTATTATTGCTTCTTTTACATCTGGGTCAGCGGTTGCGTTAATTTGCAACTCGCTTTGTTCTATTTTTTGCGGCCCCATGTCTTGTGCTTCGCGAGCGGCAAGGACAGGCATAGACACTTTTTTACTAAAGTCGAGACCATCTAGCATTAGCGTTTCAAATCGGCCGTTTACACTTAAAATAACCCGATCGGGAAGTATTTGCGCAACCTCTGCACGGGTGCCTTGTACAACCTCTTCAACTAAGTAACTAACTTGTCGCCCCTGTGACTCAATAATAGCAATACCTGCCTTATCGTCGTTACTTACAGCAACAATACCAGTTAGATTAATACTTAAGCGTGTTTCTGGCGCATTATTAATTACTTCGTTTTGCTGCGCAGTATTGGTTTTATTTGTTACAGTTTTTTTACCAAATAAAAATTGCTCTATAATATTTTGTACTGAGGTAGTACTAGAAGCCTTCGATGCGGCTGAATAGTGAGATGGAGCAAGCGGTGTAGAGATCGGTTGTGGCCATACCAGCCATACTAATTTTGAGAGTAAATAAGCAAGATAAACAACGACTAACAGCGTAACTACTGCGCTTAATTTAGCATGGGGTAGCCGTGTTAAAAATTGTTTAAGCTGTTGAATTTGCTGTTCCATAATAATGTTCTTATTTTAATTTACTGCATAAGCGCCTACCCATAGTACCCTTTCAATTTTCATTCAACAAGCACACTAATATTAAACTTTGTAAACAGATTAATATAACAATGTAATGTTGACTAAAAAACCTGCACGCGCCGTAATACCTTCATCCTACGATGATTTCATGATAAATTTTACGATATATAAATAGTCGATTGAAGAAGCCTAATGAGTAAAAAAAATAATACTAATGCCGACTCAGACCACAACAGTGAGCCAAAAGTTCGATTAGATAAATGGTTATGGGCTGCGCGCTTTTATAAAACCCGTGCGCTTGCACGCGAAATGGTGCAAGGCGGCAAAGTACATTATAATGGGCAACGTACTAAAGCGAGTAAAATTGTGGAGGTTGGCGCAACCATAAAACTTGCCCAAGGCGTTGATGAAAAGCTTATCAAGGTACTTAAAGTGCTTGAAAAACGCCAAAGCGCCCCCATTGCACAGACCTTGTATCAAGAAACTGATGCAAGTATTGCAAAACGCGAAGAAAACGCCATCGCACGCAAAAATAACAGCTTCTTTGCTCCACATCCGGATAAAAAGCCCGATAAAAAGCAAAGACGCGAACTTTTAAAAATGAAATCAAGTTAGGTATAGCCGCTCATGCAACAAGATTTACTTCACCGTTATTTATTCGACAAACTCGATGTTCGTGGCGAACTCGTTCAAATTGAGCACGCCTACAACGAGATGATAGCTAATCACAATTACCCTGAGCCAGTTAAAGCATTATTAGGTGAATTACTCGTTGCAACGTGTTTATTAACTGCCACTTTAAAGTTTGAGGGTGAAATAGCCGTTCAGCTACAAGGCGATGGCCCTGTTAAATACGCTGTTATTAACGGCGACGATAAACAAAATATGCGTGGTATTGCGCGCATGCAAAGCGAGGTTAGCGGCACAACGGTAAAAGAGCTTGTAGGTAAAGGTTATATGGTTATTACCATTACTCCAACCAAAGGCGAACGTTATCAAGGCATAGTGCCTCTTGAGCACGATACATTAAGTAAATGTATTGAAAGCTACTTTGAGCAATCAGAACAGCTAAAAACACGCCTTTGGTTTGCAACCGACACAACAGAAGGGAAAGCCAAAGCCTGTGGGTTGTTTTTACAAGTACTGCCTGTTGATAAGCAAAAATCAATTAATGACTTCACTCACTTAGAAGCCTTAAGCGATACAATTAAACGCGAAGAGCTATTAGAGCTTGATGCCAATACCGTATTAACGCGCTTATATCACGAAGATAACCCGCGCGTATTTGACCCGCAAGCTATTACATTTAAATGTGGCTGTAGTAGAGAGAAAACCATTACTGCTTTAGTTAATGTAGGCCAACAAGCATTACTTGATGATGTTGCTGAAAATGGCGCTGTTAACATTAGCTGCCATTATTGCCTAAAAGAATATGTTTTTGACGAGCAAGATATTAAAAACATTTTTAATTAACCTCCCACCTCATAATCAAATATAAAGCCGTAAAATATGCGGTTTTATATTATAAAATGATGATACCGGTGTCATGAATTTTGTTAATTTACTGACACCGGTATCATTGAAATTATTCATGTTTTTTAGCAAATATATGTGTTTTTAGGGCCTTTACAGGCTCGAATATCTCAAATCCTTCTGTTACTATAATTTCAGCTTAAGGGAACTAAGAACCCAGAGCTATCCCGTTCAAACTCTCACACATAGTTAGGTATAAACATGACTACAAGCGCAACACGTTTTGTCGATTTAACCGCAGCTGAACTTGTCGAGCATGCGATTCGTCGTGGCGAAGGGACACTAGCCGCAAATGGAGCCTTTGTTGCAATTACAGGCAAACGCACTGGTCGCTCTCCTAAAGATCGCTTCATTGTAAAAGAAGCAACAACGCAAGATGATATCCAATGGGGCAATGTAAACCGCCCATTCGATGCTGACAAATTTGACGCTTTATGGGCTCGCGTAGAAGCACATGTGCAAAGTAATGACCACTTCACCTCTCACCTAGAAGTTGGCGCAGACCCTGAGCACTATCTACCTGTAGTTGTTACTACAGAAACAGCGTGGCACCATATTTTTGCTAAAAACATGTTTATTGAGCCTAAAAACTATAATGCATCTGATTTACCCCAATGGCAGGTAATGAATGTGCCTTCGTTTGTTTGTGACCCACAACGTGATGGCACCAACAGCGACGGCACTGTTATTATTAACTTTGCTCAACGCAAAGTGTTACTTGCTGGTATGCGTTATGCCGGTGAAATGAAAAAATCGATGTTCTCCGTTCAAAACTTTCTTCTTCCAGCAAAAGGTGTATTACCAATGCACTGCTCTGCTAACGTAGGAGAAGCGGGTGATACAGCACTATTCTTTGGTTTATCGGGTACTGGTAAAACAACTTTATCGGCCGACCCAACACGCTTTTTAATTGGTGACGACGAACACGGTTGGGCACCAGGAAGCGTATTTAATATCGAAGGTGGCTGTTACGCAAAATGTATCGACCTCTCACAAAAAAATGAGCCAGTAATTTGGAATGCTATTCGCTTTGGTACAATTTTAGAAAACGTTGTACTTGATGAAACACGCACACCTGACTTTAACGATACAAGCTTAACGCAAAATAGCCGTGCCGCTTACCCACTAGAGCATGTAGAAAAGCGCAAAGTTGAAAACCGTGCTGGCGAGCCAAAAGCTGTTGTATTTTTAACCTGTGATGTGAGCGGTGTTTTACCGCCGGTTTCTGTACTTAGCGAAGAAGCCGCTGCTTTTCACTTTTTAAGTGGTTACACGGCTAAAGTGGGCTCTACAGAGATTGGCTCAACTAGCGATATAGAATCTACATTCTCAACGTGTTTTGGCGCCCCTTTCTTCCCTCGCCCTGCAGGTGTTTACGCTGAGCTGCTTATGAAGCGTGTACGCGAATTTGGCGCAAAGGTTTACCTTGTTAATACAGGGTGGACAGGCGGCCCATACGGTACTGGTGAACGTTTTGATATTCCAACTACCCGCGCTGTAATAGATGCAATCGTATCTGGTAAGTTAGCCAATGTAGAAACTCAGCATATCGATGTATTAAACCTAGACGTACCAGTGGAAGTCCCTGGCGTGGATAGCAAGCTACTTAACCCAATTAATACATGGGAAGATAAAGCAAAATATAACGAATATGCAGCAAAACTTGCCGCTGACTTCACTGAAAACTTCGCTAAATACGATGTATCAGATGATATTAAAAATGCAGGCCCAAAAGCATAATTAATTACCAAGCCTGATGTAAACGCCAGCCTATAAAGCTGGCGTTTTTGTTAGCTAAGCTAATTATTTTATTGCTGCGACATTTTGTCGCAGTTCTTTTCTATTAAACAAAGATACAATGCGCCTTCCCTATACTGCATATTTTTAATGGTCACTCTTTTATGCGTTTTAATGGTTCATGGCGAAAAATAGCAAGGCGTGTACATTTATACCTAGGATTATCTATTGGAGGTGTACTCGCACTCATTGCTCTAACAGGTTCTATACTCGTTTATTACCCCGAACTAGATGAAAATATAAGTAATTTAAGTACAGAAACAGCGAGGCCTATAAATTGGGATACCGCATATCAAACACTAAAAACTCACTACCCAGATAAACAAGGCTCGTGGCGTTTAGAAAGCACTAAAAATAAACATTATATTCCCGCAAGATATTACAACCCAAACGAAACAGTGGATCACGCTTTCGCACCACTTATGGTTTGGCTAAGCCCTGATGGCAGGCTTATATTACGTGAGGATGTATGGGGTAACTACTTTGTTACCTGGATTTATAACGTACACTTCTCGTTACTTGCAGGTAGCGCTGGTACAATCGTTATAGGTTATATAGGAATAGGTAGCCTTATACTCCTCATATCAGGCCTATGCGCTTGGTGGCCAAAAAAAGGGCTATGGACTAAGGCTATAAAGTTTAAAGCGCGCAGCTCTTTACTGGGCGTGTTATATGACTGGCACAAGTTGCTTGGTTTAATTTTTGCTCTGCCTTTAATCTTATTAACAGCAACCGGCATAATGCTAGCAATACCCAAGCAAACCGATCCTTTAATAACAGCCCTGCTTGGAAATATAGATAAACCTAACAGCGCAATAATAAAACCCCAGCGCAGTATTTCTTTATCAGCAGCACTTAGTACAGCACAAGAGGCCATGCCAAATACACGGCTAGCATGGGTAGAAACCCCGTCAAATCACAATGCGGTATATCGGTTTAGGTTCAAAACCAAAAGCGATCCCTCTTATCGCTTTCCTCACAGTTATGTGCAAGTAAATGCAAGCACAGGAGAGCTCATAAGTGTTTTTAATATAGATAAGATGAGCATTGCCAGTAAATTTAAAAACTGGTTGCATCCACTTCACAATGGCAGCATTGGCGATCAGCCATTACGAATTTTATGGGTTTTATCAGGTGTAGCCACCGCTTTATTATTTGCCCTGGGGCTTTTTAGGTGGCTCATTAAAACGAAACGATTTAAATACACTATAAGCTAATGACAAAGCTTATTTAAAATATCAAACGAGCCCTTTACAACCTAAACCTGCTTGTATAGCTACGACCTAAATTACGAGCTGCTCATGCAGCGTAAATCAAAGCAAAAGCTATATAGATAGTCAAACTGCCTTATACAAAACTTAAGGTGCTACGCTTGATAATAAGCTAAGCTCTATGAACTGTTTAAAATTAATTCATTACTTTAAGTTATATTGCGTGCTTTCATCGCGAGTTTCGTGATCCTCAATCCACGCTACAGAGGAGTGGCGGAACTATATAAAGGCAGGTATTTCACTTTTCTAGAGACGTAGAAAAAATGCTTCATTTCTTAAGCAGCGATCTGCTATTAGGAGTCGGTGTGCTACGCTGTCAAATGTCGTGCGGACTAAGGTACGCATATATAAAAACACTATATTTACCATACAAAGATGTGTGGTGAGCCTTATCCGCGGGTTTCGTGATACTCAACCCACGCTACGGAGGTGGGGATATAACACAAAGGCCTGTATTTAACTTTTCTGC
>BJUT01000054.1 GCA_007988745.1 Pseudoalteromonas atlantica
GGATTGGTATCATTAAGGCCGGCATCCTCGCCGGCCTCTTTCTTTTTTTTAATGCCCGCCTGATTAACGTTTGCGCACCCTTTTTTATAACTAAATATAAACAATAGTGCTTTTATTAATCGTATATAATTACGTTTTAAAATGAGTTGTTAATATTTCAGGGTCAGAGCAAGCGTTTATATGAAAATATTCACTAATAAATTTGCCAGTAAAGCTAAGCAGTTTTATATCGGTATTGTGCTGGTAGGCTGTGTACTGTCTGCAATGGTTTATTATCAGGCAGAAACCATTAAGCGCACCTCATCGACCTTAATGGAACAACAAATTCCGGCGCTGCGCGATATTCGATTAATCGAAACCTACCTAGTAAAGCAAGAGCGCTTATTATATGAGTATTACGCAACGAGTAAGCGTGAACTTTATTTAATCGACTTTTTAGAAAACCATGTACGTATACTTGCACTAATAAAAAACCTAGATCAAAACCACTGCACATTAGCGCTAGAAAGCAGCTTAAGTGATGAGTTTAAAAGTGGTTTAGACTTAGCACTTAAATTACACGAAAACTTATCAAGCAGCAGCACTAGTTGGGATTTAGCCAGAGAGCAACTAGAGCAACTCACCGAACTGCAAGCCCAAGTGATGGGACACTTAACAAATGCAGAAACGGTTATTTCAAATGCGGTTGATAGCGGCTACAAAGACACCGAAAGCAACCTGCACACCACAGTCAATATTGTGTTTTTGTTTACGTTTGCCATAGTGCTGGTAAGCATTTATACAGGGCGTTACGCATCTAAATTTATAAAACTTAGTACCCGTAACGAACGTTTAGCGCTATTTCCAACGCGCAACCCTAACCCAATTGTGAGTTTAAGCGCCAACCTTGAGCTTAACTACTGTAACCCTGCCGCTATTGCTATGCATAAAGCGTATGTAAGCGATAAACACAGTACGCCCATTGCATTACTAAGCCCTAATATAAAGCAGCAACTAATAGATACTAAGCAGTCGGCTAGTCATGTTGAGCGTTTTTATACACAGCTAGATAACCATTACCTCACTTACCAAATACATTGGCTGCAAGAAATAGATGCCTTTGATATACACATACGCGATGTAACAGAGCAATTTGAGGCAGAGCGCTCATTAGAGTATTTAGCCTTTCACCACCCGTATTCAAAGTTGCCTAACCAAGCCAGTTTAGAAACATACACCAATGAGCTAATTTCGCTTGAGCAGCCTTTTAGTTTAATGCTGATTGATGTAAGCCACTTTAAGCTATTGCTTGAGCAATATGGCTTATCGGGGGCTAACGAGTGTATAAATGCCTTTGCTATGCACTTATCGCGCAGCGCTAATAAATTTTCTCAGCAGTTAAAAAGCAAAAACAAACTGACCTTCTACCACATTGCCGATGCTAACTTTGTGGTTATTTATACCGAGCAAGATTGCTCAACAACCCTAGATGACTTACTCAAAGGCGTACAAAGCCGTTTAAGCCAAGCTATTAGCACACCGTACGGTGAAATGCGTATGAGCTTTAACTGCGGTGTAACACGCTACCCAACCAGTAATGACTATAAAACGCTGCTACTGCACGCCAATATTGCCTTAGAAGAGGCGGTAAAACGTAATATTCCCTACGCTTATTTTGATACCGAAAGCGGAGTTAAGCACGCACAGCAGCTGCATATTGCTCGGCGCCTTGATACCGCCATTGAAAAGCAACAGTTTGAGCTTTATTTTCAGCCTAAAATGCACCTTAAATCGCAAACCATAAACAGCTGCGAATGTTTAATTAGGTGGTTTGATGATGGGAAGTTTGTCTCTCCGGCGCAGTTTATTCCTATTGCCGAGCACAGCGGGTTTATATTGCCATTAGGCGAATGGATACTTGATAGTGCCTTTGCCCAAGCTAAAAAATGGCATCAGCAAAACTTAAATATCCGCTTGGCTATTAATATATCGGCAAGGCAATTTACACAGCAAGACTTTGTGCAAAGCATAAAACAGCGGTTGGCAAATTTTAACGTGCCCGCGCATTTAATTGAGCTAGAAATTACCGAAACCGCCATCATGGACGATGAAGAGTTTGGTATTTCAGTACTGCAGGCGCTGAGTGCACTGGGTATTAGCTTATCAATTGATGACTTTGGTACGGGCTATTCGTCGCTGGGTTACTTACAGCGTTTTCCGGTAAATAAATTAAAAATAGATCAGTCGTTTGTGCGCAATATGGCCACTGACACACGCGATCAGGCTTTAGTACTGAGTATTTGCCAATTAGCTAAAAACTTAGGGCTCGATATTATCGCCGAAGGCGTAGAAGAGCATGCCCAACTTGAAAAACTAAAAGAGTATAACTGCGACCTAATTCAAGGGTACTTGTTAAGTCGGCCAATACCAGCAAACGAATTTGAAGAATTTTTAGCTAAAGGCGTAAGTTTTTAAGGCGTTTTGCTAATGTATGTTGGGTAATTATTAGTGATAGAATGGCCCTATAAAAGCTTCTATCGCTCATTTTACAAGCCGCACATGTGAGCAAAGAGCACTACATTATTAAATAAGGTCGTTGTGTAATGCTGTTGATGATCGACAACTACGATTCGTTTACTTATAACCTAGTACAATATTTTCAGCGCTTAAACCAAGAGGTGCTGGTAAAGCGTAATGACGAAATATCTGTTGCGCAAATTAAGCAACTTAACCCCAAGCATATTGTTATTTCTCCGGGGCCTTGTTCGCCAAACGAAGCGGGCGTGTCACTCAATGTCGTTGAGCAGCTAAAAGGCATTTACCCTATTTTGGGTATTTGCTTAGGGCATCAAACCATCGCGCAAGCGCTAGGGGGCAAGGTTATACGTGCTAAGCAAGTCATGCATGGTAAAACCTCACCTATTGTTCATAATAATAAGGGGGTATTTACCGGTTTAGAAAACCCGCTTACTGTGTGTCGTTATCACTCGCTGGTGGTCGAAAAACATAGTTTACCGAGTGAATTAGCCATTACAGCATGGAGCCAAACCGAGCAAGGTGAGTTTGACGAAATTATGGGGCTACTTCACACAGAGCTTGCTCTTGAAGGCGTGCAATTTCATCCCGAGGCTATTTTAACAACTCAAGGGCTCGAATTGCTTGCTAACTTTTTATCTCGCTTCTAACCTTACAGTAACCACCGAATGGTAATACTTATACTGAATGGACTTTATGACTGAACTTGCGTCGCAAAAGCGAATAGCCTCAATGCTTGACCAGCGTGCTCACGACTTGCTGCTTGGCCATAGTTTTGCACATCAACAAATTGGCTTTATTCATACGCTGGAAATTGATTATGGTGAACCAATGAAGCAACGCACGTTATTAGAAGTAGAAGTTGCCGCACAGCATAAACGCCAGCAAAGTAGCACCGCGCATCATAAGTACCGAGCACAAGCGAGCAAGCAACTTCATAAAGTAATAGAAACAGCCATATTTAAGCAATTAGAAGATATGGATGCTGTTATTCAAAACACCATAGGCATAGAAGATAACGTTGCTACCATGCTAGATATACTGGCGGTTAAGTCGGCAAGTGTTGGGCGTTTAGAGCCATTGGTAAATGATTCTAGTTGGCTTGGCCGCGAATTAGTGTCATTGGTAAACCTGCCTTACTACCGAAAGCAGCGCAGCAAAAGTACCTCAGTTAAAGTAGACAGCCCCGCACTTGCACTGCGCTATATTGGCCTTGATAACTTACAATTGGTAATTCCTACTTTTGCTATGCGCCATTGGATGCCACACAGCACAGAGCCATTTCCATTATTAAAGCGCCGCCTGCGCGATGCCGCCATGGCCAATGCAATTGCGGCGCAAAAAATTGCAGAGCTTAACGATGTAAACCCTGTACATGCGTTTACACTGGGCATGCTTATAGATGTTGGGCGTATTGCCTTAGTACGCTTGTACTTAAAAACCTTTGAACAGGTATGGCAACGCAAAGTGCAAATAGCACGCGAAGCACAGCAAAAAGATTTACACACGGCATTGTTGGAGCTAAAGCCAGATCCCTTATTTTTAACCACGTTGTTAAGTAATAAGTCGCTTGAGTTAAGTGCTAAAGTTATTCGAAAAATGGCTTTTAAGTTTTTGCCGTTTAATCATGTTATGGCGCAACTTGTTCACGGCATCGAGCAAAGTAGTGATGTTTTCCCTATGAGTGAAGTCATGCTTAAAGCGCGATGCTATTCGCAGTATTTAAATCTAAAACAGCACCAACTTATTGAACAAGATGAAATGCAGGCGTGGTTTTCGTATCACCAATTCACTAAAAATGAGCTAAAAGCCCTCGAAACAAGCAATTTTACCAACCTTGCTATTCAAATTGACTAAAAAGCAGCTTACTCGCTGGTCCTTATATCGGTAAATTGCCGTTGGTGGCGGCAAATTTTCATTAACTATTGAATTTTTTGTTAATTTTTTTGCGACTATTCATTCATTAACATCTCCCCAAGCACACCTCGCTTTAAGCACTTAATGTAAGGCGCGACTCACTGCGCAGGCGCATAAGTATTAAAAAATGGCATTTATTTTCTATGCAGATAGTTATTCACTATCTATGAAATAATATCCCAAGGCCTTTATTTTAAAGGCCTGCATGAAAGTTTTTAACGAGACAGCACCACAAATATCTGAAATAATGAGCGCCTGAAAATTGAACCACAAGGCAGTTTTACGCTCAACCTTTTGCTATTTAGTGCGTAAATATCTTGGTTACATTTATAACCAAACACCTATTTTGATGTTTTGTGTTGCTCACAATTAAGAGGAAAAAAAATGACAGTCAATCGCGAATTATTTGATCACGTAATGGTTCCTAACTACGCGCCTTCAAGCGTTATTCCTGTTCGAGGCGAAGGCTCTCGCGTATGGGATCAACAAGGTAAAGAATATATCGACTTTGCCGGTGGTATTGCTGTTAACTGTCTTGGCCATTGCCATCCTGCATTAGTAGGTGCATTAAAAGAGCAAGGCGAAAAAATTTGGCACCTATCAAACGTAATGACTAACGAGCCTGCGCTGCGTTTAGCTAAAAAAATGGTCGATGCGACCTTTGCTGAAAAAGTTTACTTTGCAAACTCAGGCGCAGAAGCAAACGAAGCCGCGCTTAAATTAGCACGTCGTTTTGCACTTGATAAATTTGGTGCTGAAAAATCACAAATTATCTCATTTAACAAAGGCTTTCACGGTCGTACGTTCTTTACCGTAACCGTAGGCGGGCAAGCTGCATACTCAGATGGTTTTGGTCCTAAGCCAGGCGACATCGTACATTGTGATTACAATGACCTAGCTGCATTTGAAGCGCTAATTAGCGACAAAACATGTGCCGTAATGATGGAGCCACTGCAAGGTGAGGGCGGTATTATTTCGCCAACTGACGAATTTGCACAAGGCGTTCGTGAGCTATGTACTAAACACAATGCACTGCTTATTTTTGATGAAGTACAAACAGGTGTTGGCCGTACTGGTGAGCTATACGCATACCAAGGTTTAAACGTAGTGCCTGATATTTTAACGTCAGCTAAAGCTCTTGGCGGCGGTTTCCCTATTGGCGCTATGCTAACTACTACTGAGATTGCTCAGCACTTAAAAGTAGGGACTCACGGTTCTACTTACGGTGGTAACCCACTGGCGTGTGCAGTAGCTGAAGCCGCATTTGATACTGTAAATACCCCTGAAGTACTGGCGGGCGTAAAAGAAAAAGCAGCATTATTTAACGAGCTTCTTAACGCGGTAAACGAAAAATACAACGTATTTAGCGAAATTCGTGGCCAAGGTTTATTAATTGGTGCAGCCGTTAACGAGCAATACAAAGGCCGTGCTAAAGAGTTTTTAGTAGCAGCTACCGAGCAAGGGCTTATGTCGCTTGTAGCGGGTGCTGATGTAGTACGCTTTACGCCATCGTTAGTAATCACCGAAGCGGATATTCGCGAAGGTATGGCGCGTTTTGAAAAAGCAGTAGCAAGCGTAGTAAACGCTTAAGCGCGTTAAACCACCTTATTAAGGGCAAGCCTGCTTGCCCTGCATATTCTATTTACCGTTATTGATAAGGGAGCAAGCGGACTCATGATGATCCTTCGCCCAATCCAGCAAAATGATTACGCAGCGTTATTAAAAATTGCCCACGAATCGGGCCATGGTTTTACATCTTTGCCGTTAAACGAAGAGTTACTGCAAAAGAAAATTGACCATTCTGTAAGTTCATTTGCTAAACAAACGTCACAACCTGGTGACGAAGGCTACCTGTTTGTTCTTGAAGATACCGAAACCGGTGAAGTAGTCGGTACTTCAGCTATTGAAGCTGCAGTAGGGCTTGATGATGCGTTTTATCATTACCACTTAAGTAAAGTAATTCACTCATCACGCACGTTAGATGTATACAAAGCGGTTGATATTTTAACCCTATGTAACGACTACACCGGCGCGACAGAACTATGTACCTTATTTTTGAAAGATGGCTATCGTAAAAACTGTAACGGTAAACTTCTTTCAAAAGCGCGCTTTATGTTTATAAAACAACATGAGCAGCGTTTTGCACAAACAGTAATAGCAGAAATGCGCGGCGTGTCTGACGAAAACGGCAGCAGCCCGTTTTGGCAGTGGCTAGAAGAGCACTTTTTCTCAATGGACTTTCCTACCGCCGATTACCTAACAGGTATAGGCCAAAAAGTGTTTATTGCTGAACTAATGCCAAAGTACCCAATTTACGTAAACTTGCTTAGCAAAGACGCTCAAGCGGTGATTGGTAAAGTACACGACAACACACGCCCAGCTATTGAGCTATTAAAAAATGAAGGATTTACCTTCAACGGTTACGTCGATATTTTTGATGCGGGCCCAACAGTAGAAGCAAAAGTAGATAACATTGCCACTATTCGTAATGCAAAAGACTTTAAAGTAGAAATAGGCGAAGCATCGGGCGATACCATGGTACTGCTTGCTAACGGCAAGTTAGAAGATTACCGTGCAACGGTTGCAGCGCTTAGCTTTGATGAGCGTGCAAGCAGCCTTATTTTATCGCAACAAATAGCCGATGCCCTACAGCTACAATCGGGCGACACCGTAAGCGCAACCCCAGTTTAATTAAGGAGAAAGTATAATGACTCATCCTGCACAATTTATTAATGGTCAGTGGTCACAAGGCCAAGGCAACGCATTTAATTCAGTAAACCCTGCAAATAACGACGTTATTTGGCAGGCATCTTCAGCGACTGCAGAGCAAGTAGATAGCGCGGTGAATTCGGCGCGCGAAGCATTTTACAGCTGGGCAGATAAAAGCTTTAACGAGCGCCTAGAGATAGTTAAAACCTTTGCAGCAACACTTAAAGAGCACAGCGAAGAACTTGCTGTAGCGATTGCCCAAGAAACCGGTAAGCCACTGTGGGAAACGCGTACAGAAGCGGGCGCAATGGTAGGTAAAATTGCCATTTCTGAAAAAGCATTTTTAGAGCGCACTGGCGACGTTGAAAACGCTATGCCGGTAGGGCGTGCGATGATCCGTCATAAACCACATGGTGTAGTTGCCGTATTTGGCCCATATAACTTCCCTGGGCACTTACCTAATGGCCACATTGTGCCAGCGCTTTTAGCCGGTAACACAGTAGTATTTAAGCCATCAGAGCTTACGCCAATGGTTGCTGAGCTTACGCTTAAACTATGGGAAAAAGCCGGTTTACCTGCCGGTGTAATTAACCTTGTTCAAGGTGAAGTAGAAACAGGTAAAGCCCTTGCTGCGCATAAAGGCATAGATGGTTTATTCTTTACAGGTTCTTCGCGTACTGGTCATATTTTACATGAGCAGTTTGCAGGTCAGCCGGGTAAAATTTTAGCGCTTGAAATGGGTGGCAATAATCCACTGATTATTAAAGATGTGGCAGATACTAAAGCCGCGGTACACGATATTATTCAATCGGCGTTTATTTCAAGCGGCCAACGTTGTACGTGTGCTCGTAAAGTATTTTTACCTAAAGGCCAGCAAGGCGATGACATTTTAGCGCGCCTTATCACTGCAACTAAAGCCATTAAAGTAGGCAACTACGATGATGAAGATCAGCCATTTATGGGCTCTATGATCTCATCTGCGGCTGCAGCAGGCATGGTAAAAGCACAAAACGAGCTGGTTGAGCTTGGCGGTGAAGTACTAGTAGAGCTTGAGCACACAGCCAATACTGGTTTTGTAACACCGGGTATTATTGAGTGTTCAGCAATTAGCGACTTCCCAGATGAAGAGCACTTTGGCCCATTATTAAAAGTGTTCCGCTTTGATGACTTTGACCACGCAATTGATAAAGCAAACGATACCAGCTTTGGTTTATCAGCAGGTTTATTAAGCGACAGCGAAGCCGACTACAATCACTTTTTACGTCGTATTCGTGCCGGTATTGTTAACTGGAACCGCCCAATTACAGGTGCATCAAGTGCAGCCCCATTTGGTGGTATTGGCGCATCAGGAAATCACAGAGCAAGCGCATATTACGCAGCCGACTACTGTGCCTACCCTGTTGCTTCGGTAGAACTTGAAAAAGTAACGATGCCAGCAACACTAAGCCCAGGCTTAAAAATAGATTAATTACTGTTCTATTTGTAGTTATAAAGAATTAGAAAAGCAGCTTAGGCTGCTTTTTTTGTATTGGTATCGCGCAAAGCTAGTAATTAGTGGCGCTTTCTGCTTAAATCTATGCAATTAGTTATTCAAAGGTGAAAATCACAATGGTTTTAGACAGGCAAGGGTACGATGACTTGATCATGTATCTAACTCAAAATTTAGCGTTATTTGAGAAGCCAGGCGAAATCAAACCCGGTGCCCCTACCGTTATGGAACTCATAGAAGATGTAATAGCGCATAACGTTATGCTAATTTGTGAACAACATACTAATCTTAATACTGAACAACGCAGCCAAATAGTGCGCGAGGTAGACGGTATTGTTTACGACTTACAAGAAGTACTAAGCAGCATAACCTCACAACCTGTTACGGTTGAACAACACGCATTTATAGATGAGTTTGCTGGGCTTATTAAAAACTTATTTGATAACGCGGTAACACAAACCTCTTAACGTTACCCGTTAACACAGCGCAGTATGACCTAATGACTGCGCTTCTATTACTTCTCGCCTTATTAATAACACCACTAAATTTAATCTCAGCGCTCACGTATCGTTGCAGATTGTTATACAATCAACAAAATTTTTTTAGAGATAAACACATGCAAGCAAATGTAAAATGGGTTGAAGGCGACACCTTTATTGGCCGTTCTAATTCTAATCATAATGTAGTTTTTGATGCCGGTAGCGACAGCGCTGCACCAAGTCCAATGGAAATGGTACTTATGTCGGTAGGCTGTTGCTCGTCGGTAGATGTTGTAAGTATTTTAAAAAAAGCCAAACAAGATTTTTCTGATGTGCAAGTACAACTAAGCTCAGAGCGCGCCGAAACAGCGCCTCGTGTATTTACTAAAATTAATTTACACTTTGTTGTTACAGGCAATAATGTCTCAGAAAAACACCTTGCGCGTGCGGTTTCGCTCTCTGCTGAAAAGTATTGTTCTGTTGCTTTAATGCTTGATAAAACAGTAGAAATTACCCACAGCCACGAAGTTGTGCAAGAACAGGTAAAATAACGCTTTTTCCGTGAGGAAAATTCGTATAAAATCCGCGAACTTTTCATTCTGCAGGTGCAGATTTCACTAATTTATAGGTTGGTTTATCATGAACAAACCCTTCGATAAACTTAAACTTCATGGCTTTAATAATTTAACCAAAAGTTTAAGCTTTAGTATTTACGACATTTGCTACGCAAAGACCGAGCAACAACGTAAAGAATATATTGAATATATCGACGAGCAGTACAGTGCAGATAGACTAACCGACATACTAGGTGATGTTGTTGATATTATTGGTGCTAACATTTTAAATGTGGCGCGCCAAGATTATGAACCACAAGGCGCAAGTGTGACTATTTTGGTTTCGGAAGAGCCGGTAGAAGAGCAGCAAAATTACGATGCTGACGAAGCGCCAGGCCCATTACCAGATTCTGTTGTTGCGCACCTAGATAAAAGCCACATTTGTGTACATACCTACCCAGAAGCGCACCCTGATGATGGTATTTGTACATTCCGTGCTGATATTGAAGTATCTACCTGTGGCATTATTTCGCCACTTAAAGCGTTAAACTTCTTAATTCATAGCCTTGAGTCAGACGTAGTAACTATTGATTACCGCGTACGTGGTTTTACCCGCGATGTAAACGGCGTTAAACACTACATTGACCATGCAATTAACTCGATTCAAAACTTCATGACAGAAGATACCAAAGAAGCGTACCAAATGATGGACGTGAACGTGTATCAAGAAAACCTGTTCCACACCAAAATGATGTTAAAAGAAACCGACTTAAACACTTACCTGTTCGGCCTATCTACTGATGAGCTGTCGGATGAGGAAGAAGAAGAAATTCGCTCTAAACTAACCCGCGAAATGCAGGAGATATTCTACGGTCGTAACCTACCAGACGCAGAATAAATTAGTTTAAAAGCAAGTTAGTTGTATTAAAAATGGCGCTCAGTGAGCGCCATTTTTTATGTGGGGCATTTATAGCAACTCGCTTAATTAAGCATGCTGTAAATAAGCGCACATACGGCCAGTGAGCCCACAGCAAGTACAAACAAGGTACTTAAACGGTTGCGGTATTTACTCAGCGCAGGCACTTTGTATACGGCAATCATTGGCATAATAAATAAAATCATCGCAATGATAGGGCCTGATAGCTGATCCATCATGTCTAAAATGCTTGGGTTTTTAACCGCGCAAAACCAAATAGCAAAAAACATAATGAGTACGCCAATTTTGTCGGCTACTTTAGCACTTAAGCTGGTTTGCTTAGTCACCAAACCGGTAAAGCTTTCGCGTGCACCTAAAAAGTGCCCTAAAAACGATGACGTAATCGCAATAAAGGCAACCAGCGGCCCAAGGGTCGCGATATACGAGTTACTGGTGATATTAGCAAGGTAAGATAAAATCGATACGTTAGCCGCTTTAGCAGCAGCCATTTGCTCGCTAGTAAGCGAAAGCACGCACGAAAATACAAACAGCAGTACAAATACAATAAGTAGTAAGCTAGTGCGCTTTAAAATAGCCTCAGCCTTATTAGTGGCCTGATTGCCATAATGCCCACGCTGCACGTTCACAAAGCTTGAAATAGCCGCCGCATGGCTAAACGAAAACACAATAATAGGAATAGATAACCACAGCGTTTTAGTAAAGCTGCCCGCCTCAGGTAGGCTCATATCAGGCATTTGCCAGCTAGGGATTAAATAGAGCGATAAGCAAAATAAAATCCCCACAAGCGGATAGACCAAAATAGCGAACGCGCGAAGCATTAAGCGCTCGCCGCCCATCATTAGGCTAATCATACCGGCAACTAATACACCCGAAAGCAACACGCGAGAAGGTGACTCAAGGCCCATTTGGTTCACCATAAAGCTATCAACGGTATTGGTTAAGCCTACGCCGTAAATAAGCAAAATGGGAAATATAGACAAAAAGTATAATAAAGAGATTAACCTACCTGCCGTTACACCAAAGTGCTCTTCAACAACATCAGTAAAATCTGAATCTTTGTTTTTAGACGACAACACAAAGCGGGCTAAGCCGCGGTGTGCTAAAAAGGTCATTGGAAAGGCTAAACACGCCATAATAATAAGCGGCCAAAAACCACCTATACCAATGTTAATAGGTAAAAATAAAATGCCCGCGCCAACGGCGGTACCAAAAAGGCTTAACGTCCACTGCGTATCGTGCAGGTTCCATTTAGAAGTAGGTGTGTGTTCACCTGTTGTTGATGCATTTGAAAGCGTTGCATCTTGTGATGGTGTCATGTGTGTGCTCATCCATTATTTAAATAATAATCGCGCGCAAGAATATAGTTTTTAGCTAAAAGTTTCATGTTTTGAGGGGTTTTGTAGACTAATTAATTAGACGCCGTTGCACCAAAAGTGTCATGAATACGAAACAGCGCTGTAAAAATAAACAAATACCCGAACCAGCACAGTTGTAGGTTGGGTAGAGCGAAGCGAAACCCAACACGCCATAGCGTCATTCGAGCGGTAAAGCCAAGAGGCGACTTTATTTCTTAAACTTGCTTATTCAATAATGTTTAATTGATATACACTGGCTAGGTAACGTATTGATAAGGATATTAAGTTGTCGCAAGTTAAAACACTCCCCATTACAACCATGCGTTGGCTCTCTCTTTTATTGTGCGCAATGGCTGCTACAACAATTACTGTGTTTTTAAGCAAAGTTGGTTTTGTACAAAAGGCATATTCAAGTTGGAGCGCTATTTTAAATACAAATCCGGTTTTGCATTACAGCAGCGCATTTTTAGCCGGTATTGGCATAAAACTGCTGCTGGATAGGTTTTACATTTCTCACGCTAAACGCAGTATTAGGTTTAACTGGCGATATCCGCCAGTGACAATGAGTGTATTGTTTGGATTATTTTTCATTGTTAGTTATGTGTATGTAAGTTATTCCAATGAAATTTTAGCTCAATTAACTGCTCATGCATTTGTAAGTTTCAAGTTTCTGTCACTGAGTTTTTTAGCTGCTGCAGCGACTATTATCTATCAAACTAAACTGTATACAAAAAATCCCATATTTTCAGTCGTACTGTGCACGGTATCAGCATTTTATTTATTTTCTGCAATAAGCTTAGTTGAAACAGAGCAAGCATTCTGGGTGTTCTTTTGTATAGCAGTTGCTTATTTGGTCATGTCGGTATATTTGCTATGTGAGCAACTAAAAGCATCTAGCGCAGAGTCGAAAGTCGAATCAAAACAAGAAGCTGAACTAACGCTTGAGAGCTTAGAGGATTTTCAACGATGGTTTAAAGATGATTCAATTATTAAAAACACAGGGCAATTAGAGCCTGACTTGCAGGTTTATGCAAAGCGTATTACTGAGCGGCTACGTAACGGCGGTGATGATTATGAAGAAGACTTGGCGCAGCACATAGCGCTATGTGGACCATACGGTTGCGGAAAAAGCAGTATCGTCGAAAGTATTGTGAATGATTTAGCAAAAAACTCTGAAAAAGAGAGTATTTGGATACACAGCGATATATCAACTTGGGGCGCAGCCAGCGACAGTGTCGCGCATGTAGTGCTCAGTAACATTATTGATGATATCAGTCAGCATATTGATATGTGCGCCTTTCGTGCGTTACCTAAACATTATACTGAAGCGCTAAAGTCAGGAGGCGGTATATTTCAATTTGCCTCCACACTACTCGCGGGCCCAATTGATATTGAGCAAAGCTTTCAAAAACTTAATGGGGTTCTTGAAGTTACCAACCACAAATTACTGATCACCCTACAAGATGTTGACCGTGGTACGGGTGATGAAAACGAAAAACGGCTAAATGATATAGCTGCATTGCTGGATAGATTAAAAGATCGAGATTTGAGTCATATCAATTTCATCGTCGCTATGGGTAATGACAAGCTAGAGTACGCTGTAGCTTTAAGTAAAGTTGCTGATCATACAGAGACAATAGTATCCCAAGACTTCAAAAGAGTACTGTGCAATTGGGCAAAGCTGTGCACAAGTAAAATATTCGATAATGATATGTTGTTACCACATTCATCAATAAGTAGTTCTGCACAATATTTTGAGCAAAACCCATTTGCTTTTCATGAGACTTTTTATCAGCCAGCAATTATTTCTAATAACTTTATAGTCTCAATTCGAGTTTTGAAGCGAGTGATGCGACGTGTAAGTAAGTGCTGGACTAAAGAAAAGTTATTGGGAGAGGTTGATTTTGGCTCTTTGTTATTACTCACTACATTACGTGAGGTTGAGCCTGTGTTATTCAATGCATTTGCAAACTCTTACACAAGCTTAATTAATGGTAAAGTAGAAGATGGAAAGCAGAAAACAATAAATGAAGCCCTCTCAAACTTGATAGCTGATTTTACAAATAGTGAAGCTACGCATGTTTACAATGCTTTATTTAAGGAGTTATTAAATCTTATAGAAGATATAACTGATAAAAGCGGAAATGGTTTAAAGGGGAGTAAAAATAGTGACGAGCAACATTTAGGTGTAAAACCAGACTCTGTTGATTATTTAAAGCGGGTATTACTGGAAACCGTCCCTGAAAATGAGCTTAGAGACCAAGAGGTATTGAAAGAGTTTAAAACGATACTCCCTGAGAATATTGAAAAACTGGCCAATCGTATATGTATAGATCATCGTTGGTTAGTTAGCTTTGAGCGTTTTAATGGTATCTTTGGATCTGGTGACGATATTGAAAATAAGAACAAGAGAAAGTCATTAGCCTTTGCAATTTTAGACAATAAACAGGCTGAAAAATCAGGTCTATTTTCACATCCTAGTATTTTTGAAGATACACTATTACAAACAATTGTTATCGAAGGTCACTTTGAAAAAGTGTTAAATAAACTAGCTGAAATTGAGTCTGCTCAAGCTCTGTTATTCCGGATTCTTACTTGGCATTACAGTTTCCTTTTTATATGCCAAGAATTACCTGAATTAAGGATTTCAAAAGATTCTAAAGGTGATTATTTTGATGTTGAAGAGTCAGAAGATCGCCGGAAGATCGCTGAAAAAGCCAAAAGCTTTACGCATAATATAGATTTCAGAAAGTTTTTAATTGAAAACTTAGACCAACTAAATATGGAATCCATTGAGTTAACAATACATTATTTGGTATTTACACAATTCGATGACTCAAAATTCAACTTTGATGAAAAGAGGATGGAAAATATTTTAAGTATTTGTCTAGCTAGTGTTTCAGCAAATGCGACATTACTCCTTATAAATAATGCTAAGTTTGCTGAACCTGAAGCTATTTATTTTCGACAGCACCTACTAAAAGTTACGACAGATCAAAAAGTAGACTTAAAAAACAAAATTCAATGTTTTCAGCATGAAGATATTACAGAAGATCAGAAAATTAAAGTCATCAATAATTTAGGTTTATCAGAAGAGTAAGTTAGAGTTGAGCTTAGGCGGGATTACGAGTTATTGTTTATAGCTTAGGTCTCAAACCTCTTTGTAGCGAAGCGACTCTGTACTCTCGGTGGTGAAATTGTTTTTTAAATAGAATGCTGGACATGATTAGTTACAGGGTCAATTACTCGTGGCTTAAGCTATCTTACTGTAAATGAAAATTCAGATTTCTTGGTGCCTGCTTAAAGTGCATGACTTAAAGATGTTGGGTTTCGTTCCACTCAACCCAACCTACGGTGTTTAGGTTTACATCGAGCTGCTCGTGGCTAACAGCTCGAAGCTCGCAGCTCTTACTCTTCCACCGCACTCACTACAAAATACGGATTCAAATACTCATCTTTGGTGTTATAAATAAGCGGGCTGCCATCGAGCTTGGTTACTTTAGCGCCGGCTATTTCAGCAATAGCATGGCCAGCTCCCGTATCCCACTCACAGGTTGGGCCTAAGCGCGGGTAAATATCAGCGCTGCCTTCGGCAACTAAGCATAATTTTAGTGAGCTTCCTTTTGAGACCATTTCAACGTCGTCAAAGCGTTTTACAAACCCGGCTAAATCGGGTGATGGGTGCGAGCGACTGCCAACCACGCGGATTAACCCTTTGTTAGGTTTGGTGGTTACTTTAAGCTCGATGCGCTCATCGCCCTTGTCTTTAAACGCGCCAATGTCGTTACTGGCTAAGTACGATACGCCAAGTGCGGGCGCATCAACGACAGCAAGCACAGGTTTGCCGTTTTCGATTAGGGCTATATTTACGGTAAATTCGCCGTTCTTTTTAATAAACTCTTTAGTGCCGTCGATTGGGTCTACTAACCAGTAGCTTTTCCATGTTTGACGAATGTCCCAGCTTATATCAGCGCTTTCTTCGCTAAGTATAGGTGTGTCGGGCGTGAGCTGTTTTAGCCCTGTCACAATGACTTTATGAGCTGCTAAGTCGGCGTCGGTTACTGGGCTTTCATCGGCTTTGTATTCAACGTTAAAGTCCTTTTCGTAAATCCCCATTATGGCTTGGCCTGCTTTGCGGGCAAGGATGAGGGTTTCTTCTAGTAGCTCGGTTTGGTTCATTGGGGTTAACCTATAATATGCTTTTGTTTTAGATACGTTATCAGTTGTGTAACCGATTGGTCTAGGGTGTTTTTACTGGTATCTAAAATTATTTCTGGGTTGTTGGGTACTTCGTAGCTTGAGTCGATACCGGTAAAGTGTTTAATCTCACCTGCGCGGGCTTTTTTGTATAAGCCTTTAGGGTCGCGGCTTTCGCATACATCAAGCGGGGTATCTATAAATACTTCAATAAACTCGCCGTCATCGACTAGGCTGCGCACCATGTCGCGCTCTGCTCTAAATGGCGAGATAAACGCGGTAAGCACTAATAGGCCGGCATCGGTCATTAGTTTGGCGGTTTCGCCAACGCGGCGTATGTTTTCGATGCGGTCTTCGTCGCTAAAGCCAAGGTCTTTACATAAGCCGTGACGTACGTTATCGCCATCAAGCAGGTAAGTGTGCGCACCTTGCTGGTTAAGCGCCGCTTCTAATGCGTTGGCTACGGTGCTTTTGCCAGAGCCAGAAAAACCGGTAAACCATAAAATGGCCGGTTTATGCTTTTTTTGCTCACTACGTTGTGCTTTTGTGGTTGCGTAGTTATGCCAAACAATATTTTCATCCATAGTGGTGTCTCTTGTACTGTAAGCGCCCGTATTAAAAAGGAAATACGAGCGGGATCAATGTTAATACCGTGATTGAATAAATAATAGAAAGGGGCAAGCCCATTGTTATGTAATCTTTTAAGCGGTAGTTACCCGCGCTGTAAACCATAAGGTTTGTTTGATACCCAAACGGCGATATAAAACTGGCAGATGCACCAAACGCTACCGCCATAATAAAGGGTAGTGGGTCTACATTAAAACCCACTGCTAGCGAGTAAGCCACAGGGAATGAAAGCGCTGCTGCGGCATTATTAGTAATAAGCTCGGTGAATAATACGGTCATTAAAAATATGGCGATAAACGCGCCATAAGGGCCAAAATCACCTAGTACCATAAATAGGGCATCTGATATTTGCCCGGCAAGCCCGGTTTCTATCATTAATTTAGCAAGCCCTATGGCACTGCCTACAACGGCGAGTAGCTCAATGGGAAAGCGACGTTTTACTTCGCTTAGTTTAACTGTACCGCTAAGCAATAAGCCAATGAGTAACACCAGCAGACCTTTTACTAAAGGAACTATACCTACAATGCTCAACCCTAACACGGCGGCAAAGCCTGCCAATACAATATTAGATTGTTTAGGTTTTAGATGTGTTTGTAAGTCAAACCCCGATATATACACAAATTCGCGGTTTAAATTAGGTAAAGAGTAAAAGTTTTTACCTGGGGCGAGTATTAAGGAGTCGCCGGCTTGCAATTGCACTTGCCCAAGGCCGCCTTGTAAGCGGTCATGCCCTCGGCGAATGGCAATAACAGCGGCATGAAACTGCTCTCTAAAACGCGCCTCTTTTACGGTTTTGCCAATAAACTTTGATGATTGGCTCACAACCACTTCAACTAAGTGTTCTATGTCTTTTTCGTGGTTGTCGTGCACCACTTTTAATCCGTCAAAGCGTCTTAATAAGGGTACCGATTTAATATCGCCAACAAACAGTAGTACGTCGTTTTGTCTAATAATTTGCTGAGGTGTTACTGCGTATATACGCTCATCGCCACGAATAATTTCGGCGAGAAATAAATCTTTTAAATCGCGTAGGCCGTTTTCTTCTACGGTGCGGCCAATAAGCTTAGAGCCTGCCTGCACTTTTCCCTCTAAGTAAAAGGGAATAACCTCTTGCGTGTTTTTGCCGTTGTCGGGCAGGTATTTGAGCATCACTAAAATAGTAATGAGGCCCACACTTAATGCGCCAATGCCCACTAAGGTAAAATCAAAAAAGCCCAGTGGCGCCATGCCTGCATCTACGGCAAAGCCGTTCACTATTAAATTGGTTGATGTACCAATAAGTGTAATGGTGCCGCCTAATATAGCGGTGTACGACAGCGGTAATAGTAGCTTTGAGGGTGAATGATTTGGGTTGTCTTTTATGGCGGTGATAAGCGATGCCACAACCGCGGTGTTGTTAGTAAATGACGATAAAAACGCGGTTGATAAACCAAGCTTTGTTACCGACTTTACTAAGCTCCCTTTAGATAACGATTGGGAAAGCTGTTGTATGAGTGTGGTTTTTTCAATAGCGATTGAAACCAGCACTAATAATACGAGGGTAATGAGCGACGGGTTTGCGTAGTTTACTAACATGCTTTCAAGGTCAATCAGGCCTGTTAAATAACCCGTACCAATAGCACTTACAAATAACCATGCTGGATTAATGCGGGTGCCAAAAAGGCACCCAACTAAGGTAAGCATAATGCCTGTTAAAACGAGCTGCTCTACCATGCTTTTATATTCCTAACAGACATTTTTATACTTACAGTTTTGAAATATCAAGCGCTTGCCAATGTGGGAAGTGCTTGCGTACTAAGCTATTAAACTCAATTTCAAAGTCGCTGAAATCGCTGTTTTGTTTTTCGCTTTTTAGTACTTGCTCAATCATACCTGCGGCAACCGTTAAATTAGATAAACGGTCGATAAGGATAAATGAGCCAGTTTCATGGTTGTTGTGGTACTCGTCAGCTAATATTGTTTCGCTTAGTTCAAGCGTGACAATGGCAATTTCGTTTAGCTGAAGTGAATCGGCTGTGCCGTGCTCTAAGGTATTTACATCAATAGTGTGGTCAATCTTTTTAACCACGGCTGATGTATTTTTGCTACCTAGTTTAATGTTGTAGCTTTTACCTAGTACCAGCGGCTCTTCGTGCATCCACACAAGTTTAGCTTGTATAAGATTAGTAACCGTTGCACTTGAGCTTTGCGGCACAATGACATCGCCGCGGCTAATATCAATTTCGCTATTGAGGGTAACGGTAATTGCTTGGCCGGCCTCTGCGTGATCTAGGTTGCCATTAAAGGTCACAATTTCTTTAATACTTGATGTTTTACCCGACGGTAATACTTTTATTGCATCGCCAACTTGTAATTTACCTGATGCCAATGTGCCCTGAAAACCACGGAAGTTTAAGTTAGGGCGCACTACATATTGCACAGGTAAGCGTGCTTCAAAGCCGGTATCGGTTTCGGCCGCTGGTGAGTCTTCTAAAAGCTCAAGCAATGGCTTGTCGGTGTAATAAGGCGTATGTGCAGAGCGGGTTACTACGTTGTCGCCTTTAAGCGCCGACATAGGCACAAACTTAATGTTTGATACGTTAAGTTGCTCAGCAAATTTAAGGTAATCGGCTTTAATTTTTTCATAAACGGTTTCGTCAAAATCAACGATATCCATTTTATTAATCGCGACCACAAACTGTTTAATACCTAGCGAGTCACAAATAAAGCTATGACGCTTAGTTTGTACTTGCACACCGTAGCGAGCATCAACCAAAATAATGGCTACATCGCTTGTTGATGCGCCTGTTACCATGTTGCGTGTGTATTGCTCGTGCCCTGGGGTGTCGGCAATAATAAATTTACGCTTAGCCGTTGAAAAATAACGGTACGCTACATCAATAGTAATGCCTTGCTCGCGCTCAGCTTGTAGGCCATCTACTAGTAGCGCTAAGTCTAGCTCTTCGCCTGCGTTACCTACTTTTTCGTTATCTTTATGAAGAGCTGCTAGCTGATCTTCATAAATTTGGTGGCTGTCGTGCAGTAGGCGGCCAATCAGTGTTGATTTACCGTCATCTACGCTGCCACAGGTAAGCATACGCAATAAGCTTTTATCTTGTTGGCGTGCTAGGTAGGCGTCTATGCCAATCTCTTTTACTTCGTTAATGGTGTCGTTAGTATTGGTAGACATTAGAAATACCCCTCACGTTTTTTCTTCTCCATTGAGCCTGCTGAGTCGTGATCTATTACACGGCCTTCACGTTCAGATGACGTAGATAGCAGCATTTCTTCAATAATTTCTGTTAGGTTACTGGCTGTAGATTCAACTGCACCGGTAAGTGGGTAACAGCCTAAAGTACGAAAACGTACCGACTTCATTTGTGGTACTTCGCCCTCAGCAAGTGGCATGCGCTCATCGTCAACCATAATTAAGGTCCCGTCGCGCTCTACTACTGGGCGCTCTTTCGCTAAATAAAGCGGAACCATTTCAATGTTTTCTTGGTAAATGTATTGCCAAATATCAAGTTCAGTCCAGTTAGACAGTGGGAATACACGAATGCTCTCACCTGGGTTAACTTGGCTGTTGTAAGTATTCCAAAGCTCTGGGCGTTGGTTTTTAGGGTCCCAGCGGTGGTGTTTATCGCGGAACGAGTAAACACGCTCTTTAGCGCGAGACTTTTCTTCATCGCGGCGTGCGCCACCAAATGCAGCATCAAAGCCGTATTTATCTAGCGCTTGCTTTAAGCCTTGGGTTTTCATTATGTCGGTATGTTTACCCGAGCCATGCTCAAACGGGCTAATACCCATTGCCATGCCTTCTGGGTTTTTGTGTACCAGCAGGTCAAAACCGTATTCTTTTGCAAGGCGATCGCGAAACTCAATCATTTCACGAAACTTCCAGTTGGTGTCTACGTGTAATAACGGAAACGGAATTTTTGCAGGGTAAAATGCTTTACGCGCTAAGTGCAAAAGTACCGACGAATCTTTACCAATAGAGTAAAGCATTACTGGGTTCTCAAACTCAGCGGCGACTTCGCGCATGATTTTGATACTTTCAGCTTCAAGTTGCTGAAGGTGAGTTAAAGCCATTGTTAGTCGTCCTACTAAAATGATTAAAAGTGATTAAGTAAAATATAATTATGTATTTGATACGCCGGTTAGCGGCTGAGCAAAGCTACTGGTTTGCTCGTTTTGGCCAAACCACGCAAGCTGCGAGTGCAGGGCGGCTACTTCGCCAATAATAAGTAATGCTGGCGATACAACACTGTTGCGCTCTATTAAATCTGCAAGCTCACCTAATTGCCCCGTAACAACACGCTGGTTTTTGCGCGTGCCGTTTTCGATTATGGCAACTGGCGTATTAGCGCTACGGCCATGTTTTAAAAGCTGAGCCTGTATATGTGGCGATTTAATAACGCCCATATAAATAGCTAAAGTTTGATGCGCTTTAGCAAGCGATTGCCAATCGAGTTCTTGGCCATCTTTTTTACAATGCCCTGTTACAAACTGGATGGCTTGTGCGTGGTCGCGGTGAGTAAGCGGAATACCCGCATACGCGCTACAACCAGCGGCGGCAGTTATACCCGGTACTATTTGATAATTAACGTTATTGGCAGCCAGTACTTGTACTTCTTCGCCACCACGGCCGTAAATAAAGGGGTCGCCGCCTTTAATGCGGCATACTTTTTTGCCTTGCTTGGCAAAATCAACCAGCATTTGGTTGGTATCTTCTTGCGCTACACTGTGATCGCCCATACGCTTACCTACGCAAACTAAATCGGCATCACGGCGTACTAATTCCATAATTTCATCAGACACTAAATAGTCGTATACAACGACATCGGCTTGCTGCATTAACTGCAATGCTTTAAGTGTTAAAAGCTCAGGATCGCCTGGGCCTGCACCTACTACATACACTTCGCCTTCTGGCTCGGCTTTGGCATCAAGCATTTGCTCTAGTTGTGCTTGTGCTGCATCGGTATTACCTGTTTGCACTTTGCTTACGACTGATGAATCAAACACGCCTTCCCAAAATTGGCGGCGATCAGCAAAGTGCTTAAAGCGCTGTTTTACTTTGTCTCTAAAACTGCCAACTAAAGTAGCCAGTGGGCCAATGTGTTGTGGGATTAACGTTTCGAGCTTTTCACGTAGTCGCCGAGCAAGTACTGGCGCGGTGCCTGCACTTGAAATAGCTATGGTTATTGGGTCACGGTCTACAATTGATGGGAATATAAACGTACATTTAGGTTGGTCATCAACCACATTTACAAATACATTGCGTGCGTTAGCTAGCTCAAATACATTGTTGTTTACTTCGTCTAAGTCTGTGGCTGCTATAACCAGCATTTTGCCATCAAGGTGCGACTCATCAAAATAGGCATCAATAAGCGTTACTTCATTGTTTTGTGCATGTTCTTTTAGTTCATCACAAAACCAAGGTGCCACTAAGGTTACATTTGCGCGGGCTTTTAAAAACGCGCGACATTTGCGTAATGCGACCTCTCCACCGCCAACAACCAGCACGGGTTTGTTGTCGAGTTTGGTAAAGATAGGTAAATACTGCACGTGGTTAACACCTCTAAATAAAATCTAAAATAAAACGCTATTGAGCAGGGGGCAGAATATAGCGCGCACTAGTAAGTAAAAAATAATTAAAACCAAGTTTATATAACCAAAAGTTATAATGGGTGGTTGTTTTAGGTTTAAGCCTTAATCTATAGGGGATTAACGCGCATTACACGCAAAATAATGTGCTTATAGTGTTTGGTTATGAGCTATAGCGAGATTACGTTAATTTGTTACTATGGCGCTAAACCTAATTTATCGCCTACTTAAAGGGATCACGTATGACTGAACAACACAACGATGCACACTTAGCTGTATCGCTTATGGATTTAACAAGCCTAAACACCTCAGACACGGCCAGTGATATTCAGCAGCTTGTAAATAGTATTAACCCTAAATTGGGCACGCCTGCTGCAGTATGCGTTTACAGTGATTTTGTAGATGATGCAAAAATAGCACTGGCTGCGCGTGAGCTTAAACATGTAAAAGTAGCAACGGTAACAAATTTCCCTAGTGGTGATGCGCCACTGAGCGATGTGATAAACGAAACACTGATAGCAATTGAGCGCGGCGCGGATGAAATAGATTTAGTGATCCCGTATAAAGCACTTATTGCTGGCGAGCACAGCAAAGTGCTGGAGTATGTAACTCAAAGTAAAAAAGCCTGCGGTACAAAAGCGCAATTAAAAGTAATTATAGAAAGTGGCGAACTTAAAACTGCAGAGCTAATCACTAAAGCTACAAACTTGGCTATTCAAGGCGGGGCTGATTTTGTAAAAACCAGCACAGGTAAAGTGGCAATAAATGCAACGCTTGACGCAACAAACGTGATGCTCAGCGCTATTAAACAATCGGGTAAGGTTGTTGGTTTTAAAGCCGCAGGCGGAGTTAAAACTGTTATTGATGCAAAGGAATATTTAGCACTGACACGCTCAATTATGGGCGATGACTACTTACAGGCCACTACATTTAGGTTTGGCGCATCAAGCTTACTAAGTGATGTATATAAAGTATTAGAAAAATAACCAAGGACATATAATGAAACCAAGAAATTCAGGGATGCAAAACCTGGTCAATAACCTTGTTAAAGGTGCCATTTTGGCCGGTGTTGTAGGGTTTGGCTTAACTGCATGTACTAACCCAAGCACGCCTGCAGGTGAAGAAGGGTATGTGTACGAAAAACCAAGAATATTTGGCGAAGGGGGCTACCAAGGCACCATGAAAGGACCTGCTAACTATGGTGTTTCTTTACTTCGTAATGAAGTGGTAAATATTGATATGCGACCTAATACGTATACTGAAACATTCAGAATTCTTGCTAATGATGATTTAAATATAAAATTTGATTTTCATGCAGTAATAGGGATTCAAAGTGGCTCGGTAAAAACAGTTGTAGAAGAGTATGGCGCTGAGAACTGGTATAAACGCTTTGTGCGTGAAACGTTTAGAACCTATGTGCGTGACATTGTGCAAAAGTACGACAGTGGTGAGCTGAAAACAAACCGCGAACAAATAGCGCAAGAAGTTAGTTTGCGTTTACAAACTTATTTATCATCAACGCCCTTTAAATTAGCAAATGTAGTAGTGGGAGATATTAATTACCCAGCCATTGTCGCAAATGCTGTAGAGAAAAAGCTTGCTGCGCAGCAGTTACTAGCAGAGAAAGAAACACAAAAAGAAATAGCACGCAAAGATGCTGAAATAAGAGTGGAAGAAGCAAAAGGTATTGCCCAAGCCCAAAAAATAATTAACGCAACGCTTACTGCAAATTATTTACAGCATGAAGCTATAAACGCGCAGGCAAAAATGGCTGAGTCGCCAAACCATACAACGGTTTATATTCCAGTTGGTAATAATGGCGTGCCGCTAGTAAAAGGGGCTAATTAAGCCTTTTTATTATTAAGGACTTAATAGTTTATCGAGATTTTGCAATGTGGGTATCTTTTAGGCTTGTGTTAATGATTTGCGTAAGTATAATAGGCATCCAC
>BJUT01000055.1 GCA_007988745.1 Pseudoalteromonas atlantica
AATTTTTTGCCTTGCTATCAACACGTTTTTCCATCCTCAAAATAGTTCACTTAATTATGCGGATTGGTATTATAAATAAATTATTTCAGGGTCAATAATGTCTGATTGGAAACAAAACTTACAAAAGTTCCGTTATGTAATGGACACCTTACTGCTTATTAGCTTTATGCTAGTAAGTGCACCTCAAGCCACTGGTATCCCTTTACACGAATGGTTTAGCCTATTTTTTATTATCCCTTTTGTTATTCACTTACTACTGCACTGGGATTGGGTAACACGCAGCTTTAGCCGTTTATTTGCCAATATAACAGCACGCGAGCGCTTTAATATAGTGTGGGATTACCTAGTTTATATAATGATGTTATTAGTATTTGTAAGTGGCTTTTTAGTGTCGGTAGCTCTACTACCCGCACTTAATATTAGTTTAAACATTCAAGACTTTTGGTCGAAAATACATCACGATTCAGCCACCTTTATTATGCCCATGCTAGGTGTGCATTTAGCGCTTAATTTTTCTTGGATAGTAAAACTTACTAAACGCATGTTTGCCAAGGAGGCTAAATAATGAAGCACCTAAAACAACAGTGGAAAACCCGCACCAGCATTGTGTTAGTTGTATCTGTTTTAGTGAGCCTTTTACTGGTTAGTTTAGAGCTTACCGATTGGGCCGCACAAATAAATCAACAGGGATACTCCCACGGTGCAGCTGAGGGTGAAAAGCCGAAAATAGCCCCTATTTTGATGTACATCTTACCCTTTGTAAAAGAGCTTATTTTAATAGGCGTACCTATGCTACTTACTTTAGGGATTGCTAAACTCTTAGGCTTAATAAAAAGGGTGGTTAAAAACAAAGTCTGAATACGAATGCAACACGTATCAAAAACCGGCGTTTATAGATACATTGCTAAGTTAGTATGTCTATAAGCGCAGGTTTTTATGAGTTATAAACCAAGTAATTACACACTCCAACACATCAGTTTTCTACTTGGCACATTAATTATAGGTGCTGTATTAATAAGCTTTAAAGCTAATGCCGAAAAGGCAATTCCTTTTCAATCGCAATGGCTAAAAAACCACTATGCTGAGCGTATAGCCCATTTTAAGCTACAACCTTTACGCAAAGGCGATATTGTATTTATTGGCGATAGCATTACAGAGCAAGGGCTAAATTGGAGCATACGGTTTAACGACCTACGCGTAAGAAACCGCGGTATTAGTGGCGATATGACCTACGGTGTTTTAGCGCGTTTAAACGAATTAAAAGCAGCCCCGCCTAAAGCAATATTTTTAAAAATTGGTGTAAACGATATTTTTAATTACCATTATATAAAGCAAGTTAAAAACTTAGCGTCGGTGAGTGAAAATATCGAAAAAATAGTGACTCAGCTCAATAACTCACTCCCAAATACACAAATTTATGTACAAAGTATTTTGCCCGATCATCGCAATTTTGTTACGCAAATGGCGCAAACAGTTAACCAACAAATTAAAGCAATTGAGCACGCAAATTTTACCTATATAGACTTACACCCCTCATTTTTAAGCCCTCATGGCACGCTTAAAAAATCGCTCACGACCGATGGCACCCATTTGAATCAGGCAGGCTACGCCCTTTGGGCTAAACAACTTGCTCCAATAATGAAAACCTTAAAATGAAGAGTTTATTAATTGCTATATTAATGGCGGCAAGCTTTACGTGTGCAGCCAGTAAAGCACCTTTAAAAAGCTACCCTAACGGCGCGACTAAAGCTGTTATTTTTAGCTACGATGATGGCGTTATACAAGACAAAAAGCTGGTGGAACTACTTAATAAGTACCAGGTTGTTGGTACGTTTAACTTAAACTCAGGTTTATTTGCTAAAAAGCTACCGTGGATGAAAGCCTTTACCGGTAAAGCAGGCGAATATATAAAACAAAGTGAAGTAAAAACACTTTATAAAGGCCATGAAATAGCAAGCCACAGTTACTCACATCCGGGCTTTGCGGGCTTAGATACAGCAGAATTAAAATTACAATTAGCCCGCGATAAGCACATTTTATCGCCCATAAAAGGCAGCCCCTTACACTCTTTTGCATACCCTTTAGGCTCTTACGATAAAACCGCTATGAAATTAGTAAAGCAAGCGGGCTTTACTAATGCCCGAACAGTAAACGACACTCTTAATTTTGAGCTCCCTACCAACTACATGGCATGGAACCCAACCGCTCACCACTCAAAAGCAATGCCATTAATAGAGCAATATATTGCGCTTAAAAGCAATAAGCTCACTGTAATGATGATTTGGGGTCATTCGTGGGAATTTGATAAAAACACAGTAAATAACAACTGGGATTACGCCGAAAAGCTCGTTCAAACAATCTCAAATAAAGATGATATTTGGTATGTATCGGCTGGAGAGTTCATCGCGTTTTTAGAGAATAAGTAAGGTTTATTAGTCGAAATTTATTGCCCTTTAAATAAAAATGCCATGATAAATTATCATGGCATATAAAGTTTATATAGCTATCAATTAGCCTTTTCTTCTTTTACTTCGTAAATTGGGTTCCCTTCAATCTCGTAATATCTTTGTCCGTAAATAAGTGGTATGTACCAATCAATAATTTTTACTGTTACATTTGAAAGACCAACTGCTGCAGGTGCTTTTTCAATGGCGTTATCCATAGCTTCTTTCATATTGCTTCTGCCTGTAGGGAAAATCAATACTGTATGTTTAACATCCTTTCCTGTTACTCGCTCGTTGTAATCAACTCTATGATTACTATTTGTGTGATTCATATTTTTTGTTGAAGCAACGGTAAAATCTCCAATGCGGTGAGTACAACCAGAGAGCGCCATTGTTGCAACTAATAAACCAACTACCTTTTTCATTACTTTTCCTTTTTTCCATTTAATGCCCATTTCTTGGGCTACAACTAAATGCCGTAACTTACTATCTGATAATTAAGAACAAATACACATAAAACAAAAATAAAAATTAATTTCAGACATAAAAAAACCCTAACCAATTTGGTTAGGGTCATAAAAAGTGGTACCAGCGGCCGGGCTCGAACCGGCACGCCTTTCGGCAGGGGATTTTGAATCCCCCATGTATACCAATTTCATCACGCTGGCGTCATTTTTCTTTAACCTTCTAAACACGAGAAGATAAAGAAAAACCACTTTAGAGCTCAGGATTATTTATGTGCCTTCGTCTCTATGCCAAGCATTATACAAACAATAGGGGTGGCAGCAAGCGTTTTATGACATTAGCCTGATCAACCGCTTAACATTTAGACAGCCTGTGCAAAATGTCGTTTACTGGTTGAAGTATTAAATACAGCTAATAATAACGCCAAGGTATATCACTGAACTATAGCGCTTAGTATTTGTGAGCTTTTTTGCTAAACTAGCGCGCATATTAACAGTGAGAGTGTATTTATGTCGGGTGAGTTTCCACGAGCTGGTTTTTGGCGTCGTTTTGCGTCGTTAGTTTATGATACGTTAGCTATTATTGCATTTGCTATGTTAACGGTTGTGCTCTATTTGTTTGCCGTACAAGGGCTTATTTCACTTGATGTTATTAGTTTAAATGGTGCTGAAGATGTATCGGCACTTATTCAAGAGTCACTGCTGCTGTCGAGTATTCGAAGTGCCTTACTTGTTATTGTTACTTTAGTATTTTTTGGCTATTTTTGGACTAAAAGCGGGCAAACTATTGGCATGCGCGCATGGCGTTTAAAAGTACAAACTAATGAAGGAAGCTTAATTAGTTGGCCGCAGTCTATTGTTCGCAGCCTAAGTGCCCTGCTTGGCTTAGGTAACCTTGTGGTATTAATTGATTTTAAAAACAAAAAAGCGCTGCAAGACTATATCTCAAAAACTGAGGTAATTACTCTTACAAAAGAAGAAAACAAACGTATTTACCGCGAGCTAGATTAATACCCATTTATACCAAACCCACAATAATACTTAATCATTTTGCCGGGCTAACTTGTCGCTACCTGCGTAAAAAATTCTTATTTACGACTACATGGATGCAGAAGGTAGAGCAATGCAGGAGCAATTGCCGAGAACAACTAAATAGCGATTTTTTATGCCTAGCTATCAACATGTTTTTCCAGCCTCAAAATTGATCACTTAATTAAGCTGATTGGTATTAGTTTTTGAATAACGCGTTATAAAAACTAAAAAGGTGACCATAGGTCACCTTTTTAGTATTAAATAAGCGCTTATAACGGCTATACCCGCTTATTCATCATGTACGTAGCAAAGCCTATAAATAGTATACTTGGCAGTACCGCGCCTATAATAGCGGGTATTTGATAAACCATTACCACAGGGCCAAATATCTCATTTATTAAGTGAAATACAATTCCCGTTACTACACCCATAATGATACGCGCACCCATGGTAACGGTACGTAACGGGCCAAATATAAACGACAGTGCAACCAGTAGCATTACGGCAACAGACACAGGCTGCATTAGCTTACGCCACAAGGCCAGCTCATAGGTGCTGGTATCTTGCTCATTTTGCTGTAAATACCCTAAGTACGACCAAAGCCCTGTAAAGGAAAGCGACTCAGGCTTTACCGATACAACACCAAGCTTTTCGCCCGTTAATTGCGAAGGGTAAAACTCTTCATCAATGTGTTCACTGCTTATTTGCTCATCACTAATATGAACCTTGTTTACATCGCGTAATAGCCAACCTTCATCACGACCAATGGCCACTTTAGCTTTGGTTATTTGAGTTAAATCGAGTGATTTATCAAATTGATACATGTGCACACCGTTTAAACGGCCGTTTTGATCTACATCTTCAATATTAATAAAGTTGTTGCCATCTTTAGCCCATACGCCTTTTTGTGCATTGAATACATCGCCGCCATAAATTGCCTGATTACGCATTTCTTTGGCGTGTTGTTGCGCCTCTGGTGCGCCCCACTCACCAAGAGCCATCATACACACAGCCATAAACACGGCGGTTTTCATTACCGAGCCTATAATTTGCAAGCGCGACATACCCGCAGCTTGCATTACCACCAGCTCACTGTTTGAAGCCAGTGCACCTAAGCCTGTTAAGCCACCAATAAGCGCCGCCATCGGGAAGAATATAACTAAATCGCCCGGCATACTGTAAAAGGTGTAAAGCGTTGCGGTCATTAAATCGTAACTGCCACGACCAACCGACTTTAGCTGATCAATAAACTTAATTAATGTACTAATCCCTACTAGCACCAACAAAGCAAATCCGGTGGTTTGTAAAATGCTGCGGCCTAAGTACCAATCGAGTGTCTTCATCATGCGCTTAACTCCCGTTTTGTTACAACGGCTTTAAGCCAGGCCCCCAATGGGCGACCTTTTATAATTAATAAACTACCTATAAATAAAGCGCTTAAGTGAATCCACCACAAACCAATTGAAGGCGGTATTTTGCCATCTTCTACGGCAAATTTTGCAGCATTAAGTAAGATAAAATAACCTAAGTACAAGCTAATGGCTGGCACTAATTTAGCAAATTTACCTTGGCGAGGATTAACCACACTTAGCGGTACTGCTATTAACGTTAGTAACGGAATAGAAAGCGGTATTGCAATACGCCACTGCCACTGGGCTATAGATTCAGAGGTATTGAGTGGCAATAGTTGATTAGTAGGTATTGCTTCTAATTTACGGCGCTGATGCTCTATTTCTTGCTCGCGTATTTGTACGCTGTAGCCATCAAACTGCGTTAAATTAAGCGCCGGTGTTTTGCCATCGGTTTCGTAGCGTTTGCCATCAGTTAGCACTAATTGTTGCTCACCGTTTATTGCCTCTACCACCACGCCTTGTTCGGCATACACTAAACGTGCAAGGTCATCTTTTTCGGTATCCGGCAGCTGCGCTACAAATACTTTGTTAAGCTCTTTACCGCCGTTTTCAATGTTATGAATAAACACCACGGCTTTTTCATTACCGGTTTGTTGAAACCGCCCAGCCCTTAACGCAGATAAACCCGCATCGGCTTTGGCTTGCTCTTTTAATTGGTACTCTTGCTCACTCGCCCACGGCGCAAGGTACATGGTGAGAGAGGCTGCTAATATAGCCAAACCCACACTCGAAATTAAAGTAACGCGTACCACATACCACTCACTCACCCCACAGGCTTTAAGAACGGTCATTTCGCTGTCGGCGTAAATGCGGCTGTAGGCTAAAATAATTCCCAAAAATATACTCAATGGCAGGATCAGCGAAGCTAATTGCGGCAATTTAAGCGCAATCATCGATAATACTAACTTGGCAGGAATGCTCCCTTCAGAGGCATCTCCTAAAATAACCACAAACTTTTGTGACACAAAAATGGTCATTAAAGTTAAAAATACGGCGACCTGCGATTTTAAAACCTCTGCGGTCAAATAACGAAAAATAAGCAATGCTCGCCCCTGTTAAACATAGAATTTCACTACAATAGTGATAATTTGATAATAAAGTAGCTATTTTACCCAGTTTTATCTGGTAAATAAGTCGTTATTATAAGCTAACAAAATTAATTATCCTACCTAAGTGCACGATATATTGTTGCATTAGTAGCCCTTAAACATATAAAGTTCAATCAAACAGAAAGAGTCAGAAAAAATCAGCTAAAATTAAGATTATCTCTACATAAGTTACGTAGCGAAGACTAGATTTTATTTTTTTAGCCCCAATTAATAACGTATATGACTCACAACCAGGAGTAACAATGGAATTTAACGTAAAAAGTGGTAGCCCAGAAAAACAACGCAGCGCGTGTATTGTCGTTGGCGTTTACGAACCACGTAGGTTATCCCCCATTGGTGAACAACTCGATAAAATCAGCGATGGTTATATCTCAAATTTACTACGCCGTGGCGACCTAGAAGGTAAGCCGGGGCAAGTGTTATTATTGCATCATGTACCTAACGTTTTAAGCGAGCGCGTATTGCTTGTTGGCTGTGGTAAAGAGCGCGAGCTTGATGATAAGCAATATAAGCAAATAATTTCTAAAACAATTAATACCTTAAACGAAACCGGCTCAATGGAAGCGGTGTGCTTTTTAACAGAGCAACACGTTAAAGGTCGTGATACCTACTGGAAGGTTCGCCAAGCGGTAGAAACAACACAAGATTGCCTATACACATTTAACCAGCTAAAAAGCAAAAAAGTAGACCCTCGTCGTCCACTTCGTAAAATTGTGTTTAACGTACCAACACGTCGCGAGCTGACCATTGGTGAAAGCGCTATTGAGCATGGCTTAGCCATTGCCGCAGGTAGTAAGCTATGTAAAGACGTAGCCAACATGCCACCTAATATTTGTAACCCTGCTTATTTAGGCGAACAAGCGCAAGAGCTGGCTAGCAATTTTGACAACATCACCGTTGATATTATTGGCGAAGAAAAAATGGCCGAACTAGGTATGAACTCGTACTTAGCAGTTGGTCGCGGCAGTGATAACGAATCGGTTATGTCGGTTATTAACTACAAAGGTGCAAGCGATGAGCAAGCGCCTATTGTGCTAGTAGGTAAAGGTTTAACGTTTGACTCAGGCGGTATTTCAATTAAGCCAGGCGAAGCCATGGATGAAATGAAATACGACATGGGCGGCGCAGCCGGTGTAATTGGCGCTATGCGCGCACTGGCACAAATGCAGCTGCCTATTAACGTAATTGGCGTTTTAGCCGGCTGTGAAAACATGCCAAGCTCTAACGCGTATCGCCCTGGCGATATTTTAACAACCATGTCGGGGCAAACCGTAGAAGTGCTTAATACTGATGCTGAAGGCCGATTAGTATTATGTGATGCGTTAACTTACGTTGAGCGTTTTGACCCAGAAACAGTAATTGACGTAGCAACACTAACAGGCGCATGTATTGTTGCCCTTGGTGCACACGCAACAGGTTTACTGTCAAACCACAACCCACTTGCGCATGATTTATTAAAAGCGTCTGAGCAAAGTGGCGACCGTGCATGGCAGTTACCACTGTGGGATGACTATCAAGATCAACTCGATAGCCCATTTGCCGATTTTACAAACTTAGGTGGGCGCTCTGCTGGTACTATTACCGCAGCGTGTTTCTTATCTAAGTTTACTAAAAAGTATAACTGGGCTCACTTAGACGTAGCCGGTACCGCGTGGTGCAGTGGCGCTAAAAAAGGTGCAACGGGTCGCCCTGTTCCTATGCTTACTCAGTATTTATTAAACCGAGCGGGTGTAAGCGAAGCTACGCACGACTAATAACCTAATTAACCTGAGCCTTATTTAGAAAAGTCGCTCAGCAGGTATTTTAGCGCTAACAGCGTTAAATTTATTTGCCATAGGCAAAAATATTTTAACCAGAGCTTAGGTTATTTAACTTGTATTAAGGCGCCATTTGGCGCCTTTTTTATTGCTGTAATTATCTGTGTATTAATTGAAGCAAACCCCGTTATATGGCAAAATCTGCCTCTTAATTTATGTGTATCAACTATGTGCACATTCAATGTCATGGGAAACCCCGATACAATGAACATGAATGCTCAATTTTTCGTTCTAAAGCAACAAGATGAATCTAATGCGCAGGCTGATGATCATTTTGCTTTAGCAGCTCAAATTGCCGCAGAGCAGTATCGATTAGGGCATCGTGTATTTATTTTTGTAGATAACGAACACACCGCCTATGCCATTGACGAAACCATTTGGGCATTTGATCCCGACAGTTTTGTGCCGCATAACCTGCAAGGCGAAGGCCCTAAAGCCGGCGCACCAGTAGAAATAGGCACCACGCCTCCTGTTGGCAAACGTAACGTTTTAATTAACTTAGCTAATAACCTGCCTGATTTTATTAGGCGTTTTAGCCAAGTTTTTGATTTTGTACCAGTAGAGTCTGTAGCTAAACAAGCCGCTCGTGAGCGCTTTAAAAAGCTGCGCCAACTTGGTGCCAATATCAGCACGCAAGAGATTAATAGCTAGCCGTTTAGGATAAAGCTAACCAACTAATTTAAGTACTTATTTAAGGTTCTGTGTAATGGATAAAACCTACAATCCGCAAGATATTGAACAGTCGCTATACCAAGACTGGGAACAAAAAGGCTACTTTAAGCCATCTGGCCAAGGCGTACCGTATTCGATCATGATCCCGCCGCCAAATGTCACCGGTAGCTTGCACATGGGCCACGCCTTCCAAGATACAATAATGGATACCCTTACGCGTTTTAAGCGTATGCAAGGTAACAACACATTATGGCAAGTAGGTACTGACCACGCGGGTATTGCAACGCAAATGTTGGTTGAGCGTAAACTACACGCTGAAGAAGGTAAAACACGTCACGATTTAGGCCGCGAAGATTTTATTAATAAAATTTGGGAATGGAAAAACGAATCTGGCGGTACTATCACTAAGCAGCTTCGCCGTCTTGGCGCATCGGTTGATTGGGACCGTGAACGCTTTACGATGGACGATGGCTTATCTGAAGCGGTTAAAGAAGTCTTTGTACGTCTTCACAAAGAAAACCTAATTTATCGCGGTAAACGCCTAGTAAACTGGGATCCAAAATTACACACCGCTATTTCAGACCTTGAAGTTGAAAACAAAGACAAACAAGGCCACATGTGGAATTTGCGCTACCCTCTTGCTGATGGCGTTAAAACACAAGACGGCAAAGACTACATTGTCGTAGCAACAACACGTCCAGAAACCATGCTAGGTGACTCAGGTGTTGCAGTAAACCCTGATGACGAACGCTACACAGATTTAATTGGTAAAGAGATTTTACTGCCTATCGTAAATCGTCGTATCACAATTGTTGCAGATGAACACGCTGATAAAGACAAAGGCACGGGCTGTGTAAAAATCACCCCTGCACACGACTTTAACGATAACGAAGTTGGCAAGCGTCATAAAATGCCAATGATCAATATTTTCGATAAAAACGCAGCTATTCTAAGCCAAGGTGAAACATACACCTTTGACGGTAAAGAACTTGAGTTTGATGCGCCAATTCCTGAGCGCTTACACGGCCTAGACCGTTTTGCTGCGCGTAAAGCGATTATCGCAGAATTTGAAGAACTTGGTTTACTCGAAAAAATCGAAGACCATGCGTTAACTGTACCTTACGGCGACCGCTCTGGTGTAGTCATTGAGCCACTCCTTACCGACCAATGGTATGTACGTGTTGCACCACTTGCAGAACCTGCAAAAGATGCCGTTAAAAATGGCGACATTCAGTTTGTGCCTAAACAGTACGAGAACATGTACTTCTCGTGGATGAACGACGTACAAGATTGGTGTATTTCACGCCAGCTTTGGTGGGGTCACCGTATTCCAGCTTGGTACGACAGCGAAGGCAACGTTTACGTTGGCCGCGATGAAGCTGAAGTACGCCGCGACAACAACATTGCCGATGATGTTGCGCTAAGCCAAGACGAAGACGTACTTGATACCTGGTTCTCATCTGCGCTGTGGACGTTCTCAACGCAAGGTTGGCCAGAGAACACGGATGATTTAAAAACCTTCCACCCGTCTGACGTGTTAGTAACGGGTTTTGATATTATTTTCTTCTGGGTTGCGCGTATGATCATGATGACGCTGCACTTTATAAAAGATGAAAATGGTAAGCCACAAGTGCCGTTTAAAACAGTGTATGTTACTGGCCTAATACGTGATGACAACGGCGATAAAATGTCTAAGTCAAAAGGTAACGTACTTGACCCACTAGATATGATTGACGGCATCGAGCTTGAAGATTTAGTACAAAAGCGTACTGGCAACATGATGCAGCCTAAACTTGCCGCTAAAATTGAAAAAGACACGCGCAAAGTATTTGCAAATGGTATTGAAGCACACGGTACCGATGCGCTTCGCTTTACCCTTGCAGCAATGGCATCAACCGGTCGTGATATCAACTGGGATATGAACCGCCTAGAAGGTTACCGTAACTTCTGTAATAAACTATGGAACGCAAGCCGTTACGTATTAATGAACACAGAAGAGCAAGATTGTGGCTTCAACGATGCACAAAAAGAGTTCTCATTAGCCGATCGTTGGATATTAGGTCAGTTTGAAGCAACGGTTAAAACCTACACTGAGCACCTTGATAACTACCGCTTTGATTTAGCCGCTAACACACTTTACGAATTCACTTGGAACCAGTTCTGTGATTGGTACTTAGAGCTGACTAAGCCGGTATTATTTAAAGGCAATGAAGCACAGCAACGTGGTACACGTAATACACTCATTACGGTACTAGAAAGCCTACTGCGCTTAATGCACCCAATGATGCCATACATTACCGAAACTATTTGGCAGCGCGTTGCACCACTGGCAGGGCTTGAAACTAAAGGCACCAGCATCATGGTACAGGGCTTCCCTGTTTATAATGAAGCAAACGTTGATGCCCAAGCTATGGACGACTTAGAGTGGGTTAAACAGTTTATTTTAGCAATTCGTGTTATTCGTGGTGAGATGGACATTAGCCCAAGTAAGCCACTTAACGTGTTGCTAGCTAACGCGTCAAGCGATGATGTGCGCCGTATTAACGAGAACGAGTCATTTATTGCCTCGCTTGCTAAACTTGAATCGTTCACACTGCTTGAAAACAAAGACGATGCACCAGCGTGTGCAACATCCTATGTTGGCAACCTTGAAATTATGATCCCTATGGCGGGCTTAATTGACGTTGAAGCAGAGCTTGCACGTATTAACAAGCAACTCGAAAAAGCAGAAAAAGGCCTAGCCCAAGTGCAAAACAAGCTGGCTAACGAAAAGTTTGTAAATAACGCACCAGAAGCCGTACTTGCAAAAGAAAACGCGAAGCTCGCTGAATTCACTGATGCTAAAACCAAGCTACTTGAGCAAAAAACTAAAATAGAAAGCTTATAATTTTAGTTGCCTGCTAAAGCAATTTAGCAGGCATTAAAAAAGCCGCTCACTGTTAAAGTGAGCGGCTTTTTTGTGCCCTGCGATTAACCACAAGGCACAGCTACATTAAAACTTGTAGTTGTACTGAGCGCCAACAAGTACAGCGTGGCCTTTAGACTCGAAGCCCCACTCACTGCCTGACTCATCAGCTTCTGTAAATGTTTGTGTTTTACCACGAATAATACTTACACCTAAATCAACATTTGATTGCGTGTCGATAGTGTAGTTACCACCAAACGAGAACCAAAAGCGGTCTGTATCAGGAATAGAGATAGACAGGTGAGTTTGCGATACTGGCGACTCATCAAACGCTACACCTGCACGAAGTAATAAGTCTTCGTTGTATTGGTAATCTATGCCGATAGAGTAACGAAACGCATCGTCAAACTGCTCTTGTTTTTCAAAAGCAACAAACTTATCGCCTGTTGGTGCAGTTACTTGTGCTTCTAGTGACTCAAAGCTGCTCCAACCTGTCCATAATACGCTGTAGTGTAAGCCAAGTTTTTCATCTAACTGGTGAGAACCAGAAAACTCAGCAATAGCTGGTAACGTTAGCTCTACAGAACCCGGTAGTTGTGCACCACCAGTGCCGCCTACAGCTACTGGTAAGTCATTTGAGAAATCACCTTCAAATGTGATGTCTGTTTCGCTGCGGTAGTTAAAACCAAAACGGCTATTTTCGTCTAGTTGGTACATTAAACCAACGTTTAAACCTAGGCCAGTGTCGTCACCTTGAAGGTTTACTGCATCAGCACCAAAATCAAAGCCACTTGTATTAGCGCCTACTTTACGGATTACGGTTGCATCTGCATAAATGTAGTTTAAGCCAATACCAAAGCTAAATTGCTCAGTTACTTTATAAGCAACGCTTGCATTAAGGTTAACGGTGAAAATTTCTGTCTCGCCTGCAATTTGGCCCGCTACGTACTCATCGTTAAACTCTGTAGATAAACCAAAGTTAGAAAACGCGCCAAAACCTAGTGATACTTTATCGTTATACGGCATAGTAAAGTAAGCGGCAGGTACTACTGCGCTTGGTGCTATGCTGTCATCATCTAGGGCACTTGGATCAATACCGTTATTGGTTTGCGTTCCTTCTAAGCTCACATCTGGAATTACACCAATAGCAGCAACACTAAGTTGCTTATCTTTAAATAAAGTCATTAATGCAGGGTTGCGAGCAACAACAGACGCATCATCTGCGATAGATGCTTCACCTGCGTATGCACGGCCTAAACCTGACGCGTTTTGCTCTGCTAATTGAAACGCGGCTGCAAAACTATCAGCCGAAACAAATGCAAGCGAAGCTGCAATAAGAGTTTTAGAAAATTTCATTGTTGTGTCCTTAACCAAACAAGCGTTTGGGTATCTATGTGTTGTTATTAGGATTTTAAACTTGGCTACACTACCTTAATTTTTTATAAAAAACTGTAACAAAGCGACAAAAAACACCAAAAAACACGTTTTTTAACTACATTTTAACAACTATTTAAAACTCATCGGAGCAGAAATGTGTTATTAGAGCTTATACTCTAATTGTAATTAATTATCATTTAGATTGACTTGTAATTCCCTGCATTTTAAACTCATTACAAAATCACAAAGGAAGCAAATAGGTGATCATTTTACTTATTATTGCAGGGCTCATTTTTTGTGGCGCCAGTGTGTTTTGTTTTTATAAAGCAAACTATTGTGCCTGCACACAAGCCGGCCAATGCGATAACCCCGTAAACCATTACTGGTTAGGAGCCATGCTAAATGCATTAGTGTCGTTAGCTTTTTGCTGTATTGCACTGCATGTACAGCAAGGAACATTATTATGGCTAACGTTAATGGCGAGTTGTTTTTTAGGCGCTTATATTTCTGCTAAACGCGAAAAACTTAAACGCTGTAAAAAAGCTAATTCAACAAGTGCTCTTTTAACAAACGAGCCAAATTAATTTGATAGTCGAGTGGCTTGATACTCGACACTATTTTAATACTTTGATCAGGCTCATTTAAGTCTAAGTCTTTAGGGGTGACGTGGTGCCCGTGTTTAGCATTATAAAATAGCTTAACTTTAGGCTTGATGGGATTTGATTTATTGCCCTCGAGCACGAGAGCTAATCGCTCATTAGTTAATTTAACAATAGTGCCTACTGGGTGCACACCTAAACATTTAATAAAGTGCTGTACTAGCTCTGCATCAAATAGCTCTTTGTTAGCCAACAAATAACGCAGCGCATTAATGGGTTCATCCCCTTCTTGATGGGGCCTATCGGCTGTTAGCGCATCGTACACATCAACAATCGCCATTATGCGCGCTGGGCGACTAAGCTTCTCAGCTGTAATACCACGCGGATAGCCTGAGCCATCTAATCGCTCATGATGGTTAACTATCATGTCGAGTATAAGGGGGGTAATGCCTTTTTCACCTTTAACCAAACCTAAACCTTGAGCCACATGCCGTTTAATAATATCCATTTCGCTGCTAGTGAGTTTACTTGGCCTAGAAATAATCCCCTGCGGGAGTTTAGCTTGCCCTAAGTCGTGAAGTAACGCGCCCATAGCAAGCTGCTGCACGGCTTCTTCTTTGTATCCTAAATATTTAGCAAATACGGCGGTGAAAATAGCGCAGTTAATCATGTGGCGCCAATTGTAGCTATGTTTGTCTTTTATGCGGGTTAAAATGGTCATTGCGCTGGTATTTCTAAATACCGAGCTGACTATATCGTTAGCCATTTCATCAATCACCTTTAAATTAACCGATAGCCCTGTGGTTACATCGCCATACAAAGCTTGCAGCTTGCGATTATGCTGCTCAAAGTTAATGCTGGCTTTGGCAAATTCTTGCTCAAGGGTAATCGCAGGTTTTACAGCGGGTGGTTTTGTTTTACTGCTTGAAGTGGTGCTCTTTTGTGGCGGCGCACTCTTAGGTTTGTACTTATCGGGTATGGCGGCATCGCCTTTGGTAAAGTCGATAAGCAGCTCTAAAACGCCTTCGGTTACTAAGCGTTTTATAATTGCCTGGTTTCGCACTAAGCCACTGGTTTTTATTTTTATACTGTTGAGCCCTTCATGCTGTTTGGTAACACTGTCAACAAACATACCTGGAGTGAGCTCTGAAATGGGTAACGCGATGAGCATGGCAGAAGCGTTTTCTACAATTAAATATGCCTACTAAATAGCATTATTTAACCCTAAAAGTCTACTTTTTGAGTTGAGGGTAATACCATATAACCATAAAGGACTACTAAAATGAAGGTAGACGTAAACAGGAAAACAATAAAAAGCAAATGGCGCTCTTGCTAGGAATCGAACCTAGAACTTAGCCTCCGGAGGGCCACGTGATATCCATTTCACCACAAGAGCACATTTGTTGCCAAAACACTAACTCGCGATATCAATGCTTTAGCACTGGCAATAATAAAGAGATCTTTAAATAAATACCAGCATCATTGAGTTATATGCCTATAAATCAAACTGTTTTTGATAAAACACTTCACAACTTGCCAAAAACAAGCTATTTATTGGTATTCGATAAAAAAATAGTAACCGTTTGGCAACATGTTCTGAATGCTTACGGATTATATAGAGGATGTAATTATGAGTTTAATGTCGACTGAGCAAGTGGCTGAGTTTTTAGGTGTAAAAGCCGAGCGGGTAAAACGCCTTGCTCGTGAGAGCTTGCTTATTGCCAAGTCTGAAGATGAAAACGGTGAACCCCAATTTGATGCTGACGAAGTAGCAAAGTACAAAGAGCTTGCCGCGCGTTTTGGCGGGCTTTAATCTTTTATCTCGTTTAATAACTTATTTAGCTGCGCGCGTAATGTGCTTGCCTTATTATTTATGTCGCGCTGCTCATACCACCCTATACACAACACCAAAAACACCACTTTAAAGTAACGTAGCTTGTCATAAGCGCAATAAAACTCACTGGGTATTGCTTGCTGGACACTGTATTGCTCAAGCAAAGTGTGCTCTGCGTGCGCATTTAGCTCTAAGCTAACCGCAAGTGCCGCTAAATCAAAATACACGTCGTTTGATTGCGCATATTCAAAGTCAATTAAATACATGCCACTTGAATTTACTATTAGGTTATCTTTAACTAAATCGTTATGACAAAAGCCACTGTTGTAGGGCATGTCACTAATGGCGCTTAGCGTATCTTCAATTAAGCGGCTGTGCTGTTGATATATATTGCTAGTAGCGTAATACGCAAGCTCTTTTGCAATATCCATTGGCTGTGTAGCTAGAGGGTAACTATGAACGCGTGCCAACTTCTCAACTAGGTCAATACTGTAATTATTAGTAGCAATATCACCACAAATATAGCGAAATGCAGCTCGCCTGTTAGCCTTATCGAGCCAAATGGGTTTAGGGCAAACGTTATGCTGGCTAAGTGCAGTTTGGGCTTGTAGCCCTATTTTAGGCCAATGCGATTTGTAGCATTTTAATAAGTAGTCTTGCTGTGCAGTTTTTATTAGGTAATTGTCGTTACTTAAACCATTCACTAATTTAGTGGTTTGTAGCACGTGCTCAGGTGCCACAAACTCACGACATAACGCGGCAATATTTGGATTACGGTACATGCGTTATAATTGCGCTAATGGCTTAGCTTGGCTTTGCTCGTACTCTTCGTACCAGGTTTTAAATCCCCACGCGGCCATAATAGTGTAAAAAATAAATAGCGCGAGCGTTGGGTAATAGCCTTTTTCGTAATACAAATACATAGAGGCCGCATCAATAACAATCCAATACAGCCAGTTTTCGAGTACTTTTTTAGCAACTAAATACGTAGTTACCACCGCAAAACAGGTTGTAAAGCTATCTAGGTAGGCAAAATCGGCGTGGGTGTAGTTTTGCATTACATAGCCAATAATAATGGCCGCTAAGCTCGTAGCGCCTATAAGAATGGCGTGGCGTTGTGTAGACCATGAGGTAATACTAATATTATCTGCTTTGCCTTTGCGCCATACCATCCAACCAAATACAGCCATGTACATGTAATAAAAATTGAGTAGCGACTCCATAAGCAGCGCGCCATTCCAGTACATTATGGTGTAAATAAGCGTGCTAAAAAAAGCGGCAGGCCAGCACCATAGGCTTTCTTTTATTGCCAGTAATAAATAAGCAATAGACAACCCTACCGCAATATATTCCCAATGCGACATTGCTGTAAAACCACTTAAGGTTTGTGTTAAAAAATCCATGTGTGTGGTTACCGTTTTTAATACACGTTAAATAAAGGCGATTACTCTGGAGATAAATCGCCAGATAAAAACTTACAAACAAAAATAGCCTTACCAAACTCTTCGTACGAGCGTTTAATTTCGGTGTTTAGCACTTGCATTACTAAATCGTAATCGCCAAAAATTTGCGTAGAAAGCGTATTGGTGATCACTTTTAAGTTGTCGTATTCGTTCAAACGGTCAATAAAGCCCTTAATAAACGGAATGTAATCTTGATGAAGTGGGTATTTACTGATCTCTACTGATAATTTCATTTTAAACTCTACTTTTAATTATTTGATTTCAACAAATCGTTCAATGCCAGTTCAATACAGTGTAAAATTACACTCACACTCAATTAGCTGAGCTTATTATGGCACGCAGAATAACCTATACATTTAAAAACCAACCGCGCGAAATTAACTTCGCAAAAGACAAATACCACGACATGTATCAAGCTATTGCCGCTGCCGAAGGTATTGATTTAACCAACTACTTAAACATGGTACGCCAAATAGAAATGACCTCAAAAGGCTCTTCGGCTGTACGTAACTTTCGTGACCAAGAATTTGCCCGTATGGGCTTTAGTGATATTTACTTTATTAAAGAATAAATATCACTTATTAACTATCGCTGGTACTCGTAACTTACGCGCGGTGTAATATTACACAGTAATTCGTAAGGGATAGTATCGGCGCAGTGGGCTATTTCTTCAACCGGAAGCTCCGGCCCCCACATTGTAACGCTGTCGCCTACTTTAACATTGTGCTCGTTTTCGCCTATATCAATGCTTATCATATCCATAGACACACTGCCTACAATACCGTAACGCTGCCCTGCAATCATAACCGGTGTGCCTTCTTTGGCATGACGCGGATAGCCATCGCCATAACCCATAGCCACTACGGCTAATTGGGTTGGTTTATCACTTTGCCAACGGCCTCCGTACCCTACTCGCTCATGGGCGGCAACATCACGCACTGCAATCACCTTTGTGGTTAAACGCATGACCGGCTTTAAATTGTGTTCTTGCCCTGTGCAGTTTGCCATTGGCGACACCCCATAAAGCATAAGTCCTGGGCGTATCCAATCACCGTGTCCTGCTGGCCAAGCTATAATACCGGCCGAGTTTGATAAACAATGTGCTTGGTCTATGCCCTTTACAAGCGTATCAAATAAGCTAATTTGCTGTGCCGTTTTAGTATTGTGCGTATCATCGGCACACGAAAAATGGGTCATCAAATTAATGGTGCTTTTAGCATTGGGTGTGCGCTGCAAGCGGCTATAAAATGCGTCAAACTGCTCCGGTGCTATGCCTAATCGGTGCATGCCGGTGTTTATTTTTAGCCAACAAGTAATTGGCGCATCTAAGGTGGTATTTTCTATTGCTGCAAGCTGGTTTTCGTCGTGCACAATAGTTTGAAAATTATTAGCCAATAAAATAGGTAAGTCGGCTTTATTAAAAAAACCTTCAAGCAGTACTATTGGCTTTGTTAAACCACCGGCGCGCAGTGCGAGGGCTTCATCAATTCGGGCAACAGCAAATGCATCAGCACTATTTAAGTGCTGGGCAATTTTTACTAAACCATGCCCATACGCATTGGCTTTTAATACCGCCATTATTTTGCTATTTGGCGCAAAACGTTTTACCTGCGATAAGTTATGCGCAAGGGCGGTTAGGTTAATTTCGGCAGTGGCTAGGCGCATTAGTATTCATCATCAACTGCTGGCCCCGCGTAATTATCAAAGCGAGAAAATTGCCCTTGGAAGGTTAAGCGCACTTTACCAATTGGGCCGTTACGCTGTTTACCTATGATAATTTCGGCGATGCCTTTTTCAGTGCTGTCTTCGTTGTACACTTCATCACGATATATAAACATGATTAAATCGGCATCTTGCTCTATCGAACCCGACTCACGTAAATCTGAGTTAATTGGGCGTTTATCGGCACGTTGCTCTAGCGTACGGTTTAGCTGCGAAAGCGCAATAACCGGGCACTGTAACTCTTTAGCGAGCGCTTTTAATGAACGCGATATTTCGGCAATCTCTAAAGTACGATTATCTGATAAACTAGGTACGCGCATTAACTGAAGGTAATCGACCATGATCATACTAATACCACCGTGGTCGCGCGCTATACGTCTTGCACGTGAACGCACATCGGTAGGTGTAAGCCCCGATGCATCATCAACATACATTTTGCCTTTTTCCATCAACAGCCCCATAGTTGATGAAAGGCGTGCCCAATCGTCATCATCTAGCTGGCCAGTACGTACCTTAGTTTGGTTAATACGACCAAGTGATGCCAACATCCTCATCATAATTTGTTCAGAGGGCATCTCTAATGAGTAAATAAGCACAGGCTTGTCTTGCGTCATTGCGGCGTGCTCAGCAAGGTTCATCGCAAAGGTGGTTTTACCCATTGAAGGACGTGCTGCAACAATAATTAAATCAGAAGGCTGCATACCTGCTGTCATTTTATCTAAATCAGCATACCCAGTGCTTACACCGGTTACACCGTCTTGCGGCGACTGGTATAGCTCTTCGATTTTATCGACGGTTTTTTCAAGAATGTTATGAATGCTTTGCGGGCCTTCGGTACTTTTTGTACGTTGCTCAGCAATTTTAAATACTTTACTCTCGGCAAAGTCTAATAAGTCGTGGCTGGTGCGCCCTTCTGGGTTAAAACCAGCTTCGGCTATTTCATTAGCTACGCCAATCATTTCGCGTACTACCGCGCGCTCACGCACAATATTGGCGTATGCATCGATATTCGCAGCACTTGGGGTGTTTTTAGCTATTTCAGCTAAGTAAGCAAAACCACCAATGCCTGCTAGTTGGTTATTTTTTTCAAGACTTTCTGAAATTGTGATTAAATCTATCGGATCGCCCACTTCAGCAAGCGCGGTCATGGCTTCAAAAATAAGCTTATGGGTGCGGGTATAAAAGTCCTGCGCAACAACCAGCTCAGCTACGCGGTCAAAAGCTTGGTTATCAAGCATTAAGCCACCTAAAACAGATTGTTCAGCTTCTATTGAATGGGGAGGAACTTTAAGGGTATCGACTTGCTTATCTGGTTTGGCCATAACTTCACAGTACTAAAATTGAATGGCTCTATTCTATCGACTTGGCGGGGCTGTGCAAATAGCAAAGCAGGAAATCTTTTCCTGCTTTTTGTAATCATCAACGCTAATTAGCGTTATTTAGTTCGCAGCTCAATTCGCCCGCTTATAGTATCCATTTCAACACTTGCGCTGCCACCATTGGCACTAAACTCTAAATCACTAGAAGGGCCATATTTAGCTTTAGTCACTTTATCGTTGGTAACTTTATTAATAATTTTACCGTTGGCGTGCGCTTTAATCTCAAACTGAGCCGACACGCTTTGCGGGAAGTAAAAATCAGCATCACCACTTACCGACTCATAGCGAACATCAGCCCCTTTTAGCAACTCACTGATGTGTATTTCAGCTTCGCCGTTTACAGTATTAATACGTAAGCTTTTTATGCTCGATAATGTAAAATCGATATCGCCATTTACGTTTTCTAATCGTACGTCGTTTGCGGTTGTGCTTGATTTAATATCGCCATTTACGGCACTAAAACGCAGCTCGCCACTTGATTGCCTATCGTTAATTTCACCGTTTACGGTTTCAAATTGAATATTGCCGCTTAAGTTCTGTGCGTTTACATCGCCATTTACGGTGCTTAATTTAACAGTGCCGCTAATGTCATTTACCGTAATTTCACCATTAACAACATCAACCTCAGCGCCTTTTTTAAGTGTTTTTGCAGTCACTGACACATTTACACCAGCAAATTCTAAGCGACTGCTTTTTGGCATAAATACTGTTAAGTTAGAGCCATCTCCATTGTTACCCCATCCCAAATTGCGTGGCATTTTTACTATAAATTCGGTTTTATCGCCTGTCGTTTTAAGCTCAAATCCTTCGGCCTTGTCATCAAGCTCGCCTGAGACTTTAAATTCGTTTTTATCCCAGCCGGTTATGTTTACATCGCCGCGTTGGTTTTCAATAAAAATAGTGCCGCCGTTTGGCACCTCTATTTGCTTATCTATTTTTTCGCCCGCTAAAACGCTCAGTGGTAATAGGCTTAGCCCAAGTAAAATTGCTTTCATGTTATTCCCCTATATTTGCTGCCAACGCGGTGCATGCACCTTGTTAATTAAGTCGAGTTGTTGCTGGTAAACTTGCGCCAACATGGTCAGTAATGCCTGATTTTGTGGCTCGCTTTCAAGTGCCTGTTTAATTGCTTGCTCTGCTTCTTCAAGCTCTTGTAACTGTGCTTGCCAGTTATTAGTAAGTGCATCCAGGTTTTTGTACTGCACTAATAAACTTTGCTTTTGCGCTTTAAAATAATCGCTCATAGCAGCCACTTGGCTTGGCTCGTTATTGCTCATAAATATATTTATTGCTAATAACGCCGCTGCACTGCACGCAGCAATAGCGCTCAATTTAGGCCATAATGGCGCTTTAACAGCAGGTGGCTTAGCTGTAACTATGGCGTGCTCAATGCCCTGCCAAAGTGCTTTATTGGGCGCTATGTCTTTATTTAAATTGTTTAAAGACTCGTTTAAGTAGTCATCAAAATTTTGTTTACTCATACTCGTACCACTCTTGTAATAACTGCCTTGCACGATGATATTGCGACTTACTCGACCCCACTGCCATTCCCAATTGCTGGGCTATTTCTTCGTGGCGGTAGCCTTCAATGGCATATAAAACAAACACCATGCGGGCGCGCTCTGGTAGGCGAACAATTAATTTATCTAACCCGTTTAATCCTTTACAACTTTGCGCGCTTTGCTCATCCATACCGCTTTGTTCTATGCTCACTACTTTGTTTAACCAGCTTTTATGCTTGCGTACATAACTAATCGCAATGTTGCTTGCTACGCTGTATAACCAAGTAGAAAATTGTGAGCGCCCGTCAAACTGCGCTATTTTATGCCACACCTGCACAAACACCTCTTGGGCAGCATCTTCAGCGTGCGCTTCATCGGCCAATAAGCGCAAACATAAACCGTAAACACGCTTTATATGCAGCTCATATAATGCCTTATAGGCATTTTGATCCCCCGCTTTAACACGCTCAATGAGTGCAAGGTCGCATAGGGGCGTGTGCTCGGGTTTTGTGTGTAACATCCGTGATGTCGCCTTTTAATTATTTTTATTTAAAAACGTGTATTAATGAGTGTATTGATTACTAAGACGCAAAGACAGACAAGAAAGGTTTAAACTAATAATAAAAATAGTTAAATAATTTTATATAGAGCTATTAGATGGGTATTAAAGAGGAATTTTAGATACAAAAAAGCCGCGCTAAAAGCACGGCTTTTTGGGCTTAATTAAAAATTAAGCTTCAGCAATAACGATTACTTTAATAGTAGCTGTTACGTCTGAGTGTACTGCGATTGCAACGTCGAATTCGCCAGTTTCACGGATAGTACCGTGAGGTAAACGAACTTCTGATTTAGCAACTTCAACACCAACAGCTGAGATAGCGTCAGCGATGTCACGAGTACCGATTGAACCGAATAGCTTACCTTCGTCACCAGCTTTAGATACTAAAGTAACTTCTGCTAATGCTTCTAGTTTGTCAGCGCGTGCTTGTGCTGCAGTTAACTGTTCAGCGATTTTCGCTTCTAAGTCTGCGCGACGAGCATCAAACGTTTCAATGTTTGCTTTAGTTGCAGGAACTGCCTTACCTTGCGGGAAAAGGAAGTTACGTGCGAAGCCAGATTTAACAACAACCTGGTCACCTAGGCCACCTAGGTTAGCGATCTTATCTAGTAGAATAACTTGCATGTTTCTACACCTTTTAAAAACTGTTAATCCGCTGCTTACTTATGTAAGTCAGTGTATGGAAGAAGGGCTAAGTAGCGAGCACGCTTAATAGCAGTTGCTAGCTGGCGCTGGTATTTAGCGCTAGTACCTGTAATACGGCTAGGTACGATTTTGCCACTTTCTGTAACATAGTTTCTAAGAGTAGCTAGATCTTTGTAATCGATTTGTTGTACGCCTTCCGCTTTAAAGCGGCAGAACTTACGACGTCTGAAATAACGTGCCATGAGATTAATTCCTCAAATAATTCTTTCTATATGCTGAGCATGCAAAATCAATTGGCTAAGGCCGTTACGACCTTCGTGGCGATTTAAAAAACCACTCACTTGCAATGCCTGCCCAACGTGCAAATGTTGAGTCTGTTGTTGCATTTGCTTACCACTGGCAACAACCTGAAGCCTAACGTAACTATTACGGTTAAGATCTGCTTCGGTTTGCATCGATTTATGTTCTACAACAAAAATACAATGCGGTATGCCTGCAGGGCTTTGGCTAAACTTGGGTGTTTTACAAACAACCCCCGATATAACCAGCTGATTCATATATGGGCTAACCATTACACTAACTGCTGACTACGTGCCATGCTAGGACTCAAAACAATTAAGCAGCTGGTGCTTCTTTCTTCTCTTCTCTTGCAAGAGGAGACGCTTCAGTTACTGCATTTTTAGTACGCATAACTAAGTTACGAAGCACTGCATCGTTGTAGCGGAAAGTAGTTTCTAGCTCGCTGATTACTTCAGTAGGTGCTTCAACGTTCATAAGAACATAATGAGCTTTGTGAAGCTTGTTGATTGGGTAAGCCAGTTGACGACGGCCCCAGTCTTCAAGACGGTGGATAGTACCACCAGCTTCAGTGATAGAACCAGTATAACGTTCGATCATACCAGATACTTGCTCACTCTGATCAGGGTGAACCATGAATACGATTTCGTAATGACGCATGGATATTCCTTACGGTTAATAGAGCCTTCTACCGTTTCGGCCGGTCGGTTTAAGGCAAGGAATTAATAGTGTAAAAGCCGAAATGAGCGCGCATTTTACGCTTAGATGGATAATTAAGCAAGCAGGTTTTTTAAGCTTTGATAGATAAGTGTTAAAGCTATCAGCTAT